>CAYYUI010000048.1:0-37530 GCA_964474705.1 uncultured bacterium
GAGTGCGAACGAACCGGCCAATGACAGGTTCAAGCGAAGTTTTCAATACCATTTTTTATAATCTGCTGCAGTTGCAAAAATTTAGAACGAAAATCTTCCGGCGAAGAGAGTGCTGGTCGGGGTAGATTGACGAAGCAGCAGCAGGTTTGCAGAACGGGCTTATTTGGATTTTCGCGTACCGGTTTTTTTCTGATAATTATCGGGCTTTGGCTCGATTAAACCATATTGCCGGAGGAAATCACCAGGAGACATAATTGGCAGCGGAAACGCTTTCTGAACAGTTTCGTTCAAAATGTGCCCTCGATCGAGAGAGATGAGAATATCAGCTTTACCCTTTATAGCACCCGCTAAAACATTTGTGTCTTTCGGGGCGGTGACCTTTGTCCACTCAGCTTTTTCTCTGGCGGTCGGAGGATCTGAAAGTGAAATGTGCAATGGGCCGATAATGCGGCAAAACCAGGTCCACAAAGCAGGACCAAGCAGGTTGATGATATTACTCTTCGCTTCATGCATGACGAGGCGGGTTGCTAAAAGTTTGACCTTGCCTTCAGCAGCGACGCCAAGAATTCTGGCACTCCCGCCTTCGGGCGAATTTGCAGCGGTAACCAGGACGCATGCGTCAAGAAATAATCGCGGCGGAGTGCTCATCAGATGCGATCTGCTGCGACAAATTCTTCAAGCTGCTTTTTATTGTAACGTCGGGTTTCTTTTTCCTCTGCGGCAGACAATGATTTCTCGAAAGCCAGGGCAAAGGTTGTTTCTTCAACCCCTTTTTGTCTGGTAATGATGTTTACAGCTTTAATGAGCAGGTCTGACATGGTAACGCCAGTTGAAGCAGAAAGGATTTTGAGTTCCTTGTGTGTCTCTTCCGGCAGGCGCAATGTAAGCGTTTTCATTGTAAAACCCCTGATGCGAAAAATTTTCTTATCAATATTAAATATAGCATGATTTATAAAACATTCAATGATGCAAATTTAGAACTCCATTGTTTGACGGTTATTTTGACAGTCTGGTTGTCCGGCTGAGTAAAAAAGGAAAAGTAGCTTCAGAAAAGTCTTTTCAGGACTTGCCTTCCCCAGGGTTATAACTGAACCAGATCGTAGGCTCTTTTGCCCATTCCGAGTTTTTCTGCAAAATCGAGAGTTTCACGGCCCCGGGTGAACACCTTCTTGCTTTCGGCTTCATCGATTTTATCAAGGCAAGCCTGATCGATCGCGACCGGGTCGGTCGAGGCGAGAATGCCGATGTCACGCATGAATGGGGTCATTTTGCGGCCTTCGCAATCGCAGCCGCTCGTGATATTGATGACGAAATTCACGTAAATGTTCTTTTTTCCGATCTGGGCGGCATAGCCGTATTCCGCGACTTTCTCCGTAAAACTTCCCAGCATGAGAAAACGCAGATAATTCGTGTGGATGGCATAAAAACGGCACACCCCGGTACAGGCGGCACAACCGACGCATTTGTCACGGTTGATTCGAGACCAGCGGCCGAGTTCGATGGCATCAACCGCACAGACCTTTTTGCATGCCCCGCATTGCCGACAGAGAAAGGGAATGATAAATGGTTTGGCCGACTGGTGTTGAGCCATTTTGCCGCCCCGTGAGGCACAACCCATCGCAAGCTGCTTGATTGCCCCGCCGAACCCGGCAAGCAGGTGCCCTTTGAAATGAGCCAGAACAACCATCTGCTCATACGGCTTGAACCCTGAGGCAATGAGGCAGGATTTAAACTGATGGCCGTCAATCTTGACTTCATAATACTCCTGGCCCACTTCCCCGTCGGCGATCTCGATCGGCAGCTGGGTAAAGCCATGTTCGGCCGCCGTTTTCAGATGATTCGTCCGGTTGTTGCGTTTGCCGCCGTAAAGCACATTCGTCTCGATGTAACAGGACTCGATATTCCTCTTTTTGAGCGAATCGATGACCCCGAGATAATTTTCAGAGCCGACAAACGTATGGTTGCCCATTTCCCCGAAATGAACCTTGAGAGGAACTTTTTTCACCAGTGTAAATTTCTCGCTTTCAACGAGAGTTTCAAAAACTTTTTGCGCGGCGGCGCTGGTTTCGGCAGCCGAGTGATCTTTTGCAAGCGGGTGAAAATAGACGGTAGCCATCGTTTTCTCCTATGAAAAGGAATTCCGAATTTAAAATTGATTGCTTACTCAATCATGATCCGATTCAGAAAAAAAGGCAACATGCCGCGCATTTCCAGAAATAGCTGTGATATTTTTCCGTTTCAGGGCGAAAATAGTATTTTCAGCAGTGATGAATTATAATCAGCCGTAAAAGAAGAACTGCCATTTTCCAACGATTTATCCGACCCAGAAAATCAGAGAAGGCAATTGCAGAACAGGTGACATGATAAAAAAAACTCTCGGACTTTACGATATCGTTCTGATGAACGTCACAGCCATCATCGGGCTGAGATGGATAACCATCGCCGCCGCCGGCGGGGCCTCGTCGGTTTTCATGTGGATTTTTGCCGCTTTCATGTTTTTTGTGCCGCTGGGGCTTGTGTCTTCTGAGCTGGCGACCGGCTGGCCCGAACAGGGTGGTCTATATGTCTGGGTAAGAGAAGCCTTCGGAGATAAGCCGGCATTCATCACTTCCTGGTTTTACTGGATCAACAATCTTTTCTATTACCCTTCGCTGCTGTCGTTCATCGCGGTAACCCTGGCTTTTCTCATCGACCCGTTGCTGGTGCAGCATGGGCTGCTGACCGGCAACGCAACGCTTGCCGACAGCAAACTCTATGTCTGCGGGCTGACGCTGGTGCTTTTCTGGATGTTGACTTTGATCAACTGCAAAGGTGTCAGGATCGGGAAGTGGCTTGCGAATCTCAGCGGACTTTTCGGCACCATTCTGCCAGGCCTGACAATCATTGTTCTTGGCGCGGCATCGGTTTTTCTTCTGAAAAGGCCGATTCCCACTGATTATTCTTTTGAGAAGCTCATTCCGTCGCTGTCCAGTTTTTCTGATATCTCGTTTCTTTCCACTCTGATGTTTGCAATGGCTGGCATAGAATTGACGCCGATTCTCGCCGGAGATACGGAAAACCCCGAAAAAACTTTCCCGAGAGCTACTTTAATCTCGGCGGTCATCATCGCGATTATCTATATCATTGGTACTGTGGCGATGACCATGATTCTTTCACCAGATAAAATTGGCAGTGCCTCTGGAATCATGGATGCCATGAAGCTGCTGTCGACCGAATTGGGCTTTCCCTTCCTGCTGACCGGCATGGCCATCATGATTACGCTTGGCAACTTCGGCGGAGTTGGCGTCTGGATCATTGGCCCGATCAAAATGCTTTTTGAAAGCACCAGGCAGGGCGTGTTTCCAGAATTTTTCGTCCGACTGAACGATGACGGTATGCCGCGTAATGCCATGATCGTGCAGGCTTTTCTCATCACGCTGATTACGCTTTGCACCTCGCTTCTGCCATCGGTTGAAAGCATGTATGAAGTTCTCATTCTGATGACGACGATAACCTATTTTATTCCCTATATTCTTTTGTTCGGTGCCTTCATTAAATTGAGAAAATCGCACCCGGATACGCCGAGACCTTATCGGGTGCCCGGCGGTAACCCCGGCGCCTGGCTGGTAGCCATTATCGGTCTTTTCTCGGTGATGCTCGGCATCTTTTTGCCGTTTGTACCGGGAAAAGACCTCGTGACTTCTCAGGCGATCATGATCTACGAACTTGAAATAGCCGGTGGCCCGCTGATTTTCGGGCTGGCAGGGTTTCTGCTCTATCGTCGTTTCGAACAGAAAAACCACGCGCCAGGGGCGTAACACAAACTTTTATCTTTTTATTGTTTGTGTCTTCCAGCTGGCCATGAGTTCGGCATGTCCATGAATGCCGAGTTTTTTTCTGGTTAATAATGCAGGCGCGCGCCGGGTTTATTTCACATGCAATCTACTGAAAATCAACATCAGTTGCCCATACAATATGGAAGTTTCGTTGTGACTTCATGGTTTTATGTCATTGCAAGGAGCGTAGCGATGAAACGTATGCCAAAGGCATAAGCCAGCTCTGAGCTAACCTCATTGTTTTGAGTAATTTACAATGAGCTTTTGTATAGTTAATCAATGAAACACTGTCAGTTTCACATCCGCGTCTTATAAGCAATTTTATAGCAATATGAACTATTGCCGGCCGAGAATGTATTGCAGAGGCAGATGCAGGCGTTGCCGCCATGATTTTTCCGAATGGGTGGCAGCGATGAATTCGCGGTAACGCAGGCCCTTGAAGTTCGGTGCCCGGGCAGAGATTTCCGAAGCAAGTTTCCGCGAAAACTCACGAGCTTCTAAGCCTTCACGCGTACCCATATCGACCCAGATACGGCCGTCATATGCTTCGATACCGCCGGCGAGAAGTCGTTCGATAATAGCGCCGCCGCCCCACCAGATCGACGGTGACATGGCAATGATGCCGCCAAAAATCTCTGGATAAGCAGTGGCAGCGTGCAGAGAAATCAGGCCGCCCAGAGATGAACCACCGATAAAGGTGTGGCGACGATCCGGCAGAGTGCGAAAATCCCGGTCAATCATCGGCTTGAGCTCTTCGACCAGAAAGCGCAGGTAGTTGTCACCGTTACCGCCTTTATGCTTCGGATCAGGAAAAGGCGTATATTCACTCATGCGGTCGATAGTGTTGTCGATGCCGACAACAATGGTTTCAGGCCAGCTGCCTGAAGCCAGGCCGGCGGTCATCACCTCGTCGACACCCCATTCACAGCTGCCAAAAGCCATAGCCGCGTCAAAGAGGTTTCGGCCATCGTGAAGATACAGAACCGGATAACTCTGCTGCCCATCGGCATAAGAAGGAGGCAACCAGATGATCACGTCACGCGCTTTTTCAAGATATCGCGAGGCAACGGCACGCAAAACCCTGTGATCGCCAGTTATAACCGGGTCTACCGGCTTTCCGGCAACCTGGTCAGCCCAGGCGGCAACTGTAAGACTGGCAACCGCAGTATCTGCATACAGGCGCCGGTCAGGTATTTCGCGACCCTGCGCATCTTTTTCGACGCTGGTAAAATCTCCGCGGGTGAATTTGCAGGCAATTTCGCTGCCGGCCGGGAAATCAGCCCGCAATTCATACTGCCGGGCCCCGGTTCTGGTAAGCCGAATACCTTTGCCATCCCAGTTGCCAAGCATTTCGTGATTGCCGGTGAGACAGACTTCGGCATCTGCAGGCGTAGATTCTGGCACAGTCACCAGCAGATACAATTCGGCGGCAGTCATGGGGCGGCAAACCAGCAGCAGACAAACAAGCAAAAGTTTTCCGGCAATTTTTTTCATGCGGTTGATACCTCGTTAAAAACAATGCGACGGCTCAAATTTTCGCCGGCAATTTAAAAGAATTCTGCAGCCAGCAAACCCTGATTATATATGGCGAAATCAGCAAAAGTAAATCCGGCAGGCCAAAAGGCAGAATTTGCTTAACAACGGCAGTAAAGATTGACACTTTGACATACAATTCATAAAATTAAACAGTTATCAGTACATTGAGCAGGGTATTTTCTCAGGAGAGAATCATGAAAAGCACCAGAATCGTTCTGGCCATTATGTTTGCCGCATTTATGTTTTGTGGCCAGGCCCAGGCCTGGGATCACCATTTCTACTTCACCAGAATCGTGACCACCAGCCTCGAGAAACAGCTGCAGGTATTGCAGGCCAAAACGAAGCAAAGCAATCTCGAGACTTTCATCCGCAAGAATGAAAAGGCCATCAAAACCGTTTTTCGTGATTTCTATTTCTGGAAACTGACGACTTACAATTACAAACAGCTGTTGCTTAGCGCCGAGAACCATAATTATCTTTTCGGTGACGGCGCCGGCAAACTCACCAGCAAACGGTTTCTTGAACTTCTTGGTATCAAGGAAACCGGCCTCGGCAGCAGCAAAATTTCTCAGGAATTTGCCAATCAATTCGGGTTCTCAGCAATCAATCAGAATACCGTTCTGCCTTTTTCGACCTGGCTGGCCATGTTTTCAGACGAACCCGACTGGGGCGCTGACATCGGCCTTTTCGGCAATGGCGACCCACGCTACGGCGCGATTCCGTTCGGCGACGTCGACAGTCTCTCATCGCAGGGCCCGTTCCACATGTATTTCGCCAACGAAAACATCATAACTTACAAAGCCCGGGCCTCACTCAAAGAAAGCATGGCCATGCTGCGCTTCGATATTTTCACGCGCCTCGCCGGGCTTGCCTGGCAGAACCGCGACCTGTTCTGGACCGCCAGATTTCTGGCCAACTCTCTGCATTACCTGCAGGATGTTTCCAACCCCTATCACTCGAGTGCTCTGCCCTATGCAACCGTCTTCATGTATGTAAAATACTTCACCGTGAAAGACAAAGACAAGTTCGTTTCAGACAATACCAAAATCCTTTCCAACCGACACTTTGCCTATGAAGCCGCCGGCCTCGAATTCATTCGCCTGACCCGCAACAGCCTCGATCACTTCATTCAGGTCGACAATGCCGTCACCAACGGCCGCGAACTGGCCCTTAACCCCGATAACATCAAAAATACAGATTTCCTGCACAAGATTTTCAACCGGGTTTCAAAGGCTGCCTACAAGATTTCCAGACCTCTCGACAAGCTTATTTCCAAGACTTTCCCGAAGAACCTGATCACCGACCCGAACCTCTCACCCAAAGACGGCGATGATTTTCAACTCGATACCTGGTTTAACGAAGCCCTGCTCGACAGCGTTCTTAAAGGCGAAAAGAGTGACCGCAACGAACTGGTGAAAGTCTTCATCAAAGACGCCACCAGAACGATCGAATGCTCAGCTCTGCTGATCAGCTATATTCTGCGCTGAAACTCTGAGAATCCTGCCTTTACAAACAGAATAATGGGGCTGTCTCATAGAAATATGAAACAGCCCTTTTGATTGCCTGAATTTTTGCATTGTGATTATTTTCACTTTTCGTTATAATATAGTTAACAGACCTCCGGGAATCTGCCATCGCACTTTGGTCAGTCGCCAAAATTGCCAGACCTGAATCCCGGCGGTCGACCTAACGAACAGGAACAAACCTGATGGAAGCAAATGAAAAGAGCCCGGTAGTTTTTACCAACAAGGCGCAATGTCGCGACTGTTATCGATGTTTGCGTCAGTGCCCGGTCAAGGCTATCCGCATGATCAACGGTCAGGCCAGCGTCGACCCGGACAGATGCATAGCCTGCGGCACCTGCATCCGCGAATGCCCACAGGGCGCCAAACAATACCGCAACGACCTCGAAAAGGCCATCAGGCTTATCAATGAGCCATTTCCGGCAGCCGCGAGTCTTGCACCGTCTTTTGCTGCCTTCTACTCGCCCTCACAAAGAAAGAGGCTCGCCTCAGCCCTTCGACATCTGGGGTTTGCGCATGTTTCAGAAACCTCTATCGGAGCTTATCCGGTAGCAATCGCCAGCCTCGAAAGGCAATTTTCCGACCGGAGTTCGATATGCACTGCCTGCCCCGCAGTGGTCAGCTACATAAGAAAATACGTGCCGGAAGCGACTGGCAGCCTGCTACCGGTTGCGTCACCTATGCTCGCCCATGCCGCCATGATCAGAAAAAAGCTCGGTGAAGGGGCGAGAGTGGTTTTTATCGGCCCCTGCATTGCTAAAAAGCAGGAAGCAGATACAAGCCATGGTTTGCAGAAAGTCGACTGCGCCCTGACTTTCAGAGAACTTGAAGAATGGCTGCAACGTGAAGGTATCAGACTCGACTGCCTTGAAGAAAGCATGTTTGACGAGCAGCCGGCCGGAGAAGCAAGATTCTTTCCACTGCCTGGCGGCCTTACCAGAACGGCCGGAATCGGCTCTGACAGCCTTCAGGCAAAAATTGTCGCCGTAAGCGGCCATGCCGAATTCAGACAAATTCTCAATCTTGTTAAAAACGAAAAGCTGTTCATCGAACCGTTGTTCTGTTCGCAGGGTTGCGTTAACGGCCCGGGTGCCCCGGAACATCGTGATCTGTTCACAGGCCGCGGCGAGCTGATAGGCTATGCAGAAAGGAACCACGGAGTCCAATCTTCTTCTCATCAGCCCAACCAAATAATCGACGCTGTTTTCCCCCCCGAAAAGACTCCTGATGAACAGATAGAAGTCACAGAAGAGGCCATCAACAGGGTTCTGGCGGCCACCGGCAAAACAAGCCCGACCGACGAACTGAACTGTGGCGCCTGTGGTTACAATTCCTGCCGTGACAAGGCGATTGCCGTAATCAGAGGGTTTGCAGAAATCGACATGTGCATTCCCTACATGCGTCGCCTCGCCGAACAACGCACCGACCGAATTATCGAGACCAGTCCGAACGGTATCGTCATGCTAGACGACAAGCTGGCCATCATCAGTATGAACCCGGCTTTCAGAAAAATGTTTCTCTGTTCCGAAGCGGTTCTCGGCAAACACATCTCATATCTTATCGATCCTGAACCTTTCACCAAAATTCTGGCAGGCAGCGAAAACCTCATCGAGCAGACAGTCAAGCACCAGCGCTACAACCTGATCGTGCATCAGATCATCTACCAGCTCGAAGTCGAAAAACAGCTGGTCGGCATTTTCGTCAACGTGACCGGCAGCCGCCGCAGTATCGAGCAGCTTGCCCAGTTGCGATCTAAAACGATTCTGCAGGCCCGCGAGATGTTAGAACATCAGGTGAAAATGGCCCAGCAGATGGCCAGATATCTTGGCGAAAGCACAGCACAGGGTGAGAACATTATCGAGAATCTTCTCAAGCTGGCTGAAAGCGAAGAAGATGAAAACAACCGCCGGAAAGGACCGGAATGGGATATATTCACGTCGAAATAGACATTGCCCAGAGCGCCAAAAGAAAAGGCGGCATCTGCGGCGATGCGGTCAGTTCCTTTCGCACCCCCGAAGCCACGGTAATACTGGTCATTGACGGCATAGGTTCAGGCATCAAGGCCAACATCTATGCGAACATGGCCGGCGCCCGGCTCCAGAAGCTGCTTGACTCGGGCTTTTCTCTGCGAAGATCTTTTTCTTCCCTGGTGAAAACCATGCACGAATCGCGGGGCAGTGATATGCCCTACGCGGTATTCACGATCGTCAGAATCCTCAACAACGGAGAAGCGACGGTTCTGGCCTACGAGATGCCTGAAGCCATCTTTGTCGGCAGGCATTCAGCATCAGTGCTGCCCAGACGCAATTTTACCCTCGAGCGCGAAGTGATCAGCGAAAGCAACCTGTTTCTTGAACCCGGCGAAGGTCTGCTGCTTTTCTCTGATGGAATCACTCTTGCAGGCATTGGCGGCAAAACGCGTCTTGGCTGGTCAACCGCTGAGGTCAGCCGCTTCATCAACGATTGTCTGGTAGCAGGCGAGAAGAAAAACAAGCTGTATCAGCTGGTAAGGCAGCACGCCCTCGAACTCTGGGGGCAGCCCTGCGGTGACGACTGTACCGTAGTCGGAGCCTTTTGCCGCCAGGGCAAAGTGGTTAACATTTTCACCGGCCCACCTGCAGACGCCGGCGAAGACAGAAAAGCCATGGAAGGATTTCTGGCGCTGCCTGGAATGAAAATTATCTGCGGTGCGACTACCGCCCAGATAGCCGCCAGGTTTCTCAACCATGAACTAAAGATCAACACATCCGACAACAGCATGATTGCACCGCCGGGCTACAGTCTTGAAGGCATAGATCTGGTAACTGAAGGGGCCGTAACCCTGAACCAGCTCTACAATATTCTCGATGCCGATCCTCTCTTCTTTGAGGCGCAATCATCGGTAACCCGGCTATATGATGCAATAATCGACGCCGACCGCATCAATTTTCTCGTCGGAGTTACTCAGAATATCGGGCACCGCGATATAGCTTTCCGCCAGCAGGGCATAATTCCGCGCCTGAAAATCGTTGAACTTCTTGCCGAAAAACTTTCCAGTGACGGCAGACTCATCGACATCAAAAACGTCTGAGACCTCCCGGTTTTAAAAAACTTCTGGTATCATTGTACGGTATAATTGATAACAGAGTCATAACTGCCGACGACTTGCACGCCTGGAGGTTAAATATGAAAAAAATATTGATGGGTCTGGCCCTTGCAATACTTGCCTCGCCGTTCTCCTTGACTGCCAGCGGCGTAGATGCCGATGTCAGCAACCCTTTCAACGTCGAAAAAGTCAACATTCCAGCGTCAGCTTCGGTAAATGGTTCGGGCTCATCTTCTTCATCATCGGCTACCAATACGTCTGTCAAGCTTAAAGAAGGCACTGTCGGCTTCGTTAACGTCAACACACGCCTGAACGTCAGAACCGGCCCATGGGGCAAAATCATCGGCAAACTGTATGACGGCGACAAACTTCGCATCGTCGCCCGCGAAGGCGACTGGCTCAAAATACATTATAACGGCGGCTATGCCTACGTTCACAGCAATTATGTAGAAATCGGCGAAGAAAGAGTCAACAAACCCGACAGTGACGACAACACCCCGACTACCGGCGTACCTGACGGCACCCTTGACCCGTCGAGGTTCGGTTATGACAGCAAGACATTCAGCACCGTCTTCGATATCGTCGAAAAGTTCTGTTCCAGCAACAAAGCTTATGTTTTTGGCGCCGGGCACAAAAAAGTTTCCGGCTACGCCGAAAAGACTGACTGTTCCGGCTTTGTCGGCCAATTCATCCAGAAGATGGCAGCAGCTTCGGGTATTCCACCGGTTTTCCCTGCCAACAGCTGGTATCCTTCAAGTCAGGTATACAAAACGCAGTATACAAAGAAAATTACCTCGTCATTTCCGCCACCCAATCCGCGTGATTCGATCAGACCCGGTGATGTCTTCGTCATGAACCCGGGCAGCAGCGGCATCGGTCATGTCGGCCTGTTCATGGGCTACACATCATCAGGTCAGCCTATAATCGCCCATTCAACCCCGACCAGAGTTCAGAAAGGCACCCGCATTGCCGGCAAAGTAGGTTATTCCGGAGTGCGCATCGAAGTCCTGCCCTCAAGGTATAAATCGCGCTGGGCAGGTGTATATCGCATCAAAAACATGGACAGCATGCTTAACAAGCTGTCGGGAAAATAAGTCAGCCTTCAATGATCAGAAATTCAGCCATCCTTCTGTTGTTCGTAGTTTCACTGCTCGTTCCATGCCTGGCAGACACCGAACCATTCGATCTGCCCAACGTAGAATTCAGCCCATGGCTCTCTTTCAGCTGCGGCGAGCAGCCAGATCAGCTTCTATGGTTGAGCGAATCAAACGGCGGCGTTCTCGACGGCCCGTTTCAGGGCCCGATGGCCTTTGTTACCGACCGAAACGGCAACCTCTGGGCCGGCGATACCCTGAACGCACGCATCACGGCTTTTTCAGCCAAAGGCAGGCCGATCAAAATCGTCGATCTGATTAAAACAGCCCGCGATGCCGGTCTGGCCAGCGACCCGGTTCTGGCAGATCTCACACCCGGCATACCCGGCAAACTCCTGGTCGCCGATGCAGCAAACAACGCGATCATTGAAGTCGATCTGCGCCGGGCCCCGCCGCGCGCTTTCCTTCCATCGGCAGCGGCACCATGGCTGCAGATAAACCAGCTGCATACCGACCAGCATGGCAACATCTACATCGAAGATCTGGCTTCGCGGCGCACCTTCATTCTAGACCGCAATGGCAAGCCTGTTTTCAAACCACTCGAAGGCCTTACCGGCATTGCAGTAGCAAGAAACAGCAGGGTTGCCGTTCTGGCAGCCGACGAGAAACTGCCTGGCATCTGGCAGATTCTGACCTCGGAAAAACCCGGTGCTTCTTTGCAGTTTCTTGCCCTGATCAGAGATGATAACCCGGTTGTCTGGGTCGCCCTGCAGGGCTATGATGCCCGTAATCGCCTGCATGTCATTTATGATACCAACTTCTCGCGATTCTATCTGGCACTGGCCGAAGACGGTTCGGTAGTCAGAAAATTTCAGACTAAACACCCTGACCCGGGCTATGACCCGACCAGGCCCGACTGGGTCGACGCAGACGGTCGTCTCTACAGCATCAGAATCGCCTCAGACAGCCTGGCGGTAGAAACTCTGAAATAAAGCAACTGAGATCGCCACGGTATCTACGATGCCTCGTGACGACAACCCCCGCGGCATAAGGCATCCGGGATGCTTCATAATGATAACAAAGCCACAACCATGGCCGTGCCACGCCATGTCAGCTCATGCAAATAATCGCAACATTTCGCCGGCTGCCGATGTTTTTAGTTGCACAGATCAGCTGTTTGCGCTAATCTCTCTGCCCATATGGGCAAAAAAAAGCTTATCAGATTCAGAGAAAACGCCACTTTTCCGCGACTCTTCGAGCCGCCGGCGCTTGAAATGCTCGAAAATGACCATCACCTGAAGGGAAAATGGGCAGAGGGCTTTTTTGCCAACCCCAATGACCTCATTCTCGAGCTCGGTTGCGGGCGCGGTGAGTACACTGTCGGCATGGCAAGAATGTTTCCCGGGAAAAACTTCATCGGCGTCGATATAAAGGGCTCACGCCTGTATTTTGGCGTCAAAACGGTGCAAAACGACAATATAACCAATGCCTGCTTCGTCAGAACCCAGATCGAACTGTTGAATCGAATATTTGCCCGTGAAGTGAGCGAAATCTGGATCACCTTTCCCGATCCATATCCTGACCGCGCCAACCGACGCCTTACTGCACCGGCTTTTCTCAACCGCTATCTCGATGTTTTGACCGCCGGCGGAACTATCTGCCTTAAAACCGATTCGGCCGAACTTTACGAGTTCACTCTGGCTATTGCCTACGAAAACAACCTGGAAATAATCGATGCAACCGATGATCTTTACAATTCCCCATTACGGCTCGCGATTCCAGATATACAGACGACCTATGAAAAGCGCTTTCTCGATGAGGGCAAAAAAATCTGCTTCCTGCGCTTCATGTTGAATAAAATAGTCAAACCGCTGCCCAAAAAGAACAATATCCAAACAGGCAGATATTGATAACTGCATAATTAAAGCTCCCTCTAATAAATCATAAACAGGCACGGAGAGAAGACGGGATTGCTTTTTCGGAAGCTTGTGACGAACGAAGTGAGGAATCGCTGTAGAAAAAGCAACCCGGCTGATATGCCGGGCCGTCGAACAAACTCTATTTTGTTTTTGCAGGATTCAATAATGTTTCCCGGGCAACCAGCGAGCATGGATAAAATACGATATTTCGTATTTTATTTCCCGTAACACGATATTTCGTGGTCGACAAAAATAGCCCATATTCTGATTTCCGCATTTAATGCTACTTTTTTAATAGCATAAAAACTGGCACAATTAATGCTACTATTTTAATGTCTTTTGTTAACAACTACTGGTCGAAAGATTGGTAATCAACAAGGAGCAAGCCTATGAGATGAAATGAGGGTTCACTGCTGTGGCCCCTCAATGCACTCTAGTTTTTTCATGCAATAACCTCTCTCTCTGATTCTAAACCCCTTAAACGGCCCGAAACCATCGAGCCGTTTTTTCTTTTGCCTTTAATCCAGATGCTAACAAGATGATTTTTTTCAGTAAGCTCATGAATAAAGGGTTTTATTCCATCAGCATCTCCGGTCGGTTAACCAACAGGTTACTCTATTTCACTTCATCTGCCACAATCTCACAACTGAGCATTTTAGTGATTATCAACCGATGGAAACTCCCGTGAAAAGAAACACCTGAAAACCTGCTGACCAACAAAGCCTCATTATCAGGCTCCTGGCGACTGCAGAATCGCGACAACAACCTTTATTACAGCGAAGTCAAAAAGGCAAACAAACAGGCGAACCATAGTGGCATAAAATTTGCTAATCCCGGGTTGTCCTACCATAACCAACCGGTTGTGGTCAGGATTTTCGCTTATCGGCGAAACTGGTTTGTCGACAATTCCGCGTCGGCAAACCGGGAGATCTCTCCCCCGGGGCTGGCTATAACAGGCTGGCCTCTTTTTTTTGCCTGACAGGCGATAAAACAGGGGGCAGACAATCAGGCAGGCAGCCTTTCCGGAAAAACTTCGACGTGCTCTTTTCTCAATTTGTCGACTGCGGCGGCTGTTCCGATCACGATGATACAGTCTGCAGCCGCGATCTTTTCGGTTGGGCCTGGAGCAGTGATCTGCTGGTCGCCTCTCCTGATACCGACGACCGTAACACCAAAAGTCTGTCTGAAACGCAGATCCATGATCGTCTGGCCCACCTTGTCAGATCCTGGAGTAATAGGCAGCTCAGCGATCTCGAAGCGCCCGGACTCCTCATTTTCGTCACTTGCGGCACTGCCCAGCAGTTCTTCAGCACTTTTCAGCAGTTCATGCGGCCCCATGATCACGACGCGGTCACCGGCATAGATTTTGAAATCGGCCCCCGGGTCGTGATAAACGCGGCCGCCGCGGATAACCGCAAGAATGGAAACCCCGGTAATCGACCGGATAGGAATTTCTCTGACTTCATGATCGGCATAGGCCGAACTGGTGCTGATTTTTACATCTTTGAACGCAATCGGCCAGTTGATATTGTCAGGCAAAACATCGATTGCATGCACCAGCGACCCGGCGGCCTGTTCGGCGGCATCGTTGAACGGGCGGAACACAACGTTGGCGCCGGCCTCTTCATAATGCCGGGCTTCGATCGCTGAACTGGCGGTAAGCGCGACTTTACCGGCAAAGCTGTGTTCCTGCAGACGGTGCAGAAGTTCGAGATTGATTTCTTCAGAATGAATGGTGGAAACGACACAGCGGGTCTTGCTCAGCGGCAGATGCTCGAAAGCCTCATAGTCGGTGACATCACCGTAGGCGATAGCCATTTCATGGCCACGCCAGCGCGCCAGAGCCTCGGGGTCGAAATCGAGACCAAGAACCCGCTTTTTGCGGTAGAGAAGGTCTTCGGCAAGACTGCTGCCATAACTGCCCAGACCGACAAGAATGACGTCGAGCGATGGAATGGCATTCAGGGTATCGCCTGCAGCCTCCCGATAAGGGTTCTGCCTTTCAAAAATTTTCAGAGGTTCTGAAAGCAGATTGTAAAACTTACGGGAATTAAGAATCATGTACGAAGAGACAAAAATGGTGACAACCCCTACCAGGGTTATCAGGCCCATGGTTTCGGCGGTTATATGGCCGAGACTGAGACCAAGAGCCGCCACTATCAAGGAAAATTCGCTAATCTGCGCCACCGTTAGGCCATCCATAAAGGAAGTGCGTCGGCGATAGCCCATCAAGCCCATGATAACCAGCAGAATGATTGGTTTGATCAACAGAACGAAAAGCGAAAAAATCGCGGCAACGCCAAGCTGAGAACCAACAACCGACCAGTCGAGACGCGCGCCGAGATCGATAAAAAAGAACAGCAGCAGAAAGTCACGCAAACCGCCCAGCCTGGAACCGATCGCATCACGATAATCGTTAGATGCAAGGGAAATGCCAGCCAGAAAGGCTCCAACCTCTTTGCTGAATCCGAGCATCTCACCACCGGCAGCGAGAAAAACCGCCCAGGAAACCGCGAAAAGACTGAGCATTTCCTGAGATGAAGCCATTCGCTCGACCAGCCCGGAGATTACATAGCGCATCAGCAGGCCGACCGCGGCAATCATGATGGTGCCGCGTATCAGAATCTGACTTATTGCCGACCAGACGGTGACCTCGCCGCCAAGATTACTGCCAAAAGCGGTCAAAAATGCCAGAGCGACGATGGCTGCGATGTCCTGCACGATCAGAAAGCCAAGCGCAATTTGACCATGCAGTGAATCGATCTCTTTTTTATCTGAAAGAAGCTTGACGATGATGATAGTACTGGAAAATGTCATCGCCATGGCCACATAGGCTGAAGTAACTGAATTCATGCCCATCGATGCTGCAAGAAGGTAGCCAAACCCGGAAGTCAAAACCATCTGGCCGATACCGGTAACGAGCGCAACCGGGCCGGTAGACTTGATCAGTTTAAGATCGAGTTTCAACCCAACGATGAACAGCAGAAGAGCGATGCCAATTTCGGCCAGCAGTTCGATTTCTTCATAGCTTTTGATGAAACGGAACCCGGAAGGCCCCGAAATGACGCCGGCGACCAGAAACATGATGATCAGGGGCTGCTGCA
Source organism: uncultured bacterium (assembly GCA_964474705.1). Lineage (GTDB taxonomy): Bacteria > Muiribacteriota > Ozemobacteria > Ozemobacterales > Ozemobacteraceae > Rifleibacterium. The sequence goes on from CAYYUI010000048.1 coordinate 16,077, forward strand.
ATTTCTGACCGACGAACCCGAGCACGCTCGAGGCACCCAGAATCGAGGCGATTTCTTTGAAAGCTCCTGTTTTAGCCATTCTAACTCCAGACAGAATAGAATGACTTATTATATCACCCGATCTGGCGAATGCAAGCCTGCGTTATAAAGCAAAAAGGGCCGCCAGCAAACGTGGCGGCCCAATTTTCTGCATAAATTCAACGTTTCGGCACAAGAACACCGGTTACCCGCCGATCTTCAGTGGTGACGACACTCAACTCAGTTCCGGCCGGTACTTCAACTTCACCGCCCTTGATGAAAGCTCCGCCGGCGAGCCCGATCGGACCAAGCACCAGGTAACCAAGGGTCGAAGCCCCTGCCGCCATGCCGATTTTCTTCTTGTCGAATTTTGAACCGGCATCTTCAATCTTGACCGGCAACAGCGAAGCATCCATGCTCTCGATGTTTCTCACATCGAGATTTACATAGCCGGTGCGCCCGAATCTGCCACCGCGTCTGACGTTCTTGACCTCGGCACTGACTATGCCGCCGCTGGTCATGACGAGAATGTTGCGATCAACAAAGAGATCTCCGGCCACGACCATCGGAATAATCTCACCTTTGCTGGCGGTGCGGCTGGTCAGATCCTTCTTTAGACGCAGTCTTATCTCTGTGCCCGCCGGAATAGTCACCGTATGCAGTGAGATCAGGCCGCGTTCAATGGTCAGATGCACCAGCTGTTCCAGTCGAAAAGCCATCGGTTCCATGGAAACATTGCCGATCACCTTTTTGTCGATTTCGGCAAGCCTGGCTTCAAGCGTCCCTTCGCCGGTCTTATTGAACAGCTTCCATTCAAGATAGCTGAGTTTCATATCGAGAGAAAGATTGTTGGCCGAACCCTTGAAAATAAAATCATGCAGATAGCGCGACTTTTCGGAATCGGTCTGCCCGGTCGAGCGGCCGAACAGGTCTTCTTCGATCTGCCGCAGTCGGTCTGCCATGGCGGCTGCCTGCTCATCGCCGTAAATATAGCGTTCGATGCGGCTGACACGTTTGTCGAGCTCACGGTCGACCTCAGCGGCCACTGCGGCCGTGCACACACAACACAACAGCAGAATAACGGCCAGAATGCGTCTTGAAATCATGGTTTTGCCTCCTGCCTGGGGGTAGAATCAGCCGGTTTCTCGGCTTTGGTTTCAGTTTTAACAAGTCGGCCCTTTTTGCGGGGTCGTTCAGGGTCAAAAACTATCACAATTTCACGCTGCCGCAAAGGTGTATCGATCATATCGCGGCAGAAACGAGCAAACACCTGAGCATCAGCTTCTTCGACAGTGATGTCGCGGCGATACAGGGGGTTCACATGGGCGGCCAGAGTAAAGGTCTCGTCTTCGGCAATGCCGGCACGGGCCGCGGTTATATCGGTCATAAAACGCACAGCCGGGCGGCTGAAACGTTCTCTTTCAGGAATCATCGCTTCCTGGAAAATCAACATGCCGGAAGCATCGAAGAACCTCGGAAACAAAGAAGGTTCAAAGGCAAACTGTCGTGCATCGACAATGACCCGCATGAATGCCGGAGGCGGCGTTTTCGTATCAACCTTGACCCCGGCGGTCCATGAGGCGAGAAAGCTGGTAGGCTGCACCGGTTCAGGGCGCAATGCCGCGAGATACAGAGCCGAACGCAGACTTATACGGCCGGTCAGCGGCACATCGACACGGCAGCGCACCATTCCGGAAACATCGGGCTGAAAAAATGTTTTCGGCGCTGACATCAGCACCAGACCAAGACGTTCCTTCAGAGCCGCGTTGGTCTGCAGCACATGCACCACCTGTTTGCCTTCCATCAGGGGCAATTCAAGAATCTTTTCGTAGGCATGATGCAGCGCATCCATCCAGGCGCGAGACCGCTCTTCATCCCATGAAGATTCGCCCTCCCAGGGAATTCCGGCCAGGCCGAAAACTTCAAGCTTCTGCTGCAGAAAAATGCCGGGTTCGACAAAATTCTCCGCCCGCAGATTGCAGGCGGAGAACATCATTACGAAAATCAGAATGGCCCTTGCCATGCACTTCATCGCTGTCTCCTGCTTAGTCAAAGGTCACGTGCGCTCCAACATGGTGTTCGCTCACGACTTCACCATCATAGAACGAGTAATCGACCCGGATGTGCGGCAGAACGTTCATGCCGAAACCAAGAGTCAGCGTGCCGTTGAGTGACCCGATTCTCATGGTGAGATCGTTTTCGACGAATTTCTTTTCGACCCCGATGCGATACTGCTGTTCGTTGGCATCGGGTGTATTGGTGATATTGAGGGCGTCGGCGGCAATTGTCGTGCCCTTGGTGATGGTATAGGCAGTGCCGAGGTTGAGAGTGACTCCATCTTCGTTTTCATTGGTACCACTGACACTCTGAACGAGATTATCGATAGTGAGACCGCCGGTCACCCGGTCATTGTAATGATACATAAGACCGAAGCCCAGAGAGAACAGATCGCGTTTGCTGTGCTGCATCAGGCTCTTGATATAACGATCGACATTGAGAACTCTGAGTTTGATACCGCCATACAGCTGCTCGCGGGCCAGCATGCGTCTGGCAATCGGAAACCTGGTGCCGAAGGCCAGCTGCAGGTCTCTGACTTCACGTCTTACTCCCTGATATTCGCCACCAACCAGATTACCGAATTCGAGCGAACGGTTGTCCTGGGTATACGAAACACCGTAGCTGTATTTCGGCCTTCTGGGCAGTGGTTCTTCAAGAATGTTGTGTTCGAGGTAGTCGGTGATCGAAAATTTGCTTTCGACGTTATCTTCGTAGATATGGCCGGTAAAAGCCAGGTTGGTCCAGTCATAGATGTCACGTTCATTGACCTTGGCCTGAAGCGAAGCTTCGCGGCCCTGAATCTGACTAAGGCCCGCCGGGTTGAACACGGTGGCCGATTCGTCGTCTGACAGACCGATGAAAGCACCACCCATGCCCCTCGAGCGTGCCGACTGAGCGAACAGACCGGTTGCCGAAGCGACAAAAAACATGGTGAGCAACAGCAGCAGACCTGCCATTCTATGGGATTTCTGTCGATTCATCTGCGGGGGCCTCCTTGAGCAAACTGATTCTGGTGCTTTTATCTTAATCGTCATTAGTTCATTAAAAAATGAGCAGGCTTTGAATGTTTTCATTTTGATTTTTTAACGGGTATGAATCCTTCGGGCGCTTTGGGAAGTGGTTTGAAACCCTGTTCTGAAGAGACGGGTTTCAGTGGAACGAAACCGCCTGAACTGCCGGCAGGTTTTCCTGCTGCTGAACCGGTGATTGTTTTGACAGGTTTTTTTACTGGCGGCACCGCCGGTTTAGCTATGGTGACTGCGGGTTGAGATACTACCGGCGGAGCAGTCCGCAGCACGGCAGTGTTCTTTTCGGAAGAAATATTTACTGCCGGAGGGGCAGCTTCTCCTGGAACACCGGCTTCGTCTGCCGGAGCCTTAACCGGAGGATTGGCCATTGCCGGGCTTTTGCGCTGACCATCTTTATAAACGAACGGAACACGGGCATAGGTGATGTCTTCACGGTAGGGTTCGGAACGATAATCGCGCAGCAATGCATACTGGTCATCGCCTTCCGGAACGATCATATCCATAACCGGCGGATCGCCGTAGGTGTCATGCCCGCCGCCAAAATCATCGAAACTGGCGAAGGCGCGCACATCACGGTTAAGCAGGCGGTTAGGCGAAACAATTTTCTTGTAACCCATCGCCAGGCACTGAAACCCTGAAGTTTCGGCAATGCGCGGCAGTTTGAGTTTGGAAATCTTGATAATCGCCCGGTCGCTCTGAATCTTGACGTAATCGGGGTATACTATGTCGTCGATCTGATTCTGAAACTCGAGCTCGTCGGTTTTGTCGCGCAGGATGTCATAGAGTTCATATTCAGAAAGCGGTGAGATGAGAATCATTTTTTCCCAACCCATGTTGTCGGCAAACGCCAGATCACGACCCGGCAATGCCTGCTTGTAACCTGAGTTCTCGATGCCATCGATGTCGATGTAGATATCCCAGAGATTGGCGACGAAACCCTGATCTTCGCTTTTCGCGGTGTCAGGCCACTCGCGCATGATGTAATTGCGCATCTGTATTTCGAAAACGATAACCTGGCCTTCTTCATAAACGGTGAATTTCTTGATATCGAAAACCCCGCGGCGCATGCGCTTGTCGCTCGGGTACATGTAATAACCCGGGCCTTTGTCGTCACCGATGTTGTCTTTGATATCGAGCCATGAACCGGTTTCGTAATAGTAGTTGACCTTCTCGGCCCTGGCCGCAGGGGCGCCGGCACCGAGCACAATCAGGCAGAACATTACCAGAATGATGATTTTTCCTGACTTATTCATCATTTCACCCTGATGATCGAGTATGACTCGTCGCCCGATTCCTGATACGGGTCTTTGACCTGATTCGTTGCCGTGATGTTGAAAGCATACTTCTGGTAAGAACTTGAAGTGTTTACGCCTTTGAAGAGTCTGGTATAGACGCCATCACCTGCGACTTCATCACCATTGGTGGCGTCATCATAAAGTTTCTGCGGCTGCCAGTTCGTGAAATCACCGACGACGGTCGGATCTTTCACTTCAGCAAAATCAGAAGCAATCAGAATCATTTTTACTTCACCGGCCTTCTTCGAAGAGATCGTCGTGGTCGGCACATCGAGCAGAGTTACGGTCGAAAGATCGACTGGTATGGCCCTGGCATGGAAATTCTGGCTTCTGAACACGAGATATTCCCGGCCGTTGCCTTCCATGGCGAAGCTGTAACCACCGTCGCTGTCGAGCTGCATCGATCTCGACCCCTTCTTGGTGGCAAGTTTGACTTCGCTGTAATTCACGCCGGTAACATCGCTGGTGACCGTGCCGCGTGCGAGTTTAACCGTCGATTCGGGAATATAGAGTGCTGAGTTGGAACTGACTTCGCCTTCCCGGTGCGGGTCTTTGCTGCTGCTCGTTTTGCCGTCGCTCTTCGTGTATTCGATAGAATACTGCTGGGTGCCGGTTTTGAGATTGGTCAGACGTAGAGTGAAAATGCCGTCGTCGGCCAGAACGTCACCGTGAGTGCCGTCATCATACATGTTTTCGCTGGCCTGGCTCCATGCCGGAGAAACTGCTTTGACTTTGAAAGCTTTTGCATCCGGGAAATCGATCAGCGAAGCCATCCAGATAGCTTCACCGACCAGCTTTTCACTGAGGTTGATATTGGGAGCTTCGACCGTCTTTTCAGAAATAGCATCTACCCAGGCGAAATTGATATCGAAACCACGGCCTCTCGCAATCAACAAAAAACGACCGGTTTTTCTGAATTCGAGACTATAGTCACCGCTCTCGTTGACATAGGCAGAGGTTGATTCACCCGCCACGGTTACTTTGATGCCGGTCGAGGTTTTTCCTGACGGCACCACGACTTTACCGGTGACTGTGGCGACCGGAATAACCAGGGATTCCTGAATGCAGCCGGTAGCGGCCAGGGCAATCAGGGTCAGAAACAGTGCCATTAGTCTCTTTTTCATGTCTGCCAATCCTAGAAATTTGATTTTGCCTCGAAGACGAACATCTTCTGCGTATGTATGTCGACGTAATCTCTGCCGTTGTCGGTGCTGGTAACAGCCCAGCGCCATTCTGACGGGTAGTCGTAACCGAACTTGAACGAGATGGTGGCGTCTTTGTTGACGTCATAAATCAGCTCGCCATAAGCGTTTTCACGGTCGATCGAATCGGTCATTCCGTCTTTGAAGTCGATAATACCGCGTGAATAGAAGGCACGGCCTCTGAATTTGTCGGTAAAATTCTTCTTCAGTTCAGCCAGAATGGCATTGGCAAGACTTGATTTGCCGGCTTCCAGGCTGTGAACATAATCGACATGCTGCACGCCACCGGTAAAGCTGAAGGTTGAAGTCAGGTTGTAGGTTGCTTCACCGATATAGTCGACGCGGGTGTTTTCTTTCGGTGAATTTACCCACTGAACCTGGTGTTCAACGCTGCCTTTGGCGAAAACACGCGGGTTGATGTCGGAGTTGACTTCAAAATAGCCGACGCGTTCGTTGTATTCCCAGGACTCGCCGTCCTGCTCGTAGATATCGTCAGGGTCGCCGAGTACGAAAATCTTGCCTTTCGAACTCACAGAGTCACTGAGCTTCAGATTCAATTCGACTGCATTCGAAGTCCAGCCCTGTTCTTCTTCCAGAGCATCCCACTTCTGCACGAAATCGTATTTCAAAGTCGTGTTGTCGGTGAAGTCAGAGAGCAGCTGAAAGGTGAATTTGCGACCGGAATAACCATCGGTGTCATAGGCTTTGTTCGGGTCAATTTCCCAGGTTTTCGACAGATAGGTAGCTTCTACCGAAAGGTTGTTGGCCATCGCCAGAAGTTTGTTGCCAAAATCGTAGTTGACCGAGAAACGGGTCAGCTTTTCGCCTTCGAAATTTGGTCGGCCATAGTTGCTGTCGACATCGAGATTGTAAGGGAAATCGTCGGTATCGCCGACATCGTAGGCCCATACCGGGGCCATCATTGCCCGGAAATGTCTGCCGAAATCATAATGCTTCACAGTACCGGTAAAGCCACCATTCTGGACGCTGACGTCAAAGCGTGAGCCTTCGTCGCCAAAGTTCTTTTTGTTGGCATCCTTGTCGGCCGTATCGGTCAAATAAGCGTTTGAAGTAAGGAACTCGGCGCTGCCGGTGATCTTGCCGGCACGCTCGGTCGAGTAGTTGAGGTCGATGCCCCGAACGGTATTTGAATTACCACGGGTCTTGTAATCAAAAATCTTTTCGGCATATGAGGTGCCGATCGAAAATGTGTCTTCGCTGAATTTTTCCGGCAGTTTCCAGACCACACGCCCAGAAATCATGTCGGAAGTGTCGGCATAATCGTCGCGGATATCACTTTTCAGAGCCGAACCCTGATAAGAAACGCCGCTTTCTGAACCAGAAACTTCGACGCCCTGATAAGGAGCGATGACGCCTGTATCTTCAGTAAGCACGTTCATCGGGTCATCGATACCGGTCGCCGATTCGCCCGAGAACACCCTGACTTTCATCGACTTGGCCTTGCTGACCAGGTGTAGTTTGTTCGAGCGCACATAGTTGTCATTCTGAACATACCTGACATAATCATCGACGTTGTCGAACGGGTTCTGACCATTATTGCCAGCGTTGTTGTAGACGACCTTGTTCCAGGTGCGGCCCTTGATGTAGCCAAGAAGCTCGTAAAAGGTTTCGATCTTGTCACCAAAAGGCTTGCCGGTGAATTTGAGATAAATCTGCTGATAGAAAGTAACAAGACCAGGATCGACAAATGAAGCTTCATCACCGGCTTCGTTTCTGCCGACCGTTTCAGGCTCGACGATGTATTGGCCGCGACCACGATAAAACCCAGTGATCTTCATCTTCGGAATCATATTTTCGAGCTCTTTTACCTTATTCTCGCTGTCGACCATGCGGCGTTCAAGAGAATCTACGCGCACGTCGAGCAACCCGAGCTCATCGCGAAATTCTTTGGTGAGACGTGAAAGTGCCGCCCGCTCTTCTTCGCTGGCAGCATCTATCGAAGCTTTTTTCTCTTCCATGCGCTTGAGAATACGCGCCAGAATAAGCGCGATATCGTATCTGGTGGTAACTTTGCGGCCTTTGAAGGTGCCGTCGGGGTAGCCTTCCATATATCCCTGACTGATAAGAAAATCCACATCGGAAAAGGCCCAGTGGTCTTTCGGCAGATCCTGAAACGCTGCCGACTGGGCACTTGCGACAGTGGCAACCAGCAGGCACAAAAGTAGCGCAACAAACCCTCTAAACAGGGATAATCTGCTTATATTCTTTGTTTGCCTCATTCTTTTCTTATTTTTCCTTGAGAATTGGAATGCTCCAAGGTCTTTATCGACAGAACGATGCAAAAACATGAGAATTTTGCACGGCAAAATTGTTATCTGCTATATTCTTTAAATGCGTGAAGAATTCCTCAGAGTAACCGGCTTTTTTGAACTGCGTCTGCGCTGGCTGCTGCCATCGGCGGCGACTGTATATATCGCCATACTGCTCGCCAATTCACAGAAGCTTCTCCTGCATCTTCCAGGGCCTGCCATCATGACCGCAGCGTTTCTGGTTTATCTGGCGCTTTCCTGCCATGCAGCAGGCTTCATCACCAACCGACTGTCGATGGCCTGGAAAATTGCCTACCCGACCGTTATTCTCTGGCTTTACCCAACTATTGCAATGATGGTGATCACCGCCGGTTCCTGGTTTTTTCTCATCCTTTCCAATCGCCTGCTCGGCCGCGGCTTCTGGAGCGACTGGCTCGGCCTGACCGGTCAGGATACAACTTCGTTTTTCTTCGCCAGTTTTGCGGCCATGATGATTTTCATCGCTCTGCAGTTCTCATTTTCGATGTTCAAGGTGCTGCGCTGGATTCTGGATGTTCCTTACAGCCACATGCAGTCGATAAACGCCAGCATCAATCCTTTCAGCGGTGATATCAGCCGGGAAATCGGCGCGGCCCTCGAACAGGCGAAGCAGGAAAGCGAAATCATCAGAGAGAACCGCGGCCACGCAACCCGTATGAACCGCACCGCACTTCTGGTAATGGTTCTGCTCGCTTCAACGTTCGCGGCCTGGATCATATATTTCCGACCGGCTCTGATTCTCTACTACCGTGCGGAAATTCAGCTGCGAACTTTGCTCGAACCTGCCGCCGCCTGGGAAACCTTCAGGCATCTCGCCGACAAATATCCTGAATACCGCTTTATAGATACGGTCAGGTATCGCATGGCCTGGATACTTGACCGCAGGCTTGAACGCTTCGAAGAGGCGGCAACGGCCTACGAAAACTTTCTCAAGCAGTTTTCTTTAAGCAATGTCTGGGCCGATGAAGCGGTCGCAGCCCTGGTCAGACTCAACCTCGACCGTCTCGATCAGCCCGGGCGCGCCCTGTCATGGATCGACACCTACCTGAAAAACTTTCCCGGTGGTGTCATGTTTCTGCATATGAAACTTTACAGAATCAGAGCTCTTAACAAGACCGGGGCCACCGCTGAAGCCAGGGCAGAACTTGAAAAAACCCGCCGGCTTTACGAACACCAGAAAATTCAGATAATCAACATTGAAGATCGGCTTGTTGACCTGATCAGCTTTGCAGATGCCCTGGCCGCCGAAGAAGCTGAACCTGACGTTCAGGGCAAGGTAGAAAGATAGGCCTTGATGAGCGGGCCGCTGAGCACTTTTGCCAGACCAAGACCGCGGCGGGTGCGGGCTGTCTTTTTCCCGGCCGGCCGCAATTCTTCCAGAAAGACTTCCTGTAATACCATACCGGCAAGAAAACCCGTGCTGTCACCGCCGGAAAAAACCACCGGCGCGCCGCTGTAACCTTCAAAAACTTCGAAATCGACGTAGAACACCGGCTGTGAAGAACTTGGCAGAACCGGAAAGCTCGAGACGATTCCTTCTCTTACAAAGGCAAAGCCGGCTTCACTGGCCGCTTCGCCATACGGATACCCGGGAATGAGCACTCGCACACCGCTGCCAAATCCGGCCCGGTCAAGACGACCATCATCGGCGGCAAAATCGCGGGCCAGCACACAGCAGTCAGCTTCACCCGGCAACCCGATTTTAAGCGCTGCCAGATCGAGTTCAGGGTTGTGGAAAAACAGCGGTCTGCCACCGGCGCGAATTTTTACCTGTACCGGACTGCCGTAAAAAACGCCGCGCACCTGTCGCCGCATGGTTATCTGGGCATTTTCTCCGCTGATACGGTTCAAAACATGCCCGGCCGTAACCAGCCAGGCCTGATCTGAAGCACCGCCACGCCCCTGCATCAGAAACGCCGTGCCAAAAACCGGATCACCGGAACCGTCGCTGCCGCTGATCCGCAATACTGAGCGCAGAACCGCATCGAACGGCGAACCGGCCGCCAAAGGCTCCACAGCGACAAATACAAGCAGAATAAGCAGCACCAACCGGCACCACTGTGTCATCGCAAAGCAATATCTTAACTCAACCCGCATAAAAACAATGCTCCCGCCGGAAATCATAACATAGCCCATTCAGCCGCACATAATTGTTTTGCCAGGCAATTACATCGATCGTAGTCAGGAAATGTGTCATTGCGCAGGGCGACGGCCCTGAAGCAATCGTAATCTTCGAAGCAACGACTGCCACGTCGTTCTGCTTCACAGAACTCCTCGCAGTGACAGAATCAGCGATGTCATCGCGAAGGGCGGCAGCCCTGAAGCAATCGTAATCTTCGAAGCAACGACTGCCACGTCGTTCTGCTTCACAGAACTCCTCGCAGTGACAGAATCAGCGATGTCATTGCGAAGGGCGGCAGCCCTGAAGCAATCGTAATCTTCGAAGCTGTAAACATAGTGGAAAATATGAATAATCTGCCTTAGCAACAACTGCCTCGCAGTGGCTCAGATAAACAGGCTGCTCATGACGTAGTCGGCAATAGCCAGACCCTGATCGGTCAGACGCAGGCAATCACCATTCTTTTCGAGGTTGCCGGCAGTGAGTTGCCTGCTGAGCTCAGCAGAAAACTCCGCCGGCTGAGTGCCGAACCTGGATGTCAGCTGCGCAAGGTCGAGCCCATCTGCAAGAAGACGCAGGCTGAGCATGACAAATTCATTGCGCCGGTCGGTGATCGAAAGAAGTTCCCGCTGCGGTGATTCGGCATGCAGCCAGCGCTGCAGATCGGCCGGAGCGGTCAGACGCAGGCCGTCACGACATGAAACGGCAGACGGGCCTATACCCAGGTAGTTTTCAGCATGCCAGTAACCGAGGTTGTGGCGGCATCGCCTCCCTGGACGGGCATAGTTAGATATTTCATAATGTTCAAAACCTGCGGCAAGCAGCACATTTCGCAATTCAAACAGTTCTTCGGGGCCGACTTCCGAAGGGTCGGGCAAATCTCCAGCTTCGATACGACGTTGCAGGGGGGTATCGGCCTCGACGGTCAAAAAATAGGCAGATACATGCTTGAGGTCAAAACGCTGCAGCAGGGCGGCTGCAGACGGGGCAAGCGATGGGCAGCCCGGAACCCCGAGAATAAGATCGATTCCGACGTTGTCGATTCGGGCACAGGCAAGATCTAGAGCGCGATAAACCGCATCGAGTCTGGCGTGACGACCCAGCAGCGCCAATTCACCATCAGCGAGGCGCTGCACACCGATGCTCAGTCTGATTCCCCGCTGATCTGCAAGCAGCTCGACAATTTCCCGGTTCAGGGTTTCAGGGTTGGTCTCGAAAGTCATTTCCCGCGGCGGTTTTGTTGCATAAAAGGGCCTGATGATTTGAAGCAGGCGCATTATGCCTGCGACACCGATGGCAGTCGGGTTGCCACCACCGACAAAAACGGTATCGACGTTTACCTGACTGCCGGCACGAGTGGTTGCCGCTTCTTCGGCCAGTCTGGTCAGATAGGCATCGACAGAACCGGCCACCGGCACTGTCGAATAAAAACCGCAATAATCACACTTGCTCAAGCAGAAGGGCACATGCACATACAGTCCTGTTGAACCTTTTACCTGCACTGCCGACCTCCATTACCACCGAAACGAAGTTTCATGAAGAGGCGCCCTTATCAGGAGAACCCATACCGGCAGGCGATTCTCCGATTCTGAAACGTCGCTGCAGTGTCTGCACAAAGGCGCGATCTGCTGCCGGGCTGATGAAAACGAGCGGCGAAAAACCGTCCATGGCCGACTTTCTTAAAAAAATGAACAACAGACAGACGGTCAGCAGAATGTTCGGCCAGGCATTGATCTCCCACTGCCCTGACCAGGTCAGACCATGATTTGAAAATGGAAACAGGTAGTAAACCGGCCATTGATAACCATCTGGGCCACGGGCACCGATCAGATCACAGAGCAGATGCAGATGAAAAATGGCGGCACACCACAGACTCAGACGGGCATCTTTCCGCCAGAGAAAAATGCCGAAGACCAGCAGCAGACAGAAGGGCAGACAATGGCCGAATTTATGATGAAAAGCGCTGAAAAACTCAGCTTCGCCACCCCTGACGACATCGACCAGTGCCCCGGCGGCATCGATATCAGGAACCAGAGAAACCCCGGCTATCAGGGCAATTTCGTCTGGCTGTCGCCTGATACTGCGACCGGCAACCCAACCGATCAGGGCATGGGTGACAATATTCATTCTTGCTTCCTGATTAAACTTTATATAGATTTATACTAACATCAAATAATCGCTTTGGGGGCTGTCGAGATGATTTTTGCGCAGATAAGCGTCGGAAAAATGCAGAACTACTCCTATCTTTTTGCCGACCCGGTGAGCCGCGAAGGCGTGGTCATCGACCCGGCATTCGATCATGATGCGATTCTGGCGGCGATACGCAATGGCGGGGTGAACCTGACCCGAATCGTTCTCACCCATCACCACTTCGACCACATCAACGCCACCTCCCAGCTGAAAGCTCATTCAGGCGCCGAGGTCATCTGTCATCGTGAAACAGCGCCGCTGCTGCATGGGGGCGCGGCTTACGACCGGCTCGTCGATGATGGTTACAGTTTCAAAATCGGCGAAAATATCAGGGCAGTTTGCCTGCACACGCCAGGGCACGCCCCCGGGGGGCTGTGTCTGGTTATCAATGATCAATGGCTGGTCACAGGCGACACTCTGTTTATCGGCGACTGCGGGCGGGCTGACCTGCCCGGCAGTGATCCGCAGGCTTTGTATAAAAGTCTGCAGCGCCTGAAAACGCTGCCGGACCATCTGATCGTCTGCCCCGGTCACAACTATGGGCCGGCACCAACCCGCACTCTCGGCGAAGAAAAGCGCCTGAATCCGACTCTGCTGGCTGCCAGTCTCGAAGAATTTTATCGACTGCCCTGAATCATCACCATTCGTAAGGTGCGCCCTGTTTCAGAGCCCAGTAAGCGGCATCGGTCCAGCTTTTTTCGAAATCGGCTTCACTGATCTTGAAAACCTGATTCAATGCCGGACCAAACTCACTACCTTTGCTGACGAGTTCGATCAACTTCATCATATCGCGGCAGCCCTTGTCGAGACCGCCTGATTTTTTTACGAGAAAGGCAGTCATCAGGTATGCCTGAGCCGTGGCGGTTTCGAAAACTGCCGGCGAGGTGTAACCCTCGGCGAAGATGCTGTTGATCATATTTGCTGAAGCAAGTTTGGCAACTTTCGTTTCAAGACTTTTCTGAGCAATCAGCATGCGGTAACGCTGTGTCATAGTGCTGCCGGCAAGAATTTCCGCGAGACCGATCTGCATCCAGGCAGTGCTGTCCTTGTTGGTTTTGGCTTCTGGAATGAGAATCTGAATGATCAACCTGGTCAGCTCTCCGGCGAGAAGATGACCGGGAAGTTCCTCGATCAGAGTGCCCATTTCTTCGTCGCCGAGCGCGTCAAAATTCGATAAAATGATGGTTCGGATCATCTCTGAATCGTAATAGGCAGAGGTCACGGTCAAAGCTGTGTTCTGGGGCTCATACAGTGCGATGGTCGGCCCGAGACCCTCTGCCGAAAGAAAGTTCACGAAGATCGGCACACTGAGCGTGCCGATGCGTGAAGCAATCCGCTCATACATTTTATTCAGTTCGCCGGCAATCATGGTTCGGCCCGAAGGATCGAGACCGGGCCCGAGAGTGATCTGAAACATGCCATCACCAGAAACAGGTGCTGAACCGGCTGCAGTCGCTGAAACTGCCGCAGTCGCCGGCGTCGCACCGACCTGCGGCAAGGGAGTTGGCGATGAGCCTTCCGGGACCGGCATCGGCATGAAACCGGGCACAGCAGCAGTAGCAAGCCGGTTGTTGATCTCGGTAAACAGGGCAATATCATCACCGAGAGCCGGAAAACCCGAGAGAAATTTAAGCATATCAAGACGGTTCGGGTTCTGCTGAAACCCTTTTCGCAGCCATTCGATGGCCTTCTGGTTGTCACCGGTCTTAAAATTATAGAAAGATTCGAGATAGCAATACATGCTGCGTTCGGTTGACCGCACCCGCCACTCATCGAGAACCGATCTGGCATCGGGAAGCCTGTCGCTCAACAGCAGCAGTGAAATATAACTCGGGTAGGCTTCGGGGTCGGTGAACGGCCGACTGTTGGCTGCATCGTTGAGAATGACATTGAGCTCGTTGACCCGACCACCCTGCAGAGCGAAAAGCCCGGCAGCCAGGCTGACCGACGGCATGTTGTAGCCTCTTCTGAAGGCGCGGGCAAGCCGTTTTGATGCCTTGTCGCTTTCTTCGCGCTGCAGCAGATAGCCGACCCACAGCAATTCGAGCTCAGGATTACCCGGGTCGCGAACCCCGGCTTCCTGCAGGGCCTGGCCGGCTTCCTTGACTTTATGCAGGTCTAGCATGATGCGTGCCTGGGTGATGTAGGCATCGGGAGAATTCGGATTCGACTTGTTGAACTGATCAACCAGCGACAGAGCCTTGTTCCACTGGTCGATATCATAAAGGGCCCGGAAATAATTGCCGGCAGAACTGCCCGGATGCGGATCACTGATCATCGCTTTGACGAAGAGAAGAATTGGCTGATAAGGCGATTTTGCAAGGTTCTGCTCGGCAATATTGAGCGCATCACGGTTCCGCCCGAGAAACCAGGCACAGAGTGCCGTCAGAGATGAGCCGTCAGGGCCCGGATATCTCTTTTCATATTCTTCGGAAAGGGCGAGCGCCAGATATATCTGACCGCGCTCGATTGCTTTCATGACCGAGTCGAAATGCAGCTTCTGGTTGACGAGCCGGTCGAGCAGTTTTGGCAAAGCTTCGGAAATTTCGGCAAAATGGTCGGCAAGTTTGGTCTGATCGACCGGAATTGGTCGCGGTCTTGCCGGCAGACGTGAAAGATATCTCTGAGCAACCTTGTTGACAAGGCTCAGGGAACTGGCTTTGCGAAGCCATTCTGCAGCAAGCAGCGGTCTACCAGCCTGCAGTTCGATGACGCCGAGAAGGTTCAAAAGGTTCTGGCTGCGGTTTCCGTCAAAATACAGGCGCAGGGCATAAAGTCTTGCCGCATCCAGTTTCCCGGAGGCCATCGTTTCGCGGGCCAGGCGATAGAGATCTTTGGCAGAAAGCAGATTGGGCCTGGAAAATGCTTCCTCGGGCGTAGTCGTGGCACTACCCTCTGTTTGAGCCAGTAAAGCAGACTGTAACGAAAAAAGACAAAACAACAAGCATAAAACTGTCGTGGTTATTCTGTTCATGAAATCCATTATAGCAGCGCTCAATTTCTCAGCCAAGCAACTTTTGAGCAAACCTTTATCGCAGGCGGTTAAAACCAAGCATTCAAGCCGACGGATTTGCCATCAGCCCCTGGCGGCAACCCAGTTCTGCAATTTTTCAACGATCACTTCAGGCATGATCGGCTTGCTGACATAATCGTTCATGCCTGCCCGCAGGCAATTTTCGCGGTCACCCCGCATGGCATTCGCGGTCATGGCAATGATGGGAATGTCATGCTGCCTGACCATCGAGTTGTGAGCCCGGATAATACCGGTGGCCGTAAAACCATCCATGACCGGCATCTGAATATCCATAAAAATCAGATCGAAATCCATCATTTCCAGAAGCTTGACCGCCTCTTCACCATTGGCGACGATGTTGGTTCGGACTCCAAGCCCCTCGAGCATGCCGCGGGCAACCATCTGATTCGTGACGTTGTCTTCAACCACCAGCACTCTCGGATTTAAACCGGCAAACATGTTTCTGACAATGCGGGGCCGCTCGGTTCCAGGCGCCAGAGAAACGCGACCGGATTCATCAGTCTCATGGTCGATCAGAGGCCGCAAACGTCTTAAAAGATCTGAAGAACGCACCGGTTTGTCGAGAATCCCCTTGCGTGACAATCCGTCTAGCCCGGAAACGCCAGGGGAAAAAGGTGAAACCATGAGCAATTTATCGGTAGCATCGAGAACCGGGTCTGAAGAAAAGAGCCTGACCAGCTCATCATTGAACTTTTCAACAGTCTGCACATCTATCATCACCAGCTGATAGGGGTTATTGCCCTTGACGGCATGCTGAAGAAGCTTGACGCCAATGGTAAACTCATCGGCCTCGGTTACGGTGATTCCCCAGAATTCGAGCCGACGGCGCAATACCATGCAGCTGAGACTGCTTTTGTCGATTATCAGAGCCCGTAACCATCCGGCATCAAGCTTCATATCCTGCTCATGTGCTGCGGTTTCCTGAAGTTCAAGTTTTACACTGAACCAGAAAGTGCTTCCCGGGTTGCTCGCGTAGGGCCCTGAAAGGAACGAAGGACTTTCCAGACCGATTTCACCACCCATGAGCCTGACGAGCTGCTGCGAAATGGACAAACCGAGACCGGTGCCGCCGTACTGTCTGGTATTCGATTCGTCGATCTGCGTAAATTTGTTGAAAAGCAGATGAATTTTGTCTTTGGCAATACCGATTCCGGTATCATGCACGAGAAATTTGAGAACGATGGACTTTTCGTCTTCACTTTCGCGCAGCACCTGAATGATAACGCTGCCTGAACTTGTGAATTTGATGGCATTGGCGGCCAGATTGGTAAGAATCTGCAGCAGTCGCCCCGGGTCGCCCCGCAGACTTACCGGTATGGCAGGATCGCAGTCACAGACCAGTTCAATTCCTTTTTCATGCGCTTTCAGAACCATAGCGGCATTGAAATCTTCGAGCAGAACGTTCAGATCGAAATCAAGCTTCTCCAGATCGAGTTTTTCCGCTTCGATTTTTGAGAAATCAAGAATGTCGTTGATGATAGAAAGCAGTGATGAAGCACTGTTGTGGGCCACATGGGTGTATTTGCGCTGTTCTTCGGTAAGACTGGTGTCGAGAAGCAGAGTGATCATGCCAAGAACCCCGTTCATCGGCGTACGGATCTCATGGCTCATGTTGGCCAGGAAACATGATTTGGCGCGGGTTGCGCTTTCGGCAGCCAGTTTTGCCTGTTCAAGCTGCCGGGTGCGATCGATAACCTTCTGTTCGAGAGTGCGGTTGGCTTCTTCCAGAAGGACCTGGGCACTGCCAAGGCGCTCGATCATCTTGTTGAAAGATTCGGCCAGAGTTCCCAGTTCGTCAGACCTGGTGACTTCGAGACGCTTTTCGTATTCGCCGGCGCGAAAAGCACTGACCTGCTCGGTGATCCAGGTCATCGGCCGCCCGAGAAACACCCTGAAAGCCCATTGAAAAAGAAGCAGCAGGACGGCAGTCATGAAGAACCATGACACGGCAGTCAAGACAAAGCCGAATTTGACGCGGTCATTGACGACTCTAGAGCCAGAAAAAACTTTTACCGTGCCAATAGGGGTCACCTGGCCGCGAAAAGCATTTGTCAGAACGAATTCATGCACGAAAAGACCGGCTTTGCTCTGATCTATGCCATCACCGAAAGCGGTCATCACCTTGCCGTTGATGTTTCTTATCTCGATGCCTGTAACCATCGGCAGGTCAAATATTGACCGCGCAATAGCATTTATCTGGCCATCATCATACTGCCATACCGCTGTCGACAGTGACTTGAAAAAAGTTGGCTCGAGACCGGCAAGTTCGCCGGCCACCAGATTTCTGGTGTGATTGAATTCAATCCAGTATTGAACGGTGGTTACGACGACAGATATGAAGAAATAAATGATCAGCACAACAAAAAGAAGTTTGTTGGAAATCGACCTCTTCAGAAGATTCATATCTGTTCTCTATAAAATTAAACCGGAAATGAAAACAAAATACCGGACGGCAGACAGTTCGGAAGCCACCGCCTCGAACTGTCTGCAGAAAAGTTATCAGAAGCGGCGGCGCAATTTGCGCATGCGCATTTCTGCTTCTTCCTTGATACGTTTTTTGTCTTCCTGAACTTTTCTGGCGAAGTCCCTGGCCATCTGCTCACGTTCTTTGTTAGAGAGTTGTACAGCCTGGCTTTCGCGCAATTCTTTGAGTTCGCCGCCATCGAGCCACAACCCGCCGCAACCGTAGCAGGTGTCGACAAAAATACCGGCGTTTTCCCGGTATTCATGACGTTTCATCTTTATGCCACACTTGATGCAGTTGATTTTATCCCGGTTGTCAGCATCACGGGGAGTGTCGAACGACAAAAGTTTCTGCAGTGTCGGATCATCCGCGCCTTCTTCCGATGAATCGAGGCGAAAAAGTTCGGCGGCGTCGAACCAGATACCGCCACAGCCATTTATGCAGGCCTCGAGCTCGGCATTGCAAATGGTTACGGTTTCAAGCATCTTACCGCATGCAGGACAGGTAAAACCTTCGTTTCTGTTCATCTTTTCCTCCGGTTCAGTCAAGTTTGCGGGGCCGCGACCATCTGACGAAGCAGCCCAGGGTTTCATTAACGGCATTACGGTCAAAATATTCCGGGTCGAATTTTCCGGCGGTCGGCTGAATTCCCGTCGACCAGGCAACCATGGAAGCATGCTGCCGGCTTCGCGGATTCTTGATGACCTTGCAGAATTCTTCGTATCCCGGCGGCCCACCGACATCTTCGGGCGGACATGAACGTTCGCCTTCAATGCAGCTTACCTCACAGTCATCTTCGCGCAGCTGATAATTCGCATCCTCGAGAGTCAGTCGATGCGCCCAGGATTCACCAAAATCATAGACATACAGGCAGTTGTCGCCCTTTTTCTTCATATGTTTGCTGAGGCGGGCGGCGCCATCGAGCAGGGTACTCTCATCGTCGAATTCCTCGTTGATGTTCTCGACATAGCGGTGACTGCCAAAATTGAATTCGTGCTGATGCGAATCTTTCCAGCCCATGACGATCTGAATAACATCGTGCAACCGATCGAGGGAAAGTTCGGCAGGCACGACAAACCTTCTCCAGATCATGGGTTCAATTTCCATCATCTCAATTTTCAACAGATAATACTTCTGTTTCATCGATGGTCCGCCTTTCACGTTATGCAATCATCCTCTGTTGTTCTGAGAGTCATTATACACCACCCTCGATCGCAAGCAAACTTTCTTGCTGCAATTTCAGGGCATCTGCAGAAATTCCTGACAGCGACAACCAGGTCAGCAGAAAATGATTCAAGGAAAAAATTTCATTCGATTTTCTTTTTCGTCAGAAAAGACTTAGAATGTAGCCTCGCAGAAAATAAAACCATCGAAAATCAGGAGCGCCAAATGAACGCAAAAGCAGAAAAATTCGCCAAAATGCTGAAAGATAACGACATAAAGTGCTTTTCCAGCGAAGAGCTCAAAGACGAAATGAACCCGGTTCTTTTCCGTTCTTCAATGGAAATTGAAGGTCAGCGTCTGCCGCTGATAGTGGTCATCGATGACAGCATCTACATCATCTGCCGCACTCTCGTAGCGGGAAAATGCGTGACCGACGCCAACCGCACCGCCATTCTCAGGCACCTGAACATGCTCAACGGCAGTTACAAAACTTTCAAATATTTTATCACCGACGCCGGTGAAATCCTTATGGATCTCTGTCTGCCGACCACCAACGAAATCTTTGACCCAAACATGGTTCGTGGCCTCATCGACCTCTGCGTCAAAAACCTCGAAGAAAACTATCGTCAGCTGATGCAGACCGTCTGGGGCAACTCAGCCGGCAAAACCGCCGAAGCCTGAAATTAAGCCAGATCAAGCCGGCCGTGATTATCGCAGCCGGCTGATTTTTTTGTCTGCCTGACGACGGCGTCGAAATGTATAAGGCTTTTGAATAGCGACTTTTATCGGTTCGGATACATATCGATGATGGCGACCGGGATGTTTTTCCGGTCTCGGTTTGCGGCATAAGCGGCCAGCATGACTGCCATATCCGGCTTAACCTTTCCGGAAAAAATGCACCGGCCGTTAAAAACCACCCTTACCGGCTTTTCCGGATCAAACATATCCGGATGAAGCCTCAACTTGAGACGGGAGACTCTCGAACCCAGAATGGTAAAAACATTGCCGTCACGACGGGCTCGAACGGCTGCTGACGGCACCTCGCGCGCAAACAGATAATACATCCCCGGTTGCGGCAGAATACCCGGAAGTCTGAGCCGACGACCGGCACGTCTGACGGTGAAATCAAAAGGTTCGCCGCAGCGGGCGCCTTCTTTCGCGGCTTTCAAACTGAATGAGCTGGTTATCTCCTGACCGGCAGCCTGCAGAAGAATGTCGCCAATCCTCATCCCGACGGCTTCTGCATAACTGCCACGATCTACACGGCTGATTTTTATGCCGTCACTGTCTCTGACGCCGGTAAAACCCCAGTTGATTTCCTCGTCTGACATGATGCAGTTATGGTCTATATGCCAGTCTGCCGGTTCATCGTTGCTGATATCGCCGATGCTCAACCAGCGACAGTCTGAAAAATCCAGACTGCCGGCTTCCCAGAACAATTCAACCGGCAGCCGATTTCGGGTATTACGTCGCATAAAGCGCGCAATCAGCAGCAATTCGGTCGTATGATAATCGAAGGTATGTGTGCCGGGCAGACGTCGCCAGTCGATGCGGGCGCCGGCCTGCCGGGCCATGTCGATAGTCGGAGCCATGCGCCGGGTTGGAAAAAGGTCGTCATTCTCGGTAGTCACCGCGTAAACTGGCGTCATCGCAAGATTTGGAGCGTAGAGCGGCAGACCACCATCGAGACTGCCAACCCCCATGTGTCCATTCAAGGCAATGACAGCAGCAAAATCATCAGGCATGGTCATTGCATAAAGGAAACCAGCTGATGCCCCGTCTGAAAAACCCGCGAGATAAACCCGGTCATCGTCGATGTTTATGTGATGTTTGACGGTTCTGATCAGCTGACGCACGTTGGTCATTCCGACGGAATCCCACCAGGTCGCGCCTTCCTGGCCAAAAGGAAACAGCAGAACCATGCCCTGCGATCTGGCCAGGCTCAACCATGGTGATTCCCTGACCGTTGCGACCGGATCGTCATAAATGCTTTGCCGGGAAACGCCACCGTGCAGAGCAATCAGCATCGCCAGAGGCCTGATTCCCGAACGGCCGCCTGGCAGATAGAGCACCCATGGGCGCTCAACCCCGTCAGAACCGGTTATTTTGTTGAGCAGCAGCATCTCCTCGTTTTGATCAGCGACATCCCGGCCGACAAGACAATTTTCAAGCCCGATCAGAGACTGTTGCTGCTGCTGACGCAACGGCCGACTGCAGAGATAATCGTAAAGAACCCGGCTGTCAGGAACGTTTTTTATCGTCTCTGCAGCTTCAATGGCGCCAGATTGCTGCATGGCAACGTCAACGACCGTCAGATCGGCAAAACCACGATCAAGAAAACCATCAACACTGGTTTTCCAATCTGCGGCCGAAACCGCAGCCGTCATCAGACAAAAAATTGTCCACAAAAAAATCCGCATACGCCAATCTCCAGGCCAGACATCTTCATTACCACCATACATTAACACATTTCTCAACCACTGCAACCTCTACCCTTGTTGCCGATCAGGGCAAACGGTTACTTAATTGTCTCTCTGTGCGGTTTCATGGCAGGTCAGGCGATTGCATAAGCG
>CAYYUI010000049.1:0-37131 GCA_964474705.1 uncultured bacterium
TCATGCAGAAGAACAGAACTGCGACGATCGGCAGGTGTTTCTGCCATATTTCGTTGAGCAGAACCATGATGCCCAGCACCAGGCCGCCGCCGACGACCGCGGCAAAAATGTTTTTCATACCACCGCCCGGCCCCATTGAACCGAGCAACGGCCCGGCCAGGTGGCCGCTCAGCGACAGCAGCACGACCAGCCCCAGCATTACCAGGACGAATTCGCCAAAACTTCCATCGCTGTTCTGCCTGCCGCCCCCTGCCGTGGAAACAGCCACGTTACCCGGTGCTGTTTCAGGTCGGGGGGCCGAAGTCGTCTGGTCAAAGCTTTCGGCCAGCATTTCCGGCTGACTGGCCGGAATTCGGTTTTCAGCTTCCGCCGCAATGACAGCGGCTCCGGCCGGTTGCGCCGCCGGAATTTTCGCAGCCGTCGGCACCGGAGCGGCCGCCACTTTTTCTGCCGCCTCAGCCCGTGCTTTTTCTTCGGCCTCTTTCTGCAGCTTAAGGCGCAGATCACGCGCCAGATCGCGAAACCCGGTCGTGCCAACGGTTCCGGCATCGTGGCGGTATTTTTCCTTCAGCTGGAGAATTTTCTCTCTGGCCGCAGGCGAAAGCCCCCACCCTGCCGCACCGATTAACACAAAAGTAAAAAGCAGAACGCAACGCCAGATTCTCATCACTATCTCCCCGACTTCCGGAAACGGTCTCAGTTATATCTAAGTTCCCGGCAGGTTCCCCATTCAAAACCCGGCAAAACGATCAGGAAAGTTTGCCTGTAACGGTGCTCTTACCGCTCCAATGCGAAAATAATCGTGAAAACGTGAGGGTGCAGACTTCGACATCCATCTGGTATTTTTCGAGGGCTGCGAGTTTTGCAGAGAGTGACGACCCGAAAAAAACCGAGATCACCAGCTTGGGAAACTCTTTGAGTTTCCGGCAGGCTTTGTAGATGCGAGAGCGCTGTTCTTCGGTCAGGTCAGAATACATTTCGCAGCCCCCGCCAGCCAAATTTTTCGAAAAGCTGGTTGCGAGTTCGATTATTTCAGGGTTTTTGAGAACATGCACAGCGATCATCAGAATTGCGTCATCGAGCATGTTTTCGAGGGTCGGAATCCAGACAACCCCGCCCTTTTCAGACTTTTTATTGTTTTCAGCCGGCAGCCTTTCGAGTATCAGTGCCGGCCGGCTGTTTTCAGAAAGAAACAGCACATGCGATGGAATAATGCCATCATGATTCGGATGAGGTTCACCAATCAATATCTGTGCGGTATAACTTCCCATAAATTCCTCCGTTGCATAATGCCGAACAAATCTAAGCCCAGCTCCATCAATAGTCTGTATTCATCACAAAAGAAGGCCCAACTGGGCAACTCGCAGCTTACCCCCCCCCCCGCCATTATAACATTCTCAAAAATTTGGACCGGCTGAAAAAGTTTGAACCATGCTCTTTAGACAAAAAAATGGTCTTCGGGGTATGTTCCTCTAAGGCTCCCTTCTCCAATCTGTTTCAGGCAAAAAATCGGCCGAGCCAGAAATAACCTGTATGTTTTTAATCGGTGTTAGCAAGGATAAACTCTAACTTTAGATGGGGTAACTGTTTTGGGTTTGTAATTCACTTGCTCCTTAAAAGACCGCCGCTGGCCAAATTTACTCCAATTTATGTAGTTTGTTCCAAGTAACTTCCCTTTATCATCATAAACATTGAACCTAATTTCTTTATATTGATTTATCGCGCCACCACTTAGAGTTAGTGCCTCGCCTATTACTTCTATTTCACCTGGCCGGGTGAGGTATGCGGTACAGCTTTCGATTACAATTTGTGAATTGTCTTCTTCATATTTATCGAGTTCAATATCAATTTCGGTTTCATGCTCAGTGTCGTCGGATATTTTGGCTTCAGAGTTCTTATAGTCTAGGCAATTGTTTGTCTCATCGACTCTATTACAGTCGAAATTTGACGACAGAAATTCTTCACTTAACTCCTTCATTCTAAGTATGTATTGAGACAAATCCTTAACATCTTCATTTTCTGTTGATAGCTGTGTGTCTGATTTTGAAACTTTAACAGACACATCGCATTCTTCCTTTAGGATTATATCAAAGCCAAGATCGAGAGCACGACAAAATTCAACAATCGTTGGTATTGTCATTACATTAGCCTGGGTCAACAGAATGGATACATTTGCCCGCGATTTCCCCATTATATCTGCAAGTTTTGACTGAGTGATACCTTTGTCTTTGATTCTTTTTAGAATCGCATCTCGGATTTGCTGATTTAGTCCTTTTGCAACATTCATTGCTGCTACATTATCTGCCTTTTTACCCATATTACCCACCTACTTTCGGCTTCATCAATAGTCTGGCGGCTTTAAAAAGCAATAACAACGAGAGTCCTATTCTTAGAGTTTTGCTGCTTCATCACATATTGGCTCAATCATTTTTTCTAAACTACCGCTGAAGTCAACCATCAGCTTGAAATTAGTTTTTTTGCGGTTGCAAGAAATTCCTTCTGGCTCTTTGTTGGGAGTTCTTTAAATTTCTCAACAAGCCATTCCAACTCCAATGTATTGAGCTTGTTCGTAACCTGTTGAACCAATTTTTTAGTTGTTTTCAAATGAACCTCAGTTATAAATGCGGGTGGAGAACCTAATCGGTTTAATAACTTATTGGCTTCATTGGCACCCATACTTTCGACTTGAGCAACTTCTTGTTCTATTTGGCTCAACCAGGCAGAACTCTTTTCTTTTCTTGATTTGGTATGCGTTTTAACAAAAACATCAACGATTTCATCTGGAGACCAAGGTACTTCGTCATCACCCAAAATCGACTTTCCTTGTTGACGACATTCTTCTGCCATTGTTTCAAATGCATCCCAAGTCACACCATCATTTTCCAGTCGCTGATTGAACGAACGGTATAAACGTAACATTTTCTTCATTGTCTGCAGGTCTTCTAAATCTTCTTCCAAACCTTCAAATGCATTTATCAGACAATCAATTTCTTGAAAAACAGTATCAATGTCATTTTCAGACTTGATTGCGCTGTCCCACACACTTGAGCTTCTATTAACAAAGGCATCTTCACTGTCTCTCAGCTGCTTGGCAAACTCTAGAACCCGACTTCTCCTTTCATTGATGGCCGGCATTTGAACTCGTTTTGAAAGACCGTTCAATTTTGCAGAATAGCTTTTTCCAGTCTGTAGTAAGTTTCGCATCTGAGCCACTTTGGGGAGCCGAACCACATTGGAGTTTTGCAAAAGCCAGTTATCCACTTGTTGAATCAGCTGGCGTGCCTCAGAAATGACTTCAACATTTTTTACAGCAGCGCTGGTGTGTGCATCAATCTTGGAATATTCATCTTCCAGACCTAGTCCTTTTATATTTTTACCTATCAGGTGAATCATCTGGTGCTTAAAGTTCCCAACTTCGTCAGGGGCATCAGATCTTGGCGTTTGTTGTGGAAGCCATTCAGGGAAGAATTGAATAATTAACTGCCGACCCGTTTCAATATGCGGCCTAAGCTCCTGAATCTCAGATTCAAGCCACAAATCTTCCTTAACCATACTTTCCACTAACTGCTTCAGGCGATAAACACCGTGCGCTAATATAGCTAAGTCTTTTCTTTCTTTACCTAACTCAATTTTTCTCAAAGCATCGTCATATTCTTTTTCGAAAGCTTTAATTGCAAAATGTGATTCGTGTGCTTGTTTAATAAAAGCTTCCTCACGATAAGCTTGAGTTTTTGGCAACGGAATACGGGTTTTTAATTTTTGCGATCGAGAAAAACATTCTAAACGCGCCTTATGACTAGTACAATGCTCCCATTCATCAAGTAATAATTCCCACTCTGAAGATGTTTCACCCTGTTTAATAACGTAAGCACTCTGCAAGGCCGGTAAACTAAGAAATTTGGACTTAAATAAATCTTCCTGAATCCAGTTGGAAATGGCAATTTCTGTAGTGCCTTTCACGACTGCAATCGATTCAATTCTCGGCGCAAAATAGGCCCCGAGAAATAGACCAGCAGAAGCAATGTTAGCACCATAGGGTGGCAAGCATAAATGTTTAACCGCTTCGTACAGGTGTATTTTTCCATCCTTGTTTAGCTGATCATCCCAATTAGCAGTGAGGGTGCTTAATATTGGATATTCTGGTCTTCTCGATACTGAAGCATTTTTATTGAAAATTTTCCAGGTATCATTTAAAACCCTAATTGCACGATTTTTTACCTTCGGCCCTTTTGTCATCACACCGTTATAGTCGAGCTTTCCAAGGAGCAACTCTCTAGTAAGTTCATAGCAAGTGTCAGCTGCATTACCCTTAGCAGTATTAAAACCATCAAAGGGAAACATTATAGGGCTTTTATAAATCTGACGGAAAACTTCTGTGCATAATTGGCCAAGTCTCCTGTTTTCAGGGTCATTCTTTAAGCCGGTTATTCTGACGCTATCCTTTATCATGCTATTAATTTGTTCGTTCATTGAAGCAATCAGCTTTTCTTTGTGAGCCTCAACCAGATTGCCGAATTTTTTCTTATCAGTCTCATTAAGGCTTTCTAAAACCGCATACTCAGCCATGCTACGACCCAAATCGCCATTTTCATCGTTCAAAAAAAGAACAATAACAGGCACTTCGCTATAACCAACCTCTCCTGCTATTTTGCGAATGTGCGCTCCTGCTGCTTTTACGTTATCAACAAGACTTTCTGTTGGCCCCAAATAGGTATAAATCAAGGATCCGCGAGGTTTATCAACCTCAAAGGAATCTAGCCATGAATCGACTGCAATTTTAATATTTTGAGGTAAAACCAGACTATTTGAACGCACGCCGCAAAATCGCCATTCTTGAGTTCCAATATTGTTTTCCTCAGCAAAGTCACTATCTCGATTGCATAGAACTTCCGAAAACCATTCTTGTGCCTTCGTAATAAAAAGTTTGGCCTTACCCGCTTCGTCAAAAGAACTATTAACCCTTTGTCGCAAAAAAGAAATAAACTGAGTGCGCGGAATGGCATCGCCAAGAATATCAAACGACTTGAAGGAATCATCCCATTCGATGATGTTGTATTCTTCTTGAAGCTGCTTAATTTCCACTTGGGCCTGTTCAAATGATAATCCAGCCAATTCCCCCAAAGCATAAACAGCTTTGCTTTTTTCTGAAACCACTAGACCAAGCTTTGCAGCTAAAACTATGGCACGCAAAATACTTATCTGCGCAGGGGAAAACCTGGCGCCATGCCTGGCAAGCACAGATGAATAAGCATGTGCAATTGAACCTTGCTGTCCACCTTCTTCAGAAGTAATGAATTCCTGATGTAATAAATCCGACCATAAATCAGTAGGTGAAATGGTCCAATCTGCAATCTCCGAAATCGCTTTTTCCTCAAAACGCTGTATAGCTTCGCCGAGAATGGCAAGCGCCGAGCGCTCCTGCAAATGTTTGCCTGCAGATGCGAGATAAAATAGGAACCAGGTTGCATAAGGAGAAAGTGGCCAACAGCCTTCACGCACAACTCGATAATACAGGTCGCAATCCGACCAAACCCTGTAATTCCGAGAATGTGGAAACCAGCTGCCAATATTTTTCAGTGTTTCCTGAGTAGCTTCAATGGCGCGAACATCACGCAAAGAATTTTGCAATCTATCTGGCTGACTTTTTTCAAGGAGGCTTGATATAAGGGTTTCAAGATTAATTGATAGGTACAACTTGCTAACGTTTTGAAATCTTGTAATATATCTCTGAATTTCATTCCTTAGCTCTGGCGCGACCCGTTGCATGTAAGCATTTAATTCAAATTGAATGAAGCCAACAAAACAGACCTTACCAGAATTACTTTGAACAGCCTCGAATAAGTCTTGAATAACCCCATTACCGGCAATTTGACTTTTTACAGTTGCAAACTCAGTGTATTTGCCGAATTCATCAAAAAGAATCAACAAGGCACGATATGGCTTTTCCGAACCACAATATGCATTAACAGCTGTTTCTAAAACCTCTTTAACCGATTCTCCTCTAAGTGAAGAAATCGGCAGGCCATTTGCAGCAAAAAAATCGTGAACTTTGGCATAAACATCTTCGTTCTGGTTATCTAGAAATGTGATTACCTCGTCAAGCGATTTTAACCCTATGGCAGCAAGCAATGCCTCTTTCATCGAATCATTACAAAGCTTTGCAAGCTTTGCTGCCTGTGTAAACCTAGGGCGTAGATCAGCAAGAGGCCTTGTGTCATGCCCATCTTTTTGCAAAGTTGCAGCAATCTGCTTACTGATTTCAGCCGATAGATCAACGCCCTGCATACCATTAATGGTTATTGCCAGACATGGCTGTGAAGTCTCTTTAAGAACTAGAGCTAATTCACCTGCAATACCGCTATCAGCAATTCTCAAGGCTTCCATGATAGTCTGCGCTGTTTCAGAACACGGATCCCCAAATAAAGTTGCCAGAGTCAGCGCAAGGTGCGATTTGCCTGTGCCATACCCAGCAATTGCCAACGTAAACGGATTTTCTTCGTGACCAAAACATCGGTTAGCAATTTTTAAGGCAAATGACGCAGTATCGATAAGTTTATGACCATGGGTCACCCCAACATCTTCCTGTCGTATACCATGGTATTTTGGCCCATGAAAAACAAAGCTTTCGCTTGCCAATTTTGCCTTTGGGGGATCACTGTTCACCCAACTGACATTGACTGCCCCATTAAAAAGACGATCCCCGCGAAATTTGACTATATTATTCAACTTCTCAACCATAAGAACCTCCGTTCAGATCATGTCTTTATACACATTTTTCCATGCTTCTTCGACCGTTTGAGCAGGTCGTATGAGCCACGGATTCATATGACGGTCAACCTCAATTATTGCCTTGCGCTCAACCAAGCTCAAAAAACTGATAAAGGAAGTATCAGACCAGCCCGGAATAGCTTTGCAACCACCGATTGCATCAAGCTCAACCACAGAAACCTGTGCCTGACCAGGAAAAAATGTCTTCATCATTTGTAATAGCCAAGCCCCGTAACCCCTGATCAATTCGTCCTTCAGGGGTGCTTCACGCCTGCAAAGCCTTCCATTAGTCTCCGAAATTGCCCCACAAACTTTGAAAGCAGCGTCGTCTTCATACATGCCAATCATGGGGCCGATTAAACCGCCAGAATTTGTTGAATAAACAACGCTCAGATGATTTTCAAGAGTTAAACGATTGAATTGCATGCCCAGGGTATGGAAACATGCAAAAAATGTCTGATACCAGACATCAGCGCCATTGAGCGACCCGCAAAGATTTAAGTGAGCGACCCATTGACTGACTGGGCATTTTAAAAAAGGGTCCTCAAGATAAACTGTTCTGCCAAATGGTGTCAGTTCAGGTTTTTTAATTGCAGATTTTCCAGGCTTTTCAATAAGTAATCCCATACCCACACAGTAATCGAGAGTCGGCATCACCTTGCCACTCGAAACACCGGTCGGAATTCCGGTAGCTGCAGATATTGCTTGAGAATCCCCTGCATTGCCGCCAGCAGCGAACTTCAGCATCGCATTAATATATTGCCTTTCAGGTTTAAAGGTCTTATGAAAATTTCGCGACAAACGATTTTCAACTAATTTATTGGCCATTGAAACCACGTTCCTCTAATGAAGTAATCTTAACCCTGTGAACCTGAACAGCCAATTTGTCGCTATTATCCTTTCTGAAGCGGCCAAGAGCCCAACATTCACCTTTCTGGAGATTGGATAGCCTTGTTTTCCATTCTGCGACAGAACAATTTGGGATAACCTGCTGTAAGAGTTGTGCGTGCTCTTTTATCTCCGTTTCGGCGGGCTTGAAAAATAGTTTCAAATCAGCTTGGAACATTCGACTAACACGAGCATCGCCCACCCCGCCTACCTGACGAAGATTCTGAGTGGCTGCAATTAGTGCAAGACCGTGCTTACGGCCCTCAATAAAGTATTTTGCTGCTGGGGCATTTTCATCCAGATCGAGATTCTGAATCTCATCTAGAACAACCACTTTCGGTTTGTTCTTATTGCCATGGGCAACCACGAACGCATAAAAATCCCAGAGAACGAATTCAATTATTGCCCGATAATGCTCCCGATCAACCATAAAAAACTGGAATACCTTACTTCTGAATGCTTCGTCTGAGAATATTTTTGCCCAACCAATATCCCTGTTTTGTGAATCAAAAGGGTTACAACCAACAAAACTCTTCAGCTTTTGCAGAACTGTTTGAACCGGCTGTTTGGGGTGTATGCCATCATCAGCATAACTTTCAAGAATTTTTAGAAGCTCGCCAAGATCGAAAGCTTCCCCGCAATTTGCTAGGCCATTGGCTATTGCATCTACAAGAACTGAGAACTGTTGCTGACCAAGCGAGTAAACCCCTTTAAAAATGGATGCAATACGGTTAGCAACTGTTTCGTTACTATCGGTGAATGTCATGCCAGCTTCTTTCACAACAAGCCGATTAAAAGGATTTATTGGTAAGGGTACATTTCTAACAAAAGTCTGGGCTTCATCTTTTATATAAAGAGTTGCAGGCCTTTCAATTTTGCTAGGTATAAAGCCATCCGTGTAATCTATAATTAAAGAATTCTGCTCAGCTCTCGCCAACTCACAGAGCAAACACTGGATTGCATAGCTTTTTCCATACCCAGCAGTCCCAAAAATTACAAGATGTCGATTTGCAAGATCCTTATGACCAAACTCCCAATAAATTGGTTTGTTACCCATCGCAGAGTTACCAATCAGAATTCTCTCAGGTATTTTGGGGCAGACCTCTTGTGGATCACCAATAGAAACCATTTTAATGACTTCTTCACTGGTGCCATCAGTTTCAAAATCATCATTTACCTCCAACTCATTTGCTGTCTCTGCCTGGTTAGTATTGCCAGCATCTATGGCGTTATAAGGTTGAACATCATCAATTAAGCCTAAATCGCCTTGTTCAAAGTTGTTGGGTATATCAGGGTTGTCAAATGAAGGCAATAAATTCTGGCTTGCTTCCGAATGCTCATTATCTGAATCATCATCATCATCATCATCAACTTCAGATTCAATTGGTTCAAATGGGTCGTCATCATCAGCACCGCATGGTGGAAGATCAACATCACCCCAGTATTCACAAATATTTCTACTACTGGTGATTGCGAGCTCATCAATTTCCTGCCAGCATCTGGGGAAAGAATTACCGGTCGCCAACTCTCTAATAAAATCGCTGCGCATAAAAAAGACCTGGGCATTAACATTACTATTTAAACCTGCTTGCCAACTACCAGCTCTTTCAATCCCGCTGGCATTGCCGTTTGTCCAGAAGGCAAAAATAGAGGCTTTCCAGGTTATTGAAAATTCTCCCTCAGCCAGTTGTTCAAGACTCTGAAGTATTTGTTTTCGCCGGTGGCTATTTACTTCTGCCTGGCTAGCAATAAGGCGATGCAACTGCATCCACCAATATCTTCTTTCCGGATGCGAATCATCCATATTGTCGCCGGACTCACCGCCTGCGGGTGCAAAAGCCTTCATTAGAACCCGCAAACCATTGTTAATCTGAGCTCGAGCGTTAAGCAATAGTTCCTCAGACTCCAGACCAAGCTTACATTCTATCAGATGGATATCAATGTTCAAGCACTGATCAGCCCCGATATTTGCCGTTAACCACATTAAATCAGGTCGACGTTGGTTATTTTCAAGATCAAACCAGTGCCTATAAGCATCCAGTGAAATTATGCTATCACAAACAGCTTCTGGAACTGCTTTTACAAGCTTACGGGAGAGTGCGTAAGCCATAAAGTCATGAATATATTTGTCATCTACCCCGGTAGCCCTGACCAAAGAAAGACCAGAAAGCTTACAAGCAACCCTTAAAACACCAGCTGAAATTTCATTGCATATCTGCTGATTCCAATCTGAAGAGCTGAAAAGAGGCCTGATGGACGAAGAAAGACGTGCATTCAGATCAGCAAAAGAAAATTGCTCGGTCGAGATAGTGTAATTATCTTCACCGTGGGTACCGACCCCGGAACCAAAACCGATAATTTCACGTTCCTTTGTATCGATGCGATTTGGTTTCTTTAATAGCCTTTCATCCATGTTGGGATCAATACATATTACCCATGCGGTCTTTTGGTGCAAGGCATCGATAACACCCCGCCAAGGTGCAAAATCACCCGTGCCAATTACAATAGTACCCTGTTGGGGTGATTCACTTTTTAAACAATGCATCAGGTGAGCATGTTTCCCGCCTAAGGAAAATTGACGATTACTAATGACTCGTGAGCGACGAAATTCATCAGTCGGGGTTTGTATAGAGCAGCAGGCTTTCTCAAGTATTGGGAACTTAAGGGTTCTCGTAGTTATATCAAAAGGAGCGACAGTATCAAAACGATTAACCCCACCACCGGAGCTGACAAAACCATAAAACACGGCAATATCGGCCTCAAGACTGTCTTTAATCAACCCCTGAAACGATTTCAAGTTATTGCGCTCAACCAATCTATGAGCAACAGAAAAACAGCAGTTAGTGTATGCTTTGTATTTTGGTTCGGTTTCAGCAGCTTCCCATCTCTGCCGCCATTCTTCGATCCAGCGATTTATATCCGTGTCATCACAGGATTCTGTAAAAAATGTAACGCTAATCGCATAAGGCCTCTGCCTGTTAGCAATAAAATAGCGTTTGTCTTTGGGATCTGCCATGGTGAGAAGATATTTGTGCAAAGCAGCTATGATTGGCTGAATATCTTTGTTTCTAAAAACTGCTATACTAATGCCGTCTCGTGCGTGCGGATGCAGCCGGAAATAATCAAGAATAAGCCGGAGCAGCAACCTTGATTCGCTAGTCTCCCTGAACATTTCAAGGTCGGTCAATCCAGTGTCAGATGTTTCTTCGCTATATGATAGAAGCACTCGCGTCGATAATGGCGCATCAGAATTCTTTACCAGGCCAATTCGGTGAAAAAGGTCTTTCCCGCGGGAATTAGTATCAAGTTTATGCTGTTCATCACACAAAATTCCAGATAAAGGCGCCTGCAAAGAAGAAAAATCTAGATATGTCCGCCAGGTGGTCAAACTAAAGGCCTTTTTCAGAGTATCTTTTGTGAACTCATTATTAACTGCTGCGTTGAAGCAGCTCAATTGAAAAATGATCTGAGCTTCAAGAAGCTCTAGTAAAGCCGGATGAAGAACAGACAATAAAAGAGAGCTTTCATAAGGCAGTGCAAACCAGCTTTTTTCCTGAAACGATTCGCGCCTGGCTATTATTGAAAACGCTCTAAGCAGCATCGGGGAACATGAAGATTGAAAGTTTGCGATGCATGCGTCGAAAGTTTCTTCATAAATCTTGAAAAGTTTTGCCCATTGGTCGGTTCTGCCTGAATCATCAAGAATTGAAGCAAATAGGCCTTCAGACGCGCAATTGTTTACAAAGGTATTATAAGCAACCGAAAGTTTTTTAAAATCTTCTAATAGCGGGTCCCCAGTTTCCAGCCAATCATTATGCAGCAAATTTTCAATAAACATTTCTTCAAGGCGACCATCTTGAACACAATGCAATAAAACACGCCTGAGCTCTTCGTCAGATGATGCCCGCATTACCTCTTCATAATATGGCAGATGATAAATCGGCAGACAAAAAGTCGAAGTGCATTTATCACTTAATTCACTCGCACGCTTGATAAAAGCTTCTGCTATTCTGTATGTTTGATGCTCTGGCAAGCGCCAGGTGAATTTATTCTTCTGAGGCTGCTCAGAACCTTTAAAAACAATGGTTACAGAGAACTCAAGATTCGGTTCTGCTGAGCGACTGTGCTTACAGATAATCTGTTCATCATATAGTTTAAAATCTGTCTGAATTTCTTCATTAACATTATTTTTTATTGATACTCTCCCAGAGAGAATAGCGTCTACCCCGCCTATAAGACGAGCTACATAGCCTCGCGCGTGAGTTTCGTTATCACTTGCCAGAGCCGAATCTTCCTCCGCATCGATAACCAGATCGTGCTTAAATGTTTCACCATTTACCAGTATTCTCTCCACAACCGTGTCGCTGCTAGTACCCTTACTCAGACCAACACTCTGCAGGCTATGCCAGATAGCAGTTAGCACAATTTCAATAGGACTGCCGGAAAGTTTTGTTGTTGAGGCTTGCCTTGGCGATTTGGGCTTTTTGAATTTTAAAATCTTATCAAGAATTGTCACAAAGTCGCATTTTAAAAGCTTTACACGAGCTACTTCAGAACGGTCCAAAATATAATTATTGAGACCTTCGACCAATTCAAGCGGGTTTTCAAAACCACCTAATACATCCTCATCTTCAAGTGGCAAATTCACTTCTTCGGAATTATTCAGAGCTTCTAGAATTGCTTCTACTGCCTTAATCGCGCTGTTCCTGTTACGTTCATCAAGAAACAGGGTATAGTTGAAAAAAGCAGAAGCCTTTTCAATGTAATGCCCAAGATCGGCCTTGCGACTTTTCATAAAACCCGTAAAAGGTGGAAGTTTAAAATAATCAAAACTTCGTAAAATAGTCCTTTTAATGGCCCTTAAGTCTTCGCCATCCGCTGAAAGATCAATTTGTTCCAACCAGTTACTGATTTGTATCAGATCTGCCCGGCCATTTATGTAAAGCGGTCTTATAAACCCATCAAAGCTTTTTGCCTCTTCCCTTTGAATTATCTGAAAATCGGCGTCTCTAAGTTTGTCAAATACCCAGTTTGCAAAACTGCACTGTAGCTCATTCTTCCATATAGTCTCAAAATCACAAACATGGAAATCTTCAAGACTGGAAGAATCAGTGACTCTGTCTGAACCAATCAAAACTGTTATTTTACTGGGCTTATTACGATAAGAAGTTAGACTGCCATTTTCAACTAGCCAACCCCTTGAACTTGCCATCTCAGAATGTTCCTTGGACCAGTTCTGAGTTAAAACCGGTGCAATTTTTAAAACAAATGAAGAGGTTTGTTGCAAAATCTCAGAAGTTATGGCCTCAGCACATGCTACCACAGCCTCTTCTTGCATGGCCGGGATCATCAGAATCAAATTATGACTAGCATCGCCCGCGCCAATAATTCTTGCGGCAAGCTTAATAACGTAATTTGTGACAGATTGTGTAAAGAATCTCATATTCCCCTCTTACTTGTTTCCGTTTGGATTAATAACCATTGAGCATGAGTCGGAAAGCTGCAGAAGCAAGCCCGCGGCCTTCAGCATATCTTGCAACCAGTAGTCAGTATCGGCGGGAAGATGAACCCCTTCGCCGTAACCTGATATACCGGCAGATTTTGCCAGACCATCAGCATCGAAAACCATACCGAATCTTGCGGCTACCCTTGACTTGAAAGTATCGAATGTTAATCTCCCATTCAGAGGCACAATTGTAGTGACGAGAAATCTGAGTATCTGCTCGGTAAGTACAAAGCGCTCACCCGCTCCCCGCCGAGGTATGATCAGGCCAATACGTTTCCCGAGCTTTAAAAAAAGCTTGCCGCCATAGCTTTTATCAGCATCTTTTCTCAGACTCTCAATCGATTTCTTATTCGCGACCAATGCAACGTCTGGGCTTCTGATTGCAGTAAAGATATTTTTTTCCATCTCTTTAACCGAATGATGAGAAACTCTCTTAATGGCTTCACGGTCTTCTTCGGGAGCAGAAAATGCCCATAAAAAACCAACTCCAGAAGGCTGATCGCCGTCCTGACGGCCGATGCGAGCACTCTGCATTCCCATACTGCGCAAAACATGTATAACAAAAGCCGTTTCGAGAAGATAAATGCGGTCGACAAGACTTAAATTTGCCTGGCAAATTCTCAACAGATCGACAGCAAAAAGGTAACCCTCCTGCCAGCTCGCAACCGGGCACCAGCCAGCGTCGACAAATCTCGTCTTTTCTTCTGGACGGTCTGTTGCTTCAGAAGTAGCCTGCTCGACTTGCTCATCAATCAGCTCGGCTATATCATTGATGGTTTTTGGGCATTGATGCAAGATCTTATTTAGTGCTTCTTCTAGAAGAATGTGTAATTTTTCCGGAATCTGTTCGTCAAACGTCAGGCTGATGCATGAATCAGTGAGCCATTCCTTAACCTCTTCCTGACTTCTTTTTAAAGCATTGCAAACCTGCAAATACAAAACTTCGCCACCTCTAGCTAAAAACTTGTGCTTATTCATTGAATAAAAAGTATTAATATTACCCAATAGATCTGCCCATGTAAGCCCCTGGTAACTTCTTGCTTTAGTTTCGTTCCAAATAGTTTCACCGGCGATAAAAGCTGGGCAGACGGGCAAAAAACTTTGGGCACACCAGGTTCTACCCGCCCCGGCACCCTGAAAACCAAGAAACAGATTTTCCAGAGACTGCACTACATCATTTTTGTTACCGTCAACCGGCATGTCTATCAGATGCATGAATTCTTCTGTGAGGCTTTTGTATTGCCGGATATGCGTATTATGTCGTGAATCAAGTTTTGAAATCCCGAGGAATGAAAAAAGTTTGAGATTCAAACGAGCCTTAGGTGCATAGCGCAAAGTCTCATTATTCCAACTGCTTAAAATTTTCCTCGAAGGCAAGCATTGTTTGGAAGAATTTTCTGACTGCTCCCCGAAGCGCTTTTCTGAAATGGCGATAAGAAGAAATTCCATTAAGAATTCCATAGGGGTCTGATCAGTAAAAAAGCGATTTCCAAAAATCTGAATTGCCGGGTTGTTTTTATAAGGGTCTTCAAAACGGGCATCATACGGGAAGGTTTTTATATTCATTAGCAGACCTCCAGCCTGTTGTTCCTAACTGCAAACTGCTGGCGACGGAAAGTGTTATCCGTGCGCAATCTAACCAGCAAAATTTTGTCTTGGGAAGCGTCTGCCCTGGCCAGAATTTGTGCTTTAAAACGTTCGAGACGATCGAGATAAGCTGTTTGCAGTATTTCCCCCAATTCACCAAAGTGCCGCATCACAACATAATCGAGAAAAGGCAATGTAAGTTGCAGTTCAAGACCTTCAATGGTATTTTTACCGTGCAAAACCAGGTCAATTCTTGTGCCGCCGGAAACATTCTGTCGACTGGCGAGCGTAAGTTCTACGGAATCTGACCAACTCATTTCGGCAAGAACTACCTGGGCACTTTGTCTAATTTCGCTGCGACGTCGATTGAGAGTTAGATAAAGGCGTCTATCATTTTGCTTTTGCCCTTCGGGCAATCTTACCCCGGTAAAATGTTCCTGCAGAACGTGATAAATGCGCTGATCAAAAGTCGCTTTTTCAGCGGTTCCAAGCTCTTGGCCTGCATTTTGCCATTTTTGCCACCGCAGAATATTCGCAGAGTTGAGATATTGGGTTAAATAGTTTTCTTCGTCAGGTTTAAAATCATAAAGGAAATACAACATGCGGCGCACCTGCTCACGGGCTTGATCAGAAGAGAGGCCAGGGATTGAATTCTGACCCGATCTTGCACCTTGTTTGCTTAAAAGCTCAAATTCGTTCTGACATTCTGGTATACCCAGGGAAAATGCCTGGCCTCTGTTGTTAAGCCACAACTTTCTTTCCCAGGTTGGGCAAGGCCGATTACCAAAGCCCTGTTTGCGGATTTCGTAAACCGCTTTCATTTTTTGGGCAGCAAGGTCATCACCTCTACCGCTATCGCCAAAAAAACGATTAAAAAACAAAAAATCTGTTTTTCGTGGTCTACAATGATTTTGCCGCATTTTTGCAAGATCTTCTGAATCCAGGCCTGAAGTAATGATATAGGCAAGGTGCTCGGTAAGCTGCCTGATAGTAAGGCGAATCCCGTATTCATACATGCGGCGGTAAGCCGTGAAAATCCGGTCAGAGATTCTGGCTTGATATTTTTGCAAAATCTTGACATTATCATAAAGCGGGCATGATTCGGAGCAAGGCTTATCAAGACAATGTTTCCATCGTTCCTCGGCAAGCATCTTAGAGAATATTTTCTGCGCCAGGGCAAGGTTATCGATCCTGGCCAGATTGAAAACCCTGAAACTAATTTGACCGAGTTGCAGAGTCGATTCGCCTCTTTCAGAGCTAATGGCGGTTAAAACATTGTTTTCAATCTCATCTTGCGTTAGGTTGAACTTTGCATGGTGTGCATTAAAAAGAGATAGAAGCGTACCAGTATTGGAAACTATAAGAAAGCGCTTTTGGCGACTATTTAATTCATCAACAAGCTGAGAATCTTTATTTGGGTCTCTTTCACTAAGGTCTTTAATTATTGAAACTGATGGAGTTTGAAGCTCCTCTATGGTTTCTAGAGGTTTTTGAAGAGTTTGATGACCCGGCAAACCTTTTAACCGTTTGAAAACATCGACAGCAAGGGTTGTCTTTCCATCACCAGCATGCCCTGTTAAAATTACGTGGTTACCTTTTTTATGCAGTAATTCGTCATAAATATGTCCTGCTAGAGGGTGTTCAACAAAAATATTTTTAAACTGTTCATTGCAGGCTTGTGATTCAGCCAAAGCATTGTCGTTTGCACCAGCCACTCTTTGAAGAGAGTTTAAGTAACCAACAAAAACATTATAATCCTGACACATATTAATTGCATCGGCCCCCATTTTATTCATTGTTTTAAACTGATTTTCTCTATTTATTCTCTCCAAAATGGTAGTTAACAATTTTTCAATATTTTTATAATTTTCTTCGTTTTTAATATGGTTCAAAAATTCATTCGAAAACTCTGCATGGTGAATAAGCTCTAACAATTCATTTGGACCACCAACAGAGGTCTTGGTCCTCAATTCCTCTTCCTTCCCCCAATTGGGCTTAAGCACCCAAAAAGAAGACGATCTCAAATGAAAAAAAGGC
This sequence comes from uncultured bacterium, assembly GCA_964474705.1. Taxonomy (GTDB): domain Bacteria; phylum Muiribacteriota; class Ozemobacteria; order Ozemobacterales; family Ozemobacteraceae; genus Rifleibacterium. The sequence goes on from CAYYUI010000049.1 coordinate 16,787, forward strand.
GTATGAGGTCTGTTTTTATCAATAAATGTAGCATACTGAGTGAAAAACCGATTAAACTCACCTTTAAATTCACGATCAAAAAAAACAATCCCGTCTATGAATTCTTTTCTTTTGACTATGACCATGCCACATAATAAAGCAATGAATTTATGTGGTTTATTATGACCATCTTCACGAAATAAGACTTCGATTTCCCTCTCCATTTTTCCCCCTATTATTGTATTTACCCCCGAGATAAATCAGGGCATCTAGAATTGTCTTACAAAGCTTCTGAATGTCTTCTTTAAAACAATTAAATCCCAAAGAAATCCTAATAGTTGTTTCAGATTCTAAATAAGTACAACCGATTGCCTCAAGCACATGTGACGGAGCAATTGCACCAGAAGAACAGGCAGAGCCTCTGCTCATACAAAAATCAGCCAAATAGTCAATTAATAAATCGCTTGGTACAGCTCTTGTTGAAAAACTTGTTGTGTTACACAACCGACAGGCTTGTTTTGCATGTATTTTTATTGAAGGCATGTTTGAACTTAAAAAGTTTTCGAAAAAATTCCTTTTTTGCTCAATTTCATAAACTTTGTTTTTCAAGTCAATTTGACTCATTTGACATGCCTCCCCAAAACCCACAATACCAGGCACATTATGCGTCCCCGGCCTCAAACCGCCTTCCTGGCCCCCGCCATTCAGTGGCCTCTCAAATGGCCATTTTGCGGGGCCGCTCCGGGTAAAAAGAGCCCCGACCCCTTTGGGGCCATAAATTTTGTGGGCACTGAAAGAAGCAAAGTCACACCCGATATCTTCCAGATCAAGGAGCATCTTACCAAGACCCTGAACAGCATCGGTATGGAAATATGCACCCTTTGAATGTGCGATTGCAGCGATATTCTTAACCGGTTGGATGGTTCCTATTTCATTATTAGCTAGTTGAACAGACACCAGAACGGTTTTTTCATCAATCAGCTTTTCTGTTTCGGCCAAGTCAACTGACCCATTACGGTCTACTGGCAAAATAACAAGCTCAAATCCGTATCTGGCGAGCATTTTTGCCGGTTCTAATACAGATTTGTGTTCGATTGCAGATACCGCTACTTTATTTCTGTCACCAGGTCCTGCCAGCAATAAGCCAAGTAAAACTATATTGTTACTTTCAGTAGCTCCTGATGTAAAAACTATTTCATTTTCCTGGCAATTAAGAGCTGCAGCAACCTGATTACGGGCCTTATCAACAGCTTTTTTAGCTATTCTTCCAGCAATGTGCTTACTAGAAGAGTTGCCAAAATCTTTGTTCCAGTAACTCTCCATTACAGACATCACACCAGGCAAGATTGGGGTTGTGGCATTAAAATCCAAATAGATCACATTCTGCCTCTTGATTTATAATTGGCAAATCATGCACATACCTTGGCTTTCTTCATCTAAAAATTCCTCATAAGTCTCTCTCAAAAATGCATGAGATTTAAAAGTTTTTTGAGTCAATCTTTTTTCGTAATTTGCCTTAACTTGGGCTACTCGCTCTGGCCTTGCAAATTCAGCAAGAGTTTCTCCTTGTAACCACGTGTACCTTTCGCCAGTCTTTTGGTTATACTTTTCATAGCGCATAGCTTCTTGAAAAAGGTGCGGGTGGTTCTCCATAAGACCAACCCATTCACGCTTTTGTTGAAAAAAACAAAAATAACAGCCCGAGCGTGAACGCCAATTATAATATGAAGGCAAACCAAGACCAGAATCTCTCAAAATTCTTTCTACATCTTCTTTTCGAATGTTATCTTCTTTAAATGGAAAAATAGTTTTTATGTTTGGCTTTTTGGATATATAACCTTCTCTCTGTGGTTCGTCGGCCCTTAAGCCAACATAACTGACTACAGGTTTTTCGCCAAGGAATCTTTCATACGGTTTAAGTTTTAAATATTCGGTACACCAACGAAACTCTGGTGAAGGCAAAAAACCATGCTTCATTTTTAATATATCATCAAAGCCTTGGCCAGGAGCATATTTTAAAAAGGTTATCTTTTTTCCAAGATAAGATTCAAGTTTAATTAAATATTCGTATGTCTCATCAAGTTCTTTTTCTGTATCACAGAAAACGTATTCCATTTCTGGTATTTTTTTATGTAAATAGATAGCCAATGCGGAGCTATCCTTGCCGCCGGAAAGAGCTAGAACGTGTCTGGTATTGTCGTTGCTATTTAGCATATTATTATCTCGCTTCCCTGTTTCTTTTTCCTTCAGACTTAGCTTTGGTTGCAGTTTCCTGGTTTGCCTGTTCTTCAATTTCGCCCAAAAGTTCTCTCAGAGCGGCACAAAGGACTCTGGAACTTACTCTTTCTCGCATAGACAAAAGATCACGGTTGATATCACCACGAACTTTGCGTTTTTCTTCGAGTTCTGAATCATTAAGAATTTCGGTGACATTTCCGAAATTCAGCCAGTTTTGCCGGAAAATTGACGCGACTCCCTCCGCCAGACCGCCAAATCTCTCGACATCAGTATCAGACCAGTGTTCAAAAGGCCGATTGCTGATGCATGAAAGGGCTGGCATCGGGTTGTGATTATCTGCAATACCATTGGTAACCGCTTTTAAAAAAGGTGTCAAAATTTCGTGCTGCAATCTTGGACTCAACCAGACAGCACGGCGCTCAAGCTCTTCCCAGCCGGTATCACTGGTGGGCAAACCACATTTTTGTAGCAGGATGTTTCGGGCATTTTTCCTTACATTTGGAGCATGCTCCTGAAGAACCCGTAAACAATTATTAAGACCGGCGAAAAATTTATCGATGTCGGCTTCTCGTTTCTCAAGATGCAAAAAAGGCCGCATTCCAAAAATTTCTGGCAAAACTGTAAAAAGAAGCTCTTCAGGGGATTGAGCATGTACAAAAGCCTCACGCACCATTTCAGCAGCCTTATCAGCCAATTTTGACGACTTCATGGTAACCGGGGGCAAAGAATTGATAACACGAAACAAAGCTCTTACAACTGCAGCAGTCTTTGGTTGCGTATCAAGTCCTCGAGCGATACGCTCGACAACCACCTTTCTGATCCCATCCAATCTTGCCCCTGAAATTTTGAATAACTCGGGCCGACGCTGCAACAGTTCAAAATGGCCTGGTGTCGGCTCTGGAATAAAGCTACCTTCACGATATAGAAAAAGATCATCACGATTAATGGCATAAAATGCCGTGAATAGAATCGGGTGTATTCCTTCCGGCAAGCCAAAAGGCGGTTGAGCTAAGCGATTAAAAAGATTCTGCAGATCAATCTTCTCAATTTTTTCAGTGAAAATATTTGATTCTATCAAATCCCAGACGGGCCGAAGATTAACTTTGTTTTTCTCTGGTGGGGCCTGTAAATACCAGATTTTATTTTTTGCGTCATAGTAATGAATGGCAGAATTACGTAAAACTGATTCATAAATACTACGTTCTGGGGGAAATCCTTCAATTCCAAGTTTTGGCAAATGCGGTTGTGTCAGTATTTTTTCCATCAAGATTCGCCGTGCTGACGCCGCCTGGGTCGAAATTGTCGATCTTGCCACCAACTCATTTCTCAAAACCGGACTTTCAGAATATAATTCATCGCAAGCTTTTGAAACCAAGCGGTTAACATCAACTGGCGTAGCAATTTGCTGAATTTTGCCATTCCAAAACCATTGACAGGCGTTGCCCGTCGGAGCTGGCCTAGGATCTAGCAAAGCTTGAAGAAGTTCAAAGATTTTCTGCTCGGCCTGCACCAAACGTAAGCTAAGTTCGCGACGAGATACCCGATCGTCACGTAACTCTTCGGTGTTATCTTCAACCCAACGCAGGCAGGCAAGTTCTTCAGCGACGCTGCGCAACACATCGATATGTTTGGGAATAGCAATAATCAGCCTCTTCTGCCGAGAAGTTGCATTAAGAGCAGCTTCTAGCAAAAGACTTGGGTTAATCGAGGTAAGAAGAACAAGTATTTGCCCAGAAGCACCTGATTGAATTTTTAGTCCTTCGTAAGTTTCGGGTTTCTCAATTTTCTCGGTGTAGGCAATAGAAAAATAGCGTTGGGAACCTTTTTCGAGGCTGTGTCGTCTGGCAACGAATAATCTCTCGGGCAGAAACTTCTGCAAGGCTGTCAGCATTGAACTTCTTTCTATCTGCAGATTACGCCTTGCTTCTTTTAACCTTGCCTCAATATCAACGTCACTACCTTCCCAGACACGATATGATTGATCAAGCTGGCGATAAGTAAAAATAGACTGCTGCCTGAGTTTTTCAATTTCGGCGACAACGTCAATTTCTGGGGGCATACTGCAACTTATGAATGTAGCAGTAGCGCGCAAAGGACACATTTCACCCAGAACATTCAAAATTGCTACAGTCTTAATAATTTCAACCTGTTCTTCTGAAAGAGAGTGACGGCTGTTAATAACATCATTTGCTTCCAAAAGACGCTTTGCGTGTGGCAATCTCGCTAAACCGGCCTCAAAATTTGCCATCAAGTATGAATACAAATGATGCAGGCGAACAAAATCGGTCTTTTCATTCAAAGCTTCAGCGAGTTTTTCCTGGAGGCCAAAGTGCTCTGAGCTGTTCAAATAAGAAAAAACCGATCTTTCGTTTTGCGCCAAACGCCTGAACAAATGGGGCATTGCCAGTAGTGTTGCCGGGTGCAAAGGCCAAGCTTGCCATGCTATTTCTTCGAATGATTTGCGATTAAGGCCGACTGGAAGCAAATTAACCTTGTGGTCAAAAATCTTTAACGCTGCTTCTATTTTGTCGCTGACATATTGAGGTAATGAAGCAACCTTATGAAAAGCACCACCAATTAAGCGAACTGTAGCAGCAGCTGACTCTGCAAACTGTATTGTCTGAAAACGCTCCTGGACTTTGTTCCATTCTTGCTGGGTGTTTCTATCTACCAGATCAACGTAATCAGAAAACATCTGATGCAGAGTGATAATAAAAAGAACCGGAAAATCGCGCTTGCGATTAGCCAATTCCGAGATTTCCTGAAAGATTTGAATGTCGCCGGATTCTCGATCTTGCAGCGCATATTCAAGAGTTTTTCCGGCTTCATCCACCATCAATAGAATCCCAGAATAACCCTGTTCTGAAGATTCTCTTTCAAGTTTTTCAAGGTAGCCAGAAACAACCTTGGTATCTTTCCAGTCTAAATTTTCAAGACTTTTTTGAATAGCCGTAATGCAATTCTGAACAGATCGAGTCTTATTTAATCTGGAAAATGCTTCTAAAAAAGCCTCGACAATAACCCGACCAATTGCCTGACGCCTCGCAGTAACAGGAACAGTTAAAAACCCCTCAGCTTTGCCTGCGTGCAAGCAAGCAAAATCAGCTGCAAGATTTTTATACTCGGTATCGACATTCAGCAAAGCTTTCTCAGCCATTCTGTCTTTACTTAAAATTTTTGACAGAAACACGGTAAAAGCAGATTTACCTGCCCCATAGTGGCCAATAAGAGAGAAGGCCCTCTGACCGTTTTGCCTTTTGAGCCCTTCGCAGACCGTAGCAAGTGCATTTAGAACATTAGGAGTAATAACGTAACCATCTAGGCTTTCAGTGGTTTTCCAGTCATGAGATAGGTTTACAGAGCGCTGATAACGAGCCGCGACATTAATACAATCAATTACTCTTGCAGCTTTTTTCATTGGTGGCTTACCCCGCGGTAGTAGGCATTCAACAGATCATAACCGTTGTTTAAATTGCAATAGATCAATGCGACACCGCCAGATTCGTGGAAGTTGAAAAATTTGCCCCATTTTTGTGTTTTCTTAAGTGCCTCAATAGATTCAAGTAAAGAATTTTCATCAAGCATAAAAATCTGCCCTGGACTGTATTCATGATATAGAATTTCTTGAATACGGGCAGAATCGCGTTTTAATGAACGGTTAAGATAATCCCAGATTGCAAAGCCAATTACTTCAGCCGGCAAAGTAACCTTAGGCCCAATATTAAATCTGAACATTTCTCCGTCGTTCATTGGCTGGATAAGAGATAGCTCTTGTAATGAACAACCAAAAGATTCTTCGCCGTTCTTTTTTTTCTCAAACCGTCGCAGACCAGCATAGGCACGAATATAGCAATCAACATCGCGAAAAAGCATAGTTTCAGAAGGCGATTTTAACTCATGTTGTCTTATCACCCCATTAGCTGCCTCAGCAACTTCACGTTTAGAAAACTCCGGCTTATGCAGCCGGGAAAAAAGAGCCGTGCCAGCGGTAAAAAATGACTGATTCGAGCAAAGCTTCCAGTGTAGAAGCCAAAGAGAAGCATTGTCTTCAAGATATGGATCCCAGCCGGTAGCTTCATCTAGAAGCTTATTGGCAAATTCGCTGGTTTTACCGTTTTCTGTAATGCCGGCTATTTCACACCAATAATTAATGCTTTCTACCATGTTTTTTCCGACGCCAAGCTCAACAATCGCATTTTCATCAGAAAAAGATTTGCCGCCAGCAACGTATTTAAAGCCTTTTTCAAGCCAACCAAATCTAAAAACGAAAGTCTGATGGCCTGAAAATTTTGGTCTGAGAGGGTTCATAAAGCGATCTCTTTCTTTGTCTGGCCTAAAAAGCCAAAGTTTATATAAATTTTTTCTTTAAACAATGTAATTAAACCCCGTAATTACAAGGTACAAGGCAACAATGCCTTTTATAAGGGCGACGAGAAATTCTTCTATATGGCTGTTATTATTAAGCCCAGTTCCACAAAGGATATTACGTCACCTAGCATGCTCGCGAAAATATTGTTGATTGTAGTCATTTATAAAGAACTTGTCAAATAAAACAACGAGTAACAAAATAGCCTTGTCTCAAGACAGCATATCAGCCGATTGTTTTTGCCAGTCTTTATGTATCAACTTTGCTTTTCCGTAATGATTTCTACACAAACAGTAAATCCTAGTTTGCGGGCGATTTCTTCGATATGGGATTTTTTCTGTTTGGTGGATGTGTAGGTGAAAATGTAGTATTTGCCGCTTCTTGGCTGCTGACTGGCGTATCTGGGATTTTGTGAAGGGGTCTCAGAGATAAGAGGTTCGCGACAGGCTATCAGGCCAAGTGATCTTGCCTTTTCTATGCCCATGAATTCAAGGGCTTCAACAAAGGCATCTCGGGCGGTTGGGCGATGAATGAAGGGGCCATTTTCGAAAGTGACGGTAAGATTCGTTCGGGCACTTTTTGTGTAACCCTTTTTTTGACTGCGAATGGCGACAATTTTATTATCTTCTGAGTTTGCAACAACAGTTAACACTGGGATAGATGGCTTCTTTTCAGTTACAACCATTTCAAATTTTGGTCGAGCAAGGTCAACTGGCGCCTGAAGTTCTTTTTTAGAGAGATCCTGGCTAAGAATCTTTGTTGTCATTTCGCGCGCAAAGTTTTCGAAGCATTGGCGTGTTTCTGGTTCAAGCAGGAGACCAGGCTTAACTTCAAGATTATTCAGCAGAGCCTTGTTTTCGCGATATTTTCTGGCAATCTCAGAATAGAGTTGCGCCTGGGCACTATCGACAATGGCCATTTCAATAAAGCACTTTTCGAGAAGAGAATTATTCAGAGCAAGCAATGAGATTACGGTTTCACTTTTCATGGTATTTTCCCTTAGTTTAAATTAGGTAAGATCGAGTAAGAAAAGTTATTATCGCCCTTCACTACGATTAATTTGTCGTGAAGAACGATGCCGGTGGGCTTATTTTTTTTGCCACAGGAATGTTCACGAATCAGTTTTTTGGCTATTTCAAGAGTATCTTTTGCAACCTCGGTGGGCACAACAAGGTTGTAATGGTCTCTGCTGTAATCATATACCAGGTGTTTTCGATAAGTCAGATCGAATGGTCTCCCGCGCTTATGATCCTTTTTAATTGAATGCACCATTTCGTATGGGCAGAAAAGAATTGTCCTGTGATTATCGGAATCAACTATGTAATCAATGCTGTATTTAAGATTGACATTACAAGAAGTCTTACCATCATCAATAACCGCTGGTGCAGATTTTTCATCAAACAACTTATTAACATCACAGGTGATGACCAGGGTTTCGCCATGCTCACTTAATTCAATCGAATCTTCTTTAATTATCAGCTTGGTAATATTGCTCAACATATCCTGCTCCTTTAAAATTCAAATATCGAGAATACGGTGCACGGGTTCGCTGTCAACGGCGTTGCGAAGCTTATTCATGAAACGCGGCGGCAGTTTGAAGATGGCTCCGGTTACTTTGCCCCTGACCTCGCTCAGGTCAGATTTGAGACTCTTTAAAATTGCATAGTCAGCAATACATGGAAAGGCATAAGGGGCATCTTTACGGACTTCGGTAATATGTTCAAGATTTGGTGCTATATGCAGCAGGAACTTGCCACCGGCAGTTTTGTAGACTGTGTATTCTGTCGATTCAGCAAAATCCCATTGCTGAATGTCAACCTTCTCGTTTTCTTCAAATAAAGGCTTGAATTTCTCCTGCTTTTTTTCCAGAATCGCTTCTTCAAACATTTTTTCGTCAAGAAAGATCAAAGGAATACCTGCAATTGACGCACAGCGGGAAAGCCCTTCTTCATCAAGGTCGCCATGACACAGGTCTTCAACAAGCTGAAAAACATCGTCGTTTTTATGGGTATAAGAAAACACTTCTTTGCCATGAAAGGTAATTACTTCAGATCGAAACCATTGGGAAATGTATTTGCAACATTCATCAAAGGTCTGATCATAAAGACTTTCATAGTCATCAACAGGCTTGGCCAGGTCATCAAAGTGTTTATCAAATGCCTTTTTAAAAGCCCCAATCGCCTCGGGATGATCAAAATCCATTTCAAGCCAGCAACCGGCGTGAAGTCGTTTAACTTCAAAAATATCGGCGGCATTAACCTTTATAAACTGATCAAGCGCCTGCATGACCGTATTGCTTAGACTTTCTTTGGTAATCTTCATCGCCTCATCAAGCTTTTTCATGTCTTCGTTTTTTACGTAAATCATTTTTTGCGGTGCCATTTTTTCTCCTTAATTATTCGAACCTGCAATTATTATATATCATCATTATCAACATAGTCAAGCTCTTTTTTGATGTGCTTTTTCGCAATTTTTAGAACTATAAAAACCATTTTTTTAGTACTAGAACTATTACAAATTTTTAGTCGTAGAACTCAAAAAATTAGTACGTAAAAATTAGTACAAAGGGCAATCTGAAAAAGGAAATTTTCAACGACACTCAATAGCCCTTTTCAACTGGGCCTATCGTTTAAATGAATGCCTCTCTAGACCGATCAGCATTAAGCAAGATTATTCTGTAAAAGGCCTATTAATAAGAGGGTCTTTGAGAACCTCTTCGGCGGGGGGGCCGAAGCCGGTGAAGTCGTGATCGGTCTGGGTTTGCAGATTTTCGTCGAAGGCTTTTTGCTCGGCGTAAAATGGGAAATCTACCGGAATAAAGCGGGATTTGAGATATAGAAGCTGGATTTTTGGCTGGGTGGTGTAGTCGAAGAAGTCGATCTGCTGCTCGCGCATTTTGATTTTTATGCGTTCAAGCAGCTGCGGCAGAGGCTTGTTTACGAAGTCATCATAGCGCATCAGGCTGACTTTGCCGGATTGAATGTGAATTTTTACCAGATCGGCCTTGTCGACGTCACCGAACAACTGGGTGGCGCAGCCGACATAAAGACGCAGAACCGCCGGCAGCGCATTGATCTGACTGGAGTGCAGCTGCAGTGAATGATCGCTGTCAAGATGGCCGATTCCGGATTCATTGGCCTGAATGCAGGCTCGATGAATATTCTGCGGGGAGCCGACCGAAAAAAGAAGCGCCCTCGCCTGCTTTACGGCACTCCTGTAATCGCCGAAAAATTCCTGAACATCGCGCTGCAGGCTTTTTGGCATGTGCGAATACGGCTTGCGACGGCCAAAAAGGTTCAACCCGAAATACACCAGCAGATCCTCAATTCTCGCAGCGCGCGCCCTGGCAAACAACTCTGGCTGACCGACGGAAATGTGTTCCCAGGCTTTCGTAAATGAGCCAAAAACCTGGCGGATCTGCGCCGAAAATTCAAATTCATCGGGCTTGCACTGGCGACCGAAGCTCAGACAGACGTTTTGATAATCTTCGATCAGCGCCTGATGCTTTTCGTAGCGGCTTAGCCGTTGAACCGGCGCACGCACCCTGGCTTCGCGCTGCGAAAGCGTTACCCAGTCAAATCGGCGGCGCTGCCTCTCAGCCAGAAACGCCTGCTCGTCGTCCTGATTGCGGAAAACAAAAAACAACCCCGGCCCGACTGCAACTGCGTTGGTTTCCAGCGTCTGCTCAATGAAAGAGCGGATTTCGCCCTGGCTGTAATATTTCTGAAAGGTTCCGCGTGAGGTTACCACCCCATCACCATAAGGCCGGAATTTTGCCACCAGACTTTCGGAACCAAGCATTACCGCAACCGAAAGAACTTTTTGCGTCAATGAAAAGGCCTCGCGCAAAGTTTCGCGCCTTTCCTGCGGGTTCTCAATAACATTGATGATAAAACCAAGATTAACTATGTCTGCCGGCGATTTCTCTGCATCGCGGCGAAAAACCGGGTCCCAGCCGGCGGCGTTGATTCCGTGGGCGGCCAGTTCCCTCAGGTCATCGCCTTTGCCGCAGCCAAAATCAAAAACGCTGTAATGGCCATCAAGAAACCCGTGTTTGTAAAGGCTCTGCATTGGCGCCGAAAGAACATTGCGGTCAATGGCCGTGCGGTGACGATGAATTTCTTCGGGCAGATCATATTCTCCGGGCAGAGTTTGAGAAAACGGCTTTGCTGCAACAGGAACAGTGCTTTCTGATTCGGCAGGAATTTTCTGCAGGTGCCCGTTTACCAGTTGATAGCCCTTTGCTTTGATCTGACGCAGCCAGTTCTGTTTAAAACCGATACGGTTCAGGTTTTCGAAGAGCCCGGCTTCTTCGGCTTCCCGGGTCAGCTTTGCGAATTCTTCTAGGCGTGGATGGCCGGGTGGCAAAAAGGTTTCTTTGCGATGCAGAATTGGCGGGTTTGCTGAGTTTTCATACGAACTGAACCGCGACTTCATGGTAATCAGATCGATTGTGTAACTCGCCTTGAGCTCAGGAAAAGGGTCTTCCCAGAATGTGGGGTAAAGAAGCAGCGAAACCTTGAATTCTCTCAGATGAAATTTCACCAGGTCGAAATTTAACTCGGCCAGCTGCAGCTTTTTCAGCGCATGGCCGATAAAAGCCATAAGCTCGCCCGGCAGGTGCCAGATGGCGCAGGAATGCAGATATAAAGCTTCCGGCAGCCTTTTCCCGAAAGAAAGCTGTCGGATAATTTTCTGATATTGTGAAAATTCCATGCTCCTGCTCGCAAACTGCAACAATATGTATATTTTAAACCACCCGACTGCAAATAAACAACCTGTTGGCGATGCCAGGCGTTGGCCAGGGTCAAACCAGCTGTGTTTGTCACTTCAGTCTTTTAACCTGACCTTTTTTGGGGGGGCGGGGAGTTGCATGATTACGGTTGGGATGCCGGCGGGGTTTGGGCCGGCGTCTTCGCGATCGGTGAAGCCGGTGGCGAGATACAGGCGCCGGGCGGCCGTACCTTCAATGACTGAAGGGGCAAATGTCTGCACCAGAATGTTCTGCTGCGGATTCAGTCTGCTGATGGCAAAGGCCAGCAGCTGCCGCCCGCAGCCTTTGCCGCGACAGCGTTGTGTGACTGCCAGCCAGGCGATTTCATTCGTTTCTTCGGCGACGACAACACCGCCCTGCAGATAGGGGTCTTTTTCAGCAGGGTCTGAACGTATGCAGAAAGCCCGTTTTTGCGAAATCGCCTCTCTTATCGCTTCCTGGAAGGCAGGTTCGTTGGCCATCGGCCCGAAAAACGGCTCGACTTCACGCGCCAGCACAAGCCATGCAGCAAAATCGCCTGAACTTGAGTAATCGACATTCATACTTTCAATGTCATCAGAGTGATCAGAATATAACGCAGCAGTTTTCCGGCAGTGACCAGAATTAGAAACCAGCGCAGCTGAACCCGTAAAATGCCGGCAATAACCGTCAACGGGTCGCCGATTACCGGAACCCAGGCAAAGAACAGAGAAATGATACCATATCTGCCGAAACGGTGCTCGGCCCGCGCCAGATCGTCTTCTGACATGCCTGACCATTCTTTGATGACAACCCGGTTGGCCCAGAAACCCAGACCATAGTTGGCCAGCGAGCCAAGCACGTTGCCTGCCGTTGCGGTGATTACCAGCACAACCGGCGCCAGACCATTCAGCAGCAAAGCGCTCAGAACAATTTCCGAGCTTAAAGGCAAAATCGTCGCCGCCAGAAAAGCGGCGATAAAAAGACCGGCATAGCCAAACCCGGCAAAATATTCCATGTTTTAACAGCGCTTTACGAAAAAAGTTTATTGCATAAAGAGCAGTTTATTTAAGGTGCGACGCGCTGGCAAGAAAGAAAATTGGGCAATCATATTTTGCTGGCATTGTGAGTTAGAATTGTCGTTTTTCATCGTCATTCGATCATGGCGGCAGAATTGCTCATCAGGTTGCCCTGCCTGTGTTAATATGCACGAATGAAAGCAGACAGTGCCAAATCAGTGACCGGAACAACTCCAGGTTTTTTCAGCAGCGAAATTCACCTGTCAGGACTGTCGTCGGTGGGCGGAGCGGGTCTGTGCCTGGCCACGCTGCTGGGGTTCGCCGGCCGGTTTGCCTGGTATCTCGATCTGCTGGCGCATTTCCGGGTGCAGTATCTGATTGCCCTCAGCATTTATGGCCTGGCTTTTCTCGCCATGCATCAGCGCCGCCAGGCCGTGATTTTTTTCGCCGCGGCTGCCCTGAACCTCGCCGTCATTGCGCCGCTCTACATCAGTGACGGCACCATGCCGGCGCCCGGCAGTCTGAAGATGCGTGCCCTGTTGATCAATGTCAATACCCGACGCGGCGATGCAAAAAAAGTGCTGCAGCTGATTCGCGATACCGGCCCCGACTTCATCGTTCTCGAAGAAATCAGTTCGAAGTGGCTGTGTGACCTTGAACCCCTTTTAAGCTCTTTTCCATACTGGGTGGCCCAGCCGCGCGAAGACAATTTCGGCATCGCCCTTTACAGCCGCCTGCCCATCACCAGCAGAGAAATTTCTGAAGTGGGTTTTACCGGAGTGCCATCGATAATCGCCACCATCAGCAGCGGTTCCGCCAGCCTGCGTCTGATCGCCACTCATCCGCTGCCCCCGATTGGCGCGTCATATGCACGCTGGCGAAACCAGCAGCTGCTGGCGGTCGCCGACCTGGCCGCCGCTGCTTCCTGGCCTGTGATGATCTTAGGCGACCTGAACTCAACACCATGGAGCTATAACTTCAGGCAGCTGCTCAGCCGCAGCGGTCTGAAAAACAGCGCCGGCGGCTTCGGCATTCAGCCCAGCTGGCCGGCCAATATTCCCCTGCTGCTGATACCGATCGACCACTGCCTGCATTCGCCAGACATAAGCATACTCAACCGAAAAACCGGCAGCAGTACGGCCTCCGACCACCTGCCCCTGATTGTCGACCTGGCAATCAACCCCGGTCAGCAATAAATCAACTCGCCCGAATACTCAGGAAATTACAGATTGACGGGATACCCTGCGAAAGCCTACATAAGATGCTGAACGGGCAGATTCTGGAGAAACGGCACAGCAATTCTCTGTGAGCAAAAAAAACCGCACCAATAAAGGACCGAATTTTGCTTAAGCTTGTCATTGCGAGCGGTAGCGAAGCAATCGTATTCTTGAAGTTTGCGATTACTTCAGGGCTTTGCCATTCGTAATGACAATTTGACCGAGAATTACTGGGCACGGCACTGCCGGCTTGCAATTTGCGGTGATTGTATGTTAAATTATTCACAAGCAAAGTTTTACGTTTAATCAGACCTTAGTTACAGAAAAATACAAAGCATCAGTTTCAGCTCTTTTTTGGGCTGACGTCGTTGCACAGGAGTTTTTGCAATGCTTATCGATGGATTCATCATCATGGTCATCGGCATGGGCACCGTTTTCCTTTTTCTCAGCGTCATGATTTTAATGATGCATTCGGTTGCCGGGTTTTTCAAAGCAATGCCGGGTGAATTTTCTGCTGAAACGGCCGTTCTTGACAGCTGCGAAGTTTCTCAGGACGAAGAAATCGCAGTGGCAATCGCCGCCGCCCGTGCTTTTGCCGAAAGGAAAAATTCATGAAAAAGAAACCGATCAGAGTTATGGACACCTCTTTTCGTGACGGCTTTCAGTCGGTTTTCGGTGCCAGAGTTCTGACGAAAGACTTTCTGCCGGCGGTCGAAGCTGCCGCCAGCGCCGGAATCCGCTATTTCGAATCGGGCGGCGGCGCAAGGTTCCAGTCGCTTTTCTTCTACTGTAACGAAAACGCCTTCGACATGATGGACGCCTTTCGCAGAGCCGCCGGGCCGGATGCCGAGCTGCAGACTCTCGCCCGCGGCATAAACGTGGTCGGCCTCGATTCCCAGAGCAGTGACATTATCAGGTTGCATGCCCAGCTCTTCAAAAAACACGGCGTCGATACCATCAGAAACTTTGACGCGCTCAATGACGTGCAGAACCTCATTTACAGCGGCAGATGCATCGTCGAGGCCGGCCTGAAACATCAGGTCGTCGTCACGATGATGGAACTACCGCCCGGCTGTGAGGGCGCCCATTCTCCCGAATTTTACGCCCAGGTGCTCAGGCAGATCCTCGATGCCGGCATCCCCTACCATTCGGTCTGTTTTAAAGACGCATCCGGCACCTCGACGCCGGCGAAAGTGTTCAAGACCATCGCCCTGGCCCGCGCCATGCTGCCCGCCGGAACCTTTATCAATTTTCACACCCACGATACCGCCGGAAACGCCGTCGCTGCCTATCGGGCTGCTCTCGACGCGGGTGCTGACGGCATCGATCTGGCAATGTCGCCGGTTTCGGGCGGTACCAGCCAGCCCGATTTTTTAACCATGTGGCATGCGCTGCGCGACACCGGTTACGATCTGGGTGTCGACATTCACAAGCTGGTCGAAGCCGAAAAGGTTTTTGCCGACTGCATGAAAGACTATTTTGTGCCGCCGGAAGCCCGAGCCGTCGACCCGATCATCATTTTTTCGCCGATGCCCGGCGGAGCGCTGACGGCGAATACCCAGATGATGCGCGACAACGGCACCCTCGACCGCTACCCCGAGGTCATTCGTGCAATGAGCGAAGTCGTGCGCAAGGGCGGCTTCGGAACATCGGTGACGCCTGTTTCCCAGTTCTATTTTCAGCAGGCATACAACAACGTCATGTTCGGGCCCTGGGCCAGAATTGCCGAGGGCTACGGGAAAATGGTTCTCGGCTATTTCGGCCGAACGCCGGTCGCGCCTGATGCCGAAGTCGTCAGAATCGCCTCTGAGCAGCTGAATATGGCACCGACAAGCGAATCACCGCTTAAAATTAACGATGCGAACCCGGCAAAATCAGTTGAATCCGTGAAAAAGAAGCTTGGTGAAGCCGGACTTGCCGTCAACGACGAAAACATTTTTATCGCTGCGACCTGCCAGGCCAAAGGAATCGCCTGGCTTAAAGGCGAGGCGGTCGAAAACGTCAGAAAAAAAGCCGTCGAAAAGGTGCCGGCCGCAACCGCATCGCTTGCAAAAGCCAATCTGGCAGGGAAAAGCGCTGCCGGCTACAACGTCGAATTTGAGAACAAGGCTTTTTCTGTCTTTTTCGATGGCAGAAATGCAGTAGTTAACGGGCGAAAATACGAAGTCGACATTTCAGAAATCTCGCATGAGCTTGAAGTAAGGCCGGTTGCGCCAGCCGCACAGAATACGCACCGGGTTGTTTCTCCCCTGCCCGGCGCCATCATCAGGGTTGCCTGCAAAGAGGGCGAGCGCGTGAAAAAGAATCAGACCGTTTTTGTGATCGAAGCCATGAAAATGGAAACCGAGATCAAGTCTCCGGTTGATGGCACGGTCGCAAAAATAATGGCCGGACAGGGCAGCATGGTTACTGCCGGGCAGGCCGTCATTCACATCAGCTGACCGGCAGGGAGAAAAACAATGGATATCACTTCTGCGCTGGGCGAACTGCTCAGAACAACGGGCTTATACTGTCTGACCATCAAACAGCTGGTCATGATTCTCGTCGGTCTTTGTCTGATCTGGCTGGCCATTAAAAAAGAATTTGAGCCGCTGCTGCTGTTGCCGATCGGTTTTGGCGGTATTCTCGCAAATGTTCCGGTCGCCAATATGACCGCTGCCGATGGTTTTCTCGGCATTATTTACCACGCCGGCATCAGCAGTGGCCTGTTTCCGCTGATCATATTCATCGGAGTCGGTGCGATGACCGACTTCGGGCCGCTGATTGCCAACCCGCGCACTGCTCTGCTCGGGGGCGCGGCACAGCTGGGCATCTTCGGAACCCTGTGGGGCGCCCTGCTGCTCTCGCAATATGCCGGACTTGGCTTTTCGATGAAAGATGCCGCGTCGATCGCCATCATCGGCGGAGCTGACGGCCCGACCGCGATTTTTGTGGCATCGGCCCTGTCGCCGCGCCTGCTTGGCGCCATCGCCGTGGCTGCCTATTCGTATATGGCGCTGGTTCCGATTATTCAGCCGCCAATCATGCGGTGGCTGACCAGCGAAGAAGAACGGCGCATCGAAATGCACCAGCTTCGCGAAGTATCGAAAACCGAGAAGATCGTTTTTCCTTTGTCGGTGCTGCTTCTCTGCATTCTCCTCATTCCGCAGGCGACACCGCTTATCGGGGCCATGATGTTCGGCAATCTTCTGAAGGAATCATGCGTGACCGAGCGCCTGGCCAAATGCGCCCAGAATGAACTCATCAATATCGTGACGATTTTTCTCGGGCTGGCGGTTGGTTCGAAGCTTTCGGCAGAAGAATTTCTCAGTGTTCAGACTGTCGGCATCATAATTCTGGGTCTGCTGGCCTTCTCACTCGGAACGGCGGGCGGCATAGTGCTTGCGAAAATCATGAACCGTTTCAGCACCGTGCCGATTAACCCGCTGATCGGCGCGGCCGGGGTTTCAGCGGTGCCGATGGCGGCCCGGGTAGCGAACAAGGTGGGTCTTGAATACAACGGCAGCAATTATCTGCTGATGCATGCCATGGGCCCGAACGTTGCGGGCGTAATCGGTTCGGCGGTCGCCGCCGGCGTTCTGCTGGCACTGGTCAAATAGCAAAGTCCCTGTTAATCGAAAAGGCTTGTTTTACCGGAGTTTCGCCGGCAGGCTGAGAAAGTTATGCCGATGAAAGATCTGCAGCGGCATCCTTGAAGTTGTGGTGCGGGCATGTGTATTATAAAAGAAATGACCCGGACAACGGACACTGCTGTCAGCGGTATTGCCTGATATCTGCGGTCGATAAAATTCCGGGAGAAAGAAATGTTTTCATACAAGCAGATGGAAAAGATGATAAAAAAACACGTTCGCGGCGGTGAAGGCGAAGTACACAGCCTCGAATACATCAAAGGCCCACAGGAACTACCCTTCGAGGCTTTCGGACTCAACGAGATGCAGCCGGGAGCCACGATTCCCGAGCACTGCCACGCTGACAGCGCCGAATTTTATTTCATCGTTTCGGGTAAGGGAATCGGCCTGCATAACGGGCAGCGTTTTCAGGTCGGGCCGGGCGACGGCTGGCTCTGCCGGGCCGGCGAAACTCACGGTATTCTCAATACCGAGGTGCCGGATCAGGTTCTGACGTTCGCCAGCGTTTATTTTGCCACGCATCAATAAACAGCATCGACCGGCTTTTCTAGTACCAGACTACCTGCTTTATATACAAAATGGTATTGAAAACTTCGCTTGAACCTGTCATTGGCCGGTTCGTTCGCACTCCGGCGACTCACCGGCACCTGGCCATCCTGGCCTGCGCGCATAGCGATGATGAAATCGCGGCGTTTTTCCCATGAACGAAGTAATTTATGATTAGATCACTGATTTTCTAAAGATTGTTGATGTTTTTTCATACGATCATTGTAATTTCTATAAAAATTATTATATTTTAATTAGATCAATCAATTTTTTACTTCGTGCGTAGGAAATATGAACAATTCAAGTATACAGGCAGCAGGAAAATTGGGAATGGTAATTAGAGACTTCCGCAAAAAGCTGGGTCTGACGCAGACACAGCTTGCCGACCTGGCGGGCGTCAGTCTGAACTATGTTTCGCAGCTCGAAAACGGCAAGCCAAAGACGCAGCTGGACAAGCTCTTTGCCGTAATAGACGTTCTCGGCCTGGAATTGACCCTTGCTCCGGGAAGCTCAGGCTTCAGAATTACAGAGAGCCTGGTTGAAGAATGAAAGATACACGTGCAATCAGCGAGTTAAACATTTTTCGAGATGGCCAGCAGGCCGGAATTTTGAGAAGAACAGCCGGCGGATGCGAGTTTGTGTTTGCCGAAGATTTTCTGCGGCAACAGAATTTTGCAGGAATTTCCTTTTGCATGCAGAAAGGTCAGGTACGCCTGATCAACCAGGGCGTCAATCTTTTTCCGTTTTTCGCGGGCCTATTGCCAGAAGGACTGCGCTTCAAATCGCTGGTGCGCAACCTTAAAACTTCTGAAGACGACCTTTTCAGCCTTTTCGCAAGCATCGGCGATCAGGTGATCGGTGATGTATATGCCAGCATCGACCGTTCCGGTCAAGAGACGGAGATTCCAAAGCTCAGGGAAATAAACTTCTACGGATATTTTCAGAAGGTGCTAGCGAACAGCGCAATAACTCATGACGAGGCAATTGCAGGAGTACAGGAAAAGCTATCTGCCTCGATGATCAGTTTCCCTGTCAATATCGCGAAAGAGAACTGCCGGTATATTCTAAAGCTGAATCCGCCCGACAAACCAAACCTGGTTGAGAATGAGCACTTTTGTATGGAATTGGCACGCAAATGCGGAATCGAAACAGCCAAAACCAGGCTGGTAAAAGACCGCGACGGCAATTACGGCCTTCTGGTCACACGCTTTGACCGAACATGGAGCGAAAAAGCCGGTCGATTTCTGATGCACCACCAGGAAGACGCATGCCAGATGCTCGACAGATATCCGGCCGACAAGTATCGAGTCGCGTTTAATGACATCATCAGGGGCATAACAAAGCATGTATCGGCGTCGAAAGTTGCAATACTCAGACTGCTCGAGGTTTATGCATTCTCGTATCTCATTGGCAACGGCGATCTGCATGCCAAGAATATCAGCCTGATCGTTAAGTCAGGAAGCCGGATGGTTGAGGTTTCGCCTGCCTACGATTTGCTCTGCACCTATATTTATGGCGATCACAAAATGGCACTGAAGCTCGATGGCCGTGACGACAACCTCAAGAGAGGCAATTTTGTCGATTTTGCCAGGCGGTTCGGGGTTTCTGAGACGGCGGTCATCAAAATGCTCGACCGGCTGGCAGCAGGGTTCTCCAGGTATTCAGCCATTCTACGGCAAATTCCCATGACCGAAAAACAAGGAACTCAGCTTGAAAGAATCACAAAAAAACGCCGGCAGGACCTTCAGACATAAAGCAGCAAGCACCTTATATTGCCGAAAGAAACAATTTTGCATGCTTCTTATTTCTGGTAAAATCTATTTCTGAAGATGCTTTTGCAAACATAATGAAGAGAAATGGCCTTAGCCAGGAAAGCGGGGATTCAGAATGCCGGTAGACAAAAAAACTCTGGCTGAAGTCAGCCGGGTGGAAAACGGTTTTGTGACCGTCATGGTTCCGGCCGGAGACGGAAATGATGATAATTTCCGGCCGATGGCTATTCCGGCCCGGCGTTTCAAACGCCTGCCCAAACCAGGCGATATCATATCGGTCGATATCGGGCGCGAGGATGTAATCACCGTCAACGTCGGCACCAGGCTGTTCTGTGAAGTGGAATTCTCGATCTTCGGAAATGACAGCAGGTCAGAAACCCGCAATTACAGCAGTGACTGCAAACTTTCGGGTCTCTACGACAACCCGGCCGATGAAGCTGCCATAAGGAAGGTTCGGGCGCAGTTCTGGAAACAGTGCAGTCTGGAAAAGGAAAAAATCGAAGACGGCAACCCAGGCAAATCGGTGTTCATCGCCCGAACATCGTGGTGGACCGACAAATACTCTGACCGCAAGGTTTTTTCGGAATATGTGCGGCATCTTGGCTCGACGGGCGCGACACCGGACATGGCCGACAAGGTTCCCAACAGCTTTTAAACGGCGGGGGCAACCGGCCATAGCAATATAAGCCGCATCAGAAATGGGTTTTGCTGCGCCGAATGTTTAGCCGGTGCTGAGGTTTACTTTTTTTCGGGCAACGGTTATAATCGCTGCAGAAATTTATTAAAGAATTAGCAAGGAAAGTCGAATAAGGCAATATAATGAAGGCTGAAGGCGCTTCGTTACACC
>CAYYUI010000050.1:0-36199 GCA_964474705.1 uncultured bacterium
ATCATCGAGTTCAAAGAAAAATTTGTCGAAGAAAAGCAGCATTTGTGCGGTTTTTTAATCAACCTGCGCACCAGACTCGACCTCGATGAATCTTTCGACGGTCGCCACGAAATCGAGCGCCTGACACGCAAGCTTGCCGGTATCCGCAAAACTTTCCAGAGTGCCGAAAGCACCTGGAGCTAATCCTTCATCAGCATTGAACGTGCACAACAGCTATTCTTGATGTCATCCTGCGGAAGCGCGGATATGAGACCTTATCGATGAGATTTCCACCTATACCCTCTGGGCATAAACGCGGGAATGGCGATAAAACTACAGATTCAACTGTGACAATGGACTAGATATACTCACCAAATGATTTCAATAATTTCCAGTCGTTTTCAGAAATGTCACTGTAATTGCCCATTTCCGTTGCTCAAATTTTACCGACTTGTTTTTGAAATTCAGGCCTGGCTGCAGGCTCTTCAGTTTTAACAAGGGTTCTTATCTGTTCCAATTGTGATGGGTGAAATTGCCATTGTCAAAATCAGCGTCAATATTGATTTCGAAAGCTTTGTCCCAGATAAAAATACGCATTGTTGTACCCCCCATGTGTTTTTTTAAATTCTACTGCCAAAAGTGGCAATTTTAAACAGAAAAAATGAAATAATCAGCGGAGTTCGATTACCTGCAGGATGTGTTTGGCGCGGGAAGCGGCGACGTAGTAGTCGGCGCGGGAAAAATGCGGGTCGGAGTCAGGTTCGGGGATGGCGAAAAGAACGATGGCGTCGGCTTCGAGACCTTTAAAGGATCTGACAGTGTCGAACAAAACGGTTTCGTCGGCGTGCCACCTGTCGAGGTCGTCTGAAATCTTGCAGTTGCCGACCTTCTGCTTGCCTTTCAGAAGGGTTTCTGAGCGGCTGTGAATACCGAGAACGGCAATCTGTGACGGCAGCAGGCCCTCGCGCAGCCAGGTGTCGAGAGTTTTCTGCAGCAACAGCACGGCTTCTTCCTGGGTTGTTACGGTCGAAATTGCGCAGGGGGTGCCGTCGGGCGCCCCGGGTGGCAGAGCAATTTCGGTGTTGATTATTTTGCCGCAGTGACCGGCGATATTGCGCGTGTTGCGGCAGTTATGCAGAAGTTTAACCGGCGGCAGCGTGAATGGCGGCTTAAACCTCGCACCCGTATAGATATTCTGTGCCGGATCGTAAAAAACATAGAATTTACCCTGAGCGCCGCCATCATTAAGGCAATGCAGGGCGTCCCACCATTCGGGCATAAAATCCTGGCCTTCGTCGACGACGATCGCGTCAAAAGTCTGATCGAGCTTTGATGCCGCTTCGAGCATCAGGCCGGGCACTTCGTTGCTCCAGAATTCAGAGAGCTTCTGCTTTTCTTCGGGAATTTTGAACTCGATACCGGCCTTTTTGCACAGATCGTAAGCCAGACCATGAAAATGCCGCACGACTATGCGGTCGCACAGGTTGTCAGGAACATTGCCTTCCAGCCAGGCGGCCAGCTTGCGATTATAGCAGGTAAAAAGCACGCGGTGCCCCTGTTCGGCAAAGCGCCGCGCCTGGGTCATGGCGATCAGAGTCTTGCCTGAACCGGCGACCCCTTCGATCAACGCCTGTGGCCAGGCTGCCAGCATCTGCAGAATATTGATCTGATTGTCGGTCAGACGTATCAGTGTCTCTTCTTCCTGGGCGACCTTGCGCGAGAGAACCTGCATGATATGAAACTCAGGCAGAACCGCCTGTTTGATCTTCTGCACGATGTCACGCGAAAGCGGCGGCTGGCCGTTTCCCCATTGTCTGATGGCAGCTGTAAGCTTTTCGCCAAGCTTCGGCATATCGCGTCTGCCGAAAAGAACCGTGCTGTTCGCGCCCGGTGGCATCTGTCCCGAGTAGTCACAGTCTGGAAAAACCACAGCAAAGCCGAAAGCAAAAGGCGAAGAGCCATTAACATGCGGCACGTAATTTGCAATAAGCTTCTGCAAAAAGTGCATGCCGTCAACGGCCTGTTTAAAGGGGTCTTTCAGGCTCCCTATTTGCCCTGGCCTGAACCACTTTCTCTCTGCCGGGTTGTATCTCATGTCGCCGCCCTTGGTTTCGACAACCAGAATACCGCCCGCCTCTGGGTGAATGATCAGAAAGTCGGTTTCGCCCTCGCTTATGTGCTTGCGCCCCTGCCATTCGCTTTCTTTCAGCCAGGGGTAGCTGTGAATTATCAGGCAGTCGGCCGGCAGACGATCTATCAAAGCCGCCGCCAGGTCTCGCTCTGATTTGACGTCGATCTCGCTGAGCCTCACATCCGGTATCATTCTTGCCATTGAATCCCTTCCCCGATTTCGCATTTTCGAATTTCTGCAATTATAGCAGCTTGCCCGCAACCTTTAAAACACTTTATCAGCAAACGCGTTCTGCCTTTTGGGTTTCGCTTTTCGCGGCGGGCGTATTATAATGCGGCTGATATGAAATACTCTTTTGCGGAAAAATGTGAGCGGATCGGCGGGCTGCTGAGCCTGATGCTGCGGGAAAGGGCCGGCGAAAGTTATTTCGTCGAGCTCGCGCAGCTGCTGGTGACATTTTGTCGCGTTCACCCGAAAAAGGGCAAGGCAAACCACGATGTTGAACAGGAAAAACTGCAGCTGACTGCGGTTTTTCTGGCTGAATACTGCAAAAAACACGGAGGGTTTCTGCTTTTCGGTGAATTCAGTCACGGGCAACTGGCTTCACATCTGATCAGCCGCTATCGCAATTTTACGCTGACGCTTCTTTCTGAGCCCAGGCAGAAGCTGGTCAGCCTGGTTAAGGCGGTTGTCAGGCCAGCCAACGGGTTTATAAGAATAAAAAATCTGCTCGTCGGGCGCAGCAGCGATTTTGCCGATGACCGGCCGTCGATCAAATCAGAGAGTACACTGCTGTCACTATGGCAGCAGATCAAAGGCCCGACCTTGAACAGCAGAGGGCAGCCGGTTCTCAAAGACGCGGTGAGGGTTGTCAGTCAGATGTTTGAAATTGCCGGGGGCTACCTGACGAAAAAGATATTCTACCGGGGTTTCGAAATGCTGACCGGGTTCAGCGAAGCCACGGAAATGCCTTTTCAGCCGCAGAAAAATTCTGAAGCTGAAACGATCGGTATCGGCGAAATCTGCCCTGATGCCGATGAAAATTTAAATCAGGTGCAGTTGGCGGCAATGTTGCAGCAGGCGACCCTGAGATACCGGCCGGCGGCAGAAGACTTTGTCGGCAGCCTCAGCCTGGCATGGCAGACAATTCTTGACGGCATGCTGATTATGCGCCAGAACACCGTCGAAGTGGCCGACCGGGCCCGAATTTCGCCGCAGGGTTGCGGTAAAGCCTTCAGGAAAATCCTTACCAGATTATTCGATATTTTAAAAGAACTCGATGAGATCGACCGCAAAGGCTTTCTCTATGCGCTTGAACAGGCGCTCGGAGAAATCAACAACCACAGACGCAAGGAGCCGGGGCATGCTTGAACCAGCGACAATAATCAGTTTAAACAATCGCTTCTGGCCGGCAGAAGATTTTATGGGCCTGACTCTGACAGTCAGGAACAATGGCACGAGCCTTGTCTGCGCGCCGGCTCATGACCAGATGCACAACGCGTCAGAAAAAGACCTGATTATCGGCCAGAATGACTCAGGACTGCCGTTCGATGCGGTTGTCATGATCAACGATCTGCTCAGTCTGCCAGAATGCGCGACCGGAAAAAACGCTCTGGCGTTGCCGGCAGAAGTTTTCGTATGGCTGACATCCTCGCAGTCAAAGGCTTATTCAGAAACAAGCGGCCCCGGAGGCCTGCAACTCACTGGCTCAAAATCGGCTGAATGGCGAAGCGCCTTTTTGCAATGCTTCGCGACTTTTCGCCTGAACAGCTGGCGTGAAGAATTCGTAAAAGCAGCTGACCGGCTGCCGCAAAGCCGGCGCCTGCCTGGCCTTGATATGGCCGTGGCTGCGATGCGCAGACCCGATTCCGGCCCCCTTGCCAACAAAACCGCAAAAATGTCTACTGAGAACTCAACAGGCAGGCAATCAAGGCAGAATGATGTCAAAACCGGATTACTGCTGCTGGCCAGAGAAATGGGCTTTTGTAAACCAGACGAAGCAGATGCAATCGAAAAGCTGGCAGAAGCCGATCTGATAACTCTGCTGATTGAAAAAATCAAGGGCTGATTATTCTTCGTCAGCCCTGCGCTTGCCCCCGAAGGGGGAAAGCAGAGATATAGGCTCCTATTGACGAGATTCTCGCATGCGCGCGAATGACGAGCCTCCTAATGACTGAGCCGGCTTTTTCAATTTTCAAAAACTTTTTTTGAGCGGTTTCGTTCGGGTGTTTTTTTACTGATCACCTTCGGTGAAAGTCGAAAAAACGCGAAGGGAGCCGGTCATGCTCAACATCACAGAGAAGACCCCGTGTAAAAACGGCTGCGTCATGTGCGGATTCTGCTGCGTCGCGATGACGATTGATGACGAAAAACTTCAGAAACCCGCTTTTAAGCGCTGCCAGCACCTGAGATATTCTGAGAACAGGGCATACTGTGCCATTCACGATGAGCGACAGCCTCAGACCTGCAAAGATTATAACCCGCCGGCACGCTTTAAACTGCTATGGTTCGACGACCGGTTGCGTTATTACAGGCAGCGGGAATATATGGAGCACCTGGCCTGGATGAGCCAGCAGGGCTACGTCGACCACCTTCCCATTTTCGTGGCCCTTAAAAACATTGACAACAGAAGGTTCGAAGAGGTTTACAGGTATTTCATCAGGCCATACCTGACAGCAGAACCCGGAACCCTGGCGGCTGACAAGCATTGGCTGGTTATCTGGCCTGGGCTTCTTGAGTATCTCTGTTTTTCAAAGGGAGTAATCAGCATGGCCAGGAAAGAAGCGCATAAACCGCAGAAGTTCAGGCGATCATGGCGAGACCTGCTGACAGACACTTTCAGCCTCTTTAACCTCTATATTGCGTCGCGAACAGAGACAACAGGGAGGAAATCATGAACAGCAAGGCTTTTTCATTTCTAGTTATGGCTCTGATGGTTCTGATACTGGTGGTTGGCACCGAAGCAGGTGCTGCCACGGTGATACTCAACTGCAACGTCGGCGGAGCCAGGCTTGAATATGGGTTGCCCAGGGATCGAACTCTGTGCCACACCGGCAGTTTTCCGCAGGTGATCGCGAATGTGCGGCGCTACGACTACATAATGATCAGGGCAACGGCGCCCGGCTATGAAACCTGGGAACAGGGTTACGAGGTTCCGACTTCTGGAGCGAATACGCTCACCGTCAACCTCGAACCTGAGAATTTGAACCCGTTGACAAGCCCGCTATTCGGCATTGACGGGCAGATCGTTTCGAAGCGCGGTCTGAAGGTTCTGCCAAACACATACAAGGTCGTCTGCCGCAACCTGACCACCTACAAAAAGTCTGACAGGCCGCAGGTTTCGCAGGATATTAACTATAACGACGGCAGCGCCGGCAATTTCTGCGGGGTATTCGCCAATTTTGCCACCAATCGCGCGGTTGCTGCCGGCGACAGAATTTTCGTCGGGGTTTTCAATTCGTCGTTAACCAGATGCTACGGGCACACAACCTGCAAACTCAGCGAAGACGAAGTCGCCAACGCCGGCATAGTTGTAACAATTTTTGTGCCCTGATAATTAACAGCCAGAAAGCGCAAGGCTGCAACAAATCAGCAAAACAAAACAACCGAATTCAAGACAATATGGTTATTTTGATCTTTTTATAATGTTTTCAAGATCGTTCAATGGCAGGCCCGCGATTTCAGCGATCTGATCATTTGTCATACCGTTGTCTGCAAGCTTTAAAGCAATTTCGATCTGAGCTTCGGCTTTTCTCTCAGCTTTTCTCTCAGCTTTTCCCTCGGCCACTCCCAGAGCCAGGCCTTCAGCTCTGCCTTCTGCCAGACCTTGAGCACGGCCTTCTTTTATGGTTTCGCTGCGAATAATAATTTCGTTTACTCTCGCTGCTCTGAAGAAATGAATTAAATCCCGATGTTTTCCTGCTCGAGCCAGAGGTTTTGCTCTGCGATTTCATGCAGAAGGTCGGCGCAGATGATATCGGGTCGGCGCTGCAGCAGTGAGACAATCAGTTGTTTTTCGCCGGCCGGCAGAGGTCTGCCCCTGGCCGTGTGATCTCTGAAAGTTTTTATGTCCATGCGCATGGGTCTGATTTCCAGGCCGGTTCGGCGGCGCAGGCTGTCAAGAATGAGAATGCCGCTGCGGTCAAGATCACCCCAGTGCCAGATTTCGGTCGCCATTCCCTGCAATTGTGACAGAAAATTGACCAACAGCCGGTTAGCCTGGCCCATGGTGCACAATATCAGTTCTCTGGCCGGGTCGGCCCGTTCAGCGTATTCAAAAAATGTCGTCTCGTTCTCAATGCACACAACCTTTGCCGGAACCGCAACGACCGAAGAGTTATAAAGCTGCGCCGAGGTAAGCACGACCGGCTCGCCCAGAGCCGCATGCCGGCGAACGTAATCAAAGCTTTCATCGCCCTTTTTAAACACGAGATTGCCAAAAACCAATATTCGGCTCGCAGAACCGTCTATCTGCAGCCTGGTCTGTTCAAGAGTCATGCGCAGCTTTTCGCTCTCATTAGCAGGCTCCGACAAATCGACCTCTGCCTTAATCACTGCATCAAAGCGGTAGAGAATGCGGGCAAAACTGTTCAGCAGCTGGGTTCCGGGCCGGCAGCATTTGGTGTCGCCGGCCACTTCGAGTCCGAAACGGGAAAGGCGCGCCGGCCGGCTGTCTGCCGCCAGAAAGGTTAAGCCGCGTGACAAAACGGTCAGATAGTTTTTCACGGCCTGGCAGCCTTCACTTCTGGCCATTGAAAATAACTCCCCGCGGCCAGCTGTGACATTCTGTTTTTCTGCCGCAAGCCAGTCGCGGAAAACCGTGCAGGCAACCCCGGAAAATTCATCGACAACGGCACTGAGGCGCGAAGCCAGCCCGGCCTTTTCATCGCGCAGATTGCGGCGTAGCCGTTTTGAAACGGCATAAAGGGTGTCAACAATGCCAGGCTGATTTTGGAGCAGCTGTTTCAGCTTCAAGGTAACTTTTGTCGGGCTGACAGACACAAATTTCGAGCCAAAGAACCACCTGACGCCTTCAGGGTCATTTAATACAGCGGCTGGCAGCGAAAAGACATTCGGAACACTGCCAAGCCTGTCGATTTTGTCGAGCAGGGCCGCGACAAAAGCGCCCGCATCGGGCTTTGTTTTCAATTCATCGGCCAGCTGTTCATTATGCTGCATTTCAATTCCCATGTTTTTACCATATTGTCTGGAACGGTTTAAAGCCGTTCCCCGCGTCAATTGATTATGATCTCGGCGACGGCTTCGGGTTCGGATTCAGAGAAAAGGTCGACCTGCTGCTGGTCGCGGCGTGAATAGGTGTATTCGCCGAGATAGATATCGCCTGCCGGCGTTTTTTCTACAAGCAGAGTCGTTGCCTTCGCAAGTTTGCGGGTGACCCCGTCGAGATCGGGGTGGGCAATTACAAGATTCAGACCGATACTGTCGGCAAAGCTCAAAAGCTCGTCACGGCGCTGTGCATCGATGCCGTAAAAGGCTTCGTCTATCAGCAGAATTCTGATTTTTGCACCCGTATGATCGAGATGAACCTTGGCAAGAGAAAGCAGAAGCAGATAATTCGGTACCGACTGCTCGCCACCCGACCCAAGACTCAGAGTCTGCTGTGACAGCTCGACCCCCTCACTGCCCGGTTCGGTCTGACCGGATGTTTTTGCTTTCAGAACCACGTCATACCATTTGCGATAATCGAGGAAATCTGGCAATTCAGACCCTTCGCGGATCATCGCCTGCTTGTGAACTTCGAAAAATTCACGCAATTTACCGCGAGAAGCTTCGTCAGGCCTTGAAAAGTCTTTTACCAGGCAGATGAATTCTTTGAATTCCGCCCTGGTCTGAAGATGAAATTTGAACATTGTGTTGCCGAACTTCAAGTCCCTTAAATGACGATTCATGGAATCAATAGTGTCTTTGAGCTTTTGTTCCTCGCCCTGCAGCCTGTAAATCAACGAATTAATGATAAGGTTCTCGAACAGGTCACGGTTTTTATCACTGAGAATTCCGCGAGTTTTTTCGTGTTCCCGTTCGTGCTCTGCTGCCAGATCTTTGAGATCTTTGCCGTTCGACTGCACAGCGAAAGTGCCATCGTCGAGCCCGAAATTGAAATCTTTCTGCAGCAGCGGGTTATTGTTGATGCAGTTTTTCAGATCGGTATGGTGACGGGTGAAGCTGAGCTCGGCCTGACGCAGGTTTTCTTCGCAATTCTCAGGCTTTATCTGCCGGCCGCCCTTTGTTAAATAAACATAATCGCGCAGCTGCGCTTCTTCGAAGCCTGGCTTCAAGAGCAGCAGTTCTGCAGCTCTGCGGGCAAAATCTGCCGTTCTCGTATCGAGCTGCTGCCTGGTCTGCTCGATACGGCCGCCGAGTTCGCTCTGCTGATTTTCAAGCCTGCCCTGGCAGAGCAGAAGCTCGCGGCGCTGCTTTTCGAGGTCTTCGCGCCTGCTTTCAAGCTCTCTCAATCTAGCTGCCAGCGCCTCAAAACTCTTTTCGCCTGCCGTTTCAAGGCAGACAGCAATCTGCCTTTCGCAACCGGCAATTTCTGCTTCCAGAGCGGCAAGAGATGTCTGATTGCGGCTTTCTTCTTCCACTGCCCTGGCTTCATCTGCGGCAGCATCGAGGTATTCTTCATTCATTTTCTCAAGACTGCGCGGCCGCAGGCGGTTAAGATCGTCATACTGCAGCTCGAAGGCTTTCAGTTTTTCGTCGGCCGCCGCAAGTTCCTTTTTAAGCCGTTCCAGTTCCATGGTTTCGCTGTTGGCTTCGTAACGCAGGCGGTCGATTTCTTCCTGGCGGGTTCTGGCGCGGGCCGCGCTGCCGATATAACGGTTCTGATCGCAATTAACACGGCGCAGCGCCGAATTCTGAAGAATCAGACCATCGCTGCTGACAGCAAAACCCTGTGCCTGCTTCAACAGCTTATCATCAGAACCAAACAGCCGGTAACCGTCGAGAAGTTCAGCGGCAAAGCGCTCGGCCGCCGCCGATTCGGCATTGAACTGCAGCAGGCTGCGCAGGCCGCCGATGGGCGGCGCTGCCAGGGCGGCCGGCCCTGAACCGGCATCGATCACCGGAATATTGAAAGGTCTGGCAATGACCTCGGCCCGGGCACGGTTGCGCTGATTGCCGGTGGCGAAAACAGCGCAGAGATTCTCGGGGCCGATCAGTTCTTCAATGACTCTCGCCAGGCCGTCTGAAAGGCCTGGAGCCGGTTCGAGCAACCGGTAAAATGGCACAAATTCGATTTTTTCTTCATGCAGCCGCTTCTGGAGTTCTTCAAATTCAGCTGCCGGAGGCACCGGGTCAGGCTGCTTTTCGAGCCTGGCGATTCTTTTTTCGCGATCGGCGGCTGAACGCTCGACCCGGGTTATATCCTGACGCAGGGCGGCCTTATCGTCGCTGAACCGCCGCTTACAGTCGCGCGCCCTTTCGAGCCAGTTCTGGTATTTTTCGTCAATACCGTCTGTAAACTCAGCGCGCGAGAATTTCAGGCCGAAGTTGCCGAGTGTATCGAGGCGTTCACAGCAGGTCTGCAGCTGCTGCCACCAGTTTTCGATACTGTCTCTGATTGCATCTTTTCGCTGCCTGAGGCGCTGCAGTTCGCGTTTCGCGGCCTCGATTCTCACACCCAGATCGCACGCAGCCCGTCGCAGATCGGCAAGGCGGCTCTGCAGATTCTGCAGAACAATGGTATTGCGATAGGCGGCGGACTCTCTGATTGCGGTAATAGCGCCGGCGGTTTCACTTCGGGCAATTTCGTTCTTCTGCAGATTATCAAGGCACGCCTGCAATTCAGCGACGCAGTTTTTCAGATCGACTTCGAGACTGTTCAGCCATTTTCTGGTCTGGTCTGCTCTGGTGTCGGCGACGATATAGTGCATGCGGCCGACACGCTCGCGCTGACTCAGAGTTTCTTCCTGGCTCTTTTCGAGTTCGCGCAGAGCGTCGATTCTGGCCTGCTGCCGCTCAATCTGCTGCTGAATCTGTTCGATATCCTTCAACGAATCGCGGATTTTCTCGTAGTCGGTCTCGTCGGGGGGCGGCAACAGCGCCCGGAACAGCTGACTCTGGTCGCTGAACCGGCTGACCAGCTCGCGATAGGATTTTCCTGAGGCGATGAGGGTCATGGTGTCTTGATAATGCGCCCTACCGTTGAAATAACTCCCGGCAATTTCGCTAATATAGCTGTCTCTGGCCATAACCCGGCAGGTGCCGGTCGCTTTCAGCTCTTCCTGACTCAGGGGAAACATGCCGCCATGCTCGTCGAACCTTACCAGCTGCAGATCTTCGAGCCGGCCTGAAGATTCAAAACCCCAGATGAGGGGTTGCGTTTCCATGCTGATTGCCAGTGCTCCGCAACCGATGCAGCATTTCTTGCCGTTATCGGGGTTTTCAAACTCGAGGGCCGCGTAACCTATAGTATCATCGGGATTGCGACGACCCTTTTCGACGTCGTAACGCAGGAAAATGCCCTGAATCTTTCTGCCGTGCCCGGAGACCGCTTTTGCCATGCGCGCGGCGGCATTGAGTTCCATGCGCCGGCCGGCGGTCAGAACGAAGTGTACCGCGTCGAGCACCGTGGTTTTGCCTGATCCGTTGCCGCCGATTAGAAACAGATGCCCGTTTATCTCGATCGTTTCGTCAACGAAATTATGGAAGTTTATCAGCCTGATGCGCTTGAGATTAAAGGTTTTCGCCATTTTCTTCCTCGGTTTCTCCGGTCTCAGCCGAATCATCGCTGCCGGTGGCCGTAAATTCGCGGCCGACAATGCTTTCGGCCATTTTGCGGCCCTCGTAACAGTTCAGGCCGGGCAGCACCTCAACGAGCATGTCGCGAAAGTCGCTTTCGCTGTTCTGTTCCTCTACCTCAGCGACTCTGACAAGACGATACTGCTGCAGCTTTTTGAGAAGATGCCTTGCGGAAACATCGACTTCCTTTTCATCAGGGGCATTTGTGGCAAGATGCTCTTCGAGCGACTTTCTGGCAAAACTCAAAAACCTAGCGTAAGTGAAATTCAGAGGTTTGAGCTCATCGTAGCTGTATGACTGCGCCGTGCATTCGTGCTCGTAGAATTCGAGCAGCACCAGGAACAGCAGGCACTCGTTGCGGCTGTTCAGCCTGAAATGGTTACGCTGCGCCGATCTGAGAGCCTGATTGAAATTCTGGTCTTTGATGAGCCGGGCCATTTTGGGGTCGACGTACAGACGCCAGCCGAAATACTTTTCGAAAAAATCGCGGAACTTGCTTTCGTGGCGGCGCAGGCAGCCGAATTTCATCTGGTCGTCGTCGGCGTAGAAAAACGGGCTTTCAGTGAGAATGTTCAGCACCGCCTGGAAATTGGCACGGCCGATTCTTTCGATCGGGTCCCGGTCATCACGTTCGCTTCTTTCGCCGGCAGTTTCGGGCAATTCGTCGTTTTTTCCGGTGGTTTCGGTGTCGGTCATTGCTGTATTCTCCGTATCAGGTGGTCGGGGCAGCTGAATTCGCAGTCTTCGAGAGTGAAGCGGGCCGGCGGGGTGCACTTCGGCGGGTTTTCAATCTCGAATTGAATCAGGTGCAGTTCGCGGCCGCTTTTCAGGCGCACAAGTTTAAGGCCGGTCAGAAATTGTCTGACATCGGCGGCGGATGTCAATTTAACTTCGCACATCTTGATCTGCGCCCGGCCGCAGAGAATTTTTTCAAGAAAGAATTCGTTGATCAGCTGAATGTTCCGTCTTTCGAGGCAGCGTGTCTGCTCGACAGTCATCGCCTTTTTGCGTTCCACCGGCCGGGCGGCTCTGACGCGGCCCGGGTACCGGGTGGTTCTGCGCGGCAGCGGTGCGGGCTCTCGATTGTTGGGCGTGCCTTCATCGGCGAGTAACGACTGATTTACCGGCGAATACAGACTGTTGAGCCAGTTGCAGGCATTTTCAGCCGACGCCTCAGTCATTTCGCGGATACGGTTGCGGATTTCCTGAATGCGCAGGGTGCGATCGCCCTTGATTTTAAGGTAGTTGTTGATGCGGCGTATGGCATCGCAGAGCTCTGAATTGACACGGTCATTGTAAAAATCAAGCTTGCCGCTGTCTGGGTTGAAGAACACCGACAAAGAATCGAGGCGGCGGCGGATCGCGCCATCGGCTTGTTCATCGGCCTCGGCCGCGGCCCGGTTCAGGGCACCGACAAAGTCATCGATGCAGGCATGGGTTTCGATATTGCGCAGACGCAGGAACAGCCCGTTGACTTCGCGGGTGAGCTGCGAAAGGTAGGCGCGGTTGTATGATTCAAGCCGGGAAAGAAGCTTCTGGTAATCTTCGGGTTCGAAGTCGTTACGGGTTTCGAGAAAAGCGTGCAACTGCTGCGCCAGCCCCGTCAGTTCGGCGACGGTCTCTTCGATTTTGCTGTCCATAAGCTCGACGAGATGCAGGGCGCGCTGCAGTTTTTCGGGCGGGCGGTCACCGTCGTAATAAGACTCGAGAATCGCCTCGAATTCTTTCAAAAGTTCGCTGAAGTCGATCAGCAGCATGAAGCCGCGGGCGACGGTTTTGGTTTTCTGCGGCTTCGACTGTTGCTGAAGAAACCGGAACAGCTGAAAGGTTTCTTCGGATATGTTCAGAAGGTTGCGGCGCAGACTGTTATCGGAAAGCGAGCGGATACGCCGGCCCTCGATCTGGCGGTTAATGTTTCCCCAGTCGATGAGCTGCTCGATATCGGCTCTGAACTGGGCTTCGGGGTAAGAAACCATCATTTCATGCTCGATGGTCTGAGAAACCTTGCGATAAAGCTCGTCGTGAAAAATCTGGGTCTGGTAGTCGAGCCGTTCGCGAAACAGGCAGCCAAGAATGACGACATAGGTCCGCTGCCGCTCTCCGGCGGTCAGAAAGCGGAAATAGTCGGTATTTAGATTCTGGAACTGCTGATTCATAGGTTTAGACATTATAACCGCACCTGATACAAAGCAAAACCATCATTTGCAGATCAGCCTGTTCTAAAGCCATGGCTCTTCGATTTCCTGGCCATTTGCAAAGAAAAATAGTTTATCGATCTGTGTTAATCCGTGTATATCCGTAGGAAGCTGGTAATTTGCGTACTATTCAGTTTTTGCTGATGAAAAAGATTGAAAATTTGCTTGTGGCAGGGTTTGTGATAAAGTTGTAGGCAACAACTGCAGACACCCGGAGGAACGATGGCACAACAGGAACTGAACACACCGGCAACCATGAAACTGCTGCTGCTCGAAGCGCTCCGTGACCGCCGTATCGATGATGGCGACAAACAGAAGGTTCTGTTGCTCAGCGAAAAGCTTGGGCTTAAGAAACCTGAAGTTGAAGAGATGCTGCGACAGTCAGCATTTCAGAACGATCTTGCCGAATCACCACCGCGCGAATTCGATGCGCAGGCCCTGTTTCTGGCCGCCTGCGATCTGGCCCTGCAGGATGGCGTGCTGACCGAAGACGAAAGAAAGCACCTGTTCACCCTGAAAGAAGTATTGAAAATTCAGGACGACTGGTATAGCGCTCAGATGCAGTCTCTTGCCAGCCGATGCACCGGTCAGGCCGAAGATCTCGACGACCGCGACGCGCCTTTGCCTGATCTCGCAGGTTTCGACCCTGCGCCCCTGATTGCCGGCATCATCGCCAATGTCGAAAAGATCATCGTCGGCAAGACCGAAGTGATAATGCACGTTCTCGCCGCTGCGCTCGCTAATTCCCACATTCTGCTCGAAGACGTCCCGGGAACCGGCAAAACGATGCTGTCACGCGCGCTGGCTGCCTCTATAGACTGCACCTTCAAGCGGGTGCAGTTCACTCCTGATCTTCTGCCCATGGACGTTACCGGCACCATGATCTTCAACCCCGGCAGTTCGACCTTTTCTTTCAAACGCGGCCCGATTTTCACCAATATTTTTCTCGCCGACGAAATAAACAGAGCTACCCCACGCACCCAGTCAAGCCTTCTCGAAGTCATGGAAGAACGCCAGGTCTCGATCGACGGCGCAGCATTCAGCATTCCGCAGGTTTTTTTCGTGCTCGCGACCCAGAACCCGGTTGAACAGCACGGCACCTACCCATTGCCCGAAGCTCAGCTCGACCGATTTCTGCTCAAGCTCAGCATGGGCTACCCCGAAAAGCGGTATGAACGCGACATGCTTTCGGCGCACATGGCCGGAAACCCGATAAATTCGCTCAAACCAGTCGTAAGTCGTTCGCAGTTCCGAACCCTGCAGCTCTACATCAGGGAAAAGGTGCTCGTGGCCCCCGAAATTCTCGATTATATTCTTGCGGTCGCCGATGCTCTGAGGCACCACCACGACCTGATCCTCGGGCCGAGTCCCCGCGCTTCGATCGCTCTGATGAATGCAGTCAGAGCCTGGGCGGTCGTCAACTGCCGAAATTACGTGATTCCTGACGATGTTAAAAACCTGGCCGGGCCGGTTTTCGCGCACCGGTTGGTGCTGCAACCGCAGGCGATCGTCAAGCGCATTCCGGCCGCGAAAATTGTCGAAGAGGTTCTCAACACCGTCGCCGTGCCGGTCAGCAAAACCAGGCAGAACGCCGACAGTCGATGAAATTGCCCCCACAGCCGCAGGAACAGGAAAACGTCGATGCCGGTGGCGATTTCTGCGAAATCCACGCCGGCCGCACCCGTAAAGCCTTTTTTTTTATGTTCGTCGCCGGGCTGGTTCTCACTTTCGGCAACCTGCAGTTTGAGCCGCGCGGCCTGTTGCTGATGTTCATTCCGGTTTTCGTAACCGCTTTCGCCTGGCTTTATCTGAAAGCCACCGAACACGGCTTTGTGCTGCTGCAAAGAACCATGCCCACCGCCGGCCTCGAAAACGAAACGATCAGCGTCGAGCTCGAGCTCTGCTACAAAGCGCCCCTGCCATTTGCCATGGCCTGGGCCGTCGATAATTTTCCGGCGGTCGATATCATGTCGAGCCCGCAGATGTTTCTCAGCAACCGTGATTTCAGCCTCACCGGCAAGACTGTATTAAAATACACCAACCCGCTCAACCGAGGCTATGGTGACTTTATCATCGGCCCGCTCGAAATAACCGTTCAAGACCCCTTCGGCTTTTTCGAAACCCGGCTGACGCTGCCGCTCAAAACCCCTCTCAAGGTCTGGCTGAACCCGCCGGCCCCCGAAGACCTCGACCTGGTAAAAGACAACGCGCTGACGCCGATGGGCGACAGCCGGTCAAGCCAGACCGGTCACGGCATGGACTTCTTCGGCATCAAGGAATACGCGGCCGGCGACGATATCAGGGCGATCAGCTGGCTTAAAACTGCCCAGACCGGCCGGCCGGTCATCAAGCAGTTCGAACGCGACAGCCGCCCCGACGTGCTGGTCGTCATTCACACCGACCGGCAGCAGCTGCGCGGCCAGGGCTTCGGCAACTCGATGAAGCGGCTTTTCCGCATCGCCGCCGCCGTGCTCGGTGCCAGCCAGCAGAGCGGCCTGCCGACGGCTTTCGTCATCGGCATCGACAACTGCCCCCAGTGCCTGCGTCTGGGTGGTGCGGTTCCGGTTTACGGTTTCATGACCGAACTGCTCGCCAGCGTGCAGCCGGCCGAATCAGAAACTCTGCAGCCGCTTCTCGACCTGGCGTTGAGCAAGGCCGGCCCGGGCAGTATCGTGATTTTTCTGAGTCAGACGATTCAGGTGCCGATCGAGCCGGTGGTGCACACGCTGCTGACCATGCAGGCGCGCGGCGCCAGGGTCATGTTCCGGGCCATCGACGACTCGGGCCAGGCACGCTTTTCTGAAGGCCAGGAAATCCTGATGAGCCGCGAAGATCTGCTCAAACGGCTCAACGAGCTCGACCTCGACTTTGCCCTGCTGCCGATCAAAAAAGAAGAAACGACCAGAATGGCGGGTGCCGCATGAAAACCGACATTCGCGTTGCCGCCGCCGAAAACCGCACCATCGGGCACGCCCTGCTTGGCGTGTCGCTGGCCTGTGCTGTCGTCGTCTACGTTCTTTCGCTATACATTTTCTCAGACTACTGGCTGACCGACAGCGGGGAAACGGCCGGCGCGGCCGCCCGCCCGAAGAAGGCCGCCGTCGTGCACGGTGCCGGTGGCTTCGACTTTGCGCCGGTCGTGCAGAAACCGCTCAAAACTGTAGAAGAGGTGCTGGCCGCCACACTGATGGCAGTCGAGGTGCCCGGGCGCAAATCCGATCAGGGTCTCTACCTGCGTGTCGATACGGCCGAATGCTTTTCAAACAACGGCATGAAGACCGAAAATTCGCGATGGCCCGGCCGTTCGTGGCCTGACTTTGCCTTTGAAACGATCCCGACCGAAATACCGCACACCCCCGAAGTCTGCCGGATAACATTTTATAAGAATTTCGAGGCCCGTCTGCCTTATCCGCCGCTGCCGATGGAAATTGGCGGGCCCCTGCCCTACTGTGCGATGCTCGACGGCAGCATCAGGCTCGAACAGACAATCGCGGTCGGCGACGAGTTCGAGGTCAGGTTCGCGACTCCGGCCCCGCTGGCTGCGACTGACGTAATCGACAGGGTTGCGCCGACGAGCGCGCTGCTGGCCTACGGCATGCTGGACACTCTCGAAATCCGGAAAATCGCCGATGGCATCGCCACTGCCGCAGCTTCACCGGTCGAAACAGTCTTCGCGATCAGAGATTTTCTGGAAGCCAACGGCGTTTACAAAGCCGATTTCAAGCGCACCACCGAGCTGCACCCGGTCCAGGAATTTCTCACAACCGGCATGCAGGGTCACTGCCAGCATTTCGCCGGTTCGGTGGTATTGCTCTGCCGGCTCAAGGGAATCCCGGCACGCATGGGCGGCGGCTATTTAAGCGACTTTTACAGCGAAGGCCGTTACCTGGTGACCGGCGCGATGGCGCACGCCTGGGCCGAGGTTCTGACGACGCACGGCTGGAAACTCATCGATGTCGCCGCCGCCCGCACGCCCGAAGGCAGAAAAGAGCAGCAGTCGGGTAAGAAGGTTCCGACGAAGGAACAGCTGCAACAGCAGCTGGAAACCAACCGCCAGCAGGCCGCCCGCCAGGCCCGCGAAGAGGGCACGGCCGAACGCAATTCCGGCGATTTATATGAAAAAGAACTTACCGAAGCCAAACCACCCGGAACGGTTTTACCTGACAAAAACCGGCTCGAGCAGCACAAGAAGAAGCAGCAGGAAAAACAGCAGCAGGAAGAGCAGAAAAAGCAGGCCGCGCAGAAATCAGCCTTTACGAAAATGCTGAAATCCCTGTTCGCCGGCCTCTTAGGCGTTCTGGTGCTCTATGTCGTCCGCCACAATTTTGACAGACTGATGCGCTGGCTGATCAAAATGCTGACAAGGCGCAAAGAGCAGGAAGAAGAGGAACCGGTCCCGGATGAGCAGGAAAAACTGCTTCTGGAACCAGGTTTGCAGCTTTCAGCCGCAAATCTCGCCGGCCTCGATCTGGTAGAACTTTTCGCGAGCTTTTCGCAGCTGATGGAAGAACGCGGCCACCCCCGCAGCGACCCCGAAACCGCCGCCGAATATTTCGAACGCCTGTGCATAAGTTTCAACCTGCGCCCCGCCCAGGGCCGCCACGCCGCCCGCCTTTTAGAAGCCGAACTCTACGGCCAGAGAACCCACTCTCCCGCCGACCTGGAATCCTTCGTCACCACCCTCCGCCAATTACTTGCCAAGGTAAGTTAGCATTCGGCCCCCTGAGCCCGTCGAAGGGCCGCCCAATCCCCGGTTCCTGAGTCGGCACAGGCCGGTCAAAGAACCGCCTGTAAATGGTAGTATAAATTCTCTGTGAAGTCGGAAATTGAAATTCCCAGTTTCAGCGGAAATAAAGAAACCGCCTTATCAGTAACGGTGCCGTAAACAAGGAAACAGAATGATTATTTATCACAGAAGCAATATGCCAGTATCGAAGCCGGAAATACTGA
Source organism: uncultured bacterium (assembly GCA_964474705.1). Lineage (GTDB taxonomy): Bacteria > Muiribacteriota > Ozemobacteria > Ozemobacterales > Ozemobacteraceae > Rifleibacterium. The sequence continues at coordinate 18,016 of CAYYUI010000050.1, forward strand.
AAGTCAGGTTCTCGAAAGATTTTGGCACCGGGTTTTATTGCACCGAAATTATGGAACAGGCTAAACGCTGGGCTCGCCGCTTCGATTCGCCGATTGTCAGCCATTATGAATATGGAGAAACGCAGTGCTGAACATTCTGAACTTTCTTGAAATGACCGAAGAGTGGCTTGATTTTATCGTGGTCGGGCCCAGGCTTCATTATAATTCCAGGAGCGATGTCGTTTGAAAACGAACCAATACTTAATTGACTTTTACAATAATTACGACGAAAACAACCGGCTGGTGTTGAAGCATGGAACAGTCGAGTTTCTGACCACGATGCGCTACATTGAAAAATATATACGCCCCGGCGCCCGCGTGCTTGAAATCGGTGCCGGAACCGGACGGTATTCCCATGCCCTGGCCCGTCAGGGATATGCTGTTGATGCTGTGGAATTAGTTGAACATAATATAAAAATTTTTCGGCAACATACGCAACCAGACGAAAAAATAACCGTTACCCAGGGTAACGCACTGGACCTGTCGGCTTTTTCTGACAATCAATATGACATTACATTACTGCTGGGGCCCCTATACCACCTTTACAGCACGGAAGACAAACAACAGGCGCTGCGTGAGGCAATTCGCGTAACAAAGCAGGGCGGCGTGATTTTTGCCGCTTATGTGATTTCCGATGGCTGTCTCATCGATGAAGGCTTTAAACGCGGTAATTTCAGTGTCGCCAGATATATTGAAAATGGCATGATCGACCCCAAAACATTTTCTACCAGATCCCGGCCAGAGGATTTATTTGAACTTGTCCGCAAAGAAAACATCGAAGATCTGATGTCTGTATTCCCGGTAAACAGACTTCACTACGTTGCATCAGACGGTTGCGCCTTATTTATGCGCGAAGCGGTCGATGCAATGGACGATGAAACGTTTGAACTGTATCTAAAATATCACTTCGCGACTTGCGAACGCGAAGATTTACTTGGCATTTCGAGCCATTCAATCGACATATTCAGAAAATAAGTTTTTTTTATCAATCATATTGTTGCGCGATTGTAGCAGATTTCCGGAGATACAGTTATGCAAAAGACACATTCTGCATTCTCGAATCGAGAAACAGTATCCACACGGATACAATCCAGGCAACCCTGGCGATGTCAGGTCTGTTGGAGAAGGAGTATCAGAGCTGAAAACGCTTGACATACTATTTATGATATATATACTATAGTTAGTATGTGGAAAATATTTGAACACAAAAATGTATCGAAAGAACTCGATTCTTTGCCCCTTGAAATCCTCAAGCGATACGAAAAGTGGAAAGATATAGCAGTAATTTCTGGCCCTGTCGGCCTGCAACAGATCAAGGGGTTTTATGACGAGGCCTTACATGGCGAATGGAAAGGCTATCGGTCATCGCGTCTGAATATCCAGTATCGAATTATCTACAAAATTGAAAACGAACAATTTTTTGTAAAAGTTATCAGGTTGACGGCCCATGACTATCGGAGGAAATGATATGAAAGACTATATCGAGGCCAAAAAAAGAACAGAGGTTTCTGTTGGCGAATCTGTAAGAATTATTCGCGAGCTTCAGGAACTAAGCCAGAATGAATTGTCTCTGCTGACCGGAATACCTCAATCAACCCTTTCAGCAATTGAGCACGATAAAATCAACCTGGGCGTTGAAAGAGCAAAGGTATTAGCCAGAGCCCTGAAATGCCACCCGGCAGTTCTGGTCTTCCCCGGCTGGGATGTCAGCCAGCAGATAGCCGCATAACCGGCACCGGAATTGGCGATTGTATCAGATTTCCCAGAGGTACATGCTCGATTTTTTGTTGAGAATCTGGAGTTCATAAGAATTTGAACAGGCCGCGGCCGCAAAACCATAGCAGACATGCAGGGGAAGCAGGTGTTCCTCGCGTGGGTGGCAATAGCGCGCGAAGGGTGCTGATTCCCAGTTTATCAGCCGCTGTTCCCTTTCTTCTTCGGAAAGATTCCGGTCAGAGCACGTTTCCAGAAGCCAGCGCTCGAACGAATGATTCATGGCCCTCGATTCATCGGTTTCTGGCGCGAAAAAGGCCTGCATATTGTGGAAAGAAAAACCGGAGCCAATCAGAAGCAGCGATTGCTCGCCCAGGCTGCGCAGCGCTTTTCCCAGAGCGATGTGGCCGGCAGGATCGAGACCCCTGACCAGAGACAGCTGCACGCACGGAATATCTGCCGCCGGATACATGATTTTTAACGGCACAAACAGACCATGATCAACCCCTCTTGCTGCATCGAGGTCGGCGGTGATGCCCGCAGCGTCAAGTGCCCGGGAAATCGCCTGCGCCAGTTGCGGGGCACCTGGGCAGGGATAAGTGATCGCGTAGGATTCCTTCGGAAAACCGTAGTAGTCGTAGATAAGCGCCGGCCTGGCCGCCGAAGTTACCGTCGGGCGATGCGCTTCCCAGTGGGCGCTCACCACGATAATTGCCATTGGCCGCGCGATGGCGGCCGCGAGGTCATGCAGGCGCGCCACCATTTCCTGATGCGATTGGTCGCCCAGTAGCGGCAGAGGGCCACCTCCATGCGACAGGAACAGAGCTCGATGCTGTTTGTTCATAGGTCTCTCCCCTGCTGGAAAAGCAGATAATGCAGAAACTCCCAGGCGGCAGCCGCAGCACCGCCCATATTCTGAAGAAATGAATTAAATCCAGATGTTTTCCTGCTCGAGCCAGAGGTTTTGCTCTGCGATCTCATGCAGAAGTCGGCATTATTTCGACTCCATGATCCAGACGCCAGACCAGTCATCGGGGGGCGGATTTTCTTTAAGGTGCCGGGCCCGCTCGATGTAAAGCATGCTGGGCTTGTCATTGGGGTTTATGGCCAGACAATCCGAAAACAGCCTGATTGCGGCATCCCATTTGCGGGCGCGATATGCCGACAGCCCATCTTTGAACTTGCCCAGCACCTCACCGATACCGGGAAAGCTGTCACGAGTGTGATAGGCAAGAATCTCATGAATCGACACCGGCTTTGTTTTGCCCTTGACCACCACAAGATCGATTTCTCTTTCGCGGTAGGTGCCTTTCAATTTGCGCATCGTGAACTCGCTGACCAGTATTTTAGTGCCGTACTGCTTGCAGGCTGATTCAAGCCTGGCCGCCAGATTAACGCCATCACCGATGATCGTGAAATCCATGCGCTTGTTTGAACCGATGTTACCAGATACTACCGTGTCAGTATTCAGCCCGACGCCGATGTTCACCGGAAGCCGGCCCTCGGAGGTCCGCTGGCGGTTCCAGCGATTCAGGGTTTCCATCATCGCGATGGCGGCGCGCACTGCCCGGTCAGCGTCATCTTCGTGGGCAACCGGAATACCGAAGGCAGCCATGATCGCATCGCCGATAAATTTGTCGAGCATGCCCCCCTCCTGCTGAATGCAGTCGACCATCAGGGTGAAATACTCGTTGAGCAGGGTTACCGTGCCCTGAGCGCCAAGCTGCTCGGTTAAAGTGGTGAAGCCGCGAATATCTGAAAAAAAGACGGTGCATTCAACATTCGAACCGCCGAGCAGTTCAGTGCCCGTTGCCAGCAGGCGGTCGGCAATTGCCGGATCCATGTAGCGGGACATCGTTGATTTAAGGCGCTTTTCATTGCTGATATCCTCGATGACGATCATCGAGCCGATGCGCTTCTGATCGATGTTAAGCAGCGACTGAACGGTCAGATTCACGGCAAGTTTTTCATCGCCGACCTTCAGTGGCGCATCGACAGAGGTCTGCTGCTTCTGGGTTTCGTTTACCAGCCGCAACTTTTCGAGTATCCAGTCATTTTCGCCGCTGAAAAAATCAGTGACATTTCGATTCAGAATGACAGTTGGCGAAACTTTGAGAATTCTAAGGCAGGCGGCGTTGCAGGTCGCGATCTTGCCCACCGCATCGAGAGTAATCAGGCCATTGCTCATCGATTCAAGCATCGCTTCATTGTAGTTCTTCATTGCCTGCACATCCGCGAACAGTTTGGCATTTTCGAGGGCGATTGAAACCTGAGCTGTAAAAGCCCGCAGTCTTGCCTCATCTTCATGGGAAAAAGGCCCGCCGCGCTTGTTCAGCACCTGCGTGACGCCGATGGTTCGACCATGCTTGTTAACGACCGGAACACAAAGAATCGAGCGGGTAAAAAAGCCGGTCTTTTTGTCGAAAGTCGGGTTGAAGCGCAGGTCAGCGTAGGCATACGGAATATTGATCGTTTTGCTCGATTTGAAAACCGCACCGGCAATACCGGCGTGGCTTGGCAGCCTGATCTGGGCTGATTCAAGCCCCTGGCCGACCTCAGACCACAGTTCGTCGGTCTTTTCATCGTGAAGAAACAGCGTCGACCGTTCGGCGTTCAGCATGTTGGTCGCTTCACCCATGACCTTCTGAAGCAGAGAGCCCAGCTTGATGTCAGAGGTCATCTCGGAAACGATATTGATGAATTCCATTTCCTGCCGGCGCACGTTTTCCATACGTTCGATAAACTGCAGACTCTGCAGGGCCAGCGAACCCTGTTCCATCATCGCCTCGAACAGACGCAGGTCGTTGCGGTTGAACCTGCCCTTTTTCTTGTTGAGAACCTGGGCAACCGCGATCGTTTCGCCCTTGGAAGTCTTGATCGGCACGCAAAGAATACTGCGGGTGACAAATCCGGTCTGTTCATCGACATTTCGGTTGAAGCGCTGGTCGGCATAGGCATCCGGAATTATGAGCCCTTCGCCCTTGTTGAAGACAAAGCCGGCGATGCCGTTGGTGTTCAGAATACGGATTTCGCGGGTAAAATTGCCCATTGCCACGCGTGAATACAGTTCGTTGGTATTGGGGTCGTTGAGAAACAGCGTGCCCCGCTCGGCATTCAGCTGAGAGGTCGACAGCTCGACCAGCACTTTCAGCACTTCATCGAGCGAATCCATCGCTGACATTTTTCGGGAAATGTCGAGCAGAAGCTCAACCTCGCGCAGCCGTTTTCTCTGGTCGACTGAAAGTTGCCCGCTGCGTGCGGTTGATGCCGCTTTTGCACCCGCAGTTTTACCCTGCTGTCGGTCCTTCATTTTGTTTTCTCCACCGTTCCATTTCGTCGCGCATCGCTTGAATTATCGCCTGCAGCTGCCCGGTTTCGGCGTCGGCCCGCTGTTTTTCCTGCTGGACAGCGTTTTCGCAGGTAAATTTGTCATTTTCGAGCTGCTCACGCAAAGCAGCCGCCATGGCCCGCAGCTGCTGAATTTCGCCGGCTGCCGCCACATTTGCCGCCTGCACCGCCGCGTCTTTCTCAAACAGCAGAGTCTCCAGCCGGCTGCGCAATTCACCGGCAGTCTTTTTCAGCTGCATTATTTCATTCTGGTTGCTCGCAAGGGCCTGTTGGACCTGCTGTTCCCGTTGAACCCCGGCAAGTTCCAGCTCGTTACGCAACTCAGCAATTGTAGCCTTCAGCAGGGCGATATCCTGTGCCGACTCGCGCCGGGCAGCCTGTACAGCATCTTCGGCCTCGGCATGACACTTCTCGAGTTCGGCACGCAGGGCGATTACTGCCCTCTGCATATCGCGAAGTTCTGCCTGGCAATCTATTTCGGAATTTTCGGAAATATTCATCTCAAGTGCGTGCATCCCTGATTATTTAATATTTTTACATTGCAGGCAAATGGCCCGCCTCAACAGCTGTACAATAGCATTCATACCAGCCGACTGTCAAATTTCTGACCAGGCCTGAAGGCAAATAAATACGGGCATTAAAAAACCGGGTGCAGCGAAAATCGATGCACCCGGCCTGAAAGCTTAATTATTGCTTGCCTGGAAAGGGCTCGGCAGGCGCAGTTGGCGGTGGATTGGAAATTTTGCCGTTGACGCCGACGCTGACGCTGGTCTGCCCGGCGGCTGCCTGTTTGCCGGCAAGCTCGGTTTCATGTTCCTGAAGAATGTTGATCATCACTTCGAGCTCGGTGTCACCATTGGTAATGAAAACCTTGAGAAAGGTGGCACGCAACTTGAGCAGCTGTACGGCGGTCAGAGCGACATCTACCGATATCTTGTCGCTGTTGTACAGATTGGTGATTACCGCCAGAGCAGTGGCAACACCCTTGGCGCCTTCAATACCGCGAATAAGCAGTTCAAGCTGCTGATTGATTTTTTCGGCTTTGAGCCAGACGAAATCATCGCCGCCCTGAGGCTGGCCACCCTTTGGCCCTGAGCCGACATCACCGGAGCCTTTTTCGATAGAACCGGCAACCGAAGGCAGAGAAACCTTGTTGAACGACTCGAGGGTCGCTCTGAATTTATCTTCGTCAAAAGCCATGGCCTGCACACCACACGCAAGACCACCAGCTACCAGAAGGCCAACGAGTTTATTCATGCCAAAACCTCCGCTCAAAGAGACGTACATTAATCATACGAACAAACCCGCCCCTTGTAAAGTACCAGTCGCACAATTATCAGATTCTGAATTGACCAGGTTGCACCGATTGCCCGATGCAGCTTAATCAGCTTGAACAGGCTTTCAACTTATCTTTACAATTTCGAACTCTCCCGGGCCGAGCTTCATTCAGCATTCTTCTTTAGTGCTGAATAGCAGCAGACCTGGCCGGTTATTGCCGATCATATGTTCATCAGCTTCAGAAGAGTGCGGTAGGCAGAATTTATACGCGCGAATTCAGCGTGGTCGACGGAATTGATGTCAGGATGCAGGGTGCGGGCAAGATGCCGGAAACGCTTGCGCAGCAGGTCGAGACTGACACCCTCGGGCAGGCCCATTACCGCAAGGCAGCGTTGGTATTCTTCCTGGTTGTGCAGCAGGTTCCAGGCACCGCTGATGAATTTTTCGGCATTTTCAGGCGCCAGAGCTGAAAAATTCGCCGGATCGAGATAAAAATAGCGTTCTGAAAGATGTTCCAGCGCCGAATCTTCGACTTTGCGGGCATGGAAATCACAAATATGCTCTTCGCCGCTGCAGACCGCCTCACAGAACGCCGCCGCATCGTCATCGAAATAACGGCAGCGGCCGATTGCAGGCAGGTCTCTGACGCAGGTGCGCATGAAATGAACAAAAAGATAGCGGCCGCGCCCGGCAAAATGCGATTGCAGAACGTAAAGCGCATGAAACAGCACAAAATGCCAGCGATACATTTCAAGAGCCGCGCCGTTCACCAGATCGGCCGCCGGCAGCGCAACGCGCATCAGTTCGCATTCCCAGACCGGCTCGTGCAGTGTCTCAAGATACGTCAGCAGCGCCTCGCTCTGAAGCTCAGAGTAGTATCTGAAAAATTCCGCGTGCACTTCACCGGCTTGCTGATTCATTTATTCTCCGGCTGCTCAGCGACAAACACCGGGCCCGAAGCGCTCCAGCCATGCATCGGAGTCAATTGTCCGCCGGCCGGCCCATTCACGAAAGGCATGTCAGCCGGGTAACCCAGGCGTTGATACAACGCGGGCCGACCATCCGGCAACGGTTCAGAATCATGAGCAAATTCTAAGGGTAGCTGTTTTTCGGTCCTGACCAAGATTTTGCCGGTATAGATATAGTCGCGATTATTGTCGTCCATGGAACGCTCAAAAACGCCTTCGAGCTGCCGCAATTGCCCGGCAGCAATTCTGACCCGGGCCAGATAGAAAAAATTGCGAAACACCCAGTCACCATTCTTTTCGACGACAAAAAAAGCGTTCTGCCGCCAGAAATGCCGCATGCCAAGAAAAACCGGCACGAAAAGAACCAAAACCAGCAGCAGCGGCACAGCTTCCTCTGCTTTCACTTCTCTGAGTCTGAAAATAAGCCTGGGGTCCTTGATCAGCTCAATAGCAATGTACAAAATCGGCAGGCCGAGCATCACAAAAAACCACCCAAGAATCAGGGTATAAAGAACAATGCTCCAGTCAGTTATTCTCAGCATATTCTATAACTTCCTGAATGCCTGAAGCTCTGGCCCCTTGCCCGGTAAGCTTTAATTGTTCGAACCGGAATCAGCCGAGCATGCTCTGCAGGTCTTCGGCCATCAGACGGGCAATTTTAGTGAGATCGCTCTTCTTCTTTTTCAGAAAGGCCGGAGCTTCAGCTTTGCTTATTTTCGGCTGATTCGCAACTCTTTCGACAAGTTCCCGGAGTGTGGTTTCGCTGCTGATCGCATTCATGGGAATTTCGACCAGAGAGTCCATTTCGAATTTTACGGTTGCCAACCTGAAATCAAGCTCGTCAAGAATTTCGCCAAACTGGTTTTGAATGGGCATGTCTGGGTCGAAACAGGTATCGCCATATATTTCTTCATCGAGAAAACGCAGGTAATTGGTCAGCAGCTCTTCCATTGTATCTCCTGTTAAATTCTTATCTGTAGAATTATAGTTCGTAGGGGGTCAGACTTTCATAACCATAATCGGTCACGACAATCGTCTGCTCAAATTGCGCCGACAGAGAACCATCACGGGTCACTGCGGTCCATTCATCTTCGAGAACCCGCAAAAAACGTTTGCCGATGTTGACCATCGGTTCAACAGTGAAAACCATGCCAGGCACCATGGTGACTCCGGTTCCGCGCCGACCGAAATGCGGCACATCGGGTGGCTCATGAAAAACCTTGCCTATGCCATGCCCGATAAATTCACGCACCACCGAACAGCCCTGACCTTCAGCAAATTCCTGAATCGCCCAGCCGATGTCACCGATGGTATTGTCTGGTTTGACCATGGCCAGCCCGCGTTTGAGCGACTCGCGTGCTACTTCGACAATTTTGTGCGCATCCGAGCTGCATTCGCCGACAAAAAAGGTCATGTTGGCGTCGGCATAAAAACCGTTGAGAATCGAAGTTACATCGACATTAACTATGTCGCCTTCCTTGAGGGCACGGTCAGAAGGAATACCGTGGCAGATAACTTCATTTACAGAGGTGCAGACGCTCTTGGGAAACCCTCGATAATTGAGAGGTGCCGGCACTGCACCGTGCTTGATCGTATAATCATGAACCATGCGATTGATATCGTTGGTAGTGATACCTGGCCTGATAGCTTCTTCTACTTTGCGCAGAGTATCGATGACCAGTCGACCGGCGACCTTGATTCCAGCTATTTCCTGGGGTGTCTTCAACCTGATCCGGTAATTGCGCAGATACAGTTCGGCGACATCGTCATCAACGCCACCCTTGCCTTTATTCATGCAACATCTTTTGTATTTGAGGCCGCTGCCACAGGGGCAATCATCGTTGCGCCCCACACTGCCGTCATCGATCGTCATCTGTATCTCCAGCTTTGTCGCTTTCTGGTTTGCCATTGCCATGAAATCGTTTTGTCTTGAGCTTGCCGGAGAGCCCCACAGGCAGACGCGGCAATTATGTGCCATCAGTATACTCTTACCAACTACCTAAAACAAGCTTAAAAAAACTTGCTAACTGCCGCATTTGCATCTAATATGTACGCTTCAAACTGCTGATTTTTTTGGAGGCTTGCGATGCGAAAATGGCGCACTGATGATTCTGCTGAACTCTATAACATTGAAGGCTGGGGAATTGGCTATTTTGGCGTAAACAAGGCCGGCAACGTTACGGTAATGCCGCATCGCAACCCTAAAATTGCCGTAGATATAAAGGAAATTCTCGACGACCTCAGCCTGAAGGATGTCTCCTGCCCGCTACTGCTGCGCTTTCCAGACATTCTCGACAACCGGATCGAAACCATTTCGAGCTGTTTCAGAAATGCCTCTGAAGAATACAGCTTTACCGGCAACTACTACACGGTTTATCCGATCAAGGTTAACCAGCAGCGCCCAGTCGTCGAAGAAATAGTCCAATACGGCCAGAAATTCAACATCGGCATCGAAGCCGGCTCGAAGCCTGAACTGCACGCAGTTCTCGCTCTCATGGACAACCCGGACGCCCTGATCATCTGCAACGGCTATAAAGACGAGGAATTTATAGAACTCGCGCTGCTCGCCCAGAAGATGGGCAAACGCATTTTCATCGTCGCTGAAAAATTCAATGAACTCAAACTGATTGCCAGGCTGGCCAAGGTGCACAAGGTCAATCCGAACGTCGGCATCAGAATCAAGCTCGCAGCCTTCGGCAGCGGCAAATGGGAAGATTCAGGCGGCGACAAGAGCAAATTCGGCCTGACTCCCACCGAGCTCATCGAAGCCATTGAATTCATGAAATCTGAAGACATGATTGACTGCGTCAAACTCATTCACTGCCACCTCGGCAGCCAGATCACCAATATCCGCAAAATCAAAAGCGGCCTCAAGGAAGCCTCGCAGTTCTACGTTCAGCTGCGCAAACTCGGCTGCAACCTCGAATATGTCGACATCGGCGGTGGCCTTGGCGTCGATTACGACGGCACCCGCACCACCATCAGCAGCAGCATCAATTATTCGATCCAGGAATACGCCAACGACGCCGTTTCTGCCCTGCAGGATGCGGCCGATAAAAACGGATTCCCCCACCCTCACCTTATAACCGAATCTGGCCGTGCCCTCACCGCCCACCATTCGGTGCTGGTTTTCAACGTTCTCGAAACTACCTGCCCGCCCAAAACTCCTTACGAGGACTTCAAAATCGAGAAGAAAGACCACGAAATCGTCGTCGATATGCACACCATTCTCGATTCGCTGACCGATCTTACCATGATCGAAGCCTGGCATGACGCACAACAGCTGCGCGAAGAATCGCTCGACCTCTTCAACCTCGGCATGCTCGACCTGAAAGGTCGTGCCAAAGCCGAAAAACTTTTCTGGACGATCGCCCACGAAGTCAGAGAACTGGCAAAACAGTCAAAACATGCTTCCGATGAACTTCGCCAGCTCGACAAAATCCTCGCCGAAAAATATTTCTGCAATTTCTCGCTTTTCCAGTCGCTTCCCGATGCCTGGGCCGTCGACCAGCTTTTCCCGATCATGCCGCTACATCGCCTTGATGAAAAACCGCTGCAGAGCGCAACCCTGCAGGATATCACCTGCGATTCAGACGGAAAAATCGACCGGTTCATCGGCAACCGCAACTTCAACCCCTGCCTGCCGCTGCATCAGCTGAAGAGCTACGAGCCTTACTATCTCGGGGTCTTCATGGTCGGCGCTTACCAGGAAATCCTCGGCGACCTGCACAACCTGTTCGGCGACACAAATGCAGTGCACATCACCGTCAATGAAGACGGCACTTTCACCATCGACAAAATCATCGACGGTGAAACGGTAGCCGATGTTCTCGATTACGTGCAGTTCAGTGCCAAAAAACTTGTTCGCACCATGGAAACCTGGGTATCGGCATCGGTCAAAGAAGGCCGCATAACGGTCAACGAGGGCAAAGAATTTCTTGCGATCTACCGATCAGGCCTCTACGGCTACACCTACCTCGAATAAGACTTCATCAGCAGAAAAGCTCCGGTGTCTGCCTTGCGGCGGCGCCGGAGTTTTTTTATTGCGCTGCATTATCACGGAATTGCTGAAACGCCGTCGCAACAGCATCGCCGGCCGCGCCAAAAAACGTCAGTCTGACGGGTGAGTCAAAAATGATAACGGTTGTCTGGCAACCGGTGAATCTGCCGCTGGTAATTTCGAGGTCTTCAACTGACTCCCATGGAATGAACAAAGCCGGGCTGCGAAAGCGCAGCAGCAGAAATACCTGCAGCAGGAAACCCTCTTTATTTACATGCAGCGTCAGACAGCCTCTGTACCGGCCTTTGCCCCATTGGAACCGGTATATCAGGGCACTGACAAAACCGATTTTTTTGCCGGTAATCTGCCTGTCGCCGGCTGCAAACCTGCGCAAAAGCAGGCGCCAGCCCGAGAGTTCCGCCAGAAACGCGCCGACAAACATCCAGATCAGTGCAAAAAAAGCTATGAACATCACAACCGCCAGATACCACGGAAAATCAGCATTTGGCATCAAGTTTGTCCTTTCAGAGTCGGGATCAAAAAACTTGTCGGCGCGAAAAGCCTCTGAGGCAAACTTGATTGCAGCTGCAATTGCGCCTCCCGTAATTTCTCATAAAAAGAAAGCCCGACAATTCATATCGGGCTTTCATTAACAACTTTGATCAGATCAGTCCTGTTTTTTCTGTTCTTTGGCCCAGCCGTCTTTCAGCGAGATGGTGCGGTTAAATACCAGTCTGCCGGGGGCTGAATCTTTGTCTTTGCAGAAGTAACCCATGCGCAGGAACTGCATCGGCACACCAGTCTTGACGTCGGCAAGTGCCGGCTCGACGATGCAGTCTTTAAGCACTTCAAGTGAGTCGGGGTTGATATTATCAAGAAAATCAGCGCCCTCTTCGACTTTGTCAGGGTTTTCCTGTTTAAACAGGTGATCATAGAGACGAACTTCAGCCCTGATACCTTCAGAAGCCGATACCCAGTGCAGGGTGCCCTTAACCCTTCTGCCGTCAGGAGTCGAACCACCGCGACTTTCTGGATCAAGCTCGCAGCGCAGTTCTACGATATTGCCCTGTGCATCTTTGATCACTTCTTTGCAGGTAATGTAATAAGCGTGCTTGAGGCGAATTTCAGCGCCTGGAGCCAGCCTGAAAAACTTTTTCGGCGGGTTTTCCATGAAATCTTCCTGCTCGATGTAAATTTCACGGGTGAATTTGACTTTGCGGGTTCCGGCATTCTGGTCTTCAGGATTGTTTTCTGCGTCAAAATATTCGCTCTGGCCTTCGGGGTAATTGGTGATGACAACTTTTAGGGGTTTTAGAACTGCCATGAAGCGCAGAGCACTGCGATTCAGCTCGTCTCTGACGCAATTTTCAAGCAACATGAATTCAACGGTGCTGTTGGCCTTGGCGACTCCGATGCGGTCGCAAAAGTCACGCAGCGCCGAAGCCGGATAGCCACGGCGACGCATTCCGGAGATGGTCGGCATGCGCGGGTCGTCCCAGCCGGAAACCTTCTTTTCCTGAACCAGCCGCAGGAGTTTGCGCTTGCTCATTACCGTATAAGTGAGATTCAGGCGGGCAAATTCATACTGATGCGGCTTGGCAGGCACCGGCAGGCTTTCGATGAACCAGTCGTAAAGAGGTCGGTGATCCTGGAATTCAAGGGTGCAGATCGAGTGGCTGATGCGTTCGAGGGCATCTGACTGACCGTGAGTATAATCATACATAGGATAAATGCACCACTGGTTGCCGGTGCGCGGATGGTGAGCATGCAGAATGCGGTAAAGCACCGGATCGCGCATGTTGATGTTCGGAGCAGCCATATCGATTTTGGCGCGCAGAACCCGCTCACCATTCTTGAATTCGCCGTTTTTCATGCGGGTGAACAGGTCGAGATTCTCTTCGACCGAACGATTGCGATGTGGCGAGTTTTTGCCGGGTTCAGTCAGAGTGCCGCGGGTAATTCTGATTTCATCAGCGGTCTGGTCGTCAACGTAGGCTTTGCCTTCCTTGATCAGAAGAACTGCCCAGTCGTACAGCTGCTGGAAATAGTTGGAAGCGTAATATTCGTGTTCACCCCAGTCGAAACCGAGCCATTTAACGTCTTCTTTGATGGCGTCAATATATTCCTGCTCTTCTTTAACCGGGTTGGTATCGTCGAAGCGCAGGTGACAGCGGCCTTTATAATCCCGGGCCAGCCCGAAGTTGAGACAGATCGACTTGGCGTGACCGACGTGCAGATAGCCGTTCGGCTCTGGCGGAAACCTGGTAACGATCTCTTTATGCTTGCCTGACTTCAGGTCTTCGTCAATGATATCGCGAATGAAATTGGAATTACGACTGGTTTCTTCAACGCTCATCTGCTTACCCCATCTATATGGTTTTAAAATCACCGCGATTCTATCACATCAGTCTCCACCTTTCCATATCTTAGATGGAGAAATGCGCTGGAAAGGGTTGGACTTTGCCGGAAAATCGCTTTATAATGCCGCAGAATCTCGTAACGGGTGATGATCATGAAAAATGAACTCAACTGGCAATGTGCCGAAAATGGCGGTTTGCCAATGCGACTGGCGGAAAAGGGCCTCGATTTCAAGGGGCGCACCGCATTTTTCTTCTACTTTTCCGGCCTGGTGGCCGTTCTGTCAATGGTCTGGGTCATCGTTCTTTCGATAAAACTGCTGCAGTTTACCCGCACCGACCCTAATCTGCCCTCTTACTATATGACGGTCGCCCTGCTCTGCATCGGAATCAGCGCCGCCAGTCTCTACAGCTTCTTCAGACTTTTCAGGAGCCGCAGAGCCTATCGCAAGGATATCGAAATCGCCGACGGCACAGTAACTTTCTGCGAAATCAATGAGCAGGGGCGCCGCGAATGGAAGGAAAAACTGCGAAAATTCGATGGCCTGGCGCTGCGCCACTATGACTACCGCGGCGTTGAATCCTGGTATATCGCTCTGATACACAGTGACAAAGATCGCAGTTTTCCGATATTTGCGCCTGATTATGACTCACGCCTCGCCCCTGAAAACGAAAAACGTGAACTGCTTGCCCGCTACGGCAGCATGTTCGGGCTGATGACCAATTACGAGAAGAAAGCTGAAAAAAATGCATCAGAATAAACCTGCCGGCAGCGGCAAAATCACCTGGAAGCCCGGCACGGTACTCTCACCGGTTCCTGCAGTCATGGTTACCACCATCGGCAATGAAGGCCGGCCGAACATCCTTACCATCAGCTGGACCGGCATCGTCTGTTCTGAACCGCCGATGCTGTCGATCTCGGTCCGACCCGAGCGGCACTCTTTCAAGCTGTTACGCGAAACCGGCGAATTCGTCGTAAATATTCCCGATCGCCGCATCGTAAAAGAAACCGACTATTGCGGTGTAGTATCAGGCCGCGACTGCGACAAATTTCACGAAACCGGCCTGACTTCAGGTCGAAGCGCAACGATCAAAGCTCCGATCATCAATGAATGCCCGATCAATATTGAATGCCGCGTTGACCGTGAAATAGAACTTGGATCACACAACCTTTTCATAGCCCACATCACCAATGTTCAGATTTCTGAACATCTGATCGACGGACAGGGGCGCCTGCAGGTCGAAAAAGCCGCGCTGGTCGGTTATGCCCATGGCAATTATTACCAGCTCGGCAAACAGCTTGGCCATTTCGGCTTCAGCGTGAAAAAATCTTGAAAAGCACTGACCTGCTGATAATCGGCGCCGGCCCTGCCGGCCTCATGGCGGCCATCAATGCCGCCGATCATGGGCTGCAGGTTCTCATTCTCGAATCGATGCCCAAACCGGCCCGCAAACTCGGAATTTCGGGCAAAGGTCGCGGCAACCTCACCAACACTGCACCTTTCAACGAGTTTCTCAAACATTTCAACAACGAAGGCCGTTTTCTCAAATCGGCTTTCAAAGCCTTGTTCAACACCGAGCTCGTCGCTTTCTTCAATCGTGAAGGCCTGCAGACTGTCGATGAACGGGGCGGCAGGGTTTTCGTAGCTTCCGGCCGCGCCACCGATGCGGTTGCCTGCCTGCACAAAGCGATTGAAAAACGCCGGGTACAGTTGCTGACCGGCAAAGCGGTTTCCGGGCTGATTATTGAAAAAGGGCAGTGTCTCGGCGCGATCGCCGGCGGCAAACCCTTTCTGGCTGCGGCAACCCTGCTGGCCACCGGCGGGCTCTCCTACCCGGCTACCGGTTCGACCGGCGATGGCCTCAGATTTGCACGTGACTGCGGCCATGAAATCGTCACTCCCCTGCCCTCTCTCGTCGCCCTGAAAACTCAGGAACCGCTGCCTGAATGTCTGAAAGACGTTGCCCTGCGCAATGTCTCAGCCGAATTACGCATCAACGGCAAAAAGGCGGCTGCTGAATTCGGTGAAATGACTTTTCTCGATGGCAATCTTTCCGGGCCGGTCATCATTACACTCAGTCGTCTGGCAGTTCCGGCAGTGCATCAGAAAATGAACTGCGAAATTGTCGTCGATCTCAAGCCTGCTCTCGATCATGCCAAGCTCGACCGACGCATACTGCGCGACTTTGAAGAGAACCATCAGGCCAGACTCATCGACGTCATAGGCAAACTACTTCCGGTCGGCATGCGTCAGTTCTGTCTGCAGCAGCTTGGTTTCAACCCATCACAGAAAATTGCTCAGGTAACCGCCGAACAACGCCGCATCCTACGAAACTGGCTCAAAGAACTTAAATTCGTCATAAGCGGGGCAGCACCCTGGGAACAGGCAATAGTAACCGCCGGCGGCATTGCGACCCGTCAGATCAATCAGGCGACCATGGAATCAAAACTGATTAAAAGCCTCTATTTTGCCGGAGAAATAATCGACATTGACGCCGATACCGGCGGTTTCAACCTGCAGGCGGCATTCTCGACCGGCTGGCTCGCTGCCAACGCGATCGTTGCCAGCCTCAGCCAAAGTAAAGGAAAGACACCAAATCAATGAAACTGCTGCTCAGACAGATCGAAATGCCGCTTGAATACAGCGTAACCGATTTAACCGCCGCTGCCGCCAGACGTCTGGGCTGCCGCAACAACCAGATTCTCAACTGCAGAGCCGACAGACGCTCGCTGGATGCAAGACCTATGCGGACTGCACCGGTTTTTATCCTCAGCCTGATCGTCGAAATGTCAGCTGACTACGCCTTTGCGGCCGGTCAAATCAAGGATGTCGAAACAATAACCGAAGAAGCAGCAGCCGGCCCGGCCTTAACGATGCCTGCCAATGCCGATTTCAAATCGCCCATAGTAGTCGGAGCCGGCCCTGCCGGCCTGATGGCCGCATTACACCTGGCCGAAGCCGGTGCCAGGCCATTGCTCATCGAGCGCGGAGCCCGCGCCGAAGATCGGCGTGAAGTTGTCGACACCTTCTGGCGCAACGGCCATTTCAAAGCAGACGACAATGTTTTGTTCGGAGAGGGCGGCGCCGGGCTCTTTTCAGACGGCAAACTCACCGCACGCAGCAAAGACCGGCCGCGTATCCGCAGATTTTTCGAGATTCTCGTCGAATGTGGCGCTCACCCGGAAATTCTTATCGATGCAGAACCGCACCTCGGCAGCGATGTATTGCTGAAGATCGTTCCCGAAATCCGCCGCCGCATTCTGGCGGCCGGGGGCAAAATAAGCTACAACACCACCATGACCGACATTCTGGTCAGCAGCCGTCAGATCAGCGGCATTATCGCCGGTGGCCGGGAAATCTCCACCGACCATCTGATGCTGGCAACCGGACACAGCGCCCGTGACGTCTATCGTCTGCTGGGCAAACACTCAGCCAGTCTTCAGGCCAAACCTTTTGCGGTTGGCGTCCGCCTCGAAGTTCCGCAAAAATTGATCAACAAAGCACAATACGGAAAATTTTTCGGACATCCCCGTCTTAAACCAGCCAGCTTCAAGCTTACCCGGCGCGCCGAAGGCGATGCCCGCGCCTGTTACAGCTTCTGCATGTGCCCCGGCGGTCTGGTAATCTGCTGTGCCTCTGAGTCTGAAGCCATTACCACCAATGGCATGAGTTACTCGCAACGCGGCAGCATCTGGGGAAACGCCGCCTTCATAGTTCCCGTAGAACCTGCAGATTATGCGGGCTGCAAAGGCCCCGAAGAACACCCCGAGATGGCCGGCCTCAATTTTCAGCTGGCAATCGAAAAAGCGGCCTTCATTGCCGGTGGCGGTGATTTCAGCGTTCCGGCTCTGATGCTCAACGACTTTCTTGCCCGGAAAATTTCACAGCGATTACCGGAAAACCGTTCGTGCCCACGAGCCTGCCCGGCTTCTTTCGATACGGTTCTGCCTGAGTTCATTCTCAAAACTTTGCGCATCGCAATTCCAAGAATGCTGCGCGAACTGAATGGCGTCGACGCTGAGTCCGCAATTCTCTATGCAGCAGAAACCAGAAGTTCCAGCCCGGTGCGTATCGTCAGAAACGATAACGGGGAATCGCCGGCTATCGATGGGCTTTTTCCGGTCGGAGAAGGCGCCGGTTATGCCGGCGGCATCGTCAGTTCTGCCGTCGACGGCCTGAAAACAGCTGAACAGGTGCTGCTATCTCTGGGCAGGCACAGCAGCTGAAAACTGCCGAGAATTCAGCTGTTACCTGATGAAAACTCATCAATCAAGCAACCCCTTGCCCCGACATTGCCCTCAAAACCGTTTATTGATGCCTGCAAAAAAAACAAAATGGCGGTAGATCGAGACCTGGGCTTACCAGCCAGAACTCTTCATGATTTTTCAGTGAAAGCTCTATACAAAATGGTATTGAAAGCTTCACTTTAACCTGTCATTGGCCGGTTCGTTCGCACTCCGGCGACTCACCGGCACTTGG
>CAYYUI010000051.1:0-35540 GCA_964474705.1 uncultured bacterium
AAAAATAAAACCAACTTACTTCACCGGCGCGGCCATCAGTCGGGTTACTTTTTCTTCAGCGATTCGCTTCGCTCACAAGCTTCCGAAAAAGTAATCCCGCCTTCTGTCCACGCCTAGACTATTCTTCGTAAGAAGTCAGTAAAACCGGTTTTAATTCTGCAGTTATCAATAGTAGGCCTGCCGTACCAACAAAACCAGAACAGCAGGTTCCGATCATTTATTTTGCACGACAGCAATAATAATCATTTATTTCCGGTAAACTCACAGATGCCAGCCATAATAGCCTTAGCCATGAGTTCCTGATTTTTCTCTTCACCAATAAAAGCCGCATCGCTGGCGTTGTTCAGATACACCATCTCGATGACTACGGCCGGCACTTCTGCAAAAATCGAACCGGTCAAAGCCCCCTGCTTTGAGCCCACCAAAGTCATTGAATCCGTTTTGACCGGGTTGAGCGACAATGATGACCCGAGTATACTGGCCAGACCTTTCTGCATACATTCTGCTGCCTGTCGACTCTTTTCGATTACTGCCTGCGAAGGGCCGGTTGCTCCATCAACCTTGCCAGGGCGATCCGGGAAATAAACCGTGCAGCCGCTTCCTTTGCCCGAATCACAGTGCAATCTGACCAGTAATGCTGCATTTGCGGAATTGGCAATCTCGGCTCTCTCACGATTGGTAACACGGGTATCGACCTGCTGTTTTGTCTTGATTGGCTTGAAAGAGGCAGTTTCAGCCAGCAACTTTTCCAGTTTCAGAGCGACTTCCCAGACAATCTGAACTTCGGTAAGACCATGGTGCGCACAACCGCCACTGGTTTCTGAAGGATGCCCCGGATCGATGGCAATAACGACTTTTTGCGGAGGCGTCACAGCCATTTCAGCACCGTACAAAGCCTGCCCCGGAAAAAACCAGGGAACAAACGCGCAAAGCAACAATACCGCCAGCTTTCTCAGTCTGTCCATCAAGCTTTCTCCTCATTGCAGCAAGATGCAGTCAACAGACTGCAGAGCAGTCATTTTCGGCCGCCTTTGATAAAACTGGTCGTCAGACCAAGCCTGGCTACGCCTTCCAGCCAGATTTCAACCGCTTCTTCGGAATTTCTCGTCTGCAGTTCCTCAACCGGAACGATGCGTTCATCGTCACCCGGGTAGCGATCGAGCAGAAAGTTGCGAATCTTGCCGACCACGAATGCGTGCTGCTCTATAAACCCGCCATGCGCAGCATTCTTAACTTTCAACAGGCGGCAGTCGGCAATACCCTCATGCATAATTTCTGCGTAGGCAGGCGGACAGATGAAGTCGGTTTCACCGACCACAACCAGAGCCGGAGCGGTAATTTTTCCGAGTTTACCGATAAGGTTGAAAGCTGCGAAATCACTGAGATAATTATCCTTGCGAAAATCGATGCGGTGCTGGAAGATGCGCTCGATGGCCCAGGCCTGGCTCCATGGGTCACCGTCACCGCTGTTGTAAACGTCGCTCATATTCAACATTTCAGTAGTCTGCACCAGAAGCAGCGTCGGATCGAGCTGACTGTATACAGCCCGCGATGCAATCCTGGCCGCGGCCCCAAGAATGGCATCGAGGATGTCGGACCGACCCTCGAAAACGATCTGAGCGGCCATGATGCCCATTATGACCTGACCTTGCAATGAATAGGTATATGGAAGACAAAGACTGAGAAAGTCGTCGCCAGAAACATCGATTCCGGCGGCATTAGTGACTTCACCGTTGTCGAACTTCGTCACACAGGCTTTCATGTTTTCTTCGACTCCGGGCAAAAGCTCCTCGAGACGGCTCAGGCCTTCAGAAAAATTGATATGCATCCTGTTGAAATAGGCATTGCTCGGCGACGAATCGTGAATTACCAGCTTAGAAACCGAATCTGGGAACATTACGGCATAGGAAAGCGCAACCATTCCGCCATAAGACTCGCCCAGCACGGCAATCTTCTTCTTTTTGATAACATTCTTGCGCAGTTCTTCGATATCGCGGCTGATATCTGGTGAAGCGTAAACCCGGTAATTGCGACTGCTGAAGTTGCCCCAGGTAATGGCGCTCGAGTTGCCGGTTCCGCGCTGATCGAAGTAGTAAACATCGAAATGAGTGCGCAATTCTTCGAAATAATCTTTGTTGTAACCGTTGCCGTTCTTCTGATGGAAACTGTCGTGCGTCATACCCGGCCCACCGTTGATCAGAACGATGGCTTCGGCTGCCGGAGCGCTGGCCTTGAGTTTTTCCCAGTAGATTTCCAATTTCTGGCCATTCGGCAACGCGTAGTTTTCAGGAACCTTCAATTTTCCCCATTCGTAATTGACGGCATGTGGAATAGCCCCCTGACACAGGGATGCCATCAACACCAAAAAAGACAACAGCAGTTTTTTCATAATTTCCTCAACCCGGGCAATAGAATATCCTGCACAATAAAGTTTATTCCAAAACCTTAAAAAATCCATCCGAAAATCTCCTGATCAGCATTAAAACCTTCATGGCAATCTTTTCCGCCTTGCTGCACTTAATCGCTTGCATCGCGTCTGTTCATGCAGAACACCGAAGGGTTGCCATGAACTTGCCACATCTGACCTGACAAGGTGGCAGGAGTTATTGAAAATGAAGCGTTTTCAGGATATTATGAATGAAGATATCAGAGGTTAAAGTTTTGCAAAGTTACCAGTCAACCAGCACTCCCTGGGGGGCCAGGCATGTTCGGCGCGGATATGTTTTCCCGCTGATTCTTTTTGCTACTCTGGCGGTCGCTATCTTCATCATTACCATGACCCAGTTTCAATCGGCGAACCGCGTCAAATTTCAGCATCTTAACGACTACCAGTCAGCATTCAACATTGCCTATTCGGCCCTCGTCGAGGTTCTTGCCGATATTCAGGCGAAGCAGTGGAGTAATCGTTCCTTCAAAGCCGGCCCAAAAGACAAATCTGCCGATCTGTTTGGCGGCAAATTCAATCTGAGGGTCGAGGACCACGATGTCGACTCGTATATTTTCAACGTCAAAATCAGGGTGTCGTACAAAAACAAAAATCATCTCTTCTACTGGCGGCTAAAATACAACCCCAACCTGCTCGATTTCACGAATTTCGTTATACCGGTATTTTACGAAGATATGCAGAACCCGTCGGGCGACATCGACGACATCGTCGACAAAATTCTTGAAAAGCGCGAAGAGAACCGCGAAAAGGTTCTCGAGATCGCCGACACTCTCGAACCCACAAAAAGCATCGAAGAAGCCCTGAAAAAAATTGGCATCAACCCAGACAACGTCAACGGCGCCGACACTCCGCGCCCCGCCAACCCTGGCGTCACACTTCCACCGGCCGCTGTAACCCTCAAGGATATCAAGTCTCTTGTTGAAAACATTGACCCGAAAGCAACTTTAGCCATCAAGAATTTTTATTTTGGCGGCGATGTATCGGTGCTGACTGAGGAGCAGAAAGACCTGCTCGATTCACTGGCCAAGATACTCAAGGACCGGCCAAACGTAAAGATTGAACTGCGGGGTCACACAACCGGAGTCGTCGGTACCCCCGAGAGCAATATGCAGTTCTCGATCGAGCGTGCGCAGAACGTCGCCGATTACCTGGCACTTGCCGGCATCTCAACCGATCGCATGACGATCAAGGGCTACGGCATGACCAGAAACATCGCCAGTAACGACACAGAGGCCGGCAAAGCCAAAAATCGCCGCGTCGAATTCGTTCTGCTCGAGAACCCGAGCTGAGGCAATCATGAAACTCCCCGCTTCAACAACCATTAAATTTCGGCCTTCACAAAGCGGCAACCGGGCATTCACTCTGGTCGAGGTTCTCGTTGTCATTGGTCTGCTGGTATTGTTCTCGACGATGGTGTTTCGGTTCTTTACCGGAGCCAGCGCCAGTCAGCAGCGGGTTGCCGGTGATCTGCAGATGCAGGCGCGGGTATTGAATTCCCAGAACCGCATCATAAGAATGATACGCGAAGGAACCGACTTCATCATACCCGCTCTCGGAGAAGAATCGCAGGCCCTTTTCTTTATCGACGGCGAGAGCAATATCCAGGTTCTCTATCAGCTGAAAGATGCAGAATTGTCGAAAAGCAGTGGGAAAAAGCTTTTCAAGCTGATGCACTACCGGGTTGACGTCAAGAACTTCAACATCGGCAGCCCTGTTTATGACAGCAAAAGCAGCTCAGTGATCGCTGAAAATGTCAAAGAGATGGCCTTTCGCATCTCAAGTGCCAACACGGTTAATGTAACCGCCTGTTTTGCCACCGAAAAGGCTGAATTTCAGACAATGTTCGAAGTAGGGCTGCAGAATTCAGGAGAAGTGCAATGAAAAGAAGAGATAACAGCGGTCTGACGATGGTCGAACTGCTGATCGGCTTTTTCCTGATAGTTTCTGTGTCGATCATATTCTTTCAGACCATTCATTCATTCAAAAAAGAGACTTCTTTCACCTCAGAGAATTTTCTCGCTTCTTCACTGATAGAAAAGGTTCTCGAACAGTGCTATCAGGAATCCGAGCTCAATCTGCACGGTATGAAAGCCATAGGGCTAACCGACCCTGATGGAAAGCTTTACAGCTTTTCAACTTTCATTACCGACCGCGAAACGGTATTCTTTGCCAACCCTGCCATCACCGGAGCGGAAACCCCGAATCTGCATAAAACCCTGAAAGACAACTTCAACCTGAAAATCGACGGTGAGAAAAAGACCGGTTTTTATGAAATAAGTGCCGGCTTCAACTGGAAAGCTCAGTCAGGGCGTGGACAGGCGACCTCCAACACCCGCATTCTCTCGTTCACCGGCGACAAAGAGGTTTTAACCACTCTCGACCTTAACGATACCAAGTTCAAAGAGCGCCTGGTTAAAGACATCTTCAACTCGCCCGGTGCCGCTCTCGAAGGCAAGGTCAGCAGTTCAGGAGCTCAGAAATTGTTGCTCAGCATGGGATACGTCTACTATTCCAGCAAAGACTGGCTCAATTCAAGCGAATTCAAAGACCGCTACGAGAAAGCGAAAAGTCTTGAAGCTTTTTCGCAGCCGGGTTCAGAAGAATTTTCGCAATGCTCACGCCTTTATTTCGAAATGGCCAGAGACCTGCTTCATCTTATGATCAGCCTGAAGCCAATGATTGAAGACACAAGATCCAATATGAGTTTTCTGGCCAGTGTTCCAAAACCCGAAAAATTCATTGTTGAAAGCCGCATTCAGCGGGGCGGACTGTTCGTTCGACAACTACGCCGCATCTTTTTCAACTGTCTGATCAAAGTTGCCCAGAGATATGAACAGCAGCTGAAAAACTCAGACACCCAGCGAATTCAGCGTCAGATAGTAGTGCGTCTTTTCAACATCAATCGCATTCTTTACGCGAACCAGTCGTTCAGCGAAGAAATGACGCCAACGCAAATTTCAGACAATTACAAAAAGTTTCTCGATACGGTTCTCGAAAGCTTCAGGGAATCAGATCCGGCAATTTTTCGCATGGCCGACCAGGAACAGGACTTTATCAATAAGAACAGTCTGAAAGAGAATTTTTTCATTCTGAAACTGACAAATGAGCTTTTCACAGCCATCGACCAGTATGTCGATATTCTCGATCAGCCGACCAGCTGACTTCTGCTCACAGAGTCCGGTTGAGAATGCACTGCGGGTCATCGGCCAGGGGGTTTCCGGTCAACGCCAGCGCCAGAGCCCGGCACCCCGGGCAATCTTCATACGGACAGTTACCACAGATCAGCCCACGCAGGCGTTCGCGCAATCGGCCGCATTCCCAATCCTGCAGGCGTTCTCGAATCGCCGCAAAAGGTTCGTTGAGAATATTGCCTGACGCAATGGGCAGGCGACGACATGGATATACCGTTCCGTCTGGCATCAGAGCCATCGATTCAGGGCCAAGGTTGCATAGAGCTGCTTCAAGACGATCTTCAGACGGAACATCGTTGTCGATGATCAACCCGAAAGCACGGCATGCCGCCAGTGAATCAGCCTCGATATCAAGCCCCGAAGCTGCCAATATGCTGTTGATCGCCAGATACCAGTTATCAGCCGACATGACTGCATCAGCCATGCCAAGCCCGTTGCCAATCGGCACGAAACGTTCGAACAGAATATCATGCGCGCCAGTCTGCCGGGCAAATTCAACAGATTTTGCCACTGTTGCAAAATTCAATCTTGACAGGGTCATCATCAGGGTGACCAGCTTGCCGGTCAGTTGGCGATAAAGAGGAATCGTGCGGGAGAGACCTGCGAGTGAACCGGCACCGCGAATCGAGTCATTTATGGCCTGATCGCCTGATTCCAGGGAGATTCTGAAAGTATGCAGACGCGGAAAAGTGCCGAGTTTTTTCAGCAGATCATGATCTTCGATGGTGCCATTGGTAATGATGTTGATTTCGTCAAGATTGGCGAAGCCTTCAAGATGCTCGATCAGATCGACAAGATCTGGCAGCAGAAGAGGCTCGCCGCCGGTCAGGTTAACGGTGACCGGCTCGTCAGGAATAGCATGAAAAATATTGTCGGCAATCTGACGACGACGGACGGCTCCGTCTTCCAGAGGTTCACTGTCATGAGACTTCTGGTAACAATGCCGACAACGGCGATTGCATTGATCGGTTAAATGCCATTGAAAGCCAAACATCGCTACCTACACCGTTGGAATCGAATAAATAATTAGCCCCGTCAGGTTTATCACTAATTGCAAATACTAACAAGCAATTTTATCGGGGCAGGTTCTCAGAAGATGGCGAATTTGCCCAGGCACGTGGCAGAAGCAGCAGCATGACCCAGCCGATCAGCATAAGAACCAACGCCAGCCAGAAAGCTCCGTGAAATGCAGCCATTTCTCTGGTTCCGTCCGGGGAGATCCATCTGATGATGAGCCCCATTATCCACATGCCGAGACCGCCGCCGACAAAGCCGGTAAAATTGTAGACCCCGAGGGCAGTGCCGGTCATGGCAGGCGGAAAGCATTCTCTGGCGATGCCGAAACTGATCGAGAAAAAGCCACCGCAGAAACCCATCAGGGTCAGCAATGGTATAAGATAATCATGCAGCGAGGCGGTCGCGAATACGAGCGGCACCCAGCACAGCAGATACCCCAGCATACCCGTAGTCAGCACCTTGTGCCGGTGCTGCAGCGAACGTCCGGCCAGCATTCCTGACACGATCGCACCTGTCATCAAACCGAGGGCCAGCCAGGTGAGTGCGTAGCCGACTGAGGTATCAGGAAACCCGTAGACTCTTTTGAGATATGGCCCGGCCCAGAGCCCCTGAAAGCTGATGATCGTGGTTTCAAAAGCGAAAAAATACAAAGTCACCGCCCAGAATCTTCTCGATCTGAGCATGACGCGCAAGCCCTGAGAAGGCGCAGTGCCGGCTGCTGAAGAAGCGGCTGCCTCAGACCCGGCCGGCTTTTCGGCATCGGCTGACAAACTGGCACTATCATCCTCATCAGGCTGATCTTTAACAAAAAACCAGACAAGTACGACCAGAACAAGGGTAATCAGACCCACTACTTCCATGGCGGCGCGCCAGCCCCAGATGCCCTTGAGAACAGCCAGCGGCCAGGTCGAGCTGAGAGCGCCAAGGTTGCCCACCGCCAGAAGCATTCCAGTCATGAAGGCAAAGGAGTCTTTACCGAACCAGCAGCCCATGAGCCTGAGAGCCGGAACATAAACGCAGCCGACCCCGGCTCCGACCAGCCACCTGGCCAGAACCGCCGACTCGAATGAAGCTGCTTTGCCGAAAGCGAAGGCACCAAAGCTTGCAAGCAGCAGAAACAGCGATATGGTTTTCCGGGCACCCCATCTGTCTGACATGATGCCGACCGGAATCTGCACTGATGCGTAACCAAGCAGATACATCGACGAAAGAAAACCAAGCGAAGCCGGGTCAAGGCCAAGATCGGCAGAGAGATCTCCGGCCATGACCGCCGTGCAGAAGCGGTGAAACATGACAAAGAAGTATGACCCCGCCAGAACCCAGAAAATAAGCCATCGTCGCTGCATTGTCGCCTCGTTGTGAACAGAACACTCCCCGAAACAATCGGGATAAAATTCAAAAGCATTTTGCCGTTAATTAGCCCTCAAGACTACAATTATAACGTCTGACGCGCCGCTTTGATAGTCAAAACAGTAAATGAAGTGAGGTGATCAGAGAATGCCTTTCTGCCGCTTCTGGCTTCCAGCAAAGAATTGACTTGCAGCCCGGCTGCCACGAAGATTAGAATTCTCACGAGTCGAGAGTCAGTCACAGAAATTGATTGAGAATGTATTCAGAGGTTTCATTTTGTATAAACATGGCAATTGCCTGATAATTCTGGTTCTCATTGGTGCCTGTTTTATCGGTGGGCTCCACTTTCTGTTCAAAAAAATCAATGAAGGCGAAGAAAGTGCCGCCAAGCCTAAAACGCCAGTCATCAAGAGTTTCAACCATGACATTTCTGGAAAATGGCACGCCAGGCTGGTAAAAATCAACCCGCCAAAGAATGCCTCCGCTGGCTGGAAACCATCCTGGATGCAGAGTAATTTCAGCGATTTCGACGCAATCGTTGAAATCGACAAAGCCTTTTTTGTCAGACGGATCAAGTGGGTTGAGATCAAGGGCAGTATGACGAATGTTGTCGTTGAATGGTTCGCTCCTGATAAGTGGCAATTCATGAAACGCGTATCACAGCCAGGCAAGAATGAAGAACGCGGCGAATCATCACGTGATGGCCGGCTGCTGAAAGTTAGTTTCACCGGTGGTTCCCATAACTGTCTGCGCGAATGCAGCTTTGAGCACAATGACATGCCCCCGGTGCCCGACAAATATCTTTACGATGGCGGTTTTCGCGAGACCGAGGTCAGGGGTGAAATTGCCAGCGATATTCTTTTGTACGCCCCGGAAATTAGAGACAAAAAGCTGGAAATCGCGAAAATGCGGGTCGAGATAACTCCGTTTGGCTTTCAGCTCTGGAATGAAGAATATGCTTTCAAGCTGTTTGGTCAGAGTAACGAAGTTCAGCAGCTGCTGATGAGAGAAACCAAGGTTCCCTTTACGTTTCTCAAGAAACATAAAATTGACAAGGTCAGGGGCGGCGTTTTGAAACAGCTAAGCGTCGAAGGTTACCCCGGAATGTCTTTTCTCACACTGAAGAACTGCGACTGCCAGTTCTGGTTTGGTGATGAGCGTGGCGAGGGCGACAGAGTGTTCGTAAACATTCCCGCCGACGGGCAGGCGGTTCTGGCACGCGCCGAAAGTATTCAGAAGCGGGCCAGAGTAACTTTTTCTGCGGATGGAAAAGGTAGAATGTTCACTCACGATGGCGTGCTCGAGTATGAACTGAACCGCTGAAGCCGGGCGCTGACCGGTTATGGCAAACGGTATGGTGAGGTCGGGTAAGCGTTTGCCCAGCCTGAACCCCGGCAACCAGAACAATCAGCGGAACCCTGAAAGCCGTCGATCTTTCCATGACCTTTGCACTGGGCGCAAACTCTTGCCTGACGTTCAGGAAACGGAACCCACACATAGCCATCGCCGCCGCAGGCCCCGCACATACCATCGCCCCGGCAGACACAGGGCAGATTGGCAGAATTTCGCTCAACTCTGGTCTCACCCTGTCTGGTCGAGGCATATTCCCAGGTTGTGTCAAGATATTCAAGGCTGATGATAGCTGAGTTCATAAAATTGATCAGAGTGGCCAGCGCTTCCTTGTCCTTCTGCTTTCCTGAACCGGCACGCGCCTGCATATCTTCGAGGCACTGCAGCATCTCCCGATGGTTCGCCATTTCCTGCTTGAGAACGCTCACCCCGGGATAATTCTTTCGAGGGGTATTGTCAGCTGACAAAATCCCTGCGGTAATGCACATTATAAGCACCAGAACTTTTTTGGCCATTTGTGAACCTGCTTTCCAACAGAAATATTAATCTTGAACCTGAGTTTCCATAACGTAAATGCCATGAATAAACGCCAATTCAACCTTTATCAAGGGTTTCGCGGACTTTTTGAGCCAGATCGCCGGTAGAAAAGGGTTTTTGAATGAAACTTACCCCGTCCTCCAGCATGCCGTGGTCGGCAATTATGTTGGCGGTATAACCTGACATGAACAGGCATTTCAAACCCGGGCAGATTTCATTTATTGCCTGCTGAAGATCGCGGCCATTCATTTCCGGCATGATGACATCGCTGATCAGCAAACTTATTTTTTCTTTATGCTCCTTAACGATTTTAATCGCCTCACCTGGTGAAGATACTGCAAGAACTTTGTAGCCCTGACGCTCCAGAATTGTCTTCGAGATTTCCAGAAGCACCATTTCGTCTTCAACAATCAGAATGGTTTCATTACCGCCGGGCTGGAGCTTTGCAGGTTCCTGACCAGTTTCCTGGCCAGATTCACCACTAAACTTCGGCAGATAGATCTTGAAGATAGACCCATGCCCCTGTTCGCTGTAAACACTTATAAAGCCGTCGTTCTGTTTAATAATGCCATATACCATCGCCAGACCCAGTCCGGTTCCCTTGCCGACTTCTTTGGTTGTGTAGAATGGCTCGAACAGCTGAGAGATGTTCGCCGCAGGAATTCCACAGCCATTGTCGCTGACAGACAGCATTACGTATTCTCCGGGAATGTAATCGACATGCAAGGCGCAGAACTCTTCATCGAAACTGGCCACACCGGTTTCGATAGTTACCTTACCGGTGTTTGTAATAGCATCGCGGGCATTAACACACAGATTTGCCAGGATCTGGTCAACCTGTGAAGGGTCCATTTTCACGAACCCTGAGTTGGCAGTCGGAAGCCAGTTCAATTCAATATCTTCGCCAATCAAACGACGAAGCATACTCAGCATGCCTTCTACGGTTTGATTGATATCGAGAATTCTGGGTGTGACAGTCTGCTTGCGGGCAAAGGCCAGCAATTGCCGGGTTAGACCGGAAGATCTTTGCGCTGCCTTTCTGATTTCCTGAAGATATGCCGCAATTTTGTGATCAGCAGGAATCTCTTCAAGCGCAATTTCGGTGTAACCGATGATTGCTCCCAGCATATTGTTGAAATCATGCGCCACACCGCCTGCAAGCCGCCCGACAGACTCCATTTTCTGAGCCTGCAGGAACTGTTCTTCGAGCCTTTTCCTCTCTTTTTCGGCTTTTCGCTGCATCGTCAGATCTCTGCCCACACAGTAAAGCGCCTTCTCCCCCTTAATAATCAGGCAAGAGAGGGTAATTTCAACCGGAAAAGTGGTTCCGTCTTTTTTCTGATGTTCCCATTCAAATCTCACCGATCCTTCCTGGAGTGCCTTTGCGACCATCCGGTCAGCCAGGCTCATAGACAACTGCCCATCTGGCTGAAATTCAGGTGAAATCTTTGAGGGGTGCATGCCCAGAAAGTATTCTTTAGATTCAAAGCCGAAAAGTGTCAGAGCCGACAGGTTGCATTCGGTAAATTTTCCATCTTTGAGAAGCCAGCAGGGATCGGCAGAACTTTCAAAAAGCAGTCGGAAGCGTTCTTCACTTTCCCTCAAGGCTTCCAGAGACTCATGCTGCATGGTTATATCACGCCCTTCGGCGATCAAATATGCAATTTTGCCAGATTGGTCCCGGAAAGGCTTCAGTGAGAAATCAATATTGCGGGTTTTGCCAAGGAAATCCAGATGAGTGGTTTCAAATCTGATCAATTCACCCCTGGCTGCTATTTCTATCGATTGTTTGAGCCTTTTCTGCATTTCGGTTGAATGAGTCCACCACGGCGTTTCCCAGAAATATTTGTTCAGCACCATCTCGGGTGAAGACTTGATTATATCGAGAGAAGACAGGTTTGCGGTCAGCAGGATTCCGTCTGTCGATAACAGCCCGATAAATTGAGTTGTCTGATCGAAAAATGCCCTGATCTTTGCTTCACTCTCTTTAAGAGCAAGGGCTTGAATTCTGTTCTGCTCGATCTCCTTTTGCAGTTCCTGGGTTCTTTCGTTGACTCGACGGCGCAGCTGAATATTCCAGATCAGAACAAGGCAGATAATCACTGCCAGGCCGGCAACACCTCTCAAAGCCAGCCTGATTTTTTCAGCTGACCGGTCAGGCTCGCGCAACCAGCGGTTGACGATAGACTGCTTTTCTTCATCAGAAGCGGCCTGCATGACTTTGTTAAAAAGAGCAGCACCAACCATGTCGTCTTTTGGAAACCCAAACGCAAGACTGGGGCTATACGGGGATCTCATCGACACTCTCAGGCCCGAAAGATTATGCCGTCTGGAATAATAGCCCAATGACGCAAGATCGATGAGTCCGGCATCGGTGGTTCCGAGAAGGACCTGCCCGATCATGCCCTCGATTTTGTCGTTCAAAGATAGAACAATACCCGGATAATCTTTTTCAAGAAAATCCTGGCAGACCCAGCCGCGCATGTATGCCAGTTTTCTGCCTTTCAGCTGTTCCATACTGGAAAACGAGTCACCACCATCTCTGGTGATTATCAAATGCGGAACTTCGACATATGGAGCGGTGAAATTCACGTATTCCCGACGTTTATCAGAAATAAAAATCGAGGCAACGCCATCTAGCTCTCTGGACCGCAATTTATCCAGAACCACAGCCCAGGGTTCAGTTGCATAGACAACTTCAAATCTGATATTGAGGCGAGCCATGACCAGACGCATGAAATCGGCCGACAAACCCTGATAGTTGCCATCCTGGTCAATGAATTCAAACGGCGGCCAGTCGGGTATTATGCCGATTTTCAGGATCTGGTGATTATCAAGCCACGCCTTTTCCTCTTCGGTCAGCTTTATTGGGGCCTCACCTTCAGGCGCAGAAAAAGAAACCAGAGGCAGCAGACATACTGTACATAACAAAACCAGCAATCTGACCCAACCGGCCGTAAGAACCGCTCTGTTGGTTCCCATCAAAACCTCTAGTTTTTCACGTCATCATTACATCGGAACTCATTTTATAACCTGTCATTGCGTCCAACGCATTTCTATCCTGCAGCGCAACTTCATTACCCATATTACGACAGAGATACCACTTCACCGATCAGATCAGTTGAGTAAATCAGAACTGCCAGCAGCGACATAAAAGCTTTTCAACAGGTTTCACCCAATTTTATCATAACCACAGTATAGTCATAAATATATTGAAAAACTCAAATTGCCACATCACCAATATGAAGACAATTTTGTTTCAGCTGGTGTTTCATCTGCTGATCAGGCACTCGAAACTCCATAAACCCAGAAACCGGTTTATCAGGCAGAGTTTTCTCAATAAGCCAGATCAATTAAGAATTTTCAGGTATGCATCGATTTCGGTGAAGAGTTCATTGGCCAATCTCGGAGTAAAATAGCTTTGTCTGATTTTGTCCTGGGCGATAAGGCTGCGCTCCTGGTCGGCCATGCGGAAAATGGTCGGGTCTTTATCCCGAAAGGCTGCTTCCATAGAATCAAGAAAGGCATTTATACGCGCAACAATCTTATCAGCAGCGACTTCTTCGCTGAACTCACGGTTAACATAAAGAAGGCGGTTGATATTAAAGAGCCTGCCGATCATCAGACGCTGGCTTCTCTTTGAATCAGCGTGCTTCAGCTGCTGCTCATAACGTTGCGATACTTTGACAATACAGTTGAGGAAAATGCGGCGCAGCTGCCGGAAATATTGACCGCCTCTCGATATGCGCGTTTCTGCAACGAACCTGCCCGGCAGTGGAATATTGGCAAAAAAGTTGATATTGTCACAGGCTGTTTTGAGGTGAGGCTTGAGACTGAGCATCAGATGCAGCTGATCACGGGCAAGTTCGAAATAAAGGCGGCTGCACTTAAGGTAATTTTCTGAACCGGGTTGAGAAAAGGCCTCCAGACTCTCGATCTTCTGCATTCTCGATTTAAAGTCTGTTGAATTAAGCCAGGATTTGCACGAATAATAGATATGGCCGACTGACATCAGCAATTTTCTGGCACCATCGCTGCTTACTGCTGAATCGAGAGTAGACGCTGGAGAGCACAGAATATCTTTAAGCACCAGCCCACGAACATCCGCGTCAGAAAGAGAATATGAGGTCAGCACTTCTTTCTCGCCTGTATAAGACATAATTCTGGTGCTTGAATATGCCTGGCCCTTTCCAGAAGCCGCTTTCCATTTAAAACCGGCCGTAATTTCGTAGTAGCCGGCTTTCTTCTCGCCACAGACCTCGAGATTAAAATTGTTTTTGACCATGTGGTGCAGCTCTGGAGTGCTCTTGCTGGTGATGTCGGGATTCATGAAAAATACGGTCTCACGGTCAGCGATCTGCGTCGAAACTTTGTATGGCTTGCCATCGGCATCTGCGAGGCCGATCGCGGTCATGCCATACTGATTGAGTTCAGATTCCTGATAGCACTGCTCGAGAACTTTTTCGATCAGCGAAGAAGCCAGGTAATTCTCGGAATTGAAGGTGGTTTCCTTACGAAAACGATGCATAGCCACAAAAAAGATACCCGCCACCGAAGCGATGATAAAAAAACCCATCAGCAGCTCAATCAGCGTCATGCCCACTCTTCTTTTCTGCATCATTCCATTTCTCCGGTATTCTGCAGGCCAACCTCAAACATGGTCTGAAATTCGCGATTTTCTGTGGCAAAATTTGCGATGATATTTACTGTATTGGCATTCGAAATAAGAAAGTTGATGTCTTTGATATTGTCTGCAACAAGAGAACTTTTCGACGGATCATAAGTCGGATTGTCAATATCGAAATTCTTAACCTCAACCCGGTAATGCATCAGTTTGTACATTTCTTTGCCGGTGCTTTTCGTCAGCGCGTCATCTTTGAGCTGATACAATACCTGAACATTGCCTTCACAGTCTGAAAAGAAAAGAGCCGGTGCAGTTTCGCCAATTTCGGGAAGAAGGAAATCAGTTCCTTCTCTGATCATTCGCGTGATGCGATTCTGAGAATTCAGCACTCTCGACTGCATGTTGAGATCTGCCGATGCCCGCTGCTGACTTGCATTAGAACTGCTGAACATGCGAAAAACCATGGTGGCGAACAGAGCGGCCAGCAATGAAGCAACAACTACTTCGACAAGGCTGAATCCTGACCGATGTCGAAACCACGGCAAAGCTGACTCAGGAACTCTGGTTGTTTCAATGTTTATTGGCATCGTTACCCGTTCATAATGAATTCAACCCGACGGTTTTTTTGCTTTCCGGCTTCGGTGTCATTACTGGCAATCGGCCTTGTCTCACCAAACCCCTTGACCGTCAAACGACTGGCATCGATTCCAAGCAATACCAGATATGTTTTAACCGAATTGGCACGGTCTATCGAAAGCTGGAGGTTATAAGCGGCATCACCGACGGCATCGCAATGGCCATGCAGCTCGAGTCTCAGACTGGGGCGGTTCTGAAGCACTTCGGCAAGGGCGACGAGCAGTTCTTTCTGGTCATTGTTAAGGGATTCTGCGGCAATGGCAAAGTTAAAATTCTTGATGACGTGGGTTTGAGCTGGAGTAATCGCTGCAACCAGCTCCGAAATCTTTTTCAAAGGCAGATCAGTTTCTGGAACAATTATGTTTGGCCCTTCAGGTCTTGGCTTGTTCGCCTGTTTTGTGCCATCCGGGCTGATTCCAACTTTTTTCAGCGCGTCTGCGACCTTCGGAGCATCCTTGATGACTTTGGCGATTTCACGAACCTTTGGCTGGTTTTCCTCGCGCTGCCTGATCAATTTATCTACCTGTTCGTCAAGGTCTGAAGGCACTGCTGCCGGGTCGGTGAAATCTTCGTAATAGACAGGAACGAACAATCTGGTGAAATCGAGAATATTCGGATTATAAACCAGCCGCCAGTAGAAGAGATGCCTTTTGCTCTTATAGGTAACCCTGATCTTTACATTGAAGGCAAACTCGACGGTTGCATGGTTTTCGACCCGCATTTCAAAATTACCGCCAAAGAGGGCAGCGCTCCTGTCAAGAGGTTTGCTTTTAAAAGACCGATTGCTCCACTGCTTTGTCTGTATGTCTGCCAGAACTTCTACCAGTGCCGAATAAGCTATATTGAACGCTGTCTGATAATCGTTGAGATGCTGATATTTCAAACGGTTTGAAGACTGAAACTGCGTCATGGTGATGATGAACATGCCCACCGCCATAGTTGCCAGCAAAATCAGCGGAAAAACATACCCATGTCTGTACCCTCGGGTTGGCAAAACAGAACCGACAACTTTCTGGTTGCCTCGTTCCCCGCAGCTCTGATAAATAAAATCCCCCATAAGCCACAGCCCCTCTGTTAATATTATAACAAAGTTATCCGATTCGAGCATACAGGTTTTTACATGAGAGAATTCCCCTTTTGATTCATGCATTGCAAAGGCTTGTAATCAAAAGAATCGGGTTATTATGGGAGAGACAAAGTTTACCCGGAAGGCTTCACACAACGCCATTCTGGTTGACAAAAGCGGCCAACATCGAAACATTCCGATCTTATCCGTGTCTATCAGTGCCTATGAGTGTTTATCCGTGGTAAATCTATGACAAAAACCAATTATCAGATCAAAGCCCTATTTTGCAGCCATCAGCCAGCTTTCAAGATGCCGCAGTGCTTCAGAAAACCCGGCGCGACCGTAACCAAAGCGCAGATACTGTTTCTGCATATCAAAAAATGTTCCTGGAATCAGCATGACACCGGTTTCGGCAACCAGCCGGTCGCAAAACGCAAGTGCGTCTCCACCAAGAAATTCCGGAAAAGTCGTTGTGCCCGCCATCGGTCGCTGCCATGTGAACAATTCTGGAAATCTGCCAAAAAAGCTTGCGAGCTGATCGAGATTCTTGACCAGGCGAAGTCGCTGCCGGGCAAAAATCTCATCGCAGTGCCGCAGTGCAATTCTGGCGAGAAATTCGCCGGGTGCACTGTTGCAGATCGTCAGATAATCTTTGAAAGTGGCGAGGTTCCTGTAAACATGAGCATCACGGGTTGCAATCCAGCCGATTCGCAAACCTGCCAGACCACAGTTCTTGCTCAGACAGTTCAGCGAAATTCCCTTCTCATAATGATCGGCCATCTGTGGCAGACGGGTGGCCGGATCATGCTCAGTGCCGCGATAAACTTCATCGCAGAACACCCAGAGATCGTGTTTGCGGGCAACTTCGATGACCATCTCCCATTGGTGCCTGTTAAACAGGTAGCCGGTCGGATTGTGAGGCGTGCAGATCAGAATTGCCCTGGTTGCAGATGTTATCAGGCTTTCAAGCTGCTCGACATCTGGAGCCCAGCCGGTTTTCGGGTCACCGGGCCAGCGGGTAACGCCAATTCCCCGAGATTCTGCGACTGCGTAATGTGACTGATACCCTGGGAAATGCACGATCAGGTGATCACCATGATTGAGCACCGCATGCATGAAGGCAAAAATCGGTTCTTCGGCACCGGTGAACACAAGAATCTGCTCCGGCTGCACCTGCCGGTAATGGCGGGAAATCTCTTCGCGCAGCTCCGGATCACCAAGACTTTCGGTATATCCCAGCCATAACTTTTTCAGGTCTTCTTCAGCGCCGGGCTCAAAAGCAAGCAGGTCGCCAACGCTCATGGATTCGGGGTCAGAAGACCCGAGCAGATAACGGGCGGAAAACTCGTGCCTGGCAAAATACCTTTCAAGGGCAAAAGGGCGAAGCTGTGTCTGTTCTATCATGTTTATCCGTCCGGAAGTCCGGCAAACTTCCGAGACAGTTACCTTTCTGAAGGTTCGCAACTGTTTTAAACAGTTCGCAGGATCTCAACATTATACAACTCAAGCAG
The DNA here is from genome assembly GCA_964474705.1 of uncultured bacterium. GTDB lineage: Bacteria > Muiribacteriota > Ozemobacteria > Ozemobacterales > Ozemobacteraceae > Rifleibacterium. The sequence continues at coordinate 17,729 of CAYYUI010000051.1, forward strand.
CGTGACGTGAAAGCAAAGAGCAACACAAAGCTATACTAAAAAGCCAGCTCTGAGCTAATCTCACCGTTTTGAGTAATTTACAATGAGCTTTTGTATAGGCAATACAATATTTTCTGGCATTCCGGGCTTTCATGGATTGATCTGAATAATGAGCTCGTAAAATTAGCTGTCAGGAGGTCTGGAATGGGGATACTGATTCTGTATTTTTCGATCATTCTGGTTGTTGATTCGTTGATTTTCTGGGCATTTGTCGAAGCAGTGCGTGACAAAGAATTTTCAGAAGGAATCAGTATCGGCGAATCATTCGTTCACATCGCTATCGCTACAGTTCTCGGCATTTTTGTTAAAATGGCCGGGTTGCCACCCGTCAATCTTCTGTATCTGTTCAGGCCCTTCAAGGCAGCAAATCTGAATTTCCTTTCCGAAGTGATCTGCCTGATATTGCTTGGGGCAGCCGAATTCGGTATTGCACTTGTCATGGCCAAACCACTGGCTGCTGCAATTAAAGCCTTAACAACCTGATTCGCCGGGAAGCAGTAATTTCAGCAATCAGGGGGAGCTGGTAAACCCACACCAGCAGGCAGTAAGACTTCAAGAATCTTTTAATATGCCTTAAAGATCAGGTTCAGCATTCATTATTCAGCAGGTTCTGAAAGTTCTCAAGAAAACGGGCAACGTGCAGGCCGTCTACCAGACCGTGATGCACCTGAAGAGAAACCGGCAGCATCGCCTTTTGGCCCCGTTCAACAACCTTTCCAAAGGTTATTCTCGGCACCGAATCTTCAGAATTCAGCGACTTGCAGTAAGTCAGGCCCGTGAAATGCTGCCAGGGAATGCTTGAATAGTAAATCTGGTCTGAACGTTCGTTCTGATCGAGACACATGCCGGAAGCCGCTTTCGTCTGCGCGATTTTTTTCGCAGCCGCGGCCGCAAATACTGCGAAATCTTCAAAAAACTCGATAAAGCAGCAGCCGAAGGTTTCATCGGTTCTCAACACGGTTGCCGAGCCATGTATGCGATCAAAGCAGACGACCTGCCCCTTGACGATACGCATTTTGAATTCCTCGACCCGATTTGCAGCAATCAGTGATTTGTGAAGATAATGCAGAAAAAAAGATTCATTTCTCTCTTTCGCGGTTTGCATGGTTCGCATGCAGTCCAGTTCCGTCGTCATTCCCCAGTAGGGGTCATCGAGACTGCAGAAATGCCGGAAATGCTCCCTGCGCTTCCAGTTTTCGAGATCTATCATTCTCATTGTCTTATCTTCCTTATCGTCATTATCAAAGGGCACTGAAAGCTGTCAGAACCTGCTGACGCGCTTTTGCCGTATCGACAAGAGGCGTCGGATAGTTGATTTTCTTCTGCATAATAGCGGCAGCAAGCTTCTTCGGATCATGCAGGGCCGTGTCGGGCAACTCAGCCAGCTCGGGGCAGAATTTGCGGATAAACGCACCTTCAGCGTCAAAACGGGCGCTCTGACTGAAAGGGTTGAATATGCGAAAATAAGGTACCGAGTCAGTACCGGTGGAAGCCGACCACTGCCAGCCACCGTTATTGGCTGCCAGATCGCCATCGAGAAGGTTTTCCATGAAAAACTTCTCGCCGGATCTCCAGTCAATAAACAGATATTTGCTGAGAAACATCGCCGCCACCATGCGCAGGCGGTTGTGCATCCAGCCAGTCTGCTTCAGCTGGCGCATTGCGGCATCGACGATCGGGAAGCCGGTCAGACCATTTTGCCATTTCTCCAGTTTTTCCTGATCATAACTCCATTGCAGCTTATTGGTGAGGGTTTTGAAAGGCTGTCCGCGGCTGACCCGCTCAAAACCGACCATGACATGATAATAAAAATCTCGCCAGATGAGCTCATTCAACCAGGATTCAGGCCCGGAACCGATCTCTGGCCATTCTGACCGCCCATTGGTTATTGCCTGCAGACATTGCCGGGGCGAAACGACCCCCGCTGCCAGGTATGGCGAAAGCAGGCTGGTTCCATTGGTTCCGGGAAAATCACGATTCTGATGGTAGCCGCTCACCCGCCCGGCGGCAAATTTCTGCAGCATCTGCCGCGCCGATTCTTCACCCGCCGGCCACAGATCATCCCGCCAGCTGCCGGCGGCCGCCCAGACTTTTTCAATATCACCGCCAATAACATCGCAGCCTGCAGACGCTGCCGGCACCGGCAAAGGCTTCAAGTCTTCGACGGCGGCTCTTTTTAGCCAGGCCTTTTTAAAAGGCGAAAAAACAGTGTAATACTTTTTTTCGGCGGTCAAAACCTGCCCCGGCGGCAGAAGCACCCGGTCATCGAAACGCCTGATCACGATGCCGTTGCCGGCCAGGACAGCAGTGACCTCCTGATCGCGGGCTCTCTCGTTATATTCATATTCATTATTGAAGTAGACGCGGTCAAAATGAAATTGCCGGCAGAAATGCAGCATCTGAGCAGGTATTTCGGCAAAGGAAGGCGCAGCAAGAAACGTGAGGCCAATTCCCAGCTTTTCAAGATGCTTTTGCAGAACATGCAGGCAGGAGCGCCAGAAGGCGAGTTTGGCCGGTGATTCAGAATGAACCTGCCACTGCAATGGAGTTACGAAAAATACCGCATGACAGGCACCGCAGTCATTTACAGCATTATAAAGTGCCGAATTATCGCATACCCTGAGATCGCGACGCAACCACACCAGTGCTTTCATGTTTACCCCAGCTGCAGATTCAAGTCATAAATAACCAGAAACAAAGTTTACCGGCATTTCTCAACTTATGCCACCGGATAAAAACGATGATTTTACAAATCTGCCGCTTGCGCCCGTCAGGCTTGAAATTTGCCTGCCGTTCGGCCGGCTCATGGCGGATGCAAATCTGGAAGAAATAGACTGCCTGTTACAGACAAACTGCAAACAAAACCACCCCGGGAAGTTTGCCCGGGGCGGGTATTACGAGTGAACTGATCTACTTGTCCAGGCAAGTGCTTATCAGGATTAATCCATGGCTGAAAGCAAAACTGACTGGCAAACACTTGAACCTGATCTGGCTTTAATCAATTGCCGGCTTTGGCGGTGAAATTGAAGCGCCAGACGGGAACTTTCTCGTAAACGTTTTTGTTCATGGAGGAGATGTAGACCTCGGTAAAAGAACCGCTTTTGAGAAGCTCTTCACCCAATCTGGTAATATGCTTTATATCAAGCCCATACCCGGTAAGCTGAAGTCGATTGTCAGAATCCATACGCATATTGGTCAGCCAGGTATTTCCAGGACTTACTGTACCGCCCTGAATTCTTTTGCCGATCTGAGGGGTAAATGTAGTTACCTTAAGCAGATTCCTGATTGCACGAACAATCTGTTGATTGCGTCTGGCAATCGAACGCGTTAACTCTGCAGTGTTTTCAGTCTTCTGTCTTTCGGCATAATTGAAACACATGAGCCGTTCCTGGGAGGTTACGGAAAGCAAAGGCTGATTACCACGTGTTTCGGCAGAAACAGAAATATTTATTGCATCATGATCAAGTCTGGTGTCACCAAAATTGTAAGCCAGCAGTTTTTCTAAAAGTTCAGCCAGAACATCCTGTGTACCAAGCCAACCGAGCTCTACAGGAACTTCATACCAATGCTCTGACATTATAACCGGTGAAACACGGATATCATTGAATTGCAGATCAAAACCGGCCATCTGGTCTGCCATGTAATCCAGACACATATGCAGGTTGCGATACTCGGACCTGCCGGTGCCATTTTTTAAAGACTCTTCAGCCATGATCAACCCTGGGAAAACCAGGCAGATAAAAAGAAAAGCCACAAAAGCACGTTTAAACATAGAAGCCTCCTAAATAATGATTCGGGCAATTTTCCAGAAAATAAAAAGGCTTTCTGTTCGGGTCTCACATAATTTTTTACAGCTACAATTATTGTAGCAGTTATTTAAGAATCTTATTCCATATTTTTATAAGTCAACGATGCACAAGGCTAATGAGCCGGGAAATAGCTTATGCATAAGCAGTTCCGCCACATTTGTCCTTGTTTTTCCACGACATTGTTATTTCCGGCCATTTGCAGAATTGCCTCCCTGAAGGATTTTCCGCTGAAACGCCTGTTTTATAGAAGCAGACGAGTTTGCCTGCAACTGTTTGCAATCCCGGCTTCTCGCTCCGCTAAGGAACAGGGTGTTATGGGGAGACTATCTGTTTACGATCATAGCCGGAATTCTGGTGCTCAGCTTTTTTGCCTATCAGCTTATCAAGCCTGGCCCCGGTCTCGATGCAAAAATTTAACCGGGAATGCCTGCATCGGGCTGCAAACCTTCTTTTTTGACAACCCCTTTCAGCAATCTGCACAGCTCAAGGGCTTCATCTGCCAGAATTTCAAAATCAACGGGCCATTCCCCTTTTCCTCTGTATAATAGCAATGTATGGCCGGAACCCTCAATTTTTGCAGCTGAAGAGGCATATCTCATCATAAATTGCCTAATTTCGGTGTTGAATAAATATTTGAGAGTAACCTCATCGCCGCCCTGCAGAACAAAAGATTCAGAAAAAGATGGGTCATCTTCAAAATTGACATCCTGCATGTCGAAAAAGCGCCCGAACTGGTCTGCGATTTTGTCTTCGCGCCGCATAAAAAAGAGCGGCAGGTTCATATCATAATCGATGACTGCGCAAATGGTCATGCGGGCCGGCGTGTCTGAACCGCGAAAAAAACAATCAGCAACTTTGACTTCAATTTCACCGTTCTTTCTGGAAAGGCAATTTTCGACTCTGACGGGGATACTTTCAGAAAAATATCGGCTTTTTCTGATTATGCGAATGAAGCTCGCATCCCTTTCCTGAAAAGTAAAACCGCTCCTGCCGGCAATTTCGCAAAGAGCGTTTTTTCTGGCGGCCAATCTTTCATTATGCAGTGAATGAATCCATGCAAGCAGAACGACAACTGTTGCAACGAATATTATGAGGATACCAGGCATTAAAGATTATTTAGCTCCAAATTTTTCATTCATGTCTCTCACCAGACAGAATACTTCAACCCTGGCAGATAAGCAAAATCAGTCTGCGCCGGCCAAAAATGGCTTTCACAGACTGATTGAGGTGTCGCAAAAACAATAATCAGAGCACTGACAGGCTCGAGTAAACGTGCTTTTTATTCCTGATTGTAGGTTTTCCAGTAAGGCTCCATGTCGATTCCGGCGGCTTTGCATGCAGATTCAAACACGTTCGCCTGATCGCCGAGAACCATTTTTTCCCTGATGGTGCCGGCTTCCATAGCGTTGGCATCGGTTTCGTGCCCATTTGCACGCCAGACCTGTTTAATCTGCTGTATGAGGGCGATCTTGCCGGCTTCGTCGAGGAGCTGCCAGTCGAAAATATCTTTCGTTACAAGTGATTTTACATACTCTTTATCAAGTTGCGGGGCGCTTCCTGCCGCTTTGACGGGTTCTGCTGCCGGTGCTTCAGAGCCTTCGAGAGGGTCAGAAACAGATTCACAGATCATCGGGCCGGTACTGGCGTCATCGGCCGGCGAAATGCACATGAATAACGGTCCTGCAGGTTCTTTATATCTGAACAGGATGCCCCTGGCGTCGTCAGAAACCACGGTAGTCAGCGGTGACTGCAGCTGAAGATCCTTGACCTGCTCAAAGGTAACCTTTGGCTGGCACACGGAAAATACCGTGGTGACCTTATTATTTTCGTAGCCAAGCATTCCCATCATCAGAAAATCCGGAGAATCTGAGACGAGCCAGGTATCGAGTTCGCCGGCATCGGCCGGTGTACCGAGCATTTTATGAGCTTCTTCTCTGGAAACCCCGATTAAACTGGTTTCGGTCCAGAATTTTGCCGTAATTGCTTCAACGCTGCCGGTTGCGAAAAAGAAAAGAACTAAGACGAGAAACATCATGCTGTTGCGGTTTTTCATTGATTTCATTCCTTGTTATCTTTGGGGGTGGCTGATTCTGAGGCAACAGGTGCGGCATCGTCGGCAACGACTTCGGTCGGAAAATATTCGACGAGAATATGGCGCTCATCCTGGGCTTTGATCAAAGCTGAGAACTTACCGGCGACACTTACTTCTTCACCGGCTTTTACCCAGTCTGCGGAAGTTGCATGCACATCTGGCGTGCCGCCTGAACCGGTGCTGTAAATGGTGCCGCTGGCTTTGAAAGTGTCGCTGCCAATATCTTCGAGCATATCTAGCTGTGAGAAATAGAATAAATCGCCATCGGCAACAGGAATTGAATAGGTCTTTTCCTTGTGCTGCGCCGGCTTCTGCCCGAAGTATTTTAACGCAGCCGTATCGACCTGCTCAGTGGTCGCCATGACAACAAGCCCGTCTTTCGAAGGCTTCAGCGACTTGAACTTATTGAGATACAGGTGCCGAAGAGCGAAGTCGATCATGGCCTGATCAGTCAGCGCGCCCTGAGAGAAGCTTGCAACCTGGGCTTCAGAGAAATTGCTGAAAAATACGTTCAGGTTCTTCTGCTGAGCCGGCTCGAGCTTCATCGGCTCTGCCAGACCCATCGAGGCCAAGGTCATTATTACTGCCAGTAAAGTCAGGATTTTTTTCATTGAATTCTCCGTTTAAGATCGTGGTGTAAAGGTTCTGATCACTTTGCCGACAGGGGCACGACGGTGAAGGAATACGCGGTATCTTCGCCATCGCCACCGGTTCGCAGGGTAAATTTCCAGCTCAGGTGTTCCCAGACGGTGTTTTTGTAGCCTTCTTCTTTTTCGCCGTCTTTGCCGGGTCCGGCATTTTTCTCGAGCCATGCCTGCAGTTCTCTGGTCGGAACTTCTTCGCCGTCGATGCAGATTTCAGCAATTTGGCCGGCTTCGTTCCAGTCGATGATAAGAGCTACCGGGGCGGATTCGGTTGCAATCTGGAAGTCATACTGCAGTCGGTTCGCTTCTTCCATTTCGGTAGCTTCGCCGAGAATCGGCGTCAATTTTGCGGTCAGGTCTTCACGGCGAACGTCTCTGCCAATCAATACTTCAGTTCCCTTCAGCATCAGCGGAAATTCCGCTGCAGTGCTGGCGACATCAGCCGTCACTGCGGTTGTCGATGCGGCTTCGACCGTTGTAGCGTCGGCGGGCTTGATTTCGGTTGCGGCAAAGCCCTGACAGGCTGTTGCCACGATAAATGCGAGAGCGATAGTTGTGAGTCTGGTGTTGATCATATATTTATCTCCATGTGAAATTTTGTGAACTTTATCTGCCGTTATTGCTGTGCTGGAGTGAATTTGCCGCTGATCGCCATATAGCGGAAGTTAGGGCCTTCAAAGCCGGGGCTGGTGTACGAAACGATCACGACAATGCCATCTTTGCAGCTGGTTACCCGGCGAACCTGATAAGAAAGCGGGTAGGCGCGGCTTTTCGGCAGGCGTTTATCCTGCTGAAGAATCTGCACAGTGCCAGAAGCTTCTTCAAGACCGGCGATAGAAAGTTTAAGCATTTTTGCCGGGCCGAAATCGGTCGGCATATCTTTGATGGCAGGGGTTGTATCGGTGGTTTCGAGCCTGATTTCATATTTTGCGGTGATTCCCGAGGCGCCGCCGTCGATCCCGGGCGTCAGCGAGAAAATATTGCCGGTAAAAGGACTGTGGTCGGTCGGAAGGTGTATCAGAAGGTCTGAACCTGTGTTTTCATTGACTTTCAGTGCGAAACGTTCGAGTCTGGCGGCTTCAATCGCCTTTTTTAGTGCCGGTTCGGCTGAACCAACCTCGATATCGCGATCATCAGTCAGCTCGATAGCGCTGGTGGCGACCTGTTCATTCTTCAGAACATCGATCACCCACAGTTCCGCATAGGGAACCCCTGAGCCATCATGGATACCCATCTGGGCAAAAGCATAATACTGGCCAGATTCTGAGAATCCGAGCGGCCTGAATTCGGTAATATCGCCGGCCTGGCAGCTGGCAGCAAAAAGGAACAGGGCAAGGGCGACTAAAAAGCGTTTCATTGGTTTCTCCTGGGGTGTGACTATTTTCCGGGCCTGAATTCGACCAGTCGGCAATTGACTTCGCTGACAGTTCCATGATGTGAATAGATATAGCCGGTAAAACCGATGCCATGGGTGAATTTCCAGGTTGTTGCGTCAGGGCCGGTAGACAGGCTGATCGAAACCTCGTCGGAAGAGCCGGCAACCTTCAGCCCTTTTACCGCTGCAGCAGAATATGGTGTTTTGCCTTCTACCCGGTAAACGTACATCGGAGAACCCGAAAGCAGCTGCGCAGTTTCGCCGAAGGTTTTCTCTTCTACCAGCGGAAAATCGAGCAGCAGATCGGCCTCGGTAACAGATTCGCCCAGGCTATCGCCGGCGATGGCCTTTTCCCAGACTTCTTTGATTCTCTCTTCGCCCTGAATAAGAAAGAGTCGCCATGGCCCGGCCAGAATCATCAGAAAGGGTGACGGTTTTTTGCCTTTTTCGTAAAAGGTCAGGTCGGTTGGCAGGCCAGAACCTTTTGCAAAAACAATGTTTTCCCAGGCGATGACCGAGGTTATTTCAGTCGTCCAGGTGAGGGTCTCACTCAATTCTTTGCCGTCGGTCCCGGCTTTGACCTCGGCGCTGTAGACCCATGCGGTGCCGGTTGCCAGCTGCAGCGGTAAACTTTCAGCTGCTGTTGCGGCGAGAGAAATCAGACAGAAAATGACAATGAGAGTGTGTTTCATGAGTTTAATCCTGTTTGCTGGAATGATTGTCGTGGCGGCATTCTGCTAAAAGCCCGAAAATTGGCTGGTTTGTTTGCTGTACCCTCAGATCCTCTCCAAAATAATGAAAAATATCACAAACTTCACAAAGATTCAACTTTTTGGTTTTGACTTTTCATAACCAGTCAGGCGCGAGTCGAAGCGGTTGGCTTTTCCTGCAAAGCTCATCGCCAGACTTGAGTCAGGCACATCTAGAATCGATGTATGGTTGAACTGGTTTCGGAGCTCGTCGCAGAAAAATCAGTTGGTGAATTATTGTTGATCTGTTAGACTCTGACATTCTACATACAGGTCTGTAATTGCCTGGATTTTTTGGGGAAACCTGTTATTTTCAAAGCAAAAAGGGGCATAACGATGAAACGGATTTTCAATCACCTGATTCTTGCGGTATTAATCGCCTTTTCCGCACCTGGCTTTGCCGGCGAAGTTAAACCTGCCGATGTTGCCGGGCAACCGGTAACTGAACAGGCCGATGTTGCGCAAAGAGACGACATCGATACAAATAATCCGATCGAAAAAGCCTTCGCCAAAGATTTTGCAATGGCCCAGGCTACCCCGGAAATCAATTATGTTAACGAAGCTTATCTTGAAGCATGGAAAGCCGAGATGGCTAATGCCGCTACGGTTGTGAAGAATTCACTGCCGCTCAAGGATGATGGAAAACGGGTTGATGACTACATTGCCGCCTGCAATGTGCTTGCAGAAAAGGCCTTCGATCTCGAAATGCTCAACTGGCTTTCAGACCCCGAGGCATCTGTTGCCGACCGTTCTTTTGGAACCGGCGCCACCGGCGGTGCCATGCTGGCCCAGGCCAGAATTTTCAAACAGGCGACCTTGAACCTGATCACCCATCTTCAGGCCAATCCGGACACGTCCTATTCTTTCACCTACAACGGCAAAGGCGCCGACCTCGAAAAACTCAGAGCACAATAAGCCCCTGGCTGCAGCAATTTCTGCGCGGTGACCGGCATTTCTGCATGGTCGCGGGTTTTAACATCAGTTGAAAACCCTGGTCTGGTCAATTTCGTTATTCGCCGATATGGCTGGCAACGTAAACCGGCATACTTCAGACATTGAATCGGGAAGCATTGTTACTATCATCCAGATACAGTATACTTTTATTGTTTCCGGCATTCTTCGTTAACTGAATCAGGGGGTCGCTCATGGAACATTTTAATCGAGGCCTTTTTCGCCCGCTCTTTTCTGTTCTGCTGGTTCTGTGTCTGCTGGTTGTAATGCCCGCTGAGCCCTCACTTCTGACATTTTAGCGATAACAGCATAATTAAAGCTCCCTCTAATAAATCATAAACAGGCACGGAGAGAAGACGGGATTGCTTTTTCGGAAGCTTGTGACGAACGAAGTGAGGAATCGCTGTAGAAAAAGCAACCCGGCTGATATGCCGGGCCGTCGAACAGACTCTATTTTGTTTTTGCAGGATTCAATAATCCGGCCGCGAAAACACAGAAAGTCTGCATCGGCTCTTTCCCGGTCTGATCGTCGATCTGAACGAACATGAATATTGGTCATTCAACGCCAAAATGCGAGCAGCACTGATTTTTCCACCACAATGGGACCCGCGCCAGCCGCCTCTGGCCCCGGCGCTTCTTGCCGGTATTCTGCTTCGTGCCGGAGCAGAAACCAGGGTTTTTGACCTGAACATTTCTCTTTACCGCCGATTACTGCAGGCTAAAACGCCCGGAGACATAGAAGATTATCTCGTACGCCGCCTGCTCGACCCGAAAACTTTGTTAGATGCACAGGCTTTTCTGAGAATCAGTCAGGAAGCCCAGAATATTTTCGACAGCCGGTTTGACCCGGCAGGCCGGGCGCGTCTGTTCTGGGATGCCTGCGCCGGGCTGCCATCGACAAACTCCTCTGCCGGCTGGAAGACTGCCGCAGAGCAGTCTGAAAAACTCCCATTCATAAGGCATCTTGGCAAAGAACTGGCCGAAATTCCACACTGGTCACCTGAACTCATCGGCTTTTCGATAATTTCCGACACTCAGCTGCCGGCCGCACTGGCTCTGGCTGCTTTTTTACGCAAACAGCTGCCGGATACGAAAATTGTTTTCGGTGGTGATGCGGTTACCTATCGGCGCAGCCTTCTCGCAGCTCAAGGCTGGCTCGGTTCAACAATTAACGCAGTCTGCCTTGGCGATGGCGAACCTTTTCTCGCGGCAACAGCAGAATGCAAGAGCCCTGGCGCTTTCCCAAACGCCCTGAGCTGGGGCAAAACAGGGGCCTATCACATTGCTTCCCCGGAAATCCATGACTTTTCGTTGCTGAATACTGCAGATTTTTCGGTCATGCCACTTCGTGATTACCTGACGCCGCATCTGGTAATGCCTATAGAAACGGCCAGAGGTTGCCCCTGGGGCCGATGTTCATTCTGCATCCACCCGGTGCGTTCTGCCACCGGCCGCCCGATGTACCGGCCACGCCCGATGCCGGCCGTTGCCGGAGAAATCGGCAAACTATTTTCGGCCGGATATCGCCGCTTTTGCATTGTCGACGAAGCATTGCCGCCGGCGCGGCTGCGCGAGCTTGCCGATGTCTTCACATCTCTCTCTGAGCCGGTTACCTGGGCGGGCTACGCCCGACTCGATGCCGGGCATGACCGTGACGGCTTTTTTCGAGCCCGCGCTTCAGGCTGCCTGAAACTGTTTATTGGCCTTGAAACCGGCTCGCAACGAATCCTGAACAGGTTCAACAAGGGAGTCGATCCGGAGCGCGCCCGCCGTGTTCTGCTCGATGCCGCCGCAGGCGGCATCGCTGTCCACACATTCCTGATGACCGGCTTTCCCGGCGAAGAGAAGTCTGATCGGCAGGCGACGCTCGACCTGCTTGCTGATGTCTGGCCAGCCTTTGAGCCCTTCGGCGTTTCATTCGATCTGTTCGCGCTTACCGGTGAACTTGAGACAAAAATGGCTGCCGATCCAAAGAAATTTGGCTGGGATGGCCCGAAATTTGACGGGCATAATGATCTTGCCTGGCAGTTTCCGCTGCTGACGGGGCCTGCTGCCGCAGAATCTCTTGCTGAATTCAGAGCCGGCCTGCACAGTCTTGCCGACCAGGTTCTGGGCAGGGAATTCGGTTTGCGCCACGCCGCTCTGGCTCAGGATTCTCTGCATCTGCTGCTTCTCGAAGCAAGAAACAGCAGGTTGCCCGATTGAACAGTTTGCGGAAACCCTTGCATCTGCGAAAAATTAGGTGTCAGCTTCACAGGCTTCTGATATCATGACCGTGATCCACACCCATGTAATACTCTTTGTTCAGCCCGAAGCCTAAATCTGGAAGCCATTATGGAAATCTCAAATTACCCTGGAATTATCTTCGACCTTGACGGAACCCTGCTCGACACCCTGACCGATCTCGCAGCTTCAACCAATCGGGTGCTGGCCGGCCACGGGTTGGCAACGCATCCTGTCGATGTCTACCGTTACTTCGTCGGTGATGGCATGCGTATGCTCGTCGAGCGTGCTTTGCCACCAGAGAAAAGGGCAGCAGAAGTTATCGACGCGATTTTTTCCGAGCTGCATGCCGATTACGGGAAAAACTGGGCCGAAGCTACCAGGCCATATGCGGGTGTCGTCGAACTTCTTGCCGGATTGCAGCAGCGTGGCATCGTCATGTCGGTTCTTTCGAACAAGCCCGATGAATTTACCGCCGTCATGGTCAGAAAATATTTCCCCGAAGTGCCGTTCAAATGCATATACGGCGCCAGCCATCAGGTTGCGAAAAAACCTGATCCGGCCGGAGCTCTGCGCATCGCCGCAGAAACCGGCATAAAACCCGAGCAAACCATGTATCTCGGCGATACCCTCGTCGATATGAAAACAGCGGTCGCCGCCGGAATGTTTCCGATTGGCGCCCTCTGGGGTTTCCGAGACGAAGCAGAATTGCGGGCCGGCGGCGCAAAGCTGATGCTGCAGCACCCAATGCAGCTCCTCAGCCCGACAGAGGCCAGAATAGTGAAGCAGCAACCTGGCAACCCGCTGCATGGCATAACCCTCGAAAAGATTTTAACGGTGCTCCGCGAGCATTACAGCTGGAAAGACCTGAACCAGAGGATCGAGCTCAACTGCTTCTTCAGCCACCCCAGCATCAAATCAAGCCTGACTTTTTTGCGTAAAAATGCCTGGGCACGCAAGAAAGTAGAAAACCTCTACCTTGAGCTGGTCGCCCAGCTTGAATCAGCTGGCCCCGTTGCCAAAAGCAAAAGTCTGACATCAGCTCCGGGCCCCAGAAAGAAAAAATAGAGATATATCCTGACTATCGATAAGCTGCATATTCAAACCTCTCTGATCAAGCCAAAAACAGCCTGGCGAGAAGACGAGCCAACGAACAGTCTCCGTTATCTTTTTGCAGGAGTCAATCATGCAGGATCACGGTAAAAATTGAAAAGTGATATAGTTGTTTCCAGCTGAAGCCTGCTTTATAAATTTACAATAGCCGGAAACCTGACCATGGAGAAGTTGAGATGAAAAGAATTCCTGCGTTTCTGTTGATCGTCGTCCTGCTCTTTTCCTGTTTCCTGGATGCGAGAGTTCTGTTCGCATCGGACCTATCCCACGAGGGGATGGAATACATCGAAGTTCGAAATGAAAGAAACGAACGGGTTAAATTTTCCCGACTGATCATGGGAACGGATCATCTGGCTCAGGAAGACTGGTATGGGCCAAATTCCAGAAAAATTTCCGAGCAGTATATAAACAATCTGCTCGACGAAGCCGTTCGCCTCGGAATCAATCTGTTTGACACTTCGCCAATATATGTCGGCGATATTGAATACAAGCTTGGCAAGTGGATGACAGCCTACCGGCAGAAAAATCCCGGCAAGAAAATTTACGCTCTTTCAAAGGGTGGATTCCCGTTTGACCTGTTCTGGTCAAAGAAACTGCCGGCCGGCGAAAACTCTTTCTGCCTGCAGGAGATATTGAAGGCGAAGAACATCATGGCCGAGGGCTATACTGATCTGCCGAATTCTACCGACGGAACATATGCCAGTCGCCTCTTCGGCAGCAAAGAGCAGATAGCCGAAAGAATCGGCGAAGAACTTGGTCACACGATAAAAAACCTGGGTGGTAACCCCACTGTTTACCTCATGCACAGAGATGACGGCGATTTTATTAATTTCGAACCGGTAAAGAGAAGCCAGAATTCCGTTAAAACCATAATGGAAGCCCTGAGCTCAAATGAAATCCGCGAGAAATACACCTTTATTGGCTGGTCAAACTGGAAGCCCCACCGCATCACCAGATCACTGGCGCTGGCCAGGAAACAGCCTGATCTGGCAAAACCGGTTTTCAACAGCCCGTATTTTTCGCTTTTTGAAATGTCAGAACGGGCTATCCATGCGGGCGGCGTTCAGGTTACCCACGAAGATATGATGGATGAGAACTTTCTGAAGGGAATCAAGCTCATGCCTTATTCGCCGCTTGGCGGCATCAGCATTCTCGATCGACCGGAACCCTGCTGGGATAACGCCAGAAAAGACGCCAGAAAAAAATACGCTCAGGGCGACCCTTACTGGAAAAACGTCTATCACTCAATTTTCACCTGCGCCAACGAAGAAAGATACAATCGGCTGGTCAAATTCACTGAAGATTTCAATAAAAAGCACAAGGCCTCATATACGGTCGATCAAATGGCCAACGCTTATGCCCTGGCCCACAGGCGAACTGATTTTCTCGTAATCGGCCCGATTTCAATCGAACAGCTGCGCAGAACCGTTGCCTCTCTTAAACTGTCGAAAATGCTTACGCAGGCCGATCTCGACTTTCTTTACTACGGGGCTGAATAGACCTTAATTCCGGCCGGTCAATGACGCCTTGCCCATTTGCACCATTATGAGCAGCGTCACCAGAGCAAAAAAGGCTCCGACGCAGCTCAGAATGGTCTGAAGAATTTTCAGCAACCCCTGATTTTCAAGGGTTTTCTCGACGAATTGCTCACGGCCGGCCGCAGAAAGGCGAACCGGCATTTCTTCAGTGCCGACCGGCCGGCCGTTGACAAAATTGCCGAATACCCAGGCATTGCAGCCTGCCGGCAGGTAGTAGACCAGCTCCCGCTTCGACGGGTCGGGGGCTGCATTTCTGGTCTGCGGGTCTGCCTCAGCTGGAAGATGCGAACCTTCCTGAAGAACCTCGCTCATTTCAAAATTTTTCCAGCTTTCCAGGATTATTTCCGTATCGCTGGCAACCAGTTTGCCTGGCACAGTTTCGGGCGGGTCGCGGTAGACCCTGGTGACTTTCTTTTTAGTCCATTTTCCATCAGAGTAAACGCTCTCGGTTTCTTCTTTTCTGGTTTCATGCTGTTTCCAGAGACACCTGTGACCCGAACAAACTAGAAATGTCTCTGAAGCAGCAGGCTCTAAACGCGCCTGTACCCAGGCCATACCGCTCAGAGTGCTGTTTAGCACGGCGATTTTGGTTTTCGCTGCCAGCTCAGCCGTCTTCTGCAAGTCGGCTCTGGCGAGCGAAATAATATAAGCGCCTGTAAGGGGCAACACCGTCATGATGGCGAGAAAGACAAATTTGCTTACCTGGTCGGCAATAGCTCCCTGCCTGGTTTTGTGGCATTCCGGCAGTTGTTTTCCCATGCTATCCCTCTTTTCATCGCTTTTCCCGCTGGCAAATCATATCGTTAACGCTGCGGTCATATTTTAAAAATATCATACGTCTGGATTCTCATAATGAGTATTTTGGCAAAACTATTCACTGATTTTCTGGTAATATTGACTATTAACAACTGTTTGGGGGTTATAAAACATGAAAAAATCTTTCAACAGAATCGCCGGCATCTCAGGGCTGATGTTTCTGGCACTGACAACAGTTTTTTCGCCGGCGGCATCGGCACAACAGACCCAGCAGAGCAACCCTTTTCAGGTATCGACGGTAACCCTGTCGGCCGGCAAAAGCTTCGACATTACCATGTTGAACGCCAGTGCCACAGTTGAACTCAGCGAAGAAGAACAGATGTATCTGAAGATGCAGCTGCTTCCTTACTATTACCCGGTTCTTAAAAATTGCCTTGACGGCAAAGAACCATTCACCGGTAAAGAAGGCGGGCTGACAGCGGCGAAAAACCTCTGCAAAAGTTTTTACCCTCAGGGCAAAGACAACTATTCCCGCGATTTCGGCAATCCGATCAGGATGCTTGAATGGGCCCGGCGCTGGCACAAAGACGAAAAGATGGTCAAAATTGTCACCTCTGCAAAACGCGGTGATATCTACCTGAATGGTCCGCGTGAGCAGAAAGAAATCGACAAGAATTTCATCTGCCTGATGACCAAAGGGCCTTATTACCATGCCACCATGGTAATCGACAGTGCGCCGCCGATTATCATCGAAGCGGTGGGCATAACCGGCAATAAGAATGACACTTTCAGCGACAAGGTTCGCCTGAGCTCCTGGTATGAAGAATTCGGCTCATGGTGCCACTACCGCCTGGTCAGGCCCACCTATGGCCTGCCGGCATCCAAAGCGAACGAAATTGTTGAAAAAGCGGTCAATTACGCAGAAGCGCAGCTGGGCAAGCCATATGACTACGCCTTCACCAACAGCGATGGCAACAAGGCATTTTACTGCAGCGAACTTGTCAGCAAGGCATATTTTGACGGTGCCGGCTTCAAAGGGCACATTGCCGACAAGAATCCTGAGCGCGACAAGGTTCTCGTCGCCCTGCACGCAGCCATCGACGGCCTTGAACCCAAAAACAAGTATGAACTTGCCGACAAAGTCATGAATTTTGCCATCACCTATGTCGAAAATCCTGACTTTAACCGCCTGCAGGAATTCATCATCAACGATATCGTTCCTGATTGCAAAATTCTCGATCGCGCCTTCCCTGGCAAAGAAGGTCGGGCAAAGCTGAATAACGTCTTCAACAAAATCAAGAGCAATGAAGGTTTCACCAGGTTTTCCGCTGCCAACCAATCTTATGAGGCAGACAAAAAGGCCGGCAAATTCGATGCAGGCTGGGGCATCGGCAAGTTCAGGGAAGTTAAAAGCCAGGCCAACATCGGTATTTCGCTGTTAAGAGATTTCGACAAACTCGGCAAAGAAAGCGGCGCCAGTCGCAAAGACCTGATGATCGTCTTCACCAAACTTTTTGTTCCCGTTTATCAGAACCTGGGAACCTTTGGCGAACTGCTGGGCGGCATGAACAAAGCCGATAAGGTTAACCTGCCCGAAGGCGTCAAAACTGTCATGAAAATTGTCGACTGGGGCGTAAAAAAGCGTGAAACAGTCAAGCAGTGGCCGCTGATTGGCGAGACACTCTCGAAGTTGATGCCCGGCAACGGTGACGGCAAAGTCCATACCGATCTGACCAGTCCCAGTGATCTGGCACAGGCCTCTCCCGGGTTTACCATCAACTACCCCTGATCGTTTTACCAAATGTCGCAGCGCAATACAAGCGCTACGATTGAAGATCGCAGCGCTGTGCAACGACTGGCATGCCGTAATACCGCTTGTGGCCAGGGCAAAGTTCACATTTGCCCTGGCCTGTTTATGTTTTATTAGAGGGAGCTTTTTATGCAGTTCTCACTAAACAGAAATATAGACCAGCAAAGGAATTGCGGCCGGCCAGAGCAGATTAGAAAGCACCTCAAACCAGAAATAACCGGGCTCAAATGCCAGACTGTGATCTCTGATAGGCTTTGCCCCCAATAAGGGAAAACTGTCGTAAGAATACACCTTTATTTTTCCAGACCTGTAAGCATCAGCAAGAATGTAAATATTGCCTACGGCTTTAACACATATAAAGGCAAATAAAAGAAGCCATTTAGCATTTTCCATACCGATTCCCATTAAATCAGCCGCTTGCCGGTTTCACAAAATTCCTCGGCTGGCAAACCATAACCAGACCAATCAATTTGCTGCCATTTCGGCGTATTTGCGATAGAAAGCCGCACGCTCAGCAGCGTTCGGAATCTCTTTGCGCGGCACGACCACCACATTCGGGCCCTGAGGTTTGGCAAACGACTGTTCCATGAACATTTTTACAATTGCGGGCGGAACCGGGTAAAGAATGTCGAAGGGGTCCTGTTCGGCTTTGCCTTCGCGAATCGCTTTGGTGCGTTCCATGGTTCTTTCGGTGTTGGTCTGAATGAGATCGA
>CAYYUI010000052.1:0-35459 GCA_964474705.1 uncultured bacterium
AACGAAAACTGAGAAAAACGGCCCGTTTTCAGGTCAATTTCCCTGAGAATTAACAATTTCGTCCATTGCAGTCATCATTGCCTTCATCTGATTGTCGCCGCTCTCGGCAGCAATTCTGGCGTCGGCCGACAACTGACTGGCCTGCTGGGCATTCTCGGCATTCTGGCGCGTCTGCGAACCAATCTCGGTTATCGAACTTGAAATTTCTTCGAGAGAACTTGCCTGTTCGGTCGCGCCACCTGACAATGACTGGCTGGCTGCCGATACCTCGGAGGACGAAGCAGCGATCTGTTCGCTGGCAGATTTAACCTGACCCAGAACATCATTAAGAGTTTCGGCCATTTTCTTCAATGCCAGCCCAAGTTGATCATGTTCAGAGGCCAGTTTCACCTCGACATTGAGATTGCCCTCGGCGATTTCATCAGCAATTTTGGCGTTTTTTGCCAGGTTATCAGCCATCAGATCGAGAGAAAGCCCGAGCTGTCCAATTTCATCCCGGTTTTTTAAATTGAGCCTTCTGCTGAAAATGCCCCGAGAAATTTCTTCAGCAAGAAGCACCCCCTGGCTGATCGGAATTGTTATTCCTCTGGAAATTCCGAAACCAAGGAAGAGTGCGACACACATTGCGATGAACAGAAGAATCATTATTCCACTGACAATTTTGCTGTAAGCTTCGGTTGCCTGTTTTTCAGTCTCAGCGATTATTGCGTCATTAAGATCGTTGAGCTTATCAAGGTGATCCCTGGATTTTTCGAAAGCCACTGCCGCCTGTCCGAGTGATACACTGATCGCTTCAGCCTTGCTCTTTTCACTATTGGTCTGGCAAGCTGCCAGAACCTTCCGGGATTCCTTTTCCCAGGCAGCCATATCGTTCCTGAACCTGTCTGCCAATTCCTTTTCTGCTGGAGTTGTCAGAAGCAGAAATGCCTTTTCGGTTCTCTCTTTAGCCTGAGCAAGGTTCTCTTCGTAATCGTTGAGAAGCGATTTGAACAGGTCTGATTTTGCATCTGATGAAAGCAATGTGCGTTCTGCGACCAGCAGCTGTTGAAAATCCCGGTCAGAATTCAAAAGCAGATTGGTTATTGCCAGCCTTACATGCAGAACATCTTCCAGTTTATCTTCAATGATTCTGGCACTTGAATAACCATTGTAGGCAAGAACAGTCATCACAAGGAACATGATCAGGTAACTGAGAGATAGTTTGATGCCGATTTTGAGGTTATTCAGTATGTTCATTTTTCTTCCAGATTTCCGCAATCGTTTTAATTCCGCAGAAAGTTGGCACTTTCAAAATCAGAATGCTTTTCTTGATCAATGACGGGCAGATGTTTTTGTAATACCAGAGTCTGTAAGGTCGTGTTGCTGAATGGCAGAATCTCTTTCGCTGACTGCGAATATCAGAAAAGAAAAGACGCAGAAGGTACCCTTTGCCACAAGGTTGAATGCGGTTCAAAAAACTGGCCTGTATTATTATACCATTCTGAGTAATCTAACCGGAATGGTCAGTTTGCTAACCGGGCAAACGCCTGCTTTACCTCATCCGAGACAGTATCCTGTTTATGAAGCCGGGAAATTCAAAAGTCGCGGTTATATAGGCGAACTCGGCACCGAACTTCGCCCACGCCATTCGCTCCGGGGCAATTTCATCGTGGATCACTGAGAAAAATCGCAACAGATTGACGAGTTGGCGATTCATTCTTATACTTGAAGAAAAATCGACAATTTCGGCCAACCTACTGGAGGTCGCTATGAAAAAGAATGAAAATGTTTCGAAAATCAGAACCCTGCTGGCAGGGTTGTTTCTGGCGGTAGTCGTCGGGCAGATGACATTTGCAACCAGCATTCCGCAGCAGGTTGAAGAATTGCGCATGAAGTATGAACGCCTGTATCAGCAGTACACCCAGGCGCTCAGTGATGCAAAAAGCAGCGCAGCAGCAGAACTTGGCAAAGAAGTTGCGGCCGCCAAGCGTCAGTATGAAGAAGCACGCGCGCGGCTGACCCCTTCCCAGAAAACCCAGGACAAAATCAAGGAAACGGCTGAAAAGGTCAAAAATACCGTTGATACCCTGTTTTCTTCCGGCGACAGGAATGAAACAGCCACGGTCACTGCCGGCAAAGAACTTTCCGGTTATGACAATCTTCCGATCAGCATCGACGGCGATAATTACTGCGGCCAGTTCGCGATGACCTCGGTTCTGAGATGTATGGGCGTCAACAAAGACCCGCAGCAGATATACAAAGACACCAACCCGGCCGGCATTTTCACCGGGCCGCCAACCATTGTCGAATACCTGAATATGAACGGCATCGACGCCTCACAGAAACAGAACGCCAGCATCGCCGACATCACCCGCAAGCTCGATGCAGGCCTGCCGGTAATCGTTCTGGTCAACTCAGGAAGCGGGGTGCCTCACTGGGTCACCATCTATGGCTACAACAGCGATGCCAGCGGCAAAGTTGTATCTCTGAAACTGCGCGACTCCTACTGGGGCACGAGCAGCGGTTACACCATGGATATCGAACGTTTCAAAACCGCCTGGAACGACCCGGTTGGCAACAAACTGCCTAACAGTCTGCTCGGATATTCAAACCTGATGATCGACATCAAGGGCACCAAACAGGCCGACCAGTCACCCTCTGCTCTGAATTTCAACTTCAATACCGCCATGGAAGACAACATGTCGAGCGGCATCAATGATGTGGTAACCGGCTTCAAACGCATTGCTCCGATGCAACTGCTCGGCGGTGTAACCAAATGCGTTCTCGGAATTCCGGGCACTGTAGTCGGCATCGCCGGCAAGGGTCTCACCAAGGGCGGCGACCTGATCGTCGACTGGGGCAAAAAGCAGCTCGACAAAGGCAGTTTTGGCAGCACCCTTCTCGGCGGAACTGCGGTAGTCGGCGGCAGCGTGGTCAAGGCTGCGGGTTACGTGACCAAAGCAGCGGGCAATTTGCTCTCTGGCGTTGCATCAGTAGCAGGCAACTTTACCAAAAAACTCGGTTATGTTTTTGCACGCTGAAACTGGATTTTAAAAACAACTTAAGCGGGTACCCTCAGGGTGCCCGCTTTTTACAGTCTAGCGAGGTTCTATATGGGAATATTCACAACTCTTTCGTCGCTTTATGTACTCGGCGCTTTTGCATTTCAGGCTGTGGCGCTCGGTTTCGTAGGTCTAGACAGCCATTGTCGCGACAAAAGAGGCCTGTGGCTGGCTTTAACTTTGTTTACCGGGCCAGTCGGCCTTCTGATTTACCTTTTCAGAGGCCGCGCGAAATAAACTCAGAGAACTGTTGTTTATTCAGGCACCTTTCAATTAATATGAATAAAATATCGAAAGGTGCAATCGATGGGAAAAAACGAACTTTTCAGGCTAATCGCCTGCATGTTGGTATTCTCTCTTGCGACAGTTTCAATGAGCATTGCCCGCCCAGGTTACCGCGAGCCCGCCAAAAACATCAGCAAAATCGTCGACACTCCAAATCCGCCGCAGATCAGCGTCAGCCCTGCCGGCAAATATGCGCTGCTTGTCGAATACACAACCCAGCTCAGCCTTGAAGATCTTGCCGAACCGCAGGCAAAGCTGGCCGGAATGCGAATTTTGACCAGATATAACATTCCGAAGCGCAGCTATTTTGTACAGAAGCTTAGTCTGCTCGATCTTGCCAGCGGTCAGACCAGGCCAGTCGAGCTCCCGGAAGGTTCAAGATTCGGATTTCCCACCTGGTCGCCCGATGGCAAACTTCTGGCTGCCGCCTGCTATAAAAACGATGGGTCAGAAATATGGGTTTTCGACCCATTCAAGGGAACTGGCCGACGGATCTCGCCACCACGACTCAACTCGGTGCTTCTCGAGCCATCATGGTGGAGTCGCGACAGCCGCCATCTCTATGTACCCCTCTGGCCGGAGAAACGCGGACTGCCGCCAGAAGCTCCGCTGATTCCCGAAAGCCCTGAGATACAGGAAACAGACGGCAAGGTTTCACAGGTACGCACCTATCAGGACCTTATTCAGACCGATCATGACGAGAAGCTTTTCGAATACTATGCCACAGCGCAGATTTATCGTTTTGACGTCAAGAGCGGTCGAGGCGGCAAATTCGGGCCGGCGGGGCTCATCACCCATATTTCCACGTCCCCCGACACCCGATATTCTGTGGTGAAGATTCTTGAAAAGCCTTTTTCGCGAACCGTTCCGGTCAACCTGTTTGCGCACCGCTATGAAATCTGGAATGACGAAGGGCGGGCAGTAAAGACTCTGGCAAGCATTCCAGCCGGCGAAGAAATTCCGATCGAGGGCGTTAAGGAAGGTATGCGCAGCCCCTTCTGGCAGAAGCTGAAACCGGCGACCCTGTGCTGGATTGAAGCGCTCGACGGCGGCGATCCGAACCGTAAAGCCGATTTCAGGGACGTTATCAAAGCACAGGAAGCACCATTCGTCCTGGAAGCCCGGGAGATTATCCGGCTGCCGATGCGCTATTCCGGACTCGATCAGCTCGATCGCGAAGATCTGGCGCTGGCCTGGGATTACGACCGTGACACCCGCTGGATCAAAGGCCGCCTGATCGACATGAGTCGCACCAACATTGCCTCAGAAGCGAAAGTTCTCTTCTCGCGCAACTATTACGATCAGTATCAGGATGAAGGCAACCTGGTTTACTATGCGAGACCCGATGGGCAGACAGTTGCCATTCTTGAAGACGGCGCCTGGATCTATCTTGAAGGCAAGGGGGCAACTCCCGACGGGTTCAGGCCCTTTCTCAAGCGCATGAACATCGAGAGCGGCGAGCGGCAGGAAACTTTCCGCTCAGGCCTCGAGGCCTACGAAAGCTTTCTCGAGTTCGCCGATGGCGGGCGCCAGAGCATCGTCACCGCCCGCGAAGATGTCGAAACGCCTCAGAATTATTATATCAGGCCAATCGCAGACCATCAGGCCGGCACGGGCGTTGCCCTGACATCTTTTGCAGCACCGGCGCCTGAATTGAAAAAGGTTCGCAAAGAACTGATCAAATACCAGCGAAACGATGGCGTCCCGCTCAGCGGCACTCTTTATTATCCGCTCGATTACAAGCCGGGTCGACGTTACCCGACTATAATCTGGGCATATCCCCGAGAATACACGGATATCTCTACGGCCGGGCAGGTGCGTTCGGCCACCAACCGTTATGCGCGCATCAGCGGCACCTCGATTCTTTTCTTCGTGCTGCGAGGCTACGCGGTGCTCGACAATGCCGAGATTCCGATTGTCGGCGACCCGCTGACCGCAAATGACAATTTTGTCGAGCAGATGTCAGCCGGAGCCGAAGCCGCGGTCAACAAACTCGTCGAGCTTGGAATCGCCGACCGAGACCGGATCGGCGTTGCCGGGCATTCCTACGGCGCCTTCATGGTGGCGAATCTTCTGGCACATACAAATCTTTTCGCGGCCGGCATTGCCCGAAGTGGAGCCTACAATCGAACTCTGACACCCTTCGGCTTTCAGGGTGAACGCCGCACCTTCTGGGAAGCCCGCGAAATTTATACCCAGATGTCGCCGTTCACCCATGCCGACAAGATCAAAAAACCGCTGCTGATGATTCACGGCGAAGAAGACCCAAATCCGGGCACTTTTCCGATTCAGAGCCGACGCATGCTTGGGGCCATCAAGGGCCACGGCGGTATTGCCCGCATGGTGGTGCTGCCGTTCGAGGGCCACAGCTACGAGGCTCGCGAGTCGATTCTGCACACGCTTGCCGAAATGTTCGACTGGTTCGACAAATATGTAAAGACCCGACGACTACGAAAAGGCTGACGAAAAAAAGGCCGCCCCCCGACTGGCAATTTGCCGTGAGAGGGGCGGCTTTTTTTGTATCGGTAAAATCAGGGCAGACGCATCATATCTACCTTGATGGTCTGGCCCTGGGCAGATTCAACGTTGAACTGGTATTCAGAGCCAGTAGTTGCAGATGGCTGCCTGATAACGTAGTAAGCGGTAGCACCGGGTGCCACCTGAATACTGTCAGGGAATTTCGCATCATACTGAACGGCCTTATGAACATTTGATAGTTTGAAGGCAGCCTGATAGCGATATGGGGCGCTGATGGCGTTGATATCAACAAGGCCGGCGGTGCGCAAACCCTCGTTGGTAACGGCAAACTGCCATTTTGTCACCAGTGAAGCGAAGCTGCCGGCGCCAAAAACGTTCTCAAAATTAGTCATGCCGGTAGTCGTGGTCTGAACCAGGTCTTTGATTTTCTGGGCCCCGAACTGCTCGTAAAGATAGAAGTTGAACAACCCCTTCTGCCCATAGTGCTCATATGCATTGAATTCGTAGCTGAAATCATCCATTTTGACCGATTCCGGGTTCTGGACCCAGTAATTGAAGCGATTATCGTTGGCTACAGAATCTGGCACGGTCTGACCGCCAAAATAGCTGATTTCGCCGACCGCGGCACGGTTGGCACGATATCTTGCTTCGGCCCCAACCGAAAGGCCTTCATCGATCCACATGGTTTCGAGAAGACTGTCGTAGTTGCCGATGCCGGTGCGGGCAACGCCGCCAGGGTAAACCTTGGCACTGTAATTTGTCGCGTGCTGCATTTCGTGCGCAATGGTTTCGCGGGTGGCGGCGCGCCAGTATTCACCCTGCCATTTGCTGCTGCTCGGGCTCCAGACGCCGATCATATCACGCTGGTTGCTGTTGGTGGTAGCACCCGGGGTCATGTCGATCGAGTTGAAAAGCCCGGCAAAGCCGATTGAAGCGTAGACCGGCGAAATAATGATCGACAGGCGACCATCCTGGTCGATGTCATAAACTGAACCATAATTCTGGCTCATCAGCAGGTAGATGTAAGTTTCGAATTCATTTGCAAAATGTTGGATATCGCTGGCGGTTACCATGTAAGTACCGCTGGCGGCACTTAAACCGCCGAATGTTCCCTGGTCAACGAAAATTTTGCAGTGGTCAGTAATTTTCTCAAGTTTGCAGGACCTGGTGATATATGAGAGCCCGGTAGAGCTCGAAACCATGCTGATATCATAAAGTGCGCCTTCCACTTCGCCACGGTGATCGCTTCGACGCATGGCAGCCCTGAGGTTGCCACCAGTTCGCCGCATGCTGTCAATGGTATCCTGGCGCAGCTTCTGTTCGAGCCGGCCCTTAACTGCAGCCATCTGTACCAGATCGGCGTCAGTTACCATCTGCGAAGCCAGAAGCGAAGGTTTATCCTGCGGCTGTATCGATGCGGCAAAAGATGTTGCCGGGGTCAGAGCGATATCCTGCGAAGAAGCTGAATTATTGTTTATGGTCAGCAGAAAATTCGCAATCTGACCGCTGATTACCGGAATAGTCACGATAAGATTCTTTGAAACACTTGAATAAGAATAAGGATTCTGAGCAGAAGTGAGAGTGGAAACCGCCGAAGGCGCAATCTCAGTGTCCTGAGGAGGTGTTGTCCCACCACCGCCGCCACCACCGCAACCAAGCAGCATTATCATCAGAGAAACAGCAAGTATGCTAACAAACGCTCTATTGTATCTGGCCATCGTTTTCCAACCTTTGCAATGAAATTCGTATTAATTATGCCTGGGCAATTTTCTCCGCCCACCGCTCCCTTCACTACCTTCGACCATTTTTTTTCAGTGTCTTAGATTTTGAATACTATTTTTAAGGTCATCTGACATTGCCGCAACAAATTCTAATGCTTCTTTTGAAATACTTTCTTTTGGAATTTCTACCATAGAAAGAACTGATTTCCTAGAACCAATCTTAACTTTGACTGGCCCTATTGTGTGTAGCTGGAAATTTTCATTTTTGAATTCTCTTAAAAGGACAAATACATAAAAAGAACCTTCAGGCAAGATAGGACAAGGAAATTCTTTATCAATAATACATTCGCTCTTTGTTTCATTGGGTAAAGCTGAATTTTGGCGTTTTGAAACAACAAAATATGCACCTGAACCAGATGAACTGCTATTAGATTCATTGCAATACATTACCCCTGACGTCGAAAAGGCCAATATGATTTTATCTACACCTAAAAAATGATGATTACGGAAACTATAACTGAATGTTCTATAATCAGTCTCGGTTTGAGAATTATTAAGAATTTCTAAATAAAGATCTTCATTGATTAGACGGAATTTAAATAAAGCACCTTCTGATGCAATTGAAATTAACAGAAACGCAATAAAGCAAAAAATAGTTTTCCTCATTATGGAATAATGGCAATTTTTTGACCGATAGTTTTAGAATTAATGGAAATTTCTTTGATTACAACAGCGTCTTTAGGCAACGGAAAAGTTGGAACGTCATTTATGCCGACAGTGAAAGACCATTGTTTTTCGGCTTTTTCACCGGCGGCATTGGTTACAGAAATTACTGCAGTGTGAGTGCCTATTGAAAGAATGCTGTCGGGATTTAGATCGGGTCTGAAAATCAGGCCAAGTTCATCACCGTCTTTAAACGTGCCAATATTATTTTGTTGAACAGCGTTACCGTCGATGACAAGGCTATATTCAGTTATGTTTGATTGCGAAAAAAGATTGACCTGGAAATCAGGGAATACCGTGCCAGCTTCACCAGTTGGAATTACGCCGGTAATTGCCATGCCGACTTCGGCAATATAGTATTCGGGAATGACAAGCTTCTGGCCTGCAATTTCTATTTCCTTTGCTTCGATTTTCTTGCGGCAGGCATCAGTTTTAGAGAATGAAACAACTGAAGATTTTGCCAGTCTATACTTAATTTGTGACTCAAATTTATTGATCTGGTCAATACTTGCTGGGGTTTCTTGGTGTAGAGCTTTGAATTTTAACAATTCAACAATAGTCAAAGCTGCAGGAAGGTCTGCTTCTTTCAGCTGCGCAGCTGCTGAACTGAAATCTGAAGTTTTGCCCTGCAAAAGCTCTTGTAATTCTACTTGGATATTGGTTGCTGGCTGCTGTGCAAAGCTCAAAAATTGATATGAAAACAGCAGACAAAAAGCTATTATAACAATACTGGTAACTGCTTTGGCTCTCGAAAGTTTCATTCTCTATTCCCTGAATTTGTTTCATGTTTATTTTAAACGGATGGTGAAGCGAAGACAAGAAGGAATATTCATTAGGGCAAAAAGCTTTGAATAAGCGCAGACAAGCCCGCAAATTTCCGTCATAAAAACATGTTCTGCGGAAGCTGAGCGTGCGCCCGGCCGTTTACGGCGCGGGGTGCGAGGGAATACCGGGGATGGGCCCGACTGGCGCGGTTTTTCGCCGCTGTCACCCTGTAATCCTAAATTACACATGCGACAGCGAGACGGTTGTCATAATCGTTGTCGATCTTCGGATTAGCCCACAACTAAGAACACGATAATACATTGCGACAGTTTCGCCCAGTCATTGAAGCAAAACAGAACGGCGCGGCAGTCGCCGCCTGGCCTGGAAAAATTGGCCCGGGTGGAAAATTTTCTTTAATACCGGGTACAGTGATTGATTAAAAAGTTTCCTTACATTAGAATTTGACTCATGACAAACAAAAACGCCATGCTCGGCCACTTCTGCCGCCAATGCCATACCGCAGTGACATCGAAGGCCGGAGTCTGCCCTTTGTGCGGTCTGGCAAGACCTGTTCACGATGCTCTCAACCCTCTCGAAAAAGAATACCTGGCCAACCCGCCGAGCGTGCCGGTTAAATTCCATTACCTGTGCGAAACCATCAACCCTTCTGCCAGTCTTGCCGGCAACATGATGAGCGAATTTCAAAAATACCTCGGCAACCCGGGGCAGAGCTGGCTGTTCATCGTGGCATTTCTGGCACTGCTTCTCGGCGGCGGCATGATGGCACTGCATCTGCTGTTCCCGCTGAGCTTCATGCTTTTCTGGGGCGGAATGGTCTTCGCCGCTTACGATGCTGTGCAGTTCAGTCGGGCCGCCGCCGTCTCGCTGCTGGTGCGCCGGCTGCAGATGCGAGGCGGAGCTTCACCATACTCGGTGCATTTTCGCATCGAAGAACAGCTGACCCAGATGTTTTCAAGCCTACAGCTGATTCTGAACTCGTTTTTCGACAAGAACTGGGCCGGGCCGGTAACCGAAATGCAGGCTGCAGCCGAGAGCTTCATTCAGGCGGTAAAAACAGTAACCGCACGCATCGCAAAATTCGCGCAGCTTTCACTGGAAACCTCGGCCATTATCTGGCGCAACAACGTCTACGCCATCGTCGCTGACCCCAAAACCACTTATCAGGAAAAGGTCGTCGCTATCGCCAATAAAATACGCGAAGCCGAAGCGATGATTATGCGTTTTCGCTGGATGATGAGCCTGGGACGGGTGGTCAGCATAATGGAACAGCATGTCGACGGCACCAGCGGCAGAAGCGCCAGCGACGATCGCAGGGCCGCGCTTCTTGACATGTTTCTCGGGCCACACGGTCCTTTAACCGAAGCATATTATGGCAACTTCGAGCATGTTCCGTTCGAACTGCCATTTCGCATGCGCTATTTCTGGCACCAGCAGCTGCCGCCGCATCCATTGCCCGCTGAAGAGCTTGCGGCCGAGCTTCCACAGACAAGAGAACTGCTTGAAAGCATCGATCAGGTGCGAAAACTGAAAGGCAAGCTCGAGGAGCAGATGATTCTTGACTGTACCGCCATGGCGGTATCGAACGCTTCGGGCCAGGAAACCACAGCACTCGAAGCCCGCGACCTGCAGCGATTTCAGCTCTATTCGCAGTATCTGGATATTCCAAAATTTCAACCGGATTCAGAGGATCTGCAGAACCGGGTTGACAGGTTGAAGGCACAGCTCAAACTGTGACCACCGATAAAGCAGGATAGCAGAGCAGGCCGGGGAGAATGTTGACTTTATCCCTGCCAGAAATGTAACATTGCGCCATGACACCGCAGGCAGACAATCATCATAATCCGCGACTTTTTGCCGTACAACTGCTTGCACCTTACCGCCGCCACCTTCTTTACGGCATGCTTTCGCTCATCATCGTCGATATCGCCGATATTCTGCCTCCGGTTATTCTGAAATTTGCCATAGACAGTATCGAGCATGGCCGGCAGGGGTCGGTTCTGATGTGGTGCGGTGCCGCTCTTCTGCTGACAGCAGTCATACAGAGCATTTTCCGCTTTTTCTGGCGGCAGTTTTTTCTCGGAACCTCGCATAATTCTGTCTACGATCTGCGCAAGTCGTTGTTTGCCCATCTGCTGAAACTGCCTTTTCACTATTTCAGCCGCACCCGCACCGGCGACATCATGTCAAGACTGACCAACGACATCCAGGAAATACGTTTCATGTTCGGAATCGGGATTCTGGTGGTGCTCGATGCTTCGTTCTACTTTCTGACCGTACCCTTTATCATGCTCTGGCTGTCGCCGGAGCTTACCTTCTACACCATGCTGCCTTTTGTGATGATACCGGCCATGGTCATACTGGTGAAAAATTCAATTCACAATCGTTCCCGGGAAGTACAGGCAAGACTTTCCGATCTTTCTTCACGTGCCGAAGAGAATCTTTCAGGCATGCGGGTCATCAAGGGTTTCAGAATTGAAGAAAGTGAAATAGACCGCTTTAACCGCTGTGGCATGGAATTTGTGCGCGACAAAATCAAGCTGGCGAATGTCGAGTCGCTTTTTCACCCGGCACTAGATATGGTAATCGCCATGGGGATGGTTTCTCTGCTCTATTTCGGCGGCAATATGGTAATTGCAGGCACCATAACACTGGGTTCGTTCATTGCAATGGAATCCTACATGCTGAAACTGAGCTGGCCGATGATGGCAATCGGCTGGATCATCAATCTCTACCAGCGGTGCATGGCTTCGATGGACCGCTGCCTTCAGATTCTGCACGAACCGCCGGCGACCAGCAGCGACCACCCGGAAGTTGCAGACAAGCCGACCTCGTATGACATAGAAGTTCGAAATCTCAGTTTTGCCTACCCTGAAGCAAAGGCAATGAGCCTGAAGAATATCAATTTCCGTCTTGGCGAAGGCCAGACACTTGGCATCACCGGGCCGGTGGGCAGCGGCAAAAGCACTCTGCTGCGCCTGCTGATGAAAATGTTTCAGCCGGCCGCAGGCGAAATATTGATCGGCGGCAGCAACAGTGCAGGAATTCCTCTGGCAGAGTTGCGTAATCTCTTTGCTTATGTGCCCCAGGAAACCTTTCTTTTTTCGGAATCGATAAGAGAAAACATTCTCTTTTCGCAATCCGACAAGGAACAGTCAGAGAAAGCCGTGGCTTTTGCGGGCTGCGCCGGGCTGGAAAGCGATCTGCGCGATTTTCCGGCCGGGCTGGAAACCCTGCTTGGCGAACGTGGCGTCAACCTTTCGGGCGGCCAGAAACAACGGGTTTCTCTTGCCCGTGCCCTGGCTGCCGACCGGCCAATTCTGGTTCTCGACGACTGCACCAGCGCCGTCGACACTGAAACAGAGCAGAAAATTCTGACTTCTTTGCGCAGCAGTGCGAAAAAACGCACATGCCTCATCGTTTCGCACCGTATGGTCAGCCTGCAGAGTGCCGACCTGATCATCTACCTCGACAACGGCGAGATAGCAGAAATAGGCACACATCAGCAGCTGCTCGACCGGCATGGGCGATATGCGCAGGCCTGGCAGCGGCAGAGACTGAAAGCCGAACTTGAAAAGAGCTGAACATGGACGATTCATATTTTAACGAAGACGATATCAAGGCACCTGCCTGGGACAGCGGTCTGGCTCGACGCATGTGGCCATATCTGCGTGCCTGGCGGCCGCATTTTCTGGTTTCGGTTCTGCTGGTACTGCTGGGAACAGCGGTTCAGATCGCCCTGCCATTACTGCTCGGTAAAGCGGTCGATCTTGGAATAAAGGGCAAGAACTATGCGATGCTCTGGCACTATGTGCTGCTTTACGCTACCGGGCACTTTTCGTTTTTCGTGGTTTCTGCGGTCAGAAACTGGCTGCTGCAATATACCGGCCAGCGGGTACTGCACGATCTGCGCAACGCCCTTTTCGCTCATATCCAGAAACTGCCGATCAGTTTTTTTGACCGCACTCCGGTTGGCAGGCTGGTAACGCGCATAACCAATGATGTCGCGACCCTTGCAGAGCTGTTCAGTGCTGCTCTTATCAATCTGAGTGGCGAAGTCTGCATTCTTTTCGGAATTGCGGGCATGATGATGGCATTGCATTTTAAACTCGGTATTGCGGCGCTGCTTACCACCCCAGGGCTTTTTGTCATCGCCTGGAAACTGAAGGTAAAGATGCGTGACGCCTTCAGAATGGCCCGCGTCAAACTGGCCACCATGAATGCCGCGCTTGCTGAAAATGTTTCGGGGATGAGCGTAATACACATCTTCAATCAGGAAGCCGCCCGGGAAAACAAGTTCGACCAGATGAATCTCGAATTGCGTGATGCCGAACTGACATCAGTCTTTTACAATTCATTTTTTGTGCCGGCGGTGACGTTGTTCACTGCCATTACCCTCACCGTAGTCATCGTTTACGGTGGACATCTGGTCAGCTCTGGCGAAATCAGCATCGGGCTTCTGATCACCTTCATCGCCTACACTCAGTCCTTTTTCGATCCAGTTCGCCAGATCAGCGAAAAAATATCGGTGTTCCAGAGCGCCATGGCGTCGGCAGAAAGAGTATTCTCGCTGATGGACGAAACACCCGAACCCGACCTCTCTGCAGGCATTGAATTCAAGGAACTTCAGGAAAGTATTGAATTCCGTAAACTCAATTTTGCCTATTCACCAGACAAACCCGTTCTCAAAGACCTGAGTTTCAAAGTCAGAAAGGGTGAGCGCATTGCGATCGTCGGTCATACCGGAGCCGGCAAAACCACTCTGGCATCTTTACTTAAAAGATTTTACGATTACCAGGACGGCGAAATTCTTCTCGACGGCGTTGAATTACGAAAATTCTCACGCACTTCGCTGCGCATGAAAATCGGCCTTATCCAGCAGGATGTGAACATCTTTTCAGGCACTCTTTTCGAGAACATCTTTTTATCAGAAGATCGTCATGATCATCATAAATTTGATAATATTATCAAAGAATTGAAAATGAAAGCTTTAATCAGTAACCTACCAGATGGAATCAACACGCAGATCTATGAACGGGGCAGCAATATTTCGGCCGGGCAGCGCCAGGTCATTGCATTTTCGCGTGCCCTGGCCACCGAACCGCAGCTGCTTATTCTCGACGAAGCAACATCTTCAGTCGATTCTGAAACTGAAGCGGTAATTCAGCAGGCGGTTCAGCGACTCACAAGCCAGCGAACCAGCCTGATAATCGCGCACCGTCTTTCTACGATCAAGCATTGCGACCGGATTCTCGTTTTGCACAACGGCCGTCTCGTCGAAGAAGGCAGTCACGAACAGCTTCTCGCCGCACGAGGTCATTACCACAAGCTATACGAACTGCAATTTTCTGAGGCAGGCAAACGGCAATAGAATCATGCCTTTTGTGAGTCCTGAACAATCAAAATAATCGCCCGTTTTCAAAATGTATTATGATTGAAGCGCCGTCCGGAATTTGTGAGAGTAACCCGAAAAACAAAGCAACAAAAACAAAGAACACACAGTTCCCGGTTACCAATGGAGGAAATATGTCGTCAAATTATTCACTACTGTATGGACGCAAAAATGATTATGGCCCATTTTTTACGATCGAGTTGTCTTCAGAAAACCCGGAATTCGAGAACAGAGATTACGAGGAACTTTCCCGCGACAAGGGAGAAATAATCTACATCGCCGAACAGGAAAACGTCGGTTTCATTCACTACGAACACTGGAGCGATGGCAAGCTACTGCGACGGCTGAAATACAACAGCGACTATTTCTGGCTCTGTGCTGAAGGCGAGCCCGAAAACTGGGAACTGAATACTCTGTTTTCACCGGAAACTCTTGCAAAGACTCTCAGCGCATATGATGCAGATACTCATGAACAGATACTGGCCGCCTGGAATAAAAAGAATCCACAGGAAGGCGATATGTTTCCGATACTCGAACTCATAAACATTATCGGAGACCTTCGAAAACACTGGAACCTCTCCGACGAAAAATTCGCGTAAACTCCCTATGAAAACTCCCCTGCCCCAGGAGGCTTTATGGCAACCGATATCGGCGAAATCATCAAAAACCTGTGCGCTACCTGTGATTTCAGAGAAAGGACAATCATCTCGGTCGGGGCCGGCGGCGGCCAGCTCGTTGACTACAGCCGCATCGCCCGCAAGGTAACCGGCGTCGACAATGATTCGGCAGCCATCGAATCTTTAAAGCAAAGGCTTAAACAGAAGAATCTCGAAAACAAATTCGCAGTGATACTGGCAGACTTCTTCGACGTAAAGCTCACGGCCGACATAGTTCTTTTCGAGTTTTCGCTGCACGAGATCGACAGAAGTGCAGAGGCCATTCAACACGCAAAAGAACTGGCTCCAGAGGTTGCTATCATAGACCACGCCCTGGCGTCAGAATGGGCATATTATGTCGTCGAAGAAGCCAAGGTGGCTGCCAGCACGCAAGCGCTGCAAAGGGCTGGAATCCGCAGGCAAAAAGATTTTCACACTTTGCAGATCTTTAAAAATTATGCAGAACTGGCTGAAAAAGTTGCCCCGCAAGGTCAGACCGCAATCGAACGCATCGGCAAATTCAAAAATACCGCACCGATCGAAATTCCGATGTCATACTCGATAATCCTTCTCTGATGCACATCGAGCTTTTGGCATTTCACAAGGCTATAAGCGAATCACAGATAGTTCCATTTTTATCTGAACGCCGGTTTACTTCGACGGCTCGATATATTATCATCAGCGTGCAATGAACGATAGAAGCATTGAAGACATCGACAATTTTATCGAATCGCTGCGGGAAATGCCCGAAGGGGATCTCTTCAACCCCTGGTGGCAGAATGATCCTGACAACGATGATTACAGCAACGCCTGCGAAATTCGGCGGCACCAGCTGATGTTCTATCTGCGCGAACGTCTCGGACGTGCCAGATTTCTACTGGTGGGTGAAGCTCTGGGTTATCAGGGCGGTCATTTTTCCGGTATCGCGATGACATCCGAGCGCATGCTTCTTGGGTTGCAGAAAAAAAATGGCATTTTGCCCGAACATATTTTTACCTCGATGATGCCATGTCGCACCAGTCGGGTCGATATCCGGCCGGATGGCTTCAATGAACCGACCGCCACAATTGTCTGGGGGCATCTTCTGGCGATGGGCATCGCCCCGTATGATTTCGTCATCTGGAACGCCCTGCCCTGGCACCCGTTTCATCGCAGCCGCGGCATGCTTTCGAACCGCACACCGACCGACCGGGAATTCGCCGCCGGGCACGCCCGTCTGCTGGATCTTATCAAGATAATGAATCCCACGACAATTGTTGCGGTTGGCGAAAAGTCGGCGACCCAGTTAACCGGCATTGGAATCGGGCATGCCAAGGTCAGACACCCCGCCAACGGCGGTGCCGCAAAATTCCGGGAGCAGTTTGCTTCCCTGATCTGATTGACAGGTGGTTTTTTATGTCGCTTTATCTGGTGCAGCACGGGCTTGCTGAGAATGAGACGGTTGACCCAAACAGGCCTCTTACCAGCATTGGCATCAAGGAATCCGCTCACATTGCGAGTGTCTCTGAATATTACATGGTAGCTGTCGATGAAATACAGCATAGCGGCAAGCTCAGAGCCAGACAGACAGCAGAGATTTTTGCCGGCAAGCTCAAACCCGGGCGCGGCGTCAAAGAAAACGGAGCGCTGGTTCCAGATGGAGATTTCATGGCGGTTGCCAGGTCTTTATCACCAGACGCAAACCTGATGCTGGTGAGCCATCTGCCGTTTCTGCAGCAGCTGCTTTCACAGCTTTTAACAGGGAGTCCGGATCACAAGATAATGAAGTTTCAGAATTCAGGCATCATTTGTCTCGACAGAGAATCAGGAAGCGGCCAATGGCATATCAAATGGACGTTGTCCCGTCACATCAGCTGAATTACCAGATGTGTTATAATTGATGCAAAATATTACCAGGAGTCACTAAATGCACACAGAATTTCACTCATGGCACAGCCCCAATATCGGTCACGAAATGCGACTCAGGGTTTACGGCCACTACGGCAGACCCCTGCTGGTGTTTCCCTGTGCCGGCGGAACTTTTCATGAATTCGAAGATTTTGGCATGCTCGACATCGTGCGCGAACATGTCGAACAGGGCCGGCTGAAGATTTTCTGCGTCGACAGTCTCGACAACGAATCGCTGTTGAAGCGCGACGGGCACATGGGCGACAATATTTTCCGCCATGAAGCCTATGACAAATACATTGTCAACGAGGTTGCCCCGTTCATACGCAATCATTGCCAGAGCAACATCCGCATCGCACTGACCGGCAACAGCATGGGTGCTTACCATTCGGTGAATTTTCTGCTTCGGCACCCGGATGTTTTCGATGCCTGTATCGCACTCGCCGGTATCTACTCGCTCAAACAGGTCATCGGAGATTATTACGACCAGAACGTCTATTTCAACTCACCGGTCGATTATCTTCCCGGGTTGAACGAACCCTGGGTAATAGATCTGCTCCGCCAGGCAAAGATCATTGTCTGTACCGGCCAGGGTGCATGGGAATACCCGGAAGACACCTTCAGACTGAAGCAGATTTTTGCTGACAAAGGCATTCCGGCGTGGGTCGATCTCTGGGGCCATGATGTTAACCACGACTGGCCATGGTGGAAAAAGATGCTGCCCCATTTTCTGCCACACATTCTTTGACAGCGGCCTTTTGACCGCGAGGAAAACAGCTTGCCGCCAACCGGAAACAAACCGACAAATCTTCGTCAGCCTGACTACAGTTCGTATGCCAGGTTTTACGATCATTTCGAACTGGCCGGGCATGGCGAATCAAAAGAATTGAATGTTTTTCTGACCGAGCTGTTCAAAATGAACGACATAAAGAGCGTCATCGACTTCGCCTGTGGCACCGGTGCCCAGAGCATAGGCCTGGCCCGGGCCGGGTTCAAGGTGACTGCCTGCGACCTGAACCCTGAAATGCTCAAAATGGCACGCATAAAGGCAGGAAAAACACGTCTTATTTTCAAAGAGCTGGACATGCGTAATGGCGAAGCCGGAAATGCTGATGCGGCCATCTGTATTTTCAACGCCATCGGTCACCTCAGTCGTGAAGATTGCGGACTTTTTTTTGCCAATGCCTTCAGGCAACTTAATCCAGGCGGTCTGCTGGTTGTAGACATTCTTAATTATTCGGCCATGACCGCAGGAACATTCAAAGAATACAAGTATATGAGCCGCGAAGCCATAATCGACGGCATGCTGGTACACCACGTCAGAAACTGCAGCCTGAGCAAAAAGCTGCGGCAGATTCGCGTCAGATCGGTAACCCGCTGGCAGGACGGCTTCAATCCTCCCGGCGAGATATGCGAAGACTGGCAGATGCAGCTTTACGATGCAGAAGAAATGCTGACCATGTTAAATCTGGCCGGGTTCGCCGAAATCAATCTTTTTGGCCCGACCGGCAGCGAGTTTTCGGCAAATGATTCAGACAGTATCCTGGCAATCTGCCAGAAAAATTGAAAGGAAGAACCAATGAGCAAAGCACGCGCACGCCACATTCTCGTAGAAACAAAGAAAGAATGCCTTGACCTGCTCGAACGCATAAACAAGGGCGAAGATTTCGGTCAACTGGCCGGCAAACATTCAAAATGCCCGTCAGGCAAAAAAGGCGGCGATCTTGGTGAATTCTCACCTGGAATGATGGTAAAGGAATTTGACAAAGTAGTTTTTTCAGGTAAGATAGGCGAAGTATACGGGCCGGTTCAGACACAGTTCGGTTACCATCTCATAGAAATTTTAAGCCGCGAATAACCGGGAAAACACTGATTTATTGAGGGAACAGCATGAAAATTACCGTCTGGGGCTGCAGAGGCACTTTACCGACTCCCGGAGCGCACACTCTCAAATACGGCGGCAATACCACCTGTCTGGAGATACGCAACAATGAAGACTATCCGACCATAGTCGATGCCGGTTCCGGGCTCAGATACCTCGGCAAAAAACTTCTGCTCGAAGAAGGGCGCAATGAGCTCTGCCTGATGCTTACCCACTCCCACTGGGATCACCTGATGGGCTTTCCCTTCTTTACCCCGGCCTACTTCAGCCGTTTTAAAATTAATGTCTGCGGTATTCAGTCGGCACGGAATTACATGTGCCAGTCATTGGCCCGTCAGCTCGAGGCGCCGTATTTTCCCGTCGATTTCGAACAGCTGAAGGCGAACTTCAATTTCGGCTGCAGCGGCCCGGGATGCGGTTCATGCCGACGCATGAAAATTGATACCGTGCCATTGAGCCATCCGAATGGCGGCTATGGCTTCAAATTTCAGGAGAACGGCCGCAGTTTCGTGTTGCTGACTGACAAT
Source organism: uncultured bacterium (assembly GCA_964474705.1). Lineage (GTDB taxonomy): Bacteria > Muiribacteriota > Ozemobacteria > Ozemobacterales > Ozemobacteraceae > Rifleibacterium. Next base: position 19,376 of record CAYYUI010000052.1, read on the forward strand.
GAACTCGGCTTCCAGCATCCCGGGGGCCTGCTGCCTTACGAGTATGTGGATTTCTGCCACGGTGTTGATTTGCTGTTTCATGACGCGCAATATACCGATGACGATTATGCAAAAACCAGATCGTGGGGGCATTCGACCTTTGCTCAGGCTCTTAAGCTGGCTATGGATGCCAAAGTCAAACGTCTGGGTATTTTTCACCACGATCCTGACCGCACCGACGCTGACCTTGATCGAATTGTCAGCGAACTTCAAGCCAAGGCTGCCGAAGCGGGCAGCAAACTCGAAATTTTTGCAGTATTCGAGGGTATGCAGATAGAACTGGAGTGACAGAAAATGCACGTTAAACCCGGCAATCCATACCCACTTGGTGCAACCTGGGATGGCAGGGGTGTCAATTTTGCCCTTTTTTCGGAACATGCAGAAGGAATTGAATTGTGCCTGATCGACAGCGAGCACAACGAAACCCGTATTGCTCTGCGGCACCGAACCGCATTTGTCTGGCATATATACATAGAAGGGCTGCAACCGGGGCAACGCTATGCCTATCGGGTTCACGGCCAATATCAGCCCGAAGCGGGGTTGCGTTTCAATCCGCGCGTCCTGCTCATGGACCCGTATGCAAGGGCTCTCGACGGCATCGAGAACCATGAAGCCGGCCTTTTTGCCTACAATGTCTTCAGTTCAAAAAAGGATCTCGAAATCAGTTCCGAATATGCCTCTGGAACTCCGCCGGGAATTGTCATCGACAACAGCTTTGACTGGAATGGCGATCGGCCGCCCAAACTGCCGTTTCACCGCAGCGTTCTTTATGAAACCCATGTCAAGGGCATCAGCATGCTGCATCCGAACGTGCCTCCCAAACTGCGCGGCACTTATGCCGGGCTTGCCTCTGAGCCGATAATTGAGCATCTCAAGGAACTCGGAGTGACCACGATCGAGCTTCTGCCGGTGCATCAGCACATCGACGATCCCTTTCTTCACGAGAAAGGGCTGAAAAATTACTGGGGATACAGCACCCTTTCTTTTTTTGCTCCCGAAATCCGCTACAGTTCAGACAAATCTCCGGGCGGCGCCGTAAGAGAATTCAAAGAAATGGTCAAAAAGCTGCACCGGGCCGGGCTTGAAGTTATTATCGACGTTGTCTACAACCACACCTGCGAAGGCAATCATCAGGGCCCGACCATGAGTTACAAGGGCATAGACAACACGAATTATTACCGGCTGGCCCGCGACAACCGGCGCATGTATAAAGATTACACCGGCACCGGCAATACCATCAACGTTGTCAGTCCGCAGACTCTGCAGTTGATCATGGACTCGCTCAGATACTGGGTCACCGAGATGCACGTCGATGGTTTCAGATTCGATCTCTGTTCGACCCTTGCCCGCGAAATGCATTTCTGGAACCAGCTTTCGAGCTTCTTCACCATCATTCACCAGGACCCGGTCATCAGTCAGGTTAAGCTGATCGCCGAACCATGGGATGTCGGCGAAGGCGGTTATCAGGTCGGTAACTTTCCGGTGCTCTGGGCCGAGTGGAATGGCAAGTATCGCGATGTGATGCGTTCATTCTGGAAGGGCGACGGCGGTTTTGCAGGCGAGGTCGGTTACAGGCTTACCGGCAGCAGCGATCTTTACGAAAATGACGGCCGCCGGCCGTATATGAGTGTCAACTTTATCACCGCGCACGATGGCTTCACTCTGCGCGACATGGTTTCTTACAACGACAAGCACAACTTCAACAACCTCGAACACAACCGCGACGGGCACTCAGACAATCGTTCCTGGAACCACGGCTGTGAAGGCGAAACTGGCGATCTTAACATCAGACATCTTCGTAACCAGCAGATGCGCAATCTTCTGTCGACCCTGCTGTTTTCGCAGGGTACCCCGATGCTGTGCGGCGGCGACGAACTTAGGCGCACTCAGAAAGGCAACAACAATGCCTACTGCCAGGATAACGAGGTCAGCTGGTATAACTGGAATCTCGACCCCGAAAGTCGTGAAATGCTTGAATTCACGAAGCGCATCATCCGAATCAGGCGCGAACACCCGGCACTGCACCGCACCAAGTTTTTTCAGGGGCGAATGATAAGAGGCAGTAACGTGCGTGACATCATCTGGTTCAGACCTGACGGCAGCGAAATGGATGACGAGGACTGGGCAAGCCCGAACACGCGTGGGCTGGCGGTTTTTCTTTCGGGAACAGGCATCGATGATGTCGACGAAAACGGCATTCCGATTCACGACGACAATCTCCTTCTGATGTTGAACGCATCGGTTCTCGACGTCGACTATTTTCTGCCGAAGTTTGAGGCGCACTGGGAGCTTCTCGTCGATACTGCCAACCCTTCTGCCAGAGAAACAGCGGTTTCCGGGCATAAGACCCTGATGCACGCCAGGTCTCTGAAACTGTTCCGTTGTTGCCAGAGAGTGGACCCGCGCCCCTGAATTCTCGTATTTAACCAGCTCAGCGCTCCGGGTGAATTCGGGCCCGGCAGATTTGCCGTGTCTGTGGTTTTACGCTACAATGATTTCATTAAATCAAAACCGGAGGAATTCTTGAAAAAGTTAATCATCTCGCTGGCATTATTGTTTGGACTGTGTTCGATCACTGCAGGGGCCGAAAGCATTGATATTTATTTCGGGCCGCAGGGCGGTTTCAGCCGCAGCAACAACTCCCGGGTTCTGCATTTCAGTGATGGCACCACCCGCCAGGCAACGCTTGCCAATGCCCTGATTCACTTTATCGATGAACTTGAACAGGGTAGCACCGCTAAAATCTGCATGTATTCGATGAGCGACTACAAAAGTCTCGACGCCATGATCGAAGCCGCCGCCAATAAGCAGATCAAATTTCAGCTCCTGCTTGACGGAGTTTCAACCTGGGCCCAGGCAAGCCGCGATCGCATCGTCGCCAAAGTCAAAGAAGCTGCTGAAAAGGCCAAAGCGGCAAATCAGCCGTTCGATTTCAAAATAGCGGCTGTTACAACTGCAGCCATGAAGCGCAACGGTCGCGAAAGCAAACTTGAAGATGGAACCATGATCTACGGAACCATGCATGAGAAGTTTGGCGTGTTTTATCGCCCCGGCAACCCGGTTCCGCACAGCTGTTTCAGCGGCAGCGCCAACATTTCACCGACTTCTGATCAGATATATGGCGAAAACCGGGTGTTTTTCAGAGAACAGCCGGTCGTTGCCCGCCAGTTTGCCGAAGAATTCGCCCGACTCTGGAACGAATATTCAGAAATGCTGCTAGGAGAATGGATACCGGAAAAGTATATCGAAGCCGGGCCGATCCCAGGCTACGCCGGAGTAATCTTCAATTCTGAACCGGTCAACGAACTCGAATTAACCCGCATCGACAACGAACTGATCAACCTGGTAAGGCGGGTTGACGCTTCCGGCAGTCTAGATCTCGGCATGTTCAGCCTGACACGCTTCGAGCTTGCCGAAGCAATTCTCAAGGCAGCTGAACGCAATCCAGATGCCAGATTCAGGCTGCTGCTCGACCATGCCCAGATAGATGATTCCGACCCGATCGAAAGCAAACAGGCGCCGTGGCTCGAGCAGAGAGCCGCTGAACTCGGCCTCAAGAACATTCAGATCCGCTTTCGCTTCAGAATCAACGCTTACGCATACAGCCAGGAAGACAAGAAACCGATGCTGCTCAGCTACCTGAGCCTGTTCTTTCATCACAAGAACGTTACGGTCAACGGCCGTGAAATGGCAATAGGCAGTTATAACTGGTCTAATTCAGCCGAATACATGAACTATGAAAACGTCATGCTCTTCAACGGCCTGTACAATGGTCATCAGAAAATCATCGACAGCTTCAAAGACGAATTCGACGTCATGTGGAACTCACGTATGCCAACCGGGCCGGTCAAGGCCCCGCGCAAGGGCGTGCCGCAGACGGTAACCCTGGCAGAAGGAAAAGCACTGCACCAGCGGCTGTTGAAAACCCTCGCGAATGAAGACAACTGCAAAGTGCTCGCCACGATGGAACGCGAAGCTCACAAAACCTTCGAACAGATACGCGATATGACCAAACTCAGCGACAAAAAAGTAAGCCGGGCAATCAGAGCCCTTACCAATGCCGGCTTTATCGTCAGATGGACAAAGGATTCGGTTGACGGTTATTCTCAGACTGACTGAGAGCCTTGATTAGCTCTATCCAGGAGACCAAATGCAGCCATTCATTATCGAAAACAGCTTAATCACAAAGTTTCCGGGCAAATCAGATGCCGACCTTGTTCGGCTGGCCGCCGTTCATCGCATCAACTGTCTCGCCGGCCTCAAAAAAGCCAACCATGGCTGGCTGGGAGCCTGTTTTTCGAGCATGGACCTGCTCACCTGCATATACCACCATTATGTCATCGACCCGCTCAAACCGCTAAATAAACGCGCCAGCGTGCATCTGTCCAAGGGGCATGCGGTAATGGCCCAATATGCCATTCTCGCAGGTCTTGGCTGTTTTCCGACTGCAAAGCTGAGCGAATATAAACAGCTGCATGGTCTGCCGGCGCACTGTGACCGATCGATTGCCGGCGTTGATTCAGACAGCGGCTCTCTTGGTCAGGGCTTGTCGAAAGCGGTTGGCATAGCGATCAGCAATGCAGCCGCCGGCAGGAAATTTCCGGTTTTTGCGCTGATCGGCGATGGCGAACTTCAGGAAGGACAACTTTTTGAAGCTTTTCTCACTCTGGGCAAGCTTAATCCCGGTATGGTCGTGCCGATCATCGACCGCAACCATCTGCAATCAGACAGCCAGACCACCGATATCAAAGATGCTTCTGACTGGGCCGGCGTTTTTCACGGCATCGGGCTCGAAGTTCACGAGATCGACGGGCACTGCATGAGTGAAATTCTTTCTGCCATCGACAAAGTGATTGCCTCGGCCAGACCGGGAGTCATTATCGCTTCAACGATCAAAGGTGGCGGCACCAGCCTGACCGCCATGCCCCACCATACGGCAAGGCGTGCCGGCAAGTGGCACGGGCAGATTCCTGATGACCATGACTATCTGCTGATGCTTGATGAACTGGTTGCAACCGCCGATGATCAGGCAGTCTCTCAAGCCTGGGCCGCTTACAGACAATCTCTGCTGCCGCAGCAACCGATTTCGGCGGGCAAAAAAGAGAACGGGCTCCTTTCAACCGGAGAAGCTTTTGCCGCAGCTCTTCTAGATCTGGGTGCCACAGACCCTGACATCTACGTCCTCGATGCCGACCTCGAAAAGTCGTGCCGGCTGGGATCAGTCGCAGAACGCTTTGGCAGCCGATTTCTCGAAATAGGCATCAGCGAACAGGACATGTGTTCGATTGCAGCCGGGCTCGGGCTGGCCGGCCGTATCGCGGTGGTAAACACTTACGCTTCATTTTACAAACGCAGCCTCGACCAGATTTTTGCCTGTGTCACCGAGGGAGTGCCGGTGATTTTTGCAGCCCATTATGCCGGTGCCGACTATTTCACCGATGGCAAAAGCCACCAGGCGATCAACGATATAGGCTTGATGCAGGCAGTTGGCGATCTTGATATTTTCGAACCGGTCGATGCAAAGAGCACCGGCAAGCTTCTGGCAATGACACTGCAGCGCATGAAAGCTGAACTTGCCGCCGGTGGCAAAAGTCGACCGGCATATTTCCGACTGCATCGCACGCCGGGCAGAGAGTTTCCTGACCTGCCCTACTTCGTGGGCAACCCCGGCATCTACAGATCTACGGTCGAGACTGAGCTGCGCAATCTCCTTTTCACTTCAGGCCCTCATATGCTGTCAGAGGCTATTAAAGCGGCAGAAGAACTGGCCAGCGAGGGAATCTGTCTCGACATCGTGGCCGTAGCGCAGTTTGCCGACCACGACAAGTTTCTCAAAGGCCTGATCGAAAAGGCTTATCGGCTGTTCTCATTTGAGGATCACCGCCGTGAGACAGGCCTGGGAAGCTTTATAGCTGCGAATGGTTTTCGCAACCCGGTACGGATAGGGCCCAGATCCTATTGTCAGTCGATGCTGCATCTCGACGAAATGTTTCGTGAGCATTGCATTACCGCGGGTGATGTATGTAAAGTAGTTCGAAAAGTTCTCGGCTGCAGCCATGAAAAATAACCGGACGGAGCAGGAATATGCCTGAATTCAGATTCAATCACAACAATATCAACGTTCTCAATCTTGAAAAAAGCATGGAATTCTATAAAAAGGCATTGGGGCTGCAGGAGGTCAAACGCAAGACTCCTGAGGACGGCAGCTTCATACTCGTATACCTTGGCGACGGCACTGGCGGACACCGCCTGGAACTGACCTGGCTGCGCGACCGCACCGAACCATATAATCTGGGCGAAAACGAATTTCACCTGGCTTTCACCACCAATGATTATGAAGCAGCCCATGCTCTGCATAAAGAGATGGGCTGCATCTGCTATGAAAACCCGAAAATGGGTATCTATTTTATTGCTGACCCCGATAATTACTGGCTCGAAATCGTCCCTGAAAAGAAAATGAAGTAATGTTCAGACTAAACCATTGCCGGCGGCAGGGCGGGCTAGGCCCGACACAACTGATCGCCATCATTCTGACGGTAACTTTCATCGGCATTGCCGTCTATTATTATCTCGAACATCGCAAAGGTGGCACTGTCGAGCCCAAACGACCGCCGGCAATTCCCTCAGGCTTTTTTCCGGTCGACAAGGCGCTTCGCGAAGCCACAAAGGGCACCGGCAATGTCGTTTATGGTGGCAACCCGATCACCGCAAGCAGCACCAGGCTTGTCCTGTTGAAAAACATCGCTTACCATGCCGGCTATAGCGAAGAACGCCGCAACCCCATCTGGGTAGCCTACCGTCTCGATACAGATCAGCCCGGAGAAAAGTTCAAGCGACCCAAAGGTTTTAAACCAGACCTGCGAACCAGTTCACGCATTGAGCCGAAAGATTTCGTTAAAAGCGGCTATGACCGTGGACACATGGCACCTAACGCCGCGATTGCAGACCGGTATGGCCTCGACGCCCAGCATGAAACGTTTCTGATGAGCAATATCGTGCCGCAGAACCCTGTCTTGAACCGCCAGATATGGCAACGTCTCGAAAGACTCGAAGATGACTATTCCAACCATCTCGAAAACGTCTGGGTTATCACCGGGCCGGTTTTTGACGGCCACATACAGACGATAAACAATGAGATCGAGGTTCCAGACGCATTTTTTAAAATCATTTTCGATGAAGAAAAAGACAATCTGCGCGCTCTGGCTTTTCTTATTCAGCAGGATGTCACCGGCAAGGAACCGCTTGACAGTTTTCTGACCAGCATCGATGAAATCGAAAAGCTCACCGGTCTTGATTTTATAGCACCACTTGGTGATGAGTCAGAGGCGCCTCTTGAAGCAGGCACGCCAGGCCGGCTCTGGCAATAATTTTCTGGAGGGGGCAAATGCATAATCGACTGGCAAAAATCGATCTGTGGATAATCGTCGCCGGTGTTCTTTTCATGTTTCTGCTTCTATATCACGTTTTTGGCAGCACCCATAGTGGCATCTATTCTCTGGCGAAAATCAAGAGTATCAGTCCGGTGGAAAATGCAGACACCGAAAGCAACGAAAAGATGTTTGCAGTTGAACTCGATTTCATCACCGGGCCTTATGCTGGCCGGACGATGAGCACCGAGCATTTCGAGACACCTGGTTCAGCCTACAACCTCAATCTTGAAAAAGGCGAAACGATAATTGCAGTCGCAGAGAAGCAGGAAGACCAGCTGATAGTCGGTGTGGACGAGCATTACAAATCATTCAGACTGATGTTACTGGCCATGATAATCATCCTGGTGATTGCAATTCTTGGTGGTGTCAACGGTGTCAAGGCAATGCTGGCATTGTTCATCACTCTGATCATCGTATTTGGAGTTATGGCCAGACTGCTTATGCAGGGCTATCCGCCACTGCCTACGACCATAGCCAGTTCGCTCGTCATAATTCTGGTAAATCTGCTCATCATCGCGGGTCGAACCCGCAAAGCTTTAATATCGGTTATCGGAACCATCTGCGGCGTGATTCTTGCGGGTCTGTTTGGCTGGTTATCAGCCATTGCGCTCAAATTGACCGGATACAGCGGTGATGAGAGCACTTTTTTGCAGATTCTAAGTGCGAATATCGATCTGCGCGGCATCATGCTCAGCAGCATAATCATCGGCTCTCTGGGAGCGGTAATGGATGTCGCGATTTCGATTGCTTCGGCTCTCTTCGAGGTTGCACGGGCAAACCCTGCGTATGACCGACAGAAACTGTTCGAAAGCGGTATGAATATCGGCCGCGATGTAATCGGCAGCATGGTTAACACCCTGATTCTTGCTTATACCGGAGCATCGCTGACCCTGATTCTTGTTTTCGCCATGCAGAAGGAAGACTTTCCATTAATAAAAATCATGAATATGGAATTCATCTGCACCGAAGTGGTGCGTTCGCTGGCGGGTCTTTTCGGCATGGTTCTGGCGATTCCGATTACGGCTCTGGTAGCTTCGATTGTTTACACGACCCATAGGGAAAGCGATTCTGAAACCGATGATTTTGTCGAGGTTGAACAGAAGACAGGCATATGATAGGCTTTAAACAAACAACCTCACGGGAGAATCGACATGTTTGACCAGAGAGTGGCATTGCTGAGCGATTACGCCGGGCAGTATCTGCAGAAAGGCCGGGATTCAGAATCAGGCGGGCTCTGGAATCAGATGATCGGTTTGTTCGGAGCCCAGAAAGTTCGCCCTGGCATTTCAGGCTTCAAAAGTGAACTCGACAACACCGATTTTCTTTTTGATGAAGGGTTCGCGCCATTCTGTAAAATCGACGACCGGGTCATTTACCTGAAAAAAAACCAGGAAGAATGCCAGATTGCAATTGCCGAAAATGGCAAAGTCTGGGATTTAAGTGACTGGGGCGAAGATTACATGTTTGTAACCCGCTTTATCGCAGAATGCTATTTCATGATTACCCGCGATGACTTTCATATCGATGATGATGAAAGAACGGTTTTTCGAGCGCTGGTTGGCTGTATCGAGGCCACTGCGAAAGAGATAGTCGATGCACGCAACATCGTCTACTGGACCCTGGTGGAAAAGGTTGTCGAAGACGGTGTTGTGACCAGCGAGGAACTCACAACGATGAAGAAGATCCGTGATGAACTGGAACTCGACAGCCACGACGTCGACAGTCTGCACCAGAAAGCATTGAACGATTATTACGATCTGGTACGCCAGCAGTGTGATGAAAACGAAGACGGCCTCGACCAGCTCGAAAAAATACAGGAAATGGCCCGTCTGCTCAATGTTCCCCTGAGAAAAAGCGGCGGCCGATGACTTAATGGACGACTACAGCCGGCACCTCAACTATCTCAATTCTGATGATCCCGAGAAGCAGCTCGATGGACTGGCCTTTTTCGCAGCCTGCGAAAGCGCCATGCTTACGGGCGAAGCGGTCAACCGTCTCGTGTTTCTTGCGGAGCATGCGCCCCGGCATGTAGCGAACGTGGCTTCTTCGATCATTTCGCAGTCACTGGCAAACCGGCAGCACAATTTTATCGCAGCCCCTCTGTTGAATAAGCTCAAGAATGCCCGCGAATCAGAGATTGCGCTGCACGAACTTGAATGGGCCACCAGACTCGATACGGTCGCATTCAAAAAGGCTCTCGAGCTCTATCTCGACCGTTGCACCGAAGAAAAGCATATTTCATGGCTGGTCAAGAACCTACCACGCGCCTACCCTGATCCTGAGCAAATTCCTCTTTTAACATCCTTTCTTACCTATGGCGATGAGCGAATTGTCAGTAACACCATCGAAGGGCTCGAGAACATTAAAGATCCGATGGCGATTTCGATCATCGCCCAGATGCTCGACCACGCATCTCCAAGGGTCAGATCTACCGCCGCCGCCGCCCTTGCCCGTGCAAACCCTGACAAAGCCCACAAAGCACTCGAGTTCATGCTGAAAAACCCTGATGACACAGCCATGATCAAAGCGGCCTGTCATGCCATCAGCCAGCTCAAACACGAGAATTTTGCCGAACTGCTGCTGCCGCTGCTGCAGCACGAAAAAGTGCGGGCTGATGCGGCCGCCACTCTGGCCGCCATTCTTCTTGAAGAAACCGGCAGAATTTTTGATCATCGCCTGCTTCACGACCGGAATGATCTCAAGACACTGCTGGCCCGGGCCATGATCGATCTGCTGCAAAAACATTGCCAGAGATAATGAAATCGGTGTTATAATATCGCTCCAATTTTTTTTATTCGGAGGCACTGATGACGATACTCGGCAAAGAAGCCATCATCCAGGAAATGAAGAAAGGCAATATCAAAATCGAGCCTTTCGATGAAAAGATGCTTGGGCCTGCCAGCATCGATCTGCACCTGTCAAATGCGTTCCGGGTGTTCGTTCATCTTCCCAACGAACTTCACCTGACCGATAATATGGATTTCAAGGCCGCAACCAAGGGCCTTCTGATTCCAGATGGCGACACTCTGACAGTCAGACCGGGTCAAACGGTTCTTGGCATCACATCTGAAAAAGTCAGTCTCGGAAACGGCCTTTCGGGCTGGCTTGAAGGTCGCAGCCGTTTCGCGCGGGTCGGGCTTCTCGTGCATATTTCAGCCTCATTCATGCAGCCCGGCATAAGCAATCACCAGGTGCTCGAGATTTCAAATTTCGGTCCGATTCCGCTCAAGCTTATACCAGGCACGCCAATCTGCCAGTTCATCTTTCAGCGCTGCGAAAACCCCGGGCAGTATCACGGCGTGTTCGCAGGCCAGACCCCCGACAATTTCTGGCTCGGCTGATCAATGGAGAATAAAATGGCTACCCCCTGGAAATGTCTCAAGTGTGAAAACAATCTGTTTGAAACTGGCGAAATGCGTGCTACCGGTGGTTTTCTGTCAAAACTGTTCGACATTCAGACCGAAAAATACACAACGGTAACCTGCAAAAACTGCGGTTACACAGAATTCTATAAACGCAGCAGCAGCATTGTAGGCCATGTGGTCGACTTCATGGTTGGGTCGTGACTTATAACAAAAAAGCCGGGCAACAATGCCCGGCTTTTTTGTTATTACTGAAAGAAAATTTCAACGTTTTCTGGCAGGCTTTTCAGCCGGCTTGGCCTTTGCAGGGGCTGCGATCTGCAGGTTTTCGATGCCATGCTCGGCAAATTCTTCACCATATTGAGCCGCGAAACCTTCGTAGATTTCCATGTGTTCTTCAAAAGTGCCGGCTTTCTTGTTGCCGAGCTTGCGATTTAGCTCGCGTTCAGCAAGGCGTTCAACGAGTTCATCCCAGAAGGTTTTCTCTTCGAATTCATTGATGAAAGCCCTTGCCAGACTATTTTCTTCCCAATTTTCATCGGGGAAATATTCTTTAATGTCATCGAGAAATTCGATTTCTTTTTTCATGCCGTTTTTCCAGGCAAATGCGAAAATTTTCTGAATCAATTTTATGTAATCGTCTTTGCGTTCGTCATCTTCAGTATCATGGGCGGTCATGACCCAGTCAGCCATAACGGCCAGTTCGACGAGCTTTTCGAGTTCAGCCTTGGTAAAACTGATTTCCATAGTCCGATTCCTTTAAATGAGATTTCAAACTGATTGGTGACAAATTACCACAGAAGAAAAGCAAGCGCAAAACGAATCTTGCCGACCAGGTTAAACCAGAGCCTTTTTATGCCATTGATGGCATTAAACGCGTCAGTGGCGGCAACACTGGTTACAGTTGCGCAAAATTGCCTGCGAACTCCGCCAGACTGTCGAATACCGGCACCCCGCAAGCCTGAAGCCGTTTTCGGGAATTGTGGCCGGCGGCGATGAGAACGCACCTGATGCCCATGGCTGAGGCAGTTTCATAATCATGAACCGTATCGCCAATCATCAGAGCCGTATCTTTGCTGCAGCCAGCATCTGCAATAAGGTGGCGGCCCAGTTCGATTTTGCTGTGAGCATAGCTGTCACTCAGTCCATGGACTCTGTCGAAGAAACTCTCAAGCTGAAAATGCACGATGCATTGTTTAAGGGCACGGTCAAAAAGGGCCGACAGAATGAATTGCCGGCAACCGCGGTTTTTAAACGCAGCAAGAGTGCCATACACGCCTGAATGCAGCCTGCACTCAAACATGCGGGTACTGTAAGCATCGATATATTCCTGCCCGGCCGCTTCGTAAGACTCTTTCGAAAAATCGAAACCGATGTTCTCGTAATATTTTCTGATCGGAAACTCAAATTTCTCGAGATAGTCTTCGAGTACCAGTTGCTGCAAAGAACGCTTTTTCAGACTGACATTTATAATGTCGATGCATTCGTTCACATCATCGAGCAGAGTGCCGTTCCAGTCCCAGAATATTGTGTCGATTGCGGTCATGGTGGTTCTCCATCCTGTGTTAATCCCGGAGATTATAACACAAAATGGCCCTGACCGACCAATCGCCTACATGGCGGGAATGCCGGTCTGTTTTGCGAGCAGGCGCATGGTTTCTTCGGCTTTTTCCTGAGAGGAAATAAAGGGAAAAATCGTGATTAAATCGCTGTTCTGCAGAATCATCAATATTTCCCAGGCTGACTCCTGGCGGGTCAATGGCAGACGCTGACGCGAGAACATATTGAGGCGAAAACCGGCCACATCAGAGAATCTGAGATCGGCGGGTTTTCCAAGCATGCCAAAAAGGTTGAAACCGCTGAATTCGATTCGCCCTTCGTCGGACAGAAAAACAATTTTCCTGAAACCGTCTTTCAGCAGAGAGAAAACACGGGCAATAAGCACTACTGAAAGCAGAAAGAGCAATACGGCCAGCATCGCGCTGAAGGAGCGATTGGCGGTTGCCTGAAGAGACACTGCCAGGTTGAAAATGCCGCCGAGAATTAGAGCGAAGGCGGCTACCGAACACAATGAAATCTCAAGATACAGATCGAGAGAGCGTCGGCATTCGACCCTGATGCCGCCTGCAACTTGTTCGATCCGGTGTTCGAGCAGCGGATGCCCGCCTTCCATCTGGCCGTGAGCAGTCATAAGTTCATTCAGGCCTCTCTACATGAAATGTCATGTCATCCACCAGCTTTCAGTTTATCAAAAATCATTCGCTTCCCTGATATGAATATAACTATACCGGCACCGATTAGCAAATACCCAGTTAATAGAGCGAGAATTAGGGCTTGCCAAAAAATTAACAGGCATTATAATTGGTACATTCTCAACGATATAAGAGGTAAAAAAATGAAGCGAATCGGTAGTTTTGTGATACTGATGGTTCTTCTGGCAGTATTTGCCGGGTTTGGTCAGGCGTCCTACGCCGATGTCGAAAGCTATTTCGACAACATCAAAACCAATGCCTTCGACCCTGATGCAAAAATCCGATTTCTGCCTGAAAACGTCAATTCCTGGTTCGCCCGATGGCATATTCTCGACAATGCCCGCAAATCGATCGATGTTACCTACTTCATCGTCGAACAGGATATTTTTGGCATGAGCATGCTGGGCATGCTTTACAAAAAAGCCCGTGAAGGCGTCAATATCAGGCTGATGGTCGATGCCCGCGGCACCAAGGGTCTGGCCAGAAAATTCATCGGCCAGGATGTCCTGCAGGAAATGGTCAAGTTTAAAAACGTGCAGATCAGAGTTTTCAACCCGGTTCACCGCAAACTGCAGGCCCTGTTCGATGACCTGCGCAAGATAACTGCCTCAAACCATGACAAAATCATCATCGTCGACGATGAATACCTGATTACCGGCGGCCGCAACGTGTCAAAGAACTACTTTGTCGATCCCCGCGATCTCAAGACCGTTTATCGCGATACCGACATTCTGGTTCAGAGTCGCAAAGTATGCAATCAGGCCGGAATGGCCTTTGACGAAGAATTCCGCGGTGGCAGCACTTTTGAGATTTACAAAGATGTGTTCGGCAATGCCGACACCATGAGCAAAGACCTCGAAATCGCCTACAACGCCATGCGGCGCTACATTACTGGCGGCGGCCTGTTCAAAGCTCCCTCCCCCACCCTGAGCAAAGAGGCAAACGCTCTGCTGGTCAAATATAACGACGAGCTGAAAAATTACGAGCGCATGCAGCATTACGCTTCATTCAGGCTGTTCAATGGCGAACGAAGCTATCCAACCCGCATTCTCGACAAACACTCGATTCAGGGTTCCAGAAACGACATCACTGCCAACATTTCGGGTCTGATGGATGCTGCGGAATCAGAAATCATCATTCAGAACCCGTACGTTGTTCTGACTGAAGAAGCCAGAGCTGCAATCAAGCGGGCCAGCGACCGTGGGGTAAAAATCATCATTCATACCAACAGCCCCATGAGCTCAGACAGTCTCTTAACTCAGGCGATGTTCATCGGCGACTGGAAGGGCATTCTGAAAGATATGCCCAACGTAAGAATCTTCGGTTACAAACTGGCAACCAAACTGCACTCAAAAGTATTCGTTTTTGACCGCAAGGTAGCTATCATCGGCACCTACAATATGGACTACGTCAGCGAGCAGATCAATTCAGAAGTCGTTTCGGTCATCAGGTCGCGCCCATTCGCAACCCAGGTTGCCGAACGCATCATGCAGGACATGAAGGATTCAGTCGAATACAAGATTCAGGTCGAACGCGACGGTACGGTCAAAACCTTATATGGCCCGGAATCACACTCAGACAAATCGGTTATCGACCGCCTCAACATGCTGCAGAAACTTCAGTGGCTCAAGCCTCTCATCTAAGCATTTAATCAGGGTGGCCCGCAAGGGCCGCCCCGAATCTGCAAATCCTCGCCCGTGGCCGAGGATTTTCGTTTTTAGCAGGAAAAAAAGATGGCAATATCAGCCATTGACTTTTGTCACAAAAAAGGTATCATATTTAGTGTTTGCACAAAAATTCACGAAGTAAAATGGTGGTAAGCAATGCTCGACAATCTTCTGGAAAAGGCCGAACAGACTGGGAATCTAAACATTGAAGAAATCGAATTTCTTCTTGGGCTTGAGAAACCCGAAGAACTTGACAAGCTTTTTGCAGCTGCTTACGCTGTTAAAGTCAGAAATGTCGGTAAAATTGCCTATTTTCGCGGCATTGTCGAGTTCAGCAATATCTGCAGCAAAGATTGCTACTACTGTGGGATCAGACGCAGCAACACCAATACCAACCGCTTTACGATTCCGGAAGAAGATATTGTCAGATCGGCAGTATGGGCATGGGAAGCCAATTACGGCAGTGCGGTGCTGCAATCCGGGGAGCGATCAGATGCAGCTTTTGTCGACATGGTTGAACGTGTCATCAAAGAAATCAGAAAACGCACCAATGGTGAACTGGGCCTGACCCTGTCACTGGGCGAACAGTCAGAAAGCACTTATCGCCGCTGGCTGGATGCGGGTGCTCACCGGTATCTACTGCGCATCGAAACAAGCAATCCAGAGCTGTACAGGAAACTGCACCCTGAAAATCACAGGCATGAAGAGCGCCTCGAATGCCTGAATCGTCTGCGGCGAGCCGGTTTCATGGTAGGAACCGGGGTCATGATCGGCCTGCCGTTTCAGAATTTGCGCCACCTGGCTGAAGACATCGTGTTTTTTAAAAACCAGGATGTTGACATGATTGGCATGGGCCCCTACCTTTATCACAACGATACGCCGCTGGCGCAGTATCGCCCGGAATGGGAAATCCCAGCTGAGCGCCTGCTCAATCTCGGCCTGAAAATGATCGCAGTTACACGTCTGGTGCTGCGTGACGTCAATATTGCTTCCACAACCGCCTTACAGGCACTCCGGGATGACGGGCGCGAACTTGGGCTTAAGGCTGGAGCCAACGTCATCATGCCCAACACGACCGATACCCAGTATCGTTCCAGCTATCAGCTCTATGAGAACAAGCCATGCCTCGATGAAAATGCTTCAATGTGTCGCGGCTGTCTGCAACGACGCATCGAAGCGATTGGTGAAAAGATTGGTTTCGGCAGCTGGGGCGATTCGCCGCATTACAAGAACCGCCGTGAAGCGCAGAAGGAGACCGGTTATGAAAAAACTGATACTGCCTAAATTCCCGGAAAATGAATAGCGTGCCATAGCTCGGGGGCAGCCCAATTATT
>CAYYUI010000053.1:0-25147 GCA_964474705.1 uncultured bacterium
AGCTTGAAATTGCCAGAAATCTCCAAGCCGAAGGCATGCCCGTTAACCTGATTCAAAAAGTCACCGGCCTGAACGATGCTGATTTAGACAGGCTTTAACCTGGCAAATCTAAAATTACACCGCATTTATTGAATTTGACATGCAAGTCTGTCTGTTGCGAATTCAGATAAAAGGGGCACAGAAGCAAAGCCTCGGCGTTTTCCCAGCCTGATTATCTGACCGCTCCAGTTTCTACTGAAGTTGTCATAGCTTACAGTTACAAGGCCACGCAGCGGGTCGGCCAGATAAAGAGTTCTGTCGTTGCTTTTCCAGCCAATCACGGCTATTGCATGCTCGATGTTATAGAAGCCCATGTCTACGGTTATCAAAAATGGCAGGTTTTCTTCAAGTATAAATGTCAGATCTTTTGAACTGTAAGCCGCTTCAGTAAAACCAAGATTGCGGCAACCAGCCACTGAATGGCCGGTCAACGAACCGATCAGCAAAGTCTTCACCCTTTTTACAGCCTCATATTCATTTATTGACTCACCATATAGTCTGCAGATACTGGTTAGAGCCGCCGGGACACAAGTTACCTGTAATGTCTGCAACGTCACTCCATGCGAATCAAATTTTTCCTGGCCGACAAAGGGTGCTGCCGGCATAATTATCATTAGTTCCGCGATTACACACCCTAGAAATACCAGCACAAGAAGCATCTTTGCAATCCGATGGAAGTAATCGTCAACACATGAATAAGCCTGGTTCGCCAGATAGCTGAGCAAAAGCAGCTTCAACATGCAGACGGTTACCCACGCCGGCAGAGCCGGATCGAATTCAACTGCCCGGCTGAAGAACCCATTCCGGGAAGCAACGAAGCTTATAATAAAAAAAATCACAGCCAGAACGGCAGGCAATTTCAGCTGTTCGAGGGAACTGGGAACTGGTAACATTTTTTGCAGCAATGCCCGGCGCCGAAAATAAAGCAGGGTCAGGACGGCAGCAAATATGCCTGACAAGGCCTTCAGCCAGAATTCAATATACATACAGCAATTATATCATGACCAGCCGGTTTCATCGTCTGTCTTGTAGTTTCGGCAGGTCAGCCAATTGCATAAGCGACGCTTATGACGAACCATTTTTATGCCGCGTCAATCAGGTGGCGGAAGTTTCTGCAACAACTGTCCGTCGAAACCTTCCGTGATAATATAATTTGCAGTTGCCATGACGACCGAAGCAAAGGGTAGCTTTTAAGGGTTTATTGAATTATATTGAATGATACAATGCCATTAACAGAGGAAATGCCATGATCTGGGCCAGGTATAGAAAGTTTCTGCTGTTTCTTGTTTACGTTCTTTTCTTTTTGCATACTGCAATATGGCACTACTGGGGCTATCAGGGGGTCGGGCACCTCGGCTTCGGCGAATTTTTTGCAACCATGCGTTCCGGAGTGGTCACCGCCGGTACGGTTTTTTCGATTCTGGTCTTCGTGCACGCCCTGTTTTTTGGCGGGCTTTTCTGCGGCTGGTTCTGTCACTGGGGCATCACCCAGGATCTCGCTGCCTGGATAATGATTCGGGCCGGCATCAAACCACAGATGCGTCACCTCGACTCCAGGCTGATTCCATGGTTATGGTTTCTGATCATCATCGCCCAGGTCGTGATTTTCTGGGTTTATAACGGTTTCCCGCAGAGCCTATCGTTCAATGCCTCGGCAACGCCGGTCTGGTCAGGCGTGCCGCGCTCGATTCTGCTTATCTGCCTGACTACCATGATCAGCGGCTTCATTCTGATCTTCCTTTTTGGGGAAAGGGCCTTCTGCCGCAGCATCTGCACTTTCAGGCTCTGGTTCAGCTGGTTCGAGCGCTTCGCACCCCACAAGGTTCGCCAGACAAAAGAATGCACCTCATGCAGCCGGGAATGCACTTCTGCATGCCCGATGGGCCTCGATGTCGCAACAGAAATCAGAGATCTCGGCCATGTTCGCAATAGTGAATGCATCAAATGCCATATCTGTATCGGCGCCTGTCCCAATCAGGCTCTGGCAACCACGATGCGCCAAAACGCTTTTCATAAGGAAGGCTCGCCGGCACCCGTGCCGGCAGCCCTGTCACCGTCCATATCACTGCTGCAGGTAGCCATGGCGATAATTGTCGTCGTAACTTTCGGCTTCGATGTAGGCGGTAATATGTCGCTGTCGCTAGGCTTTCTCAGCGGCTTCATGCTCATACATATCTGGCATGCAAGATCGATCAGCCTGTTTGAAGCTATCGTCTCCGTTCTGATCGTTGTCGGTCTCTACTACAAAGACGATCTTAATGACCCGGTTTCGCTCGCCAAGGGCCTGTCGGCAATTGCCGTCTTTCTGCTGGCTGCAAGATTCATCGGCTTTGCAAAAGGCTTCGAGTTCATCGACCGAAACGCCCATGACCTGAAACCAGCCAGGGCACTTACCGCAGTCATAATTATTTTTGCCCTGATTCTCGGGGTTCGCGAAGCGCAGACCAGCATGCTTATCCACAAAGCAAACGCTGCCCGCAGCAGCAACGATACCGCCACCTATGCCACCATCATGGAAACCTGTGCCGGCTCGCACTCCGATCCTTCCGGTGCCTATTACGACCTCGGCAAGGCCCAGCTTAAAATCAACCGGCCCGAAAAGGCTGCGACCAGCTTCAAAAAGAGCCTGGAACTGCTGTTTTCGGCTGCCGTTGCCATCGATATGTATGAACTGCTGCAGTCATTCGGCACCAGAGAGGTCGCCGGCGAATTCGCGGCCTGGCTCAACAGCAGATTTCCCGACACCGACGAATTCATATTTCTCAGCGGTGATCTTATGATTGAAAAGCAGGATTACAACGGCGCCGAAGCCCTCTACCAGAAGTTCATCGCGCGAAAACCAGGGCATCAGGACGGCTATATCGCTCTGGGCGCTCTGCGTATGCAACAGTCGAAACTCGACGAAGCCGAAGAGCTGTTCAAGAAAGCATATGCGGTTGCACCCGCCAGTTCAGCCTATTTCGTAGCTTCAGTGCACCATATGCGCGGCAGGCCGGAACAGGCAGAAAAATTCTACGCCGAAGCGGTCAGCAGCAACCCGCCCAACGTAATTTTCCTCATGGATCAGGCCGGAAATTTCGCATCACAGCAGAAACTCGACCTCGCAATCGCCGCCTGGCAAAAAGTTCTCGAAATTGCTCCGCATGAAACGGCCGCCCGCGAGAATATCGAACAGGCCAAAGCCGCACAGGCAGCCGGTGTTCCTCTGATTGCCGAAGAACGGCCCACCACACCCGGGTATTGAAAAACTTTACCTGATCGAACGACCAACCGCAGCTGCCACTTTTGCGGCCCGGCCGGCGATTTTTGCGAATTCGCCTGGGGTGATCGACTGAGTACCATCGGAAAAAGCAGCGGCCGGGTGTTCGTGCACTTCAAGCATGACCCCATCGGCGCCGGCGGCCAGACTCGCCTGGGTAAGCGGCCCAACCAGAGAATTTTTGCCGCTTGCGTGGCTTGGGTCAACGATAACCGGCAGATGCGAAAGCTCTTTGAGGGCTGGAACAGCACCGATATCCAGACTGAATCGGGTAAAGTGCTCGAAGGTGCGAATGCCGCGTTCGCAGAGAATTACATCGGTATTGCCGTAAGAGATCAGATATTCTGCGGCACATAGCAGTTCCTCGATGCTCGAACCCATGCCACGCTTGAGAATGACTGGTTTTCTGATCTGGCCAAGATGTTTGAGCAGCTGAAAATTGCTCATGTTACGGGTGCCGACCTGAATGATATCGACATGATCGGCAACCAGCTCAGCTTCGAAAGGATCACGAACTTCAGTGAGGATAAGCAGGCCGCTCTGTTCGCGAACCTGGCGCAGAATTGGAATACCGGCCTTACCGAGACCCTGAAAACTGTAGGGCGACGATCTGGGTTTGAAAATCATGCCGCGAAACACATGCCCGCCGGCAGATTTTATCTGCTTCGCCAGACTGACAGCCCCTTCTTCAGATTCGATGGCGCATGGGCCGGCGATCATCACCACGGCATCACCACCGAAACAGACTGAATTGCCGACGTTAACGAGCGTGTTCTTCTTCTGGCAGCGCCGGGAAGCAAGATAATAGGAATATTGCCCCGGAATGACTTCGGTGACACCTTTCCAGCTCGAAATACTGCGTGCGGCTTCATCTTCGCCCGGGCCGTCGATAGAAACCAGAACCTGACCATACTGGTGCACCAGGCGCGTATAAAATCCCATTTTCTGCAGTTTCAGGCACAGATCGTGCTGCAGCTGTTCGGTCAAAGAATTGTCCAGTACCAGAATCATTCCGGTTCTCCTTAGCCTGTCTGCTGAATTATTCGCTGAATACCGGCTCTCCATCGATGATCAGGTCAAAGAGACCGTTCTGACCAACCTGGTAACCGATCTGCCGGAATGAATCAAGCCCGAAAAGAGCGATATCCATACGCCGGCCTGCTTCGATGGCCCCGACTTCATTGCCCATGCCCAGTGCGTGCGCGGCGTGCAGTGTGCCGGCAATCAGGGCTTCCGAGGCACTGAGGCGCAGCTGCAGCATCGCCAGCGACTGAATGATATTTGCCCCAAGAAACTGGCAACTGCCGGGATTATGATCCGAAGCGATGGCCAGCGGCAAACCCGCTGCGATCATCTGCCGGGCCCGGGCGTGATGCCCTTCCATAAGATACGTTGAAGTACCGGGCAGAACCGTAGGAATAACGCCGCTGCCGGCCAGCTTCCTGATTCCGGCCTCGTCAGTCATCAGCAGATGATCGGCGCTCACGGCACCGAGTTCAACGGCCAGATCGACGCCGCCGAGCACGTTGACTTCGTCGGCATGGATTTTGGCTTTCAAACCATTTTTCAGACCGGCTTCGAGAATGCGGCGCGACTGCTCGACCGAAAACGCCTTGTTTTCGGTAAAAACGTCATTGAACTGGGCCATACCGGTTCTGGCGACTTCCGGAATCCAGGTTTCGCAGATTTCTCTGACAAAACCTTCCGGGTCTGACCTGCGGTCGGCCGGCACCGCATGGGCACCCATGAATGTCGCGACGATACGCACCGGGTATTCTGTCCGAAGCTGCTCGATGACCCGCAGCATCTTCAGCTCGTTTTCGAGATCGAGCCCATAACCGGTTTTGATCTCGATGGTCGAAATGCCGGTTTTCATCGCCTGTTCAAGGCGTTCGGCCGATTCGACGAAAATTTCAGCTTCGCTCAGGTTGCGCAGGGCGTTGGTGGTGCGCAATATGCCACCGCCGGCCGCGAGAATATCGAGATATGAACGACCCTGCACCCGCATTTCAAATTCATCGCTGCGGTCGCCGGCATAGACGAGATGGGTGTGAGAATCGACGAAACCCGGCACAGCCAGCAGGCCTTCGCCGTTGTAGAATCTGGTGTCGGCATCGATGAGCACTTTGGCAGCAAGTTCGGCGGCCGGGCCGACCCAGACGATGCGGCCATTTTTTGCGGCTATGGAAACATGCCGCAATTCTTCGGTCTGCCAGCCGACCGGGCTGTTACCGCCACGGTAGGGCGTCGGGTAAACGACGGCGGAATCAAGATTATGAACGATAAAATCTGCATGCGGCCTGTTTTCTGGCATATTGTTCCCCCGGTCAGACGATTTCGACAACTTTGCTTACCCGCTCGACCAGCCGGCTGGCCCAGAGCAGATCGCGGGCCGTGCGCAGGTCGGGGGCGAGAATACGATCTTCGCCGAGCGCGGTCACATGCTCGCGCAGCAACTCATAAGCCGCCGAAGTGCCTTTTCCGAGCTTCAGAGGTTTAACGAATTCATAAGCCTGAGAAGCGCTCAGCCATTCAATCGCCAGAACCTGAGCGGTATGTTCGAGAATCTGGGCGGCTTTGCGGGCGGCGATCGTGCCCATGCTCACGTGGTCTTCCTGATAGGCGGAAGTCGGAATCGAATCTACCGAAGCCGGGTGGGCAAGAATCTTGTTCTCGCTGACCAGCGAGGCGGCCGTATATTGAATGATCATCAACCCTGAATTGACGCCGGGGTCGACCGACAGAAAAGGCTTGGTCTCGTTGATCAGAGGGTTGAGCAACCGGTCGATGCGGCGCTCGCTGATATTGGCGAGCTCGGCCATGATGATGCCGAGAAAGTCGCCGACGAAAGCCATTGGCTGGCCGTGGAAATGACCGCCTGAAATGATCTTGTTTTCGCTGAGAATGATCGGGTTGTCGGTGACCGCGTTGAGCTCGATGGTCACCTGGTCGACCAGATGATTCAGATTCTCGCGGGTTGCCCCATGCACCTGCGGAATACAGCGCAGGCTGTAGGCATCCTGCACTTTAGTGCAGCCAATATGGCTGTCACGAACTTCAGAGCCATCAACACAGGCAAGAACATTGGCTGCGACCTGTTTGAGCCCCGGATAAGGGCGCAGAGCGATGAAATCAGGATCGAACGGCTTCGTCGACCCCTTAACCATCTCAACGGTCATGCTGGCAATGATATCAGCCGACCTGGAAACGTGCAGCGACCGGTAAAGAGCCAGAGCCAGCACCCCGGTCATTACCGAGGTGCCGTTGATGAGGGCAAGTCCTTCTTTTGCATGCAGCTGAATCGGCTTGAGGCCGGCTTTTTCGAGAGCCGGCAGGGCCGGATACCGATGGCAGCATTCGTCACCCAACACTTCGCCCTCACCCATGAGAACCAGCATTATGTGCGACAGAGGAGCCAGATCACCCGAACAGCCTACCGAACCCTGCTGCGGCACCCAGGGGATGACATCTTCATTGAGAAGACTGGCGAGAGCTTCTATCAGCATAGGTCTGACACCGCTGACACCATGCAGCAGTGAATTTATGCGGATGGCAATCATGGCTCTGACGGCATCGCGGGCAAAAGGAGCGCCGACGCCGGTTGCATGGCTTCTGATCAGGTTGGTCTGCAGCCGTTCGAGGTCGGCCCGGTCGATGCGGGTATTGCATAGATGACCGAACCCGGTGGTAATACCGTAAACGACCCGGTTTTCCTCGATCAGTTTGTCGACGATATCGCGCGAGGCCGAGACGCGCTGCATGGCATCGGCAGAGATGCAGATCTGTTCGCCGCTGGCAATGCGCCAGACTTTTTCGATGGTGAGATTTTTACCGTTGAGTTCTATCATTTCTGGATTCCTTCCCTCTTTTAGCGGCTTATCTGGAATTTGCCGGCCCCTGATGCTGCTCGATCGGCAGACATTTGATGGCCTGGCATGGGCAGTTGCGCTCGCATGTGGTGCAGCCGAGACAGTTTCCGGCATGGACCGGTTCTACGGTTCCTTTAACAGTGCGCACAAATACGCGGCCAGGGCAGATTCTGACGCAGAGACAGCACTGGCTGCAGAGCTTCTGATCAAGGGTGTGAATAAAACGTGGCACCCACTCAAGGCCCCCGAGAGTGCGATTGACTTGTGCTGAGCGGTTCATGGCTCGCATTATAACACAACCCGGATGCAAACCAAAACAACAACTCCCGACACAGTCACACCTGATCAAACCTGTCACTGCGAGGAGCGAAGCGACGTGGCAGTCGTTGTCTGAAGAAGAGATGGTTAGTAAACCCTTAAATAATTCTGGCTCCAAGACTACGATTGCTTCGCTACGCTCGCAATGACAGCTCAAAGCAAACCGACCAATGACAAATCTTAAATCAGACTTCTGAGCCGAATTCTTTTTCGAGGTCTTCGAAGGCTTCGATCAGCAGCTTCAGAGACAGGCGGCAGACGTCACCAATCGTCGGGAACCATCGTTTCATCAGCTTTATCGACTGTAGTTTACAGCGTTTCGGGTCCTGGCAGAGTGTGGGCAGCTCGTTGAAGTCCATTTCGAACTTAACGATGATCATCTGAACGATATGCATCAGATACAGAGCAAAATACTTGCCGAAGGTGATGATTTTAGTGCGTGCCAGCGTCATCTCGCCATGAATCTTATCGAGTTCATCGTCGGGAAACCGCGCCAGAAAATCTTCGATCTGACCATAGGCATCCTTTTCCAGACGGTCTTCGAATTCTTTAACGAGTTTTTCGCCTTTATCGCAGTAATCGATGACCCCTTCAACCTCTTTGCGCGTTTCAATGATGATCTTGCGAAAATTACGCCATTCCCGCTTGATTTCGCCCTCTGTCGGATAATGCAGCCGTTTCTTCAGAACTCCAAGAGTGTCGACAGGTCTGGTGCAGTATTTATCGATCGACTCATTGAGGGTCATCAACTGGGTGCCTTCAATGAAAGCACCGCCTTCGGTCGAATTGATACACTTGCCGCGATATTGTGCCAGATCGGTGACAAAGCCCTTTCTGAACAGGTCGTAAATCTGGTTGGTATAGACAAATTCATCGTAATTGCCCTTAACCTTGATCAGATCCTTTTCTTTGAGCTTCAGGTTCGTCACACTCGGCGCCTCGTCGGCATGCGTTTTTTCGGCGCTCTTGAACGAACAATCCTGGCCTACGAGAATGATCGGGTCACAACCGAAGGCTTCGAGAATCTTGAAAGCCATGTTGGAGCACGAAGGCCCGACCTGCAGGGTTCCCTTCGGAATATTTATCCAGTCGAAGTGCGCAAAGGCGCGATAGACCATGAAAGTCGGCCCTGGCCAGGCATCGTATGATTCCTTGCGGATAACCGGGGTGGCCGCCAGCCATATCTGCTTCTTGTAGTCATCAGGCAGTTCCTTGAACATTGTGGCAACATGCATGATGCGCTCGAGGCTCACCGCCATATGCGGCACGATATCGTGTTTGAGAAGAACGCGCAACGCCGAATCGGCTGAGATCATCACGCAATTGCCAACGGCCCGCTTGAGTTCGCGCACATTTTTGTCGAGCGAGGGGCCCGTCGAAACGATAATACCCGGAACACCCCGGAAAGCGCCGTAAAGATCCTTGACCCCGGGGTTTCTGATGATCGTCGCCAGATTTTTCATGATGTTCTCGACACCGATCATCGAATCTTCAGGGCAGTTGCCATAGTTGAAAATTATGGCCTGTGCCGCTTCCCTGAAGCATTTGAGCATGTGCTTGTGGTAACCGGCATGCACCTTGTCGATTACCGGGTGGTCGAAAATCTTCAGAGTCTTGAGAAAAAGCTGCAGAGCTATGCCGGCGCTCTTGATCATTTCGTTGAGCACGGCAAAGCCCTCGTTCTCAGGCACGCCGATAACCCAGCGGATCTTGTCGGATTCAAGCAGATCGGTAATATCGACTGATTCGAGAGCAACCCGCAAAGCATCGATATCTCTTTCGATCAGCACGATAAAAAGATTGCTGCCCTTAAGCTGCTCGAGACAGGCTCTGACATGGTAACCAAGACCGAGCCCGAGAATAACCAGCAGTTTCGGGTTGACGAGATTCGAATTCTGAACCTGTTGATCAGCCTCTTTTTGCGGGTTATAGCGGCTGTGAACCTGGTAAACCTTGCCTTCTTTCCTGATCGCGAGGGTTGGCGAACCATCTTTTGCTTCTTCGACAATATATTCGCACTCAGAGGGCGGCATCACTTCGATCGCCTTTGCCAGCACCGGCATGCGGCGGCGCAGAACTTTCATGTTTCTCGCTTGCACATTCGATTTCATTCACAGGTTCCTTTTTAATTATTTCACCGATGAATATATAACATGTTTCGACAGCGGTAAATACCCGACCTGACAAAGCCAGGGCAGATGCGAAGAATTATTGCTGCGAGAAACGCAGCGCAGCGGCTATCTGAGCAACCGCAACCGCCAGATTGTCGAACTCGATGGGCAGTGCCGGCACAAAAGCGGCACCGGCAGCATAATCGAGAACCGGTCGCCCGGCCGTGTCGTTAAGATGAAACACCGGCTGGTCAACAAGCCCGGTTTCGCCGGCTGCGGCATCACAGAAAATTCTGACGCCGGCATCATCGGAAAAATCCGCCAGGCCGGTCACCGTCATCAGCCGTCGCAGTTCATCGCTGCTCTCCGGCGCTCCTGCAAGAAATACCGGCAGTCGCTGCCCGGCAACACCCGAACTTGAAGTCATCAGCCAGCACAGCATACGATGCCCGCCCCGCAAGGTCGGCCCGGCTTCGACGAATCCGTTGCGTTGAAAAACCTTCTGCGACGGAAAGTTTTCGACCATGGTTTCTGCCACGAACAGGCCCGCAGCCTTCTGCATCTCGGCCGAAGAACAGCCAAGCCTTATTATCCGGCTGCCGTAGCCCCTGCCCGTGGTTCCTGGCGCCGCTGAAACTGAAATACGATAGACACCCGGCAACTCGGCCGGATCGAATCTTATCTGTGCGACCGGTTCACCCGCATCTTCGAGAATAAAACCGTAGCGCGCCGCATCGGCCATGAAACGCCTGAACCAGTTCTCATGTGTTTCAAGGCATATTTCGCTCTGGTCACCGGCCCAGCGGCGAATATCTGGGTGCAGCCGCCAGCGATGCAGCAGCAGACAGTCTTCGTAGCGCCAGCGGCGCAGCTTCAGATCATTTCCCATGTGAGAATGTCATCCTCGTCGATGTCGACAGCGGCAATACGACCGATTACGATCTGCATGTGCCTGACCGGAATCCCGAACCCGGGCCGCTTTACGGCAATCATTTCTTCGGTGATTCTGGTGCCTTTTGGAATCTTCACTGCAGCCACCAGACTTCGTCTGGCAATGCGGTGCAGCTCATTTTCAGCTGCGGTGTGCCTCTTGACCGGCGAACCGAGAATTTTTTCGGTCTGCCTGATGGCGGTCACCATTTCCCTGAGTTCGGCCGGCTCGAGCGAAAAGGGGTGATCGGGACCTTCCATGCTGCGCGACAGAGTAAAATGTTTCTCGATGATACAGGCTCCCCTGGCCACCGCCGCCACATCGGTCACATGCCCCATCGTATGGTCTGAAAAACCGACCGACACCTGAAAAGCCTGCTTCATCGTGTCCATGGCGCGGAGGTTTATATCTTCGTAACGCGGCGGGTAAGCTATGGCACAGTGCAGCAGGGCAACCTCGCTGCTGCCGCCTTCTTTAATGGCGGCCATGGCCACTTCGATATCTTCGAGACTGGCCATGCCAGTCGAAAGTATGATCGGCTTGCCGGTGGCAGAGATTTTTCGCAGCATCGGCAGATGGGTTATTTCAAAACTGGCAACCTTGAAAGCCTCGACACCGGCCGCCTCGAGTTCATCTACCGCCTTGAGATCGAAGGGAGTCGACAGAAACATGATGCCCTTTTCGCGACAGTATGCCATCAGATCGGGAGTCCACTGCCTGGGAATCTCAACTCTTTTGATGACATCCCACAAGGTTTCATCACCTTTCGCCAGCTTTTCTTTCTTGAGATAACTCGCCATCGGCGTCTTTTTTGAATAAATGGCATCGGCCGAGAAAATCTGAAACTTGACCGCATCGGCACCAGCTTCGACAGCGACGTCGATCAGCTTTTTCGCGGTCGCGAAATCCCGGTTGTGGTTGCTGCCGGCTTCGGCAATGATCATGCAGGGCCGGTTTTCTCCGATTTCGAATTTACCAATTTTCATAACTTCTTCTCCAGTCGGCTTCGAATAGGGGCACTGTCTGCCAGGCAATGTTTTCAATGGCATCGACACAGCGCTGCACCCCGAGGCCATCGATCAAACGCCTTTGCCGGCTGCACATCTGTTCCCAGAATTCGGGTTCGGCGTGCAGCCGTCCGAGAGTCTTTCTGATAAAATCAGCATCGATCAAAGCACTGTCGCCAATGCCGACGCTGGTTTTCTCACGGTCGATCACCTCGTCGGCACAGAAACCCTGATACTGAACCCCCCGGGTTTGACCGGGCCCGACAGTCTTCACGATTGTCTGCAGTCCGTTTTCGAGCCATTCCGACTGCAGTTCCATGTTAATCTGCGACACGATGTCGATCAGAAAGCTGGTCGCCTGTTCCTTGATGATAACCGAAGTCTGCTTCTGATTGTCAACCCAGAGCAGGCAGAGGCTCGGTATTCCAAGAGCGTAGACCTCCCAGAGGGTCGTGCCTCCGGCAGTGATAGCCAGAGACGCGCTTGCCAGCAGTTCTGGAAACCGACGACTGTCGGTATTGATAAATCTCTGGGTCGGGTGTCTGTTCGCCCAGGCATCTATTTCATCGCGGGGGCAGTTGTCAGAAACAGAGACGCAAACACGGCTGGCGATATCTTCAGGAATCGCTTCGAGAACCTTCATCAGGTGCCCGGTTACATCGCCGCCGCCGAGAGTGACCAGCAACGGGCCATCTGAGCGGTAGGTGCGCCCGGCAAGACTGCTGACCTCAGGTCTGATCAGAGTATATTTTTCGCCGCACAGAATCACCGGAATCTTCTGGCGTTCATAAGGCAACGGGTTGAAAAGCGGATTCGGATTGATCACCACCTGTGCCGGCGTATCGCGGTCAGCAAGATCATCGATGACGACGACCGGCACCCGGCCGCTGTTGAAACGCTGCAGGTAGGCATAATCGTCGCGGCTGTAGCGATAGGTATCGATGACTATACAGTCGACTCCCCAGTTGAAACGCATGGAAAGAAGGTTATAAAAGTCCATCGCGTCATCTTCTGAGTCTTTAAAGTATGCAAACTCGATCAGATTGATCATGGCGCTGACGCCGCCCCGGGCGAATTCAAGCAATTCAGCCGGCAGACCGCGGCCGACAAAAAACACCGCCCAGTTGCGTCTGATCATCTCAAAAGCCAGGGTGCGGCAGCGCATGAAATGCCCCATGCCAATGCCAGGGCCGGCATCGACTCTGAAAACCGCCGTTTTTGTCGGCACCAGGCCGCGCCGGTTAAGGGTTATTCCCATTTCAGGCTGCGGTTCTCGGAAGCCGCCGACTTTTTAACGCCTTCAAAACGGTCAATACCATTATTGATCTCAAGCAGGTTCGGGTTGCGATCGATGAATTCCATGATCTGGTAAAACGAAAAAAGGCTCGGTGCAGTTGCAAAATGGGCAAATACTTCAGACAGCAGCCGGTAATCGTTCTCGCGGTCAAGGGTCAGCCTGACATGCTCGTAATTGCAGCCAAAGCTGAGATTGGCGGTGCGAAAAAGACCGGCATTCTCGCGAATGAACAGGGTGACATGCTCGCGATGCGAAGTGAGTTTCGCTTCGGCGTTAACCCGCCGCAAACAGTCTACCGCTACGACTTCTGCATCAAAACCGATCGGAAAAGTCGGTGGAATGACATTCGAGGTGTAGTCATTGCCCTCAGCCGCATGCAGCGCCAGCAGTGCATCGATAATGCCCGGGTCGATCAGCGGGCAGTCGGCGGTTATTCTGATGACGTTCAGACATGGAAATTCCTTTACTGCCAGGAGAAAACGTGACAGCACGTCTTCGGAACTGCCACGCACATGTGCAACTTCGTTTTGCCGGCACCATTCGGCAACCTGATCGTCTTCGGGCCGGTCAGTGGTAGCGACCACCACCCGGTCAACAAGCATGGCAGCGCTGCTGCGCCTGATGACATGTTCCAGAACCGGCCGGCCGGCAAGCGACAGCAGCGTTTTGCCGGGCAATCGGGTCGAGCCCATGCGTGCCTGAATAATCACCTGGTTCTTTACGGGCTGGTTCAAGACAGAACCTTTCTGACAGCGGCACAGACACGATCGATCTCTTCTTCGCCCAGCAGAGGAAAGCATGGCAGCGACAATGCCTGGCGGTAGTAAGCCAGCGCATCAGGTAAATCGGCCATATTGGCCACACCGGCGTAGTAAGGCATCATCGGCACCGGTATGTAATGGACCTGTGTGCCGATGCCATCAGCCTTAAGGCGACCCATGACTTCGGAACGGCTGAGTCCGAGAGCAGCAAAGTCGATCTGCACAATGGCCAGGTGGTATGCATGACTAACCCCGTCGGCCACAACCGGGAATCTCAGATGCGGCAGCCCCTGAAGCCTTGTATGATAAGCGGCAACAATAGTCTGCCTCTGCACGATGTTTTCCGCCAGACGCTGCAGTTGCGACATGCCCAGAGCTGCCTGAAAATCGGTAAGGCGATAGTTGAAGCCCAGGCTCTGCATCTCGTAATACCATGGATTCACACTGCCGTCGGCGGCAAAGGCTTCATCATGATTCATCAGAGTGCCGGCGTCCTTGACTATGCCATGGGTTCGGTGCCGGCGCAGGCTCGCGGCAAATGCATCAGAGTGGGTCGTTATCATGCCGCCCTCGCCGGTGGTAATATGCTTGACCGGATGAAAACTGAATACGGTCATGTCCGCTTCCGGCAATTCACCGATTTTCCAGCGGATGCCAAGGTTGTCTTCCCAGCTGGCACCGATAGAATGGCAGGCATCCTGAATCCAGATAAAGTTGAATTCTTTTCTCAACAGGGCAAATGCCTGCATGTCACACGGGTGGCCGGCAAGATCGACGGTTACAACCGCTTTGACCGGGCGCCCTTCGGCAGCGCACTTTTCAAGAATCTTTCGGCAGCAGAGAGGTGACATCGTCAGAGTCGAGGGGTCGATATCGGCAAAAAGAACCTCTGCACCTGCATATCTGGCACAATTGGCACTGGCGACAAATGTCACCGGCGGAACGACAACCCGGTCGCCAGGCCTGATTCCGGCGGCAATGCCTGCCAGATGCAGAGCAGCGGTACCGTTACTGCAAGCCACTGCAAACTGGGCACCCGTTTCTTCGCAGATAGCGTTCTCAAATTTTTCGACCACCGGCCCCTGCGTGAGAAAATCAGATTTCAGAACCGAAACTACAGCCTCGATATCTGCGTTGGTAACATTGTGACGGCCGTAAGGAATGAACTTCACTCTACGACCCCTTCCTGATTGAGAACTTCTTTAAGCTGGTCGACATCGAGCCAGAGGGCATTGGTGTCGCTCGAATATTCGAAATCGCCAAAAACAGGGGTTGCCCCTTCCGGCACTTCGACCTTCCAGAACGGAAAATCAGGCATTTTGATGTAACGATCGCTCAATTCGAAAAGGTTGCGCGAATCATCGCGTGAAATCATCATTTCATGCAGTTTTTCGCCGGGTCGGATACCGATATTTTTGATTCTGCAACCGGGTGCAACGGCTTTGGCCAGGTCGGTGATACGCATGCTGGGAATCTTGGGAATGAACAGTTCGCCGCCGCTCATCAGAGCAAAAGAATCGATTACAAACTGCACCGCCTGCGGCAGGGTGATCCAGAAACGGGTCATGCGTTCGTCGGTTACAGGTATTTCGCCGGTTGGAGCCAGCTCGCGAAACAATGGTACGACGCTGCCGCGGCTTCCGAGAACATTTCCGTATCTGACGACGGCGAATCTGGTATTAAGTTTACCGGAATAGGCATTGGCAGCAACGAACAGCTTGTCTGAACACAGTTTGGTCGCGCCGTAAAGATTCACCGGGTTGCAGGCCTTGTCGGTGCTCAAAGCCACAACTTTCTGAACCCTGGCCTCGAGGGCTGCATTGATGAGATTCTGCGCACCCATGATATTGGTCTGTACCGCTTCAAACGGGTTGTATTCAGCTGCCGGCACCTGTTTCATCGCTGCAGCGTGAATGACGTAATCCACCCCGGTCAGAGCGCGATAGAGTCTTTTTTCATCACGAACATCACCGATGAAAAATCGCAATTTATCGGAGGTAAACTTCTGCGCCATCTGATACTGCTTGAATTCATCGCGCGAATATATGATCACCTTGTGCGGGTTATGCTCCTTGAGCACCTTTTTAACGAATGCTTTGCCAAAAGAACCCGTTCCGCCAGTAATCAAAATCGTTTTTCCGCTCAACATACCGGTTTTCTCCATTTCAGCTGCGCCCGCTGAGGTCGATCATGCTGTTATCACCGACGTTGAGACGCTGCAACTGGCCGGTAAGTTCGACAGCATCGCCGATAAGCGATTCTTCGAGCATGATGTTCCTGAGAATCGAATTCGGGTTGATGACTGAATTTCTGATGATCGAATCATCGATGCGGCAACCCTTCGCAATCGAAACGTAAGGCCCGATGACACTGTGTCTTACTTCGGCACTCGGGTGTATTGAAACCGGTGGAATGATGACGCAGCCTTCAATACAGATATGATTGCCGCTGGCGCGCTCGAGCAGAAATTTATTGGTCTGCAGCAGAGTTTCGGGCTTGCCGCAGTCGAGCCATTCTTCGATTTCAGGAGCGCCAAGACGCATGCCGTCTTTGATCATCAGCTTGAACACTTCGGGCAGGTAGAATTCACCTTTGACGCGCAGGTTCTGCCTTATACTGCTCTGAATGTAATCCATGAACCGCTTGCCGTCTTTCAGATAATACATTCCGACCTGAGCGAGATTACTAACCGGCTGATCAGGCTTTTCGACCATATCGACAATGATGTTGTCCTTCATGACGTTGACGCCGAAGCGCTTCGGGTCATCGACCTCTTTTGAATAAATCAGGCCATCGAGCCCCTGGCACAAAACGGGAATGCGGGTAAGATCGGTAACGAAAAGGGTATCGTTGAAAACGACGAGCACGTCGTCGCCCTCATTGATGCGTGGCGCGGCGAGCGAAACGGCGTGCGCCGGCCCAAGCAGTTCGGTCTGCGGTATATATGTGGCTTTCAGTTCAGGGTAATGCTTTCTCGTGTATTCTTCGATGATATGCCCGTTCTCATCGGTAATTATTATATATTCATCGGCCTTGAGTTTTTTGAGACCGTCAATTACATGCTGCAGCACGGTTTTTCCGGCAACGCGCACCAGCGATTTCGGCTTGGTGAAAGTGTGCGGTCTCAGCCTTGTTCCTTTGCCGGCGACCGGCAGAATTATCTTCATTGTTTCCTCCCAATTCCTTCGTATTCAAAGCCGAGCTCCCGCATTCTGGCGGGCTCGAACAGATTGCGGCCGTCAAAGATGATCGGATTCTTCAACAGCGACTTAACCTTGTCGAGATCTGGCCTTCTGAACTCGTTCCATTCGGTAACGATCACCAGCGCATCTGCTCCGTCGAGAATATCATAAACCTTTTTGCCATAGGTGATGCGATCGGAAAAAATTTTATGGGCTTCATTGGTCGCTTCAGGGTCGTAAGCCCTGACCTTCGCTCCTTCGGCCAGCAAATTTTCTATCAGCACGATCGAAGGCGCTTCGCGCATATCGTCGGTATTCGGCTTGAAGGCCAACCCCCATACCGCTATGGTCAGACCCTTAAGCCCGGCGCCAAAGCGGTTTTTCAGCTTATTGAACAGCACGCGCTTCTGGCGGTTGTTAACCGCTTCGACAGCTTCGAGAATCTCAAGACGGTAATGGTTCTGTTCACCCATCTTTACAAGAGCCTGAACATCTTTGGGAAAGCATGACCCGCCATAACCGGCACCCGGAAAAATGAACGGGTAGCCGATACGGCTGTCAGAGCCGATACCCTGGCGGACCTGCGAAATATCTACTCCCAGCTTTTCACAAAGATTGGCGATGTCGTTCATAAAGGAAATTCTCGTCGCCAGCATTGCATTGGCAGCATATTTGGTCATTTCAGCCGAAGCAAGATCCATGATCAGAATGGGCTTGCCGGTTCTGACAAAAGGTGCATAGAGCTCTTTCATCAGCTCACCGGTTCTGACGTCCTCGCAGCCGATTACCACACGGTCGGGCTTCATGAAATCGTCGATCGCGTTGCCTTCTTTCAGAAATTCCGGGTTACTGACCACATCGAAGGGAATATTCTCGCCACGGCGCTCGAGCTCTTCTTTGATGGCAGCCTTAACCCTGGCCCCGGTGCCGACCGGAACCGTCGATTTGTCGACGATGATCCGGTATTCCTTGATGCTGCGGCCAATGTCGCGGGCAACCTTGAGAACATGTTTCAGATCGGCTGAACCGTCTTCTCCCGGTGGAGTTCCAACCGCAATGAAGAGCAGCAGACATTTATGCACGGCTTCTTCAAGCGAAGTGGTAAATGAAAGACGTTCTTCTGCGACATTTCTTTTGACCAGACCGTCAAGACCGGGTTCATAAATAGGAATGACGCCGTTTTTGAGATTTTCGATCTTCTTTTCATCAGTATCGACACAGACAACGTCATTGCCGGACTCGGCAAAACAGGTTCCGGTAACCAGGCCGACGTATCCGGTTCCGATCATGGCAATTTTCATGTGACGTAACCTTTCTCATGGGCAGTTGCAATATGTTAAATTGAGAGTCATAATACCACCTGTCCGAAAAAATTCAAACCAGCAAGAGTCACGCATCGCCCAATGATCAGAATTCTCGATAAATACATCTTTCAGCAGCTCATCGGCCCTTTTCTTTTCGGCTTTTTTCTCTTCGTGACCATCATTGCAATCGATCCGCTGATGTCGACTCTGCAGAGCATCGTCAACGAAAATGTGCCGATGAGCGTCATGGGGCGCTGGTTTCTCAACCGCCTCCCTCAGGATATGATCTTCACATTTCCGATGTCGGTTCTGCTGGCCAACCTTCTCGTTTTCGGCCGCATGTCGAAAGACTCTGAAACAACAGCACTGAGGGCCGGTGGCACAAACTTCTACCGCATTCTCCTGCCGGTAGTCATTTTTGCACTGATGATCACCCTGATCAGTTTTATTTTCAATGAACTGGTGGTACCAACCGCCAATCAGGAAGCCCGCAATATCCGACGCCAGGAAATATTACGCCTGGTAGAACCGGAAGCGACGGAAAATGCCGTGATGCGCACTTCCGATGGCGCCTTTGCTTATGCCCGCAAGGTTTATGAGAAGCGGGGCCTGATGGAAAAGGTTCTGATCGAGTATTACGATGATAGCGGAGTGCTCGAAAAGCGCATTTCTGCTGCCACCGCCGAATGGGACGGCTCTACCTGGGTTCTCAAATCAGTTATTGAACAGTCTTACAGTGATGCGGCCGGGCTGGCATCACCCTCTACCCGCCCCGAAATGCGGATTCCCGGCATCGAAGAAAGCCCCGAAGACTTCGCCCGGCAAAGCAAGAAACCCAACGAGATGAGCTACAAAGAGCTCAGCGACCGCATCGACGCCTATGAACGTTCTCAATTCATGGACACCACCGAAATGCGCGTCGGCCTTGCCATGAAAACCTCCCTGCCCTTCGCCAGTTTCTTTTTTGCCATCATCGGTGCCAGTTTCGGCCTGACCAACAGTCGCAGCGGCGCTTTTATCGGTTTCGGCGTCTCGATTCTGATCATCTTCATCTACTACGTAATGATGAGCCTGTTTTCAGCGCTCGGCAAATCAGGGTTTCTGCCGCCACTGCTGGCTGCCTGGGCTCAGAACATCATCTTCGCCTTTGTCGGCTTCTATATAGTCAAAAGAATCAATGACTGATCAGATGCCCAGATATTCTGCCTGTTCACCTACTGTTTGCCTGCTTATATCCTTCCTGGTGATGATTTCCGGAACCCTGTCGGCCGAAATTTTCAGACCGCTGCAGATTTTTCTGCCCGGCAATCTGTCAGGCAAACTTTCTCGCCTGTCTCAGGAACTGAAGGTTGAGCCGTCAGCCGGCTGGCGCATTCCTGATACCATCGATGCATTCAGAAGAGACCGCAGCCGCGACATCGTAGTATTTGCCCCGGGCAACGATTCAGACCTTTTTGCGCCACTCAGTTTTATCGACGGCGGCGAATTCGAAAAAGAGCTTATCGGCCGCAGTCACCCGGAAGCGTGGGGAATCAGCCCGTCAGACATCGAGATGTACAATACCCGAAACCTCGACCGGGAAATCAGGAAAAGAGTTTTCACCAACCTGGACAGCGGCGCCGGTGCTCCTCTTTTCGCGACCCATTTTTCCAGAAAGAGGGGCCGGCAGACCATCTGGTTTTTCAACTACATTGAACCGTCCATCTGCGGCAATCTCCCGGCCAGGACTTTCGGCACAGCAGTTCCGGAAACTCCCCAACGCTCTCTAAGGCGTCTGAACCCTGAATTTAAGAACGATGACCTGAGCATCTCGATTCTGCATTGCGTTTCACCGGCAATGGCAGCTGAGCTTGCCGGCTGCCTGAAGAAAATGCCGGGGGTTCATCTTCTGGTTCAGATTCCACCGAATGGTCGGCAGCCAATGTTTTCGACATATGCTCCGGAGCAGGATACCAATATTTTCAGGATGTCGGTAAGGCCGGGGCATGAATCGCTGCCGTTAATCAATATTCTGCAGCGCAACGCCGGCTTTCCGCGTCTGACACTGCGCATGCTGCCTCTGGCAAAATGCAGTTCTCTGAATGCTCAAGACTGGCATTATCGCACCTTCAATCGCCTTAAACAGCCTGTTTTTGAAACTCTCAGAGTCGTCACAACAACTTTCCGACCCTCCTCATCAGCGCTCCATCTGAGTAATCAGGGGCAGGCACACCTGTTGAGAATCACTGCCGCCTCCGACATTGCCGTCGTCATTCCTCCAGAAACGGCTTATATAAATGACAACGTCATCAGCACCGGCCATATTATCAGCTGCATGCCAAATGACCGCGTGCATCGCTTCAGAATTTCAGGTTCCGAGCTACTGCAGCTCACCGAAACTCTTATCAAATGCCGGGGAATTGACGCTCTGGCATTTTCCGGCTGCGAATTCGATTGCCTGGGCGGCCAGGTAACAGGATTCAGAGTCGCCGGCCATCCTGTCGAACCGGAGCGCCAGTATATGGCAGTAACCACCGGCCGGACTCTCGACGATACGATCATGCGTGAGTTCATACGCAGGCGCCCTCTCGAAACCTATAGCGGGCAAACTATCTGGAACTGCTGGAAAAATAGTCTGAAAACCATTAAAATATCTGATGAAGACCTTTTTGATTAAGGAAAAATGATGACCAGACACCGCTGGATTCAGATCGCGCTGATCATACTGCTTTACAACACCGTTCCCCTGTTTGCCGACAATGCTTCGTTCACCCCCGATCCAGCCATAACGGCACAGATTGCTTCTGACCCGGCCATCATCGAGCGCAAACTCATCTCAGCGATGAACAAAGTCCTCGAGAACCCGGCTTCCCTGAGTATCGCTCTTACCCCGATCAGCACTGAAGATACGGCAAACGGGCGCTTCAAGAAAGTCATGGTGCAGACAATCGACGGCAGCGTCGACAATTTAACCCTGAACCGTGCCGACATTGATTTTGAAGACGTTCAGCTCGATACGACCAAACTGTTGAATGAAGAAAAAATCGACCCGGTTTCGATGAGCAACATCTACATGGATGTCAGTATTCTTGAAACAGACCTCAACAAGTTTCTCGATGCCAAAAGCAAATCGATAAAAGTCGACCGGCCCAGAATCGAAATTTCCTCGGGCAGCATGAAACTTTCAGGCTCAACGAAGTATGGCCTGGTTAAAGTCGAATTCTGGGCAACCGGCGACCTCTCAGTCAAAGAGCAACGCGAAATCTGGTTTCACGCCCGCAAGATGAAAGTCAACCGCATGACCATGCCACGCTCGTTCGTCGGCATGATCGTCAAACAGATCAACCCGGTTCTCAATCTCGACAAGTTTCCATTCAAACTCAACCTTGACGCCATCGAACTGAACCAGGGCGAAATGCATTTTACCAGCTTTCGCAAGGGCGGCAACAACAGGAAATAAACGGCATTTTGCAAAACATGCCGGTTTACAGTAGAATAGCAGCACTTAAATTCAAATCTGGAGGAAGTATGAAGAAACTTCTGGTTATTCTTCTTGGGTTCTTTTTTGCATTACCGGCTTTTGCCGGGAATATTGCCGCCGTGAGCAATGAAGCCTGGCTCGACCATGTTGCCCAGATGCAATCCCTGCGGCAGCAGATTCTTAGCCTGGTTACCAAAGCGAACCCGACCGCCGAAGATCGGCAGAATCTTGAACAGCTCAACCAGACCTTTGCTGAAAAGCAGTCAGCCTGGGAAAAGTATCTCGAAGAAGCTGCGCAGAACCAGCAGCAGAAAATCGAAGAGACTGAAAAAGTTAAGGCCGATGGAAAAGCCTGCCACAAAAAGTGGTCCAGATACAATAAGCATGCCCGGAAACATAATCGTTGTCAGGGCTGCAAAGAAGAAGGCAAAAAAGAATGCGCCCATCGCAAGTGTGGCGACAAAAAAGGCAAATGTGGCGACAAGCAGCCCTGCCTTGAAAGATGTGAAGAAAAATCCGGCGAATGCGGCAAAATGGAAGGCAGACATGCCGGCAAAAAATGCTGCAAAAAGCTCGGCAAAGGGCACTGCGGCAAGCATAAAAACATGAAGAGCAAATGTGCCGATAAGTGCAAAGATTCAGCCAAAGCTGAATGCAAAGACAAAGCCTGCGGCAGTGAAAAATCAAAAGCCGGCTGCAAAGACATGAACTGCTGCAAGGAAGAAGCCAAAGCCACTTGTAAGAGCAAAAACTGTGGCGAAAGCAGCGATAAAGAAAAAACCAAAAGCCCATGCGGCGACAAAAATTTCGGCGGATGCGAATCCAAAGCAGGCTGCAACGACAATAGCTGCGGCAGCGAAAAGCCCCAGACAGGCTGCAGCGATAAAGGATGCAAAGACATTTCCTGTGCTGAAAGCAAGTAAAGCGATTTAAATCAGCAGGCGCCGTAAATCGGCGCCTGTTTCATTTTAGAGCTTATTTACATGCGCGGCCATGACAAAATCATTCTTGTGCAGACCGTTTATCTTCGCAGTCTTGAATTTTACCCGGCAGAAACCCCAACCGATGGTCAGAATCGGGTGATGCCCCATTTCATCGGCAAGCCGCCCGACTTTTATCGCGAAATCCATTGCCTGGGCAAAATCCTTGAAAGAAAATTTCCGTGATATTTCCCGGCATTCTGCATCGAGCTGCCATTCGGGTAGACCGACCAGATAAGTCTCACATGCTTCCCGGCTCAAGGGTTCAACATCAGAACTGCAGGGCACACAGACACGATGTTCCATATTTTCCTCCAATTGTCAGTGAACTTAAGAAGAATCAAATCGGATGATACCAGTCGCCGCAGGCTGCACATGGCTCCATCTCAGGCGCTACCTGCAGATGCCTCGACCTGAAAGATCTTGCCACCTCCGACAGCCAGATATCACACAATCGATCCTTTCTGATATCTCCGTAGGCATATCTGCCCTCAAAATCATAGGGGCAGATCGTTACACGGCCATCGCTGAGAACCGTCACCCCAAGAAGAGCATTACGACATGGCCGTCGGCGAACCGGCTTGAAATCGACCCGCGAAGTCTTTCGCCGCATGCCACCATACACGGCTTCGCCAAGAATCTGGTACCACTGCACCTGCTCCGGCTGCTGATCGAAAGGCCAGCGGAAAAAGTTATCCCGGAAAACCGGCTTGACCACCTGTTTCCAGTAGTTGATGAATGCCTGCATCTGCCCTTCCGTCATACCATGCCGCACACAGCTGATACCAATCTCGGGGAATCTGTCAGGATCAGCGCGTTTGCGGGCTCTGGCAAGATTCA
Organism: uncultured bacterium; assembly: GCA_964474705.1. Classification (GTDB taxonomy): domain Bacteria; phylum Muiribacteriota; class Ozemobacteria; order Ozemobacterales; family Ozemobacteraceae; genus Rifleibacterium. The sequence continues at coordinate 23,359 of CAYYUI010000053.1, forward strand.
GAAATAATTCGATATTTTTCCAGCTGCAGCCTGGCCGTTTCTGCATAAAGTCTTCTTCGGCCAGACTGTCGGCACTGATACGAATATGGTCGAGAGCCGCCAGTGGAAACTCTTCGCCAGGGAGCTTCTGCAGAGATGTGACCAGCATGCTGCTGAATGCAGCCGTCGAGTTGATCATGCCGGCCAGAAACGGGTTCAACAAAGGCTCTCCCATTCCCGAAAAAATCCAGCGGCAATCGTCTCCCGGCTTGAAAGCATCGAGAACAGCGGCAAAAATGTCCTGAGTCATCATTATCCGCGGGCGCTGCATCTGCGGATAAACACAGGCATAACAACCTGCATTACAGATGTTGGCAGGTTCAATATTGACGATCAGCGGCGAAAAGTCACAATATGGTGTTTCCCAGCCCGAAGCCATCAGCCATTTCCCGTATGAAAACCCGGGAGAAGCGAAATCATCGCATCTGGCCTTGCCGATGGTGTGTGCAGCCCGAAAAGAATTAAGTCGCAGATCGACCTGCAAAGAAGGCCTGATTCTCGGATTGTGGTATGCGCCGGATTTGAATGGATAAAGAGGCTTGCGAATCGCCCAGGCAAGCCCGCCACGCGCCCACATCAGGTCGGTATGACTGTTCATGAGGCCGTTCAAAAGGTCGGCTTCGAAAATATACCAGCCAGCCCCGCTGATCAACTCAGTGGCAGCCGTAAAATCGAAAGATTCACGCCGGTGCAGTTCAAGACTGGCGCAGGCAGCCGCCGGTTCAATAAGCATATTGGTAAGAGGCATCATGAATGCAGTTGCCCAGTCGTGTTCCCTGACAACTGTCGCAAATGCCGCCCCCACCCAGGTGTCGTTACCGGAATCATCTTCGAGGTTCCAGCGCTGCTGCCGCAGCATCAAAGGCTTTTCCTGAATCTGGCTCGACGCATATCTGCTTACCCCGACCCCGAGCTGCACAGCCTGGGCTGCCAACGATGTATAATCTTCAGTATCTGGAATTGAAAGCACCTTCGGCAGTGAAGCAAGACCGCGATAGCTGCAACGTCTGACGAGTATTTCAAGAGGAGACAGGCCGCCGCAAACCGGTTCGTGCAGGGGAAAATTGCTGCGATACAGGTTTTTCAGGCCGTCAACATAAAAAATTATACCGGTACCGATGGCTGACTCCCTGACACTTGATTTGATGTTCCGGCAAGCCGGTCAGCCCTGATTCTACCGCAAAATCTACCCGAAAAAAAGAGAAATATCCATCACTACACCCACAACCCATCACGAACACCCGAAACGGGCTTATAACAAACAATCATACAAATCATCCCATGAAGGGTTCATAGAGTTTATCAGATCCAGTTTCTTCTGCCTTGATCCGGCTTTAATCTGCTTTTCTCTCTTGATAGCCTCTTCTACTTCTTCAAATGATTCATAATAGACAAGTTTTACAACGTTATACTTTTTTGTAAATCCTTCAACCAGTTTATTCCTATGTTCATAAACACGTCTGGTCAGGTTGCTGGTTATACCCGAATAAATAACTCGATTATCAGAGTTTGTCATAAGGTATATAAAGTATTGCTTATTCATAATCAGTATTTACACATTAACTCTGTCACTGCGAGCAGCGTAGCGACGCGGCAGTCATACGTTCATAACCGACGATTGCTTCGCTACGCTCGCAATGACGCAGAAACACTGTCACTGCGAGGAGCGTAGCGACGCGGCAGTCGTACGTTTAAAACCGACGATTGCTTCGCTACGCTCGCAATGACGCAGAAACACTGTCACTGCGAG
>CAYYUI010000053.1:25247-35432 GCA_964474705.1 uncultured bacterium
AACCGACGATTGCTTCGCTACGCTCGCAATGACGCAGAAACACTGTCACTGCGAGGAGCGTAGCGACGCGGCAGTCGTACGTTTAAAACCGACGATTGCTTCGCTACGCGCGCAATGACGTAAAAAGACGGTCAGGCGTAGAGGTCGATCATTTTTCCGAGCCCGGTTGCTTCGGCTTCGGCTACCTGTGAAGTGTTCGAAATCTTGATCATTTTTTCAGCCAGGTCGATGGTAGCCTGCTGTGCATTTTCCAGGACTTTCATCAATTCCGCGGTTGAAGTTTGGCCTACGGGGTTTACTCCGGACAAAGCACTCACCTGCCTTTCTGGCTCATACGGCCACGTTCAGTCTGGGTCGCGGCGCCGGGGCCGCCTGCTGAGAACTCTGGTGCTTGAGCATCGCCTGCTCCCAGGTGTTGCGCAGATTCTGCACCAGTGGCTTTATTTCAAGCATCGGCTTGATATCTTTTCTGACATTGGCGTCGCCAAGTTTTTCAAGAAAGAAAACATACAGCCTTTCAAGATTTACCGCTATTTCCCCACCTTTTTCCTTGTCGAGTGCGGCCATGAGCTCGGCAAAAATCGCCTGCACGCGCAGCAGCATATTGCTGATCTGTTCAATGTTCTTTTCTTCGAAGGCAAGCTCGGCCTGGCCCATAAAACGCAGGGCACCATCATACAACATCAGGATCAGGGCTTCCGGGGAAGCCGTTTCAACCTGTGTTTTTCGATATGCAGTGTTCTGATATGGGTTACCCATTGATAGCCACTCCCTCGCGCACGGTATTTGATTTTGTCTGCCTGTTGAGGGACTCCACCGCCTGATCCAGCAGTGGCATCTGATATTCGTGAAATTTATCCAGGGCGGCGAAAAACTGCAGTATCTGCTGCAGCCAGAGCTCTACGGTTGCGGCAGTATTAGCCTTTAGAGCCATTACTTCCATCGTGTGACGCGTGATAAAACGGGTCTGATGAATAGAAAACCATGGAAAAAGGTCTTTGTCGCTGCAGATTCGATCGTGAAGCTGCATGACATCAAAGAACTCGGCACGAACCCGGCCGTCGAGATCGGCTGCAATCCTGGCGGCATGTGAGCCGAGAAGACGCCTGCAAACCGCTACTGCCTGACGGGCAGCACTTTCATTCTGCCGCAGGGTTTTTCTGAATTGTGACATTCTGACGATCAAAGCGTCTCGATCTGCCTTAACTGGCCGGGAAAGAGCCTCTGCGATGATTTCCCTGACCGGCGCGCCCTGGTCGGCATAACGCTCGATAACCCGGGCAAACGGCATGATTTCGACATAACGGTCGACAATACCACCTTCAGTTGCATTGATGACTTTTGCGGCTGTCTGTCTGAACTGGTCTTCAAACCAGTCTTTATACAGTTTCATGTTCTGATCGGTGTAAATGGTATTGCCATCAGCCCGGCTGAACTTGTAGGTGCCACGGGTGTTTATGTAATCAGCGGCCTCATGCTCGATAGATGTGTACTGATGAACTTTTTCATAAAGAATATCGTCTGAATAAGAGCCGCGGGCATGCAGGCGACCATCCTGAAAAGATAGGTCGAGGCCGAGAAAAATGATTGGATCAGCACCCATGCGCCTTACCAGATCAAAGTTGGTTGTCGCGATTGAACCCCAGCAGCCCAGAGTTCCGACCGGCTCACGCAGATCTTTGATTACCGGCTGCAGGCCGCCGCCAAAAGTCATCAGCATCAGCGGCCCTCTAAAGCTGGAGAAAATGTCCGGGTGGGTCATCGGCTCTACGGCAAGAACAACATCGGTTTCGTTTTCAACTCCGACAAAATCGAGAGAGTTTTCATAAGACGGGTCGGCAGCACAGACTATATCAGGCCTGATTCCGTTGGCTATAAGCTGGCGCAGGGCCGTATCTACAGCCACGATTGGAAAGCGGCCTTTGACATTCTTCAAAAGATGAATATTGCGGTCGAGAGAGGGCCCCGCCGCCACAACTACCGCCGGAACCCCTTTGAAGCGGTCAAAAAGTCTTTCGACGCCAGGCAGGAAAAAGCTGGCAGCCAGATTGGCGAAGTAATTGGTATGGAACTCAAACCCGGCGTGCATCAGGGTAACCAGATTACCCTTGGAACGGTTGCACAGATATCTAATCTTCTCGATGACCCTGGCGAAATACTGTTTGAAACGGGCTGCCGATGGGGGGTGATCAACGATCGCCAGACGTTCCATAACGGTCCAGTCAAGGTTTGTGCCCCAGAAGTCGCCGACCTGATCAGCAGTCAAACCGATGCAGAGCGCAACCCGGGAATCAGCGAGAAAACCTGTCAGATCGCGATTCTTCATGGCCGTCAAAAAAATGCCCGCATCGGGTTCGATGACAAAAAGCTGCGGCCCGCCGACCCGCGGACCGAATCGGCCAAGAAGGTGTTCGGCCATGTAGCCTAAACCAAAGCCAAGAAGCATGGCATGTGTCTGGCCCTCGAAACCTGCCGCCACCAATTTTTCGGCTTCAGCAACCGGATTATATCTGCTGTGATAGGAAACTGCCTTCTGATTCTCTTCAGCATAGCTCATCGTCAGCTCACCGCTTCTGGCGACCTCGACAAGATAGGAGTCGGCACGATACTGCCGGGCGGCAAGAGCGACAGCGTTGAAAGCTGCCGGATGGCGCCTGAGCACGTTCATATTCCTGTTGAAGAGTTCATCGCTCATTTCAGGATCACGACTCCATTATGCTTTTTATCAGAGCCCTCGCATCAGCAAGAATTTCAGGGTATTCGTATTCAAGCAGGTCGGCGAGCAGAACCCAGTCTTCAGATTCCTGAGCGGCTTTAACGGCCGTCATCTGTTCGGAAATTCTGTCAAGAAGGGCTTGTCGATCAGCTTCCATCGACGACTCAGCCATTCGAGCGGCAAAAGCCCGTTCGGCATTGCTGAGAACCGTTACCAGCCATTCAACGCCATCAACGAATTCGAGATAATTGTCCATCGCGACCTTGACTTTGCCAAGACGCAGGTCGGAAGATACTTCGGAGGCAATTTCCTCAAGATGAGCTATGCCGCTGTCGCCATCTTCAAAAGCAGCCTGAATCATTTCTTCGGCAGTTGCAGCCACGAGCTCTATTTTCTTGAAACCAACCACTTTCAGGTCAGCCAGTTTATCGGTTTCGTCCGGGCTGAAAGACTGTTCGTCCAGAATCAGCTCGACAATGGTGTTGCCGGTGCCCTGCAGAGAATCTTCAACTGATTTCAGCAGGTGCAGAACCGTAACTTCGCTGTTAATGCCCTCAATCTCAAGCTGGTTGCCATTTAATAGAATTTCCAATGTTTCACCTTCACATCAACAGATTCATTTACTGCCAGTCAGCTGCGACAGCTGGCTGGAAAACGCGGATGATTGCGACTGGTAGTTCGACAGGGCCGTCTCAAGACTGGCAAACTGTTTGAGCAGAGCTTCTTCCCGGCTTTTCAGACGCTCTTCCTGCCCGGAAATCTGGGTATTGATCGTCGATATCTGCTTCGCCATTTCGTTGTTGGAAGTGACGCCGCTGCGACCGACTCTCTTGGTCAGAAGCCCATCCGATTTGGTAAATTCATTAAGGGCTGTTTTCAGACGGCGGGCAATACCCATCTTGTTCGAATCGGTAGAATCCTTGTTGAACAGAGCGGCAACCTTGTCGGGATTTGCACTCAAAGCACTTTTGAGAGTGTCTTCACTCGCTATCTTCAGAGTAGCGACCATCGTATCCTGATAGTCCGACCCGACGGTTCCGGTGGTGATACCAAGATCGGAAAGGCTGTTGAAAAGACTTTCAGCATCGGGAACGATCGAGGACATGACCAGACGCATCTGCGACCTGATAGAGCGCAGAGTGCTGTCGCCAGAGAGCAGACCGAGCTTGAAGGCCGATTCGTAAGTGGCCAGATTCGTCTCATCCATGGCGTTCATTTCTTTGTCGCTGAGGGCGCTGAGTTTCCAGTCGCGCTCTTCAGTCAGTCGCGAGTAAACCAGTTCAGTAACTTCATTATATGATTTGACAAAATCCTTGATCGCGGTCACGGCAGTTTCAGTATCGGCATTGACGTTAACTACAGAACCAGCAGCACCGGTAACGTCATAAAAATCAAAAGTGACGCCATTCACGGCATCTGAAACATTGTTGCTCTGACTGACCTGGTCTGAGCCGCCAAAAACACCGTCAATGCTGTAAACAGCATTCTTGCCGATGTTCTGAACTGCGCCGGTCAGGCCCATTGCCGACAAAAAATTGCTGGTGTCGGAGGCAGCCCCAAGAGCTATGGCCCGATTGCCGGTCTCTGTGGAAGTCAGCACAAACTGGCCGTTAGTCGGGTCATAATGGGCCTTGACGCCAACTTTGGTATTGCTGTTGATAGAATTAACCAGGGTATCGAGAGTCATGCTCGATGTACTGCCGATATAGAACTGTACTCCATTGATGGTGAAGGTTCCGGCAGTTACAGGCTTGGCAAATCCGGCACTGTTCAACGGGCTTGCCGACTTGACATCTGAAATCGGCCGGGTGCTGACCAGAGTCGAACCATATTCCTGACCGCTGACAGCGCCGGTATTCAGACCGAGAACCGAAGCCAGCGACCCGCTGGAATCCTGCACCTGAAGAGTTGCAGAAACTCCCTTGTCTGAACCTTTAATATTCACTTTGCCGGTTGAAGCATCATAATAAGCTTCAGCCACACCTTCGATCCGTGAGACCTTGTCGAGAATCTCCTTAAGGCTTTCAGTGCCAGTGTAAGAAATGTCACTGGCCCGACCATTTACGGTGACGCGAAGGGTTCCGGGCCCAACGCCGAATTCTGTGGCAACATCGTTGTCTCTTGCCTGCGCAAGAGTTTTGCCGAGGCTGGAAGAGCTGGTCAATTTTGCTGCAGCAGCCTGATTACCGGCAATCATGCCGGTGACGCTGAGAAAATTGCTGGAATCGGTTGACGAACCAATACCGATCGGAGCGTTGCTGCCATCTTTTCTTGAAAAACTTATCACATCGGTTTCGGAATCATAGGTGGCATTGATGGCGGTAAGAGCCGAAATACGTGAAAGTACGCCCTGAAGATCGTCGGTTTGCGGGTTAATATTGATCTGAACACCATCTACAGTGAAAACACCGGCAGTTATCGATTTCGAAAAAGTTTCATTAGCCAGCTTGGCGCCCTCGTCCCGGCTGGAAGTCTTGCTGGCGCCGCCAAACAGCTTACTGGTAAGATTTCCAGTGCCATCAGCCATCGTGAAAGACTTGCTATCGCCAGAACCGGTGTTAACAAGCTGTAATTTACCATCTCCCGCGTCAAACCTGAATTCTACCAGACGGTCGGCAGGGTTGCCGGTTGCAGTGCCACCCTTGACCAGACTGTCTTTGCTGTCGATTTCGCTGTTCAGGTAATCGATAAGCTCATCGACAGTCGCATTGGCAGCAAGGCCGGAAATATCGAATGCTTCGGCGGCCGAGCCATCTCTTGCAATGGTGAGGGTTCCCTGAGTGATGCCAAGATCGGCAATGGTAGTGTTCAGACCAGACCTGATGGTCTTCAGCGAAGAATCTTTGACCGGAATATCTTTGCTTAAATTGATCTGCCCATCGGCTTCGAACATCGACGAAATGATGTTCGAAGCACCGGTATCGGCAATTTCAAGCTTCAGGCTCGAATCAAGAAGGTTGAATTTAACCCGGTTATTCTTTTCATCGTAAGATACATTCAGCTTGCCTCTCAGTTCAGCCTTGTTGGAAATACTGACATTCATCAGAGTAACCATATCCTGAACCGAGTTCGTACCGCTGACACCGGGGGAAACTGTAAAAGTTCCCGAACCACCACCTGTTATTCTTACCTCCAGGTTACCGGGATTTACACCCAGAGCGCCCAGGGTGGTCGAAGAACCCCCGATGGCATTTGCAGTTTCAAGATTATGACCGAGTTCGAGGGAACCGGCCAGCTTATGCTTTGAGGCAACGCTGGTAGAACTCGCCAGCTGTTTGACATGAACCGTATAGCTGCCGATGGCGGCTTCGGTTGTCGCTTTGGCGTTAACGACTCTGGCATCCGAGGCATCAATGGTCTTTGAATTGAAGGTCTTGCTGAAAGTTAGGTCAGTAGCTTTGTTCTGCAGCTCCGACAATTTCAGGTTGACTTCCTGCAGCAGTTCCTGCTGATAGGTAAGAGTGTTGCGTTTGCGTTCAAGGCTGTATTTCGAGAAGCTTTCAACTTCAATCAGTTGATCGATCAACGATTGTGTGTCAAGACCGCTGGACAGCCCTCCAACCCAGTTTCTGCTGATGCTGCTGACCATTGTATGCCTCCTGTCGAAAACCAGACCGGCTGATTTTCAGGAAAATCTGTTTATGCCTTTTTGTCGAAGATCATGCCCAGATAATCATCCATTTTTGCAACCAGATCGAGAACTTCCTCGTTCGGAATCTGCCGGATAACTTTGTCCTGCACGATATCAACTACCGAAACCATAGTACGATGAGTCTTGTCGTGAATCTGAAACCGCAGTGATCTGTCAAAAATCACTGCTGTCTTATTTAGCTTATCGACCGCTTCCTTCAGTTCTTCTTCACTTTTTTCCTTGTTTTGTTCAGCAACTTCCAGAGCATTGGAAGCCTCAGCCTGATGCTGGCCCTTCAATGCTTCCATGGGTTTTTCGGCACTGCCGGTGGTGGTATTCTGGTTCTGTAAGGCTTCAAGTGGGGATTTTACACTTCCGATTTCCATATTTTCCACGCTCCTTTCTTCAACAATGATAAACCACAGACTCAGACCCTGAAACCCAGGGTCAGGTCAGAATCGGGCAAGTCATTTTCATGGGAGGTTTGTCTATACAGATCGGATTCTTTGACCCAGATTAAAATATCTCCCGCCATGGATCTGGGAAAAATATCACCCGAACCGGCGGTCGAAAAATGCTCATGTTTGTTGATTATACTGGTCAATATTAGATTCTGCATATTCAGATTCCTCCTTGAATCTGTCAGATTGCTTCCTTGCCAGAGGAAAGACGTAACCTGCCAACAGGATACACCTTCCTCCTATCCTTATATTACTTATCGTCACAGTTTACCGGTTACTAACATCCAATTTTAAACAATTTGAGCCGATTTTAGAGAGATAGAAGCGTTTTTTCCACAGCTTCATCTAATCTTAACTCATTTATTAGTATTTTTATCTAATTTTAAAATCAATAACCCGTCATCCAGATTGTACACCCATGTCCTGCTGCTGAAAAATAAAATCAAAAAAATAATCCGTGTTAATCCGTGGGAAATCTCCCCGGCATTTATCAGTGTCGATCTCAGTTCAGCGGTTGAACACACCTGACTGAATCATCTCGAGCGTCATGTTAACACCGGCCAGAAAAGCCCTGCCATTGATCATGTCGTCGTCTGCAATTCTTTTCACCAGAACTTCGCCGGCACCTTCGAAGTCACGCGACATGGCATTGAAGAACAACTGCTGCGATTCAGTCATACGGCCATCGATGGCGTAACCGATCCAGTTGCGGCCAAATAGGCTGGCCCGATGCAGAAAGCGCCTTACCTCTACGGCCAGACGCTGAAACCATGACATCCGGAAACGGCCGCCAAGCGAAAAACATCGGGTGGTCAGGAGCATGCCGCACAGGGCAGCATCACCGGCCGCGACTTCCCCGGAGCCAAGACCGGTAACACCAATAACCGGAATTTCGGCCGACTCGATCAGGTGTTCGCGAATTGATTTCGAAAGGGTAGCGAGCGGCCCTTCGAGATCTTTGAGAAAAGCGCAGTCAGGCTGACGCAGGCGCCGGCCGATCATGCTGCGCATGTGCCCGGGAAAATCTCTGATACCGATGCGGGCATCGGAGTCGAATCCTGCAACTTTATCGAGGTTCAGTCTGGTCATGAATGGAATGGTGAGGTTCGTGTCTTCGAAAACCCAGCCATCCTCGGTTATCGACTCGCTGAGGGGAGGCAGTTTTTTGCAGAGAATAAAATCGGGGCCGCAGGTCAGCGGTGGCGAAACCAGGTTGATCATTCGCCCGGTCAGCGAGACAAGGGTAATACGATGCTCAGTGCGCACCCGCACCGAGTATGAACCGTTGATGACCGATGCATGCAGCAGCTGTCGGTCAACCGCTTCGACTTCCGCAAATATCCTGTTCTTTTCTCTCATTGTCATAATATACCATACCCCCCGTTTTGTTCCAATATTTCAGGGTTGAATTCAGCACAATTCTCGGTCAAAAATGTCATTGGTCCGAGCGCTTTGATTCCTCATGCGCTCTGACACTTGCGCATCCTTGCGCTTCGCGAAGGGCGGTAGCCCTGAAGCAATCGCACGTATCTGGATTATGATTGCTTCGCTGCGCTCACGAAGACACTTTTAAACACCGTCATTGCGAGGAGCGTAGCGACGCGGCAATCGTCGGTTATAAAAATGCGATTGCTTCGCTGCGCCCGCAATGACAAGTCTAAACACCGTCATTGCGAGGAGCGTAGCGACGCGGCAATCGTCGGTTATGAGAATGCGATTGCTTCGCTGCGCCCGCAATGACAGTGCTAAAACGGGGCGCGGATGTAATTATTCACGTGCAAATTTTTTCGGCCGGTCAGATTTTTCTAATGATCAAAAGGCAGCACGCCGATAGACAGAAGGATTAATCATCTTGTCTGCAGAACCCCGGGCAACATTATAAAAAAACCCGGGTGGTAAGAATAAGGAGCCGCTATGAGAAGTATTGCCGGGGCTATAAAAACTTTGATCCTGATCCTTGTTTTCGCATCAGGCATTTCACAGGTTCTTGCAGCGCCACCAGTAATTGCTACAGGTTCGGCATTTGTCACTGACAATCCAAACGTGCCACCTGATGTCAATCCACCCGGGCCACCTGATGGTATCGCAAGAATTGGCGATACTGTCAGCTTCACTGTTTATTTCGAAAGTAACATAGCAGTTACAAGCGCCTTCGCTGTAGTCCCTGGAGTTAATGATCCTAATCTGCCGTTTACAAATATTATTAACATCGGAGGAAGCAGTTATACGGCAAGTCTTAACTGGACGGTTGTTCAAGGAACGGCAAATGACGAGACTATACCAGTAAGATTTCTGATTGGAAATGCTGATGGCACTGTAGATAAAACGATCAATGGGGTCACCTACCGCCTCGATAATGTCAGACCTCAGCGCGCGGGGATTATGACTGCAAGTGTCACTTCAATATTAGGTACAATAAAAGATTATACCGGTTTACCGGTAATTAAAGGTGAAAAAGTCAGCTTTTATCAAAGAATGACGACCACCGACTTAGATCAATCGGCAAGCCTTGATCTGGGAAACGTATTTCTGGCAGCAGTAAATCCGATGGCCCGGACCGGTTCTCCACCACTTTTTTCGCATCTTGGCAATTTGATTCCCGACAACCTCGACGGAACCTATCAAATACCCATATCCGTAATCGATGGGCGTGGAAATCAGTCTGACTTCACAAATTTCAGTCTTAACGTCGACACCGAAGCCCCATTTGTAACGGCATGCACAGTTCAGAACCTGGCAGGGACCAACATCCCTGCATTACCCGGACATATTTTACGGTTCGATCTGCAACTGGGAAAATTTGATAATGACATCGCAAAAGTTACCTGTGCAAGCTTTGCTTCGCTCCTGCCGCCCATAATTCTGCCAACTCTGACGCCAACCAATACCCCGGCAACCCAGTATACGGCAACCTTATTGCTAGAAGAAAACCAGGCAGTTTTCGGTAATCAATACCCATTTGTATTCGAAATCACCGATAACGCCGGAAACATAACCCTGGCAACCGCTACACTTTTCAGCATCGACCTGGCGATGCCTGACCAGCAGGATACCACGGTAGTTGTTTATCCCCCGGCACCTGCAACCGATCCTTCGCCCTCCCCAACCATTGCCAGCGCCGGAACCAGACTTCAGTTGAGAACGGAAATTACATCCGAAGATATACTGACCGTTACCGCCAATCTCACCGCGCTCGGAGGGCCCGGGCCCGCTTCTTTCCCACTGAGCCTGGCAACTGATCCAGATACCAATCCTAAAACCTATATCGGCACCTATACCCTTGCTACCGGAACGCCCGTCGATGGCAGTTACCTGAACTTTACCGTCTATGGTAAAGATCCGGCCGGCAACCTGGTTTTTAAAACGACTACCCCTGA
>CAYYUI010000054.1:0-35431 GCA_964474705.1 uncultured bacterium
AGCCACATCGGCTATCGCAGTTTGCCCCGCAAACAGGCAAAACAGCAGCAGAATAATCTGAAAAGCTGCATGGGTTCGAAGGTTTGATAATTTCATTTACGTATCTTCTTGATCTGGCTCCAGAAGATAATATCATTGCGATAATGCTTATGGCAAATTTGCTTTTAGGATGTGAAATCCTGGAAGGAAAGCAGATTTTATCTGGTTCTGGTTTTGGTCAGAAGGCGGTCGAGCTGGTTGGCGAATGCCTGGCTTTCTTTTTTGCCATAGGGCGCAGGGCCGCCGGTAATGGCACCCGATTTGCGCAGCGTGTCCATAAAATCACGGACAAAAAGACGCTCTTTAACATTCTCTTCGCTGAACAGAGCCCCGCGCGGGTCGATGGCCGTGGCCCCGCGCGCAACGACCTCAGCAGCAAGAGGGATGTCGGCAGTTACGACTATATCGCCCGGATCAACCAGTTGAACGATGCGGGCATCGGCCACATCAAATCCCTGCTCTATCATTTCGAAGCTGATAAACTCAGATTCCGGAACGCGCAAGAGCTTGTTGGCAATCAGAAGCACTCTGACCTTAACCCGTTCCGCAGCCCTGAAAAGAATGTCTCTGGCCGCTCCGGGCAATGCATCTGCATCGACGAGTATTTTCACTGGAAATCAATAAAGGCGGTTGCCGAGACTGTCATAGATGATGAATGCGGGCATGTTGCTGACCCTGATGCGGTGCACAGCTTCCATGCCGAATTCTGGAAAATCAATAACCTCGGAGGAAATAATGTTGTCTTTAGCTATTATAGCGGCTGCACCGCCAATGGTGCCGAGATAGAAACCGCCGTGATTGGCACAAGCTTTAACAACGCCTTCGGCCCGATTGCCCTTTGCCAGAGTAACCAGCGAAGCACCGCGGCTCATGAAGAAATCCATGTATTCATCCATGCGCTGGGCGGTCGTTGGCCCGAAACTGCCGATCACATAACCGTCAGGTGTTTTTGCCGGCCCGGCGTAATAGATCGGATGATTCTTGAAGTAGTCTGGAACCGGCTCACCACGGCTGACCATCTCATGTATTCTGGCATGCGCCATATCACGGGCAACGATCATGGTTCCGTTCAGCAGAACCAGAGAACCGGCCCGATGTTTTGCCAGCTGCAGCAAAACTTCAGGCATTGGCCGGTCAAGATCGATACCGGGAATATCCTGTCGGCCAGACTGGCATTTAGTAAGCAGTCTGGCGGGATTTCTGTCAAGTTCTTCTAAAAACACACCTTCTGACGTGATTTTTGCTGCCATATTTCGGTGGGCACTGCACGAAACGCCTACTGATACCGGGCATGAACCGGCATGGCGCGGCAGTCTCACTACCCTGGCCTCGATGGCAAGGTGCGAGCCGCCGAACTGAGCCCCCCACCCCGTCGCTGCCGCAATCTTCATTACCCGTTCTTCCCATTCCAGGTCTCTGAAAGGCGAACCCTTACCATCGCCGACGGTTGGCAATGTATCGAGCCAGCCGGTCGAAGCGAGCTTCATCGTCTTCAGATTGTTCTCGGGTGAAGTGCCGCCGACAACGACAACCAGAGTGTAGGGCGGGCAGGCGGCAACGCCCAGGCCGCCTATCTTCTCACGCAGAAATGCTTCAAGTGCCTTTTCGTTCAGTAGAGCCCGGCTGCCCTGAAAAAGAACGGTTTTGTTGGCCGAACCGCCCCCCTTGGCCATAAACATGAAATTGTATTCATCGCCGGGGCAGAAAGCAATATCGATCTGCGCCGGCAGATTGTTGCCGGTATTAACTTCTGCAAACATACTCAAAGGAGCTACCTGAGAATAGCGCAGATTGTTGTTCCGCCAGGCGGCGGCGATTCCTTCAGTCAGAAGCCTCTCGTCGTCACCACCGGTCAGCACCCTCTCGCCACGCCAGGCAAAAACCGTTGCGGTACCGGTATCCTGACATAGAGGCAGAAACCCTTCGGCGGCGATAACGGCGTTTCTGATCAGCGTGCTGCAGACGAAACGCTCGTTATCAGCCGCACCTGGGTCTGCGGCGATTTCGGCAAGTTCATCAAGATGACCCGGGCGCAGATAAAACGAAAGATCGTGAAAAGCCTCTTCGGCAAGCAGACTGAGCACCGCCGGCTCGACAGTCAGAAACTGCCGCCCGCCGATACTCTCGCGCCTGATTCCCTTGTCAGTAAGCTTACGAAAAGTGCAATTCATGATCTTCATTCCTTCCCTTGATCAAGACTGTTTATTTTTTTAAGAACAAACGCCCGGATCTTCCTGATTCACTCGCTGAAATACGTGATACCTTCAACACCGACACCCTTTTTGGGGCCGACCATGCCGACAAGCATGTATTCCTTCCAGATCGGATCGTAAACGTAGTCCTGCCACAGCCTGAAGTTTTCGATCTGGCCCGAAAACTTCACGTGGGTACGGGTGCCGGTGCAGTACATCTGCCAGTCGCCGATGCTGATCTTGTCTTTGCATGCAATACCAATAGGAACATTTGCATCGATGACCGCTTTAACCTTCTCTTCGACGTCATGAATGTTTATTTCGGGCTTTTCGGTGAACTTGATGACAAAACCATGCTTGACGTCAGAATGCAGCACCCGGCGCGTATAGTTGTAATCAGCAGCCAGAATGTAACTGGTGATGTCTTCGGCAGAATGCGCCATGCGCCGGTAAATCGCCGTTTTTTCGGCATGCGCCTTGATTTCGGCCGGGAAAGGCCCGAACACCGTCGGACGGCAGACCAGCAGTTCTTCACCGATGGCAAATATTATCTGAGCGTTGTAACCCAGCTGCTTGTAGATCAGATCAAAATGCTCGATAACCACCCGCCGCCCGTTTTCTACAGCGCGGTTAACCGCTTCGACAATCTCGAACGGCTGTTTAAAAGCCAGTTCATAGCGCACGTCAAGGTGAAAAGTATGCGGAGCAAAGAAATTGTCTGGCTGAAAATCATATATCGGCGTGCTTCTCAGATTGACGCCATCGTCGTCATTGGTCAGTTCGAGGCCCGGAAACAGGCCCTTTATCAGGGTCGACTTGCCGGAGCCTTCGCCGCCGATGATGCCGATCAGCAGATCGGTAGGCCCGAGATAACGGCCGGCCAGCAGGCTGCCGAGCATGTAAAGCCTCGGCCGGCCGCGGGGCGCGTAATAGGTCGAATACATCAATGTCTCGAAATGAGACATGTTTGAGTTCAGAAATGAGCCCTGCATATCAGAATTCGATTGCCAGCAGCGGCGCGTGCTGCTGGGCTCCGTATATGTCGGTCTCGCCTGGAGCTCCTGATGGCATCGGCCGTTTTATAGTAATTTTTACCGCATTGGCTGGTTCGAACCAGACCAGGTTGAGAATGTCGCTTTCACTGATTTTGAGAACCCCGGCCATCTGCTTTTCGTTGATCAGTTTCTTCGACCTGAACATGTCGAAATATTCTCTATTCTTGAACATGATGTCGAATGTCAGCTCGTATGGGCCGGCATTTTTCGACCTGATAACCTTGGCAGCCTCGAGAATGTTTCTTTTCATTTCAATGCTCCGTCCTTGAATGTTTCGATACGGTGGGTGAAAAGCTTTTCACCAGCCGGGTCCATCAGATGATAGACAGAGAATTCAAAAACCTGGCCCATTTTGATATCAGAGGGCGAGAATGGAAACGCCAGATTTCCGGCCGTTGAAATACGGCCTTCATAGCCATAGTGCAGCAGAGTCGAGCGGGCAACGCTGCAAAGAGTATCGGCCTGTTCCTGGGTGTCGCACAAAGCCTCAATGATGATGCAGAGCTCGTGCGCCGGCGGGTTCTGCAAGGGTTCGAGTGGTCCCATAACCCCATTGCGGCCGTAAACATGGAAAAAGAGATGCTTGTCGCGGTCTTCACCCGGCGACATTTCTTTCAACTGCTGTTTGACTTCACCGAGAATCTTTTCGATGCCGGCAATCATAATCGGGTCGCGGGTTCCGGCGATACTGATGCTGCGGAAACCTATTGGACGTGCACCTTCAAGTTTGATCAGATATTTTGGCGTGGGTTCGAAAACGCTGCCTTTTACTTCAACCCGGCCATCGCCGAGATCTTTGAACGAGCAGCCTTCGAGATTGATCGAACCACCGGGCCCCGGGAGGTGATAGGGATCGGATTTTTCGTAGAGGGTATGCGCCGCTGCCGATTCACAGGTAAATTTGCGTTTTGGGCTCAGCGCTTCGAGAATGAATGAATCGGCGGTAAGGGTGCCGAGAGCGCAGTCAGCCCCTGAACCAGGAGTTGCCGCGATGGCGGCGCATTCGAGAATCTTTCCCATATGCAGCGCCAGACCTTCAGAATAGCCTTTCATGACTGGCAAAGCGGCAAAACAGGCAGGGTCATAGCAACGCCCGGCCAGCACAACATTGCAGCCGTCCTTCAGAGCTTCGATAATCGGTTCAATGCCAATCTGGGCGACCAGGTAAGTGGTTTCATCGATCAGCTTTTCTGTCAGCTCCGGTACACAGGCCAGAGGCGTGATACGGCCCTGGCGCAGGGCCTTTTTTGCCGCTTCCTTGCTGACGTCTGAAGCGATGACACCCATTTTGAAGCTGAGTTTTTCTTCGGCAGCGATTTCAACAATGATCTGGCGGCACCATTCAAGGTGCGCCGAGGCGCCTGAGCCGCCGGCGGTGCCAACGACGACCGGAACCCCGTTCTTTACGCCTTCGCGGATCATATAGCGCAGGTCACGCTTGACAAAAGCGCGGTCGGTAAAAGATTTGCCGGCACCCAGGTAATATGGCCCCGGATCGGTTGAACCGGCATCGCAGCCAATCAAATGCGGCTTTCTTTCCATGCCCCGCATGAAAGAAGCTTCCGGGAAGCCATACCCAAGAATGGCGGTTGGTGACAATACTCTGAATTCTTCGTTTTTAGTCATTTCATTTAACCCCGCTTTTCATACGCAACGTGGTAATGATGCGTTCGAGCTCGTTGTTCACAATGGTGTAACCTTCATCAAAACCCATGCCCGGTTTGGCAAGCATGCGCTCGGCTCTGGCAGCGACAGCCAGATGTACACAGATCTTCGCGGTTATGTCGGTTTCGTTGCAGGTTCCGCCCTGATAGGCTTCCATGCCATGTTTGCGGCAATAGATGACGCTTTCGACGATATTATGGATGCCGCCGAGATCAGGTGTCTTGATCTGAACCATATGGCAGGACTTCGCATCGGTGAAATCCCTCACGTCTTCATAGGTATTGCACCATTCATCAGCGACGATTCGCACTGAAGAGCCAATGCTGTGCAGACGATCGGTGATCTTTTTCAGGCTTTCGATCTGCAGCTGCTTTTCTTCCATGTCAACCGGGCCTTCGATATAGAGTCTCAGCCCGTCGGCATCAGGCTCGAGCGAGGCAACATACTCGGCGACCCTGTTCATGTCATTGGCAAAAATCTGGCCAATTGTGCCGTAAACATCGATGTGCAGGTCGGGCCGATAACTTTCGCAGGTGCGCAGCTTTTTTACCCGGCTGGCAAGCCAGCGTACGTATTCATGCAGCTTTTCACCGTTGCGGCCGAGTTTTTCCTCGACGTTATTGATCAGACCATGCGGCAGAACTTCAACGCCCTTCAGAATCATTTTGTCGACATTGTTGTAACGGTCATCACCGGTCTGGCCGAATATCGGCACCCGTTGGGCGATTATCGGCAGGCCATATTCGCTGCAGATGACTTCGCATGGCATCAGCTTGAGCGATTTGGCACGGGCATCGAGCAGAGCCTGAGTCAACCCATACCTGATCGCTGAATGCAGCGGTCGGCCCTCGATTACCAGTTCGGAAAAAGTCTTTGCCATGTCTTTGAAAGTCCCCATTTCAAGACCTTCCAGACGCGGTCTGAGATGCTTCTCCAGATAAGGAATGTATTCTTCGGCCAGAAACAGGGGGTCGCGCCCGCCGGCACCGGAATACTGGACTGCAGCACAGTCACCGCAGGCAATCTGACCATCTTCGAGCAGCAGAAGCACCGAAATGCTCTGACCGGCCTGTCTGATGCTCTTGAAGCCAGAGGTCACCGGTTGGCCAACGTAAACAAATCCGTCATGACCGGCGCCCTTCTTGATGGCACGCTGATCGTCGAAGAAAAAGGCCGAAATACCTTTTGAAAAAGCCGCTTTGATAATTTTCATCTTGGTCTCCCAACTAATGCACCTTTGCTGATTGCGTAAATATCGTCAGTAACCATCTGAAAGCAGACGCTGCGGCCTTCAGCCTTAGCTCTCTCTTCCAGTTTTTCGCGATGGTAAGCCATTATTTCATCGTTCAGGGCAAGATTACCCTTGTTAAAAACTCTTATAAATCCGTTGTTGTCGCGCATCGGCAGGATTTTGCCGTGATTATGAATCGATGGAGCAAATGGAACATCCATTACCCCGGCTTCGAATGCGGCGATAACGCCTTTTTCAACATCTCCGTTTCCGAGACGGTAGATCGCTTCCATGATGCATCTGACTTCTTTTTCGATCTGCCCGATCTCGACCCGATGCTCGCTGCCAATCTGGAACTTCTGGTCACGCAGCATGCTGACCGCCTGACGCGTACAGCGCAAACCCTGAGCATTGGCCTCTTTAGTCGGAATTCCCATCGCTTCGTGCGGGGATTTGACAATGACTTTGTCGGCACCGGCGAGCACGGCAACAGCCGCTCCCCAGCTGATAACCGAGAAAGCCTTGGCTTCGTCTTCAGGGAAACCACCCATCCACTGGTGGAAAACAGTTGTCAGTTCGTAATCAGTAAAGCCTTCGCGGGTGAAAAATTCATTTGCCAGGCTTTTGAGCGATACCATCGCCGCAATATCCTGAATCAGGTTGCCGCCCTGACCATACCCGAGGGTAATCGACTTAACACCCTGACGAAGGGCCAGAATACCTTCGATGATTGCCACCACATGGCTGACAAAAGGCGGAACCAGCGTACCGGTAAGTGGGCCGAACGGCTCACGGTTGATATGGATGCCATGTTCTTCGTATATCCCGACCAGACGGTCGACGTATTTCCAGTCGTCGATCGATTTCTGCAACGGCACCTTTTTGGCATAAGGAATGTTGTAGGAAATACCACCGCCTTCATAGCTGGTAAAACCGCCGGCGAGAGTAATTTCGGCGAGAAGACGTGCATCAGGGGTACCGTGGCGAACCTGAATCGGCGACCTGACGGCTTCAGTTACCTGGCGGCAGCCGGCAAGCCCGTGATTAACTGCCGGGAAACCATTCAGCAGCGATGTTCTCGACTGCAACGACTTTTCTATGCCGACGGCAGCTTCCTGGTAACGGTTTTGCCGGGTGTAAGCGTCAATTGTCGTCGGCAGAAGGTCGGCTTCGCCTTCGGTTTCAAGATATTGCAGCAGTTTAATGTGATCCTGAATGAGAGCCACACCGGCGCGGGGCTGCAGCAGGGTTTTGCCGGCCTGCGATGCCTTGCGCATTGCAACCGCGAAGTTTTTGACTTCAGGAATCGTTTTCTGATAGGCAATGCCTTCTTCGAGGCTCAGACCGTTTCCGGTCGGCCAGGTCTGAAGGATTTCATTGCGTAATTCATTGAATTTTTCGATGCTAAGCTTTGTTGAACTCACGTTGGCAAGGCTCCTTAACTGAGTAATGTTGCATTTGTCTGAGAGAAGAAACTGCTGTAAGTGCGCAGGCGCGCGGGAAATTTTCTGCCAGACTGCCGAGCAGAGGCAGAATATAATCATTGTCAGCGTAAAAAATAAAATCGTGGGGTAACAGGGGCATCTTCTCGACCGGCTGCACCGGCTGGCCCGGAATAGCCACCAGGTCGCCGTCACGCCCCATTGCCGCCAGATACCCACCACTGCCGACAATTCGGTTGATACGGCGCAGGTCTTTGCCGGTCTGGGCCATTACTGGCCCTTTGGCAGTATATACCTGTTCGACACAGCCGGCATGGCGCATAAGCGAATGATAGATACAGGCTCCGGCCAGCAGACTGTCATAATGTCTTTCAATCGAATTCACCGGCAGGTGACCGGTATTGGTTGTCAAACCGAAGGCATACTTTTTCAGGGCGGCGAGCTGCTCTGAAGAGAAGTCTGAAACTGCGGTCAGGTATGATTCACCGGTTTCAAAAGCAGATTCGGCGCTGACGCGCATGCCAAGATCGCCTTCAACGGTTCTCTTGAGCTTTGGCTCAATTATGCCTTTGATTACAGTGCCTGAATCAGGGTAAAAGGCATCACTGAACGAATAGAAATCGGTAGTGGCACCACCCAGATCGATCAGGGCAAAATTCTGCCAGCCGTCGACGTTTTCGCCGATTGCCTTAACCAGGTTAAGAACTGCCAGAGGGGTTGGCACCGGCCGGGCGGCAAAAGCTGCCACAAGCCTGTCCAGGCCCTTTCCCGATACAATTTTATCAAGAAAAATGCGCCGGATCGCTTCACGCACCGGTTCGATGTTCAGGCGGCCGAAGTCAGGCATCAGATTTTCAGTTACCACCAGCTCGCGGCCGGCCAGCCTATCGACGACCTGATCGGCAGCGCAGCTGTTGCCTGCATAGATGATGGTACCACGGAAGTCTGAACCGGCAAGCGCAAGAGCATTCTCGGTGACATAGCGTTCATTGCCGCCATCGGTGCCGCCACAGAGCAGTAGAATATCGGGTTGAGCTCTCTCGATGGCTTCGATTGCCGCCCGCGTCAAACGGTAGGGGTAAGAAGCACAGATGCGGGCACCGGCAGAAAAGGCAGCCAGCCGGGCAATCTGTAGAGACATTTCCGGAACCAGGCCAACCACGGCCACCTTGAGCCCGCCTTTGGCCGATGAAGAAAAATATACGGGGCATGGTGAATCGGTGGCTGTAACGCTGCGCCAGTCAACCCCCGGATAAACCATCTGCACCGCATCATAAAACCCGTCAGGCAGATAATCTACAGAGGTAGCGACCGCCGCCCTGCCCTCGACGACAAAACGGTCTTCAACCAGCCTGAAGATTGCCGCTTTTGTCCAGGTGGAGCCGATATCAACACATATTGCCCTGTTGTTTTTCATTACTGGTTCCTGGCTGAAATATCGCTCCTGAGCATTTCAACAACTTTGTCGAGCGCACAGTCCGGCCCAAACACCCGGTTGTAGCCCATTTTAAGAAACTTCTCCTCAATCTGGGCAAAAGGCGTTTTGCCGACCACCAGATTGCCGCCGACATAAAGAATAATGTCTTCAAGACCTTTTTCGATGCATTTTTCGCGCAGACCGGCACAATCGATTTCGCCGTGACCATAAAGCGATGAAACCAGGATGGCTTTCGCATCGGTTTCAATCGCAGCGCTGATGAATTCTTCCTGACTGACCATGACGCCGAGATTGGTGACCTTGAAACCAGATTCGGTGAAATAGGCCTCGAGAATCTTGTTTCCGACCGAGTGACAGTCAAAACCGATGACGCCCAGAACTATATTGAACATAACTATTTCCTTGTCTTTAATAATCTTCTGATCAGTTCTTCAAGATGCAGCAGCGAACCGCGCTCGATCTGGTATTCAAAATCGATAACCTGCCCACCGTCAAGCCTGAACCGGTTGATCGACTTTAACTGCCCGCTCTGCAACTGCGCGACAAAGCCTGGCGGAACAATAAGCACCGACCGGTCAGCTACAAACCCCGCCAGATCATCGTCGCTACCAGTCGAAATATTGAACCCTCTTATCTCACCCTGAAAACCAGACTTCTGCAGCCAGCCTCTGATGATGGAAAAAAATCTCTCACTCTGATGCAGCACTCCCGCCCGGCTGCCATTACCCAGCCTGGCCAGTGCAATCAGAGTTTCCTGAATAGGAGAAACTATCACCCCGACAATCTTGTGGGCCACCGAAGGTGCCAGCTGCTGTAATTCTTCGACGTGATTCGAAGTGGTGAGAATCAGATCAAATGGAGCCAGAACAGTTTCGGCCGACCCGGCCTCCCGCAGAACGCTCAGTAGAATTTGTGCCGGGGATTTATGGGTCAAAACCGCCAGCTGCTTTTGGTATATACCAAGAGATTCCGGATTGCAGTCAACGGCCGCAATTGATACGGCTGCAACCTGCTCCCGGCGCTGCTCGAGTTTAAGCACAAAAAGGTCTTTGATCTGACCAAATGAAAAACCAAGTTCTTCAAGAGAAATTATGGCGTCACCAAGCACCCGCCCGGCAACATCGATTCGGCCAGCTGGCTTTTCAGCATCAATTGCCCTTACAGCGACGGCTGTAGAAACAGAAGCCCCGGAATCAACCTTATTTTCTGCAATTCCAGCTTCAGTCAATCCTGGCGAAAATACGGCATCATTGTCTTCGCCAGGGGCAAGCTCCGGCGTGACCATGCTGCCCTTGCCTCTCGCCGCAACAATGTATCTGCGATTTACCAGTGATTCATAAGCTTTTTTGACTGTTCCGCGGGCAATGTGCAGTCGCAGGGCCAATTCACGTTCCGGCGGCAGATGCTCGCCAGGTCTGAGTCGACCGGACCGAATCATCGCTGCGATCTGCTCACTGATTTGCCGATATATCGGCACCTCAGAACGGCCATCTATTTTTATTCCAGGAAACAATCCGGTCAGCCCCCAATTTTGGTATAGTCCAAAAGGACTATATATACCAGTCGACAAAATGTCAACCAGAGGCAAGCATTTTTTCCAGAAACCCTGACCTGAATGTGATATTCTCATGTCGCCGGCTTTCCGGCACTAAACACAGGCTAATCATCCGGAGGGCCACATGGCCAGAGCCAATGGCTGCGAAAAGTGCAATTTTACCGGCTACAGCGGCCGTATGGGAATCTATGAGTATCTGAACAATTCAGATGACCTGAAGCGACTGATTCACAACAAGGCAAGAGTTGCTGAAATAAGGCAAAAGGCTATGGAAGAAGGCATGTGGACTCTCAAGATGGATGGAATTACCAAAGTCCTCAAGGGCGAGACATCACTGCAGCAGATTCTTGCGGCCGCAATGAAATAACAACCGCAAAACCTTTAATGTAAATGGCATAGCTCTGTATCTTTCATTTCAGAAAGCAAAATGACGAAGCAATTCGCAACCGGAAAAATCCCGATTGCCTCAGAGCTTTGTTTCCGGCTGTGAAAAGAGGCAATCCAGGACCTGCGTGGCCCGTGCAGATTAAAAAAGATTTTGCTTTGCCTGTATGATAGAATGCACAGGTGAATTCTCAAGAACTTTTCGAAAACGCTATGCAGCATAACGCCAGCCAAAAAAGAACCCGACAGCAAAATTCGATTTCAGAGTCTCTGGTCTCGCAATTATTCATATTTCTGGTTTTGGTCTGCTGTGTCATCTTGCCAGGTCTCGTATCTGCAGAACCTGAAGCATCCGTCAACCTTACCGATGAAGAACGGGCATGGCTCACCGACAATCCCGAAAAATTGGCGCTCTGGTTCAACGACAGTTTCCCCCCATTAGAATATTCAGATACCGAAGGCAATTTTATCGGTCTGGGTGCTGATATCGTCTGGATGGTAGAGCAACGCCTGGGGATTAAATTCAGGCGCCGGGTCTGTACCGACTGGAACCGCCACTTGAAAGCCCTGGAAAGCGGCGAATGCGCGGTTGCCCCAACCATTGTCGAAAACCTGGAACGCTCACGCTACGCTTTTTTCTCTTCATCATACGCCCAGGTACCCGCAGTTATTATCGCTCCGCGCAACCCTGGAACCAAACTGGCGCTCGAAGATCTTTCCGGGCGAAAAGTGGCCGTAGTAGCCGGGTTTGTCACTGAAACCTATGCCAGAAACTTCAAGGGGGCTGCCCTGGATGTCGTCACGGTTCCTGATGTTTCGCAGGGTCTCAGAGCCGTAGCTTTCGGCCAGGTCGACGCCTTCATCGAAAACCTGGCGGTTGCTTCATATTACATAGGGCAACATGGCATAACGAACCTCAAGGTGGTCGGCACCACCGATTACAATTTTGTCTTCACAATCGCAGTCAGCCGTCACTACCCGCTTCTTTACAGCGCCCTGCAGAAAGCAATGAATTCCATCAAGCCCGGGGAATATGCTGAAGCGCGCAATCGCTGGATCACTCTGCGCATTGACCGTGGAATTTCACCGGAAAAATTGTATCAACTGAAAATCGTCGCCTTGTTCATCTCGGCATTGATATTCGGTCTGTCTCTGATGTCGATTCTGCTCAAACGCAACCTGAACGATAAAATCGCCAGACTGCAGGCAGCCCAGGAAGAAAGCGCCCAGAACGAAATTCGCTTTCGTTCACTGTTTACTCAGGCGCCGATGCCGCTTATCGAGCTCGATGGCGACCGCCTCACCTCCATAAATAAATGCTTCACCGATACCTTTGGTTACACACTCAAAGACATTCCTGTTGCCGATGCCTGGTGGCCGCTTGTCTACCCTGACCCGGAATATAGAGAAAAAGCTTCGGCGGCATGGCAGAAAGCTCTTGAAAAAGCTCCGCAGAATAACAACATCATCGAACCCGAAGAATTCACGATTCGCTGCAAAAATGGCGAAAAAGTCACTCTGATGATCGGGGCAAGTATTATCGGCAATCGAACCCTGATCTCGTTTTTTAACATCAGCGAAATGAAAAAAATGCAGAAAGAGCTTCTCGCAAGCCTGCAGCGCTTCGAAACCCTGTTCGAGTCGGCTCCATATCCATGCGCAATCAGCGACCTTAATGGATATTACATTATGGTGAACCAGCGATTTTGCCGCCTGACCGGCAGGTCCGCCCCGGAAATCCTGGGAAAGAAGCTTTTTGAGATCGAACCTTTCCCCGGTGAGAACTACATCGAAAACCTCAACGCCAACATTCTCAAAAGTGGCTTTTACAGCGAAGAGATCACCTCCACAGTTCAAGGGCAGAAGCTTCACCTTATCTACATCAGTAAGAGCATCGAGCTGGATGGCCGCAAGCTGATACTTTCTTCAACGATCGATATTTCAATTCGCCGCCAGGCCGAAGAAGCTCTCAGACAAAACGAAGAAAATCTGCGGGTAACTCTCAATTCGATTGCTGACGCAGTTATCGCTACCGACATGCAGGGAAACATTTCGCGAATCAACCAGGCCGCCCAGGGCCTGACCGGATGGACTACCCAGGAAGCAACCGGCCGCCGGCTTTCAGAGGTGTTCAGGATTCTTGATCCGGATACCCATACCTCCCTGGAGCATACGGTCATTAATTTTTCTACGGTGTCTGAAGCAGCAACGCCAGGCGGGGTAATCCTTCTGACTTCCCGCGATGGTCGTGAACGTCTGGTCAATTATTCGGTCACCCGCATAAAAAATGATGCCGGCAATTCAATAGGCATGGTTCTGGTTTTCAGGGATGTCACCGAAGAACATATTCTTCAGGAACAACTGCGGCATTCACAGAAAATGGATGCGATTGGCAAACTTGCCGGCGGCGTCGCTCACGACTTCAACAACATGCTTGGCGGAATAATCGGCGCGGCGGAACTGATGAAAACGCTTGTTAAGGATGATGATGCTGCCGGAAAGTATCTGAAAATGATTCTCGATGCTTCAGAAAGAGCTGCGCAGCTCACTTCGAGACTCCTGGCTTTCGCGCGGCGGCAACCTGTCATTTCTTCGCCTCTGAACCTTATCGCTCCGCTCAATGAGGCGGTAGATCTCCTGCAGCGAACCGTCGATCGAAGGGTTAGAATAGAAAAGAACTATTCAGTTGAGCAGCTGATAATTATCGGCGACTTTTCCCAGCTGCAGAGCGCTTTTCTAAACCTCCTCATCAACGCCTCCCAGGCGATGGCTGAAGGCGGCACAATTTTCATCAGCGTCAGAAAAACAATTCTTGATTCCACTTACTGCGATGCTTCTCCATTCAGCCTCAAACCGGGTGATTTCGCCGAAATTGAAATTCGCGACACCGGCTGTGGCATACCCCGCGAGAACCTGCAGCGTATTTTCGAACCCTTTTTTACTACAAAAGGCCAGGGCAAAGGCACCGGACTCGGCCTGTCGGCGGTATTCGGAACGATGCAGCAGCACGGAGGCGCCATCAATATCAACAGCGAACAAGGGCATGGAACCAATGTTCATGTTTTGCTGCCTCTTTCTCCTGATGCGAAAGAGATTGTGGTGCCCGAGATGCCTCAACCCATCAAAGGAAGCGGCAAGATTCTGATCATCGATGACGAACCAATGATGCGCGTGGTGGCCGGCGGCATTCTCGAAGACCTGGGGTATGAAATTCTCACGGCTGACAATGGCCGCCAGGGGCTCGAAACATTTACCAGACATTGTCAGAGTATTTCTCTGGTCATTCTTGATATGGTCATGCCTGAGATGAATGGCAAAGAGTGCTTCTTTGCCATGAAAAAAGTTTCTCCTGACCTCAGGGTCGTGATTTCTTCAGGCTTTACCCGCGACGAAGATCTTGAAGAAATGAAAGCCGCGGGCGCTTCCTGGTTTATCAGAAAGCCATTCAGAATCACTGAGCTCAGCCAGATTATTCACAACGCGCTTGAGGCCTGATTCTCAATCTTTCAGGGCCCCGCTGGTCATGCCGGCGATTATCTCCTTCTGAAACAGCCAGAAAATGGCAACGATCGGCAGAGAACTGACAGAAGCGCCGGCCATAAGGGCTCCCCAGTCAGTGGCATGCGGCCCCTGTGCGAATATTGCCAGAGCGACCGGCAAGGTTCGTGCCGAGGCTGTATCGGTAAGAATCAGCGGAAAAAGGAACGAATTCCAGTTAACAATAGCAGTGTTGATGATCAGCACCGCTATTGCAGGTCTGCTGACCGGAGCGACCACATGCAGCATAATGCCAATTTCTCCGGCCCCATCGACGCGCGCTGCGTCTTCGAGATCATGGGGCAGACCTTCGATGTACTGTTTCATCAGAAAAAGATTGAAACCATCGACACAGAAAGGCAGAATCAATGCCCAGAGGGTGTCATGCAGGCCAAGCTTGATCATAAGATCCAAAAGAGGAATCATCAAAGTCTGCTTTGGAACCATCAGGGTTACAAGCACGGTCCAGAAAAGCATGTTTCTGCATGGAAAGCGGTAGCGGGCAAAAGCATAGCCAACCATAAGCGAAAAGACGATGTTGCCGGCGAGAACTGCGAGCAAAACCAGCAGACTGTTGAAAAGAAAGGCCGGAAAACCTGCATCGCCAAGCACCAGGCGATAATAATCGAGGGTGAACAGGCTGCCACCATCTGATAATCCGGGCTCATGACGCATAAAAGAACGGGCAACCATATAGAGCCACGGATAGAGATAACCGATCGACACAACCGCCAGTATTGCATGCAAACCATATTGCCTGCCTTTGAGCTTCACCACCGGGCAGCTCCTTTCAGAAGGCGCATCTGCAAAACCGAGAACAGCAGAATTATCAGCAGCAGCACAAAAGAAACCGCCGCGGCATAACCCATTTCGTGATAACGGAAAGCAGCTTCGTAAAGATAGTGTACCAGGGTATTGGTGCTGCCGACCGGCCCGCCGCGAGTCAGAGTAAAAATTTCCGGAAAAACCTGCCAGCTTCGAATCGTGTTGACAACCAGAACAAAAATAGTCATATAGCGAATCTGCGGCAGGGTAATGTAACGAAATTGCTGCCATTCATCGGCTCCATCTATTTCTGCCGCTTCGTACAGCTGCCTGGGTACCGCTTTGAGCGCCGCAAGATACA
Organism: uncultured bacterium; assembly: GCA_964474705.1. Taxonomy (GTDB): domain Bacteria; phylum Muiribacteriota; class Ozemobacteria; order Ozemobacterales; family Ozemobacteraceae; genus Rifleibacterium. The sequence goes on from CAYYUI010000054.1 coordinate 15,665, forward strand.
GAACCATATAATAGCCCGTCCAGGCCCACACAGTCATAAGCATGACCGCCGGCAGAGCCAGGCCCTTTTCGACAAGCCAGGCCTGGCCGGATATGCCGAACAAACCGATCAGGCGATTCAACATGCCAACTGGTGAATAGAAGGACTTGAAGACTGTTGCTGTAACTACAATAGAAACGATCGACGGCAGAAAAAAAATCGAACGGAATATGCTGCTGCCGCAACGGACAGAATTGATCATCAGAGCCAGAACCAGGGCCAGAACAGTTGTAAACGGGGTTGTTCCGGCCACGAAAAGCAGGGTATTAAACAGGGCCTGCCTGAATTCATGATCATGCAGCAGCCTCAGATAATTCTTAAAACCTGCGAAACTCGAGAGCGCGGGCTGGAATACATCATACGAAAAGAAGCTGAGAACCAGAGAAAAAGCCAGAGGATAAAGCCAGAAAACCACGAAGGTTACCAGCCAGGGCGACATGAACAGCAGCAGTCGCTGTGATTTTTCAACCGGGCTCTGCACATCAGATGAGCTTCGGGCCTTGCTGTTCTTCGCATAGTATACTGTAAAAACGCTGATCAGAGTGCCACAACCCAGCAGCGCCAGCAAAAAAACCAGTAACGCCGCATTCACATTATAAACCGCCTCTGAAACTTCTGGAGAGACCAGCCTTGGAACAGCCTGCCTGCTTACTGCAGCTTCGTTGAATCGTGCCACCGCATCTGCAAATAGCCGGTCGACCGGTTCCCCGTACATTGCCTTTTCTATCGTGCTGTTGAGAATCTTCTCGACTTCGATCCATGCCGGGTAAACCGGAGGGTGGACAGCGGTCTTCATCTGCTCGACAAAGATTGCCAGACGCGGGTCATTGAAAAGCACATCAGAATATGCCTCTTTATGCGCCGGAAAACTGACCAGCGCCTCTCGTGTCAGCGGCAGGGTATTCTCGGGCGCGGTGAGCATGCGGATAAATTTTGCGGCAGCATCGGGGTTGCGGCAGTTTTTAAAGAGCACCAGAACCTGCCCGCCCAGAAATGAAGCAGAATAGCCTTTATCAACGCCAGGCCGGGGCATCAGGCAAACTCCAAAATCAAGATCGGGAGCATTTCTGGGAAAATCGGCAAAATTCCATGAGCCGGAAATGGTCAGACCCAGTTTGCCTGCCTTGAATGCTTCGTCGAGAAGATCCTGTTTTTCGCAGTAGCTGAACTGCTTCAGTTGCAGATAAAAGTGCAAGGCTTCGCGATTGGCCGGGCTGTCAAAAACGAAATTGCCCGCCGAATCAATTATGGCACCACCGTTTCCCCAGGCGAACGGCATGAACTTCTTGTAAAGAACATGTGCTTCACCGGCATTCATGCCAAAACCGTATAGACCACGCTCCGGATCGTGAATTTTCCGCGCTGCTTCGAGGAGTTCCTGCCAGGTCAGCGGGGGAAGGTCCGGGTTGAGACCAACACTGCGAAACAGTTCCCGATTATAAAAGAGCACCCGGGTGCTCACCAGCCAGGGAAGACCGTAAACCCTGCCGTTCAAAGTGGCAGGTTCCCACATATGATAACTCGGTTTAAGGTCGGCAACCTTGTCGGTGATATCGATCAGGGCCTCACCGGCCGTGAATTTTCCCACCCAGGTTGAACCAAGCTCGCAAATATCAGGGGCCATACCGTTAGCTAGCGCGACAACGATCTTGTCAAGGCCGTTTCCCCAGTTTATCTGCTCATTGCGAATCTTTATTCCGGGGTTTTCCCTCTCAAATTTTTCGATAACCGGAAGAACGAATTTCGGATCCCAGAAGTTCCAGAAGATGAGTTCTTCGGCATGACCAGTACAGGCGATGGCGATTACCATCACCAGAACAGGCAGCAGCCGGTTCAGAACAGTTCGTATCTTCAATTTCATCCGCGCCAGAAACCTTTCAACATGCAGCGCCATTTTAAGATTTGAACCCACGCCTGTATAGCAGTATAAGCGCTTAAAAGCAAGCTGTTTATAAGCCCGGACAAATAGAACGGGCCCGCATGTTTCCACGCGGGCCCGATTGCTCGAATTTTATTGACCGGCTGGAGCCGGGGCGGGAACCGGAGCCGAAGGGGAAGCAGTTACCGGCGCAGTAGCTGAAGCGATTGTTGCTGGAACCGGTTTGCATGATTCACAGTTGAAGGCACTGCTGATAACTCCTGTGACTTTTGCACAGTTGCCGTCCCGCAATAACCAGCCAAGAATCAGCACAGCCAGAATGAGAAGAAGCCAGAGTTTCCACGGCGTCTTTTTCTCGGCAAACGGATCGTCGAAAGATCTGAAGGCGCCTTTGGGCAGTTCTGCCATGCCGGTCAGAGTCTTGCCGAATGCCATATTGATCTGGGCGCGGGTGTTGACCGCCCAGCCGTTGGCATCGAGAATGGCGCCGAGATTGCGCTGCCGCAGACGCATGGCCGCGAGAATCATCGATGGGCCTGAGATCAGCAGCAAAATTCCAGCTATTGCCAGAGGCATCTGCCACCAGGTGAGGGCAAGAAAGCCTGAAACAACCGAGGCTACGGCCGAACCGATAGCAGCCAGAGCCAGGCCGATAGCTGCAAAGATACCGGCAAATTTTCCGGCATCAAAAGGAGCTGCCGGTGCTGCCGCTTCAGGTTTTGGCGCTTCAATTTTGGCCCCGGCACTGTTAACTGAGGCAGACAGCGAATCGGTCATCGACTTGTCTTTTGAAGCGGCAAATTTTTCGATCTGTTCATGTATCATGTTGCCAAGACGCTTGTAGGGAGCCCAGAAAGCCTGCCTGATACTGATCGGATGGTCGATGATCTTGACGATCGGAGCATCCCAGTAGTTGCCTTTGCGATCGAAAAACAGGCCGTTTCGGCCTATCTGCAGCTGATCTGAATCGCCATCGGTAAAAGCGGCCGCGATCGTCATCTTTTCGGATGAACCCTGCCTGACACAGTCACAATAAACCAGAAAGGTATTGCATGAAGCTGCCATGGCACTGTGCTTGGCCAGGTCGTCGACCCTGACGCACAACTCGCAGCTGCGGCTGTCCATAAAAAGGGTTCCGGCCTGAAACACTGCCTTTTTTTTGCCACCATAAAAGTCTTTGAAGACGACAAAATTGTTGAGCAGCGAATAATAATAGCAATAGAAGCGAACCAGACGATCGACATTGTTGATAGCGTTGAATTCGGCTTCTACCGATTTATCTCTGGCTATCAGTTCACGAATGACCTTTTCCTGACCACCGGCAAGAATTTCGCCGACTCTTGCAATACCCAGCTTTTCGACCGAGGCTCCCGCTTTACCTGACAACCAGGTTTCATAAGCTGCAAAACAGTTTCTGATCTTCAGCCAGCCAGCCTCACTGAGCCTGGAAGCATCACCGGCAAGCGGTTTCGCGACTTTTTCAGCGAAATCGGCAAGTGCCTGCGCCCAGGCCGGATTCACTTTTTCGGTCAGCAGCAGAATGCCATCACTGCCGGTCATTGCCAGAGGAAGGTCTTTAAGCTCGGCGGTTTCAGCCGAAAGACTCTTTTTGAGCAGACCGACATAATCACTTTCCAGAGCCGCCGATGCTCCGACATATCTTGCATCGTATGATACCAGGCGACAACGGGTAAAATAGTCATCGATGCGGGATTTGACCGCCAGATAAGCTTTGGCCATCGAGTGGGTGGCAGCTCCGGAAAAAAGAACAGAAGCTTCTTCACCCGTTTTCTGCCAGGCGGCAAAAGCGGCAGCATCAGCCCAAAACGCGTTGAGGCGGGTTTCAGAAATACCTGGCTTGCCGCTTCGATCAATGTCGCTGCCGACACAGGAAATTATTTCAGTCACCAGCTTGCGGGTGGCTTCGTCTGGAGCGACTTCTGCTGGAATTATGCCGTCACCGTTGAAGGTCGTGGCGACAAAAATCTTCTGTGTGTCTGCCAGATCAGCCAGAGAGATACTTTCTTCTTTCTGTTTGCCGAGATTGGCAAGAATCTGACGGGCAGACGCCAGCAACGCTTTGCCTTCTTCGGTTGCATCGTTGATATACTGCAGTGGCAGGGCTTCGCCGGCCTTCATGATAACTTCAGGGTTTTTCAAAACCGAGCAGAGCCATTGCAAACCTGCCAGCAGTTCTGGAATCTTAACACGCCTGTCTTTATCGGTATCGAGATAATCAAGGGTCTTGGCGTCAAATTCGATGTTTGCGGTCGGACACGCCATGGCTGCCCAGAGTTTCGGATCGAGCTTCTCAAGAGCTTTCAAATCCTCCGATGTTTCCAGACTGACCTGGTCAAGCCCGCCATACTTATAGAATTTCCAGCGATGTGATCCGGCGCTTTCAGACATATCTGTCTCCTTGATGCGATTTTTCCTATATCATTCTAATCATTCCGACCAGGAATCTCAATGCTGCAAAATCCACCAATTCTGGCAACCACCTTCCCGGCCTAATTTTATTGGCATTGCCAGGGATCCCTGCCCGCCATAATTCAACCAGGCAATAAAGCCGACAGTTTTTCGTATAATTTTGCCGGAAAAATTGTTATCATCTCGGTGATTTTTAACCGTCGACAAGGGTCGACAGATCAGGAGCCAACGCGTGATCGAAATTATCAGAGTCGCCACCGGCGAACAGATTCAAATGACCGCAAGCCTGGCGGCCGAAATCTGGCAGGAACATTACACCCCAATTATTGGTGCCCGGCAGGTTGCCTACATGATCGGCCGCTTTCAAAGCACTGAAGCGATCACAACCCAGATCGATACCGGAGAACTGGTTTATTTTCTGCTTTATCTGAACCGCAAACCTGAGGGTTATTTTGCCATTGCCGTCAGATCAGACGAGATCTTTCTCAGCAAACTTTATATCAGAACCGCGATGCGCAAGCATGGGCTGGCAAAACGAGCACTGGATTTTATCAGAGGAGTTGCGGCCGATAACTGCCTCAAGCGCATTTCGCTGACAGTTAACAAAAACAACAGTCTGGCGCTGGCCTCCTACCAGAAAATGGGTTTCGCAACACATGGAACCGCGGTCACCGATATTGGCGGCGGCTTTGTCATGGACGATTATCTGATGTCTCTGAATCTGAAGTGATCAAAGCAACGGCCGCATCCTGCCAACCTGGAAATTCTGCCAGATACCGCAGGAATTCAACAGAAAAGTATTCTGAATGAAAGGTTTTCTTTCCTTCATCAGGTAACTGCAGCACCAGAGAATAGGCATGCAGAAGATGGTGCGAAGCGCCCATCTCTTCGATGTCTTCCTCTTCCAGCTCATCCCGGCAGCGCTTAATAAAATAATAACCATCGTTGGCATAAAGTTTATCGCCAATCAGCGGGTAGCCGAGACAGGCAAGATGAGCCCTTATCTGATGTTTCCGGCCAGTTTCCAGCCTGCACAAAAGCAGACTGAATGAATCGGTCGCAGTCAGACGGAAAAAACGGGTGCGGGCTTCCTGCCCTTCACCCGGCGCTGCAGGCAGCATTCTATAGCGAACCGGCGGGCAGCCGGCTTCTTTCAACGGCTGGTCGACAAGCCGGCGCTCAAAAGGAAAACTGCCCTGTACCACCGCCAGATAGTATTTTCCCTTGATGATCTGGTTCGGATCACGGCGCAGACGCCTGTTTTTGAAGGGCTTTTTCATATAGAGCATCAGACCGCTGGTCTCGCGGTCGAGCCGATGCATCGGGTTCAGGTCAGGCATATTCTCGTCACGGCGCAGTATTGCCGTCATCGTCTGAAAGATAAAACGATGATTGCTGTGCACAGGCAGATCGGCCGGTTTACTGACGAGAATCAGATTTTCATTTTCCCAGATTTTATGGTAACGGGTGTCGAGATCACGTTCATAAAAATCAGGAATACAGAATTGCAGCTCGTCACCGGTCTGAAGAATCTGCAAAGGCTCCCCTGCCATGCCATTGACCTGCAATTGCCCTGCCGCAATCCTGCCGAGCCAGAAAGAACGATCATGATAAGTGAATCGGCGCGCAAGTGAATCGATAAGGGTTTCGCCGGCGTATTTTTCGGTGATTTTTGATTTCAACTCCAGGCGAAACAACATTTTCAGGCCTTTTCGCGATTGGTGATACCAAACGGAATGTGAACCGAAGGTATACTCTTTCCGGAAGCGGACTTAAGATGCACCATCTGGTCATCGAAAAATATGTGCGGCTGCATGATTTCAAGAATCCGCCTTTTCTCGATTCCCCCCAGGAAAAACGCTTCATCAACGTGCATTTTCCATTTACGCAGAGTGTTGATTGCCCGTTCATGCGCCGGAGCACTTCGCGCCGTAACGAGGGCAATGCGCAGAAACCGGCGGTAACTCTTGCTTCGCCTTTCCTGAAGCCGGTCGAACTTCTGAAACACTGACAGCTGTTTGAAAAGTTTGAACAATGGCCCCGGGTCCATTGGTTGATCGGCCTTGCGGCTTTCTGATTCATGAAAACGGTCTATATCATGATTTTCCTGAAAAACCTTTTCAGCTTCGTCATCGACGAGCACCCCGTCAAAGTCGAAAGCAATGCGCAGTTCGTCATCATCCGGGTCATCTTCGCGAGCGCTGCCAAGCACTGTACCTGCCGGGTATCCGGCTTCGATCGCCTCTTTTACGTCTTCGGCACTGGCAGAAAGAAACAGCGAGGCGTTGAAGGCGGGAATATACTTGATCGGTGATTTGCCGTTCAAAAAGCCCGCTCTGATAATATCGAGCCCGTAGTGATGCATCGAATTGAAAACCCGCAGCCCGGTATCCGGGTCATTCTTCGAAAGCAGAACCACCTCGATCGGCTGCCGGCCGGGAAATCGTTTGTTAATCGACAGCAGCCGCCGCACAAAAGGAAAAGCCACGCCTGGCTTCAGCGCCACGTTCTGCTTTTGACGCTGGTATTTTCGGTAATTATCGTAACCGCGCTCCTTGAAAACCTTGTCTGATTCACCCAGGTCGAACAGAGCACTCGAAGCAACCGCAATAACAAGCTTATCCTTGATTTCAAATGGCATAAATTCCACCGTTCAAATAAGTATAATGCGGGCAGCCCATCGGCACAGGCAGAAGTTTTTTTAACTCTGCTTTTTTTCCAGTTCTTCCCAGCGTTCGAGCCAGACCATCAGCTTTTCCTCGAGCTCGAGAACATGGTTGTGCAGTTGCCCGGCGTTCTCACCCGATTTGTAAAAAGTCGGGTCGGCAAGACGCGCCTGCAGCTCTGAGATTTCGGTCTCGGCGGCCTCGATCATGCCAGGCAAGGCCTGCAGTTCCTGCTTTTCTTTAAATGAAAGCCTGACAGGGCGGTTATCGGCAACAGTCTTCGCTGCCGCCTGCAGCACGGTCTTGGTCGCCTCACGGGCCTTCAGTTCTTCTTCCCTCTGCCGTCTTTCATTTATCCAGTCATCATAGCCGCCGACAATTTCTCTGACCTCGCCATTTCCGGCAAAAACGACGGTGCTCGAAACAACGTTGTTCAAAAACGTGCGATCATGGCAGATCAGAAGCACAGTGCCGCTGAATTCACCAAGCATTTCCTCGAGCATTTCAAGAGTTTCAATATCGAGATCATTAGTGGGTTCATCGAGAACCAGAAGGTTTGCCGGGGTCGCAAACAGCCTGGCAAGCATGACCCGGTTGCGTTCACCACCCGACAGAACGCTGACCTTTGTGCGGGCGCGCTCCGAGTTGAACAGAAAATTCTGTAGATAGGTAATGATATGCAGGCTTCGCCCGGCAACCTCGACCGTGTCGCCATTCGGCTGCACGTTCTCCCAGACGGTCTTCTGCTCATCGAGCTGCGCGCGCATCTGATCGAAATAGACCGTTTCTAGACTGGTTCCGTATCTGACTTCGCCGGCAGCAGGCTTTAACTGACCGAGCAACAGGCGAATCAGAGTCGTTTTGCCGCAGCCGTTGGGCCCGATCACGCCAATCTTGTCACCGCGGCAGACTTTGAGCGAGAAGTTGTCGATTATTTTCTGCTTGTTAAAGGCAAAACTCAGGCCTTCGGCCTCGATGACATCGCGACCGGAATCTGCCGCCTGGCTGATCTGCATGTTGACGCGCCCGATGTGCTGACGACGCTGGCGACGTTCTTCGCGCATCTTCTTCAATGCCCTGACCCGGCCTTCATTCCTGGTTCCTCTGGCCTTGACGCCTTTTCTGATCCAGACTTCCTCCTGAGCCAGCTTTTTGTCAAAACGCTCCCATTCTTTCATTTCAGCGGCCAGCACTTCGTCGCGGCGGCGCAGAAAAGTATCGTAATCGCATTCCCAGTCATAGAGGTGCCCGCGATCTATTTCGACGATACGGTTGGCCAGACGCCGCAACAGCATGCGGTCATGGGTGACGAAGAGCAATGAAATGCCAGTTTTCAGAAGAAATTCTTCAAGCCAGGCAATAGTATCGATGTCGAGATGGTTGGTCGGCTCATCGAGCAGCAGAATGTCGGGTTGCGAAACCAGCGCCGCTGCCAGCAGCACCCTGCGTTTCTGCCCGCCGGAAAGACTTTCATACTGCCAGTCGGCATCGATGTCCATGCGGGCAATCGTTCGACCGATATCTTCGAGGCATTTCCAGGCATCGAGCCTGTCTATCTGCTCGCGCAAGGCGTGCAGGCGATCTGCGGCTCCCGGCACTTCTTCATTAAGCTGACGCTCTGCTTCATGATACCTGATGATCAGATCGCCCTTTGCACCAAGACCTCCGGCAATAATATCGAAAGCACGCCCCCTGAGATCGCCGGGAATCTGCTGGGCGAAGCAGGAGATTCTCACATCCTGGCTCACCTGCACCACGCCCTGGTCAGCTTTCAGCTCGCCGGCAAGAATGCGCATCAGGGTGGTCTTTCCCGACCCGTTGCGACCAACCAGGCATACTCTTTGATTTTTCTCGATCTGCAGGTTGATATTATCGAGAATTACCGCACCGGCAAAAGAAATACTGACATTCTGCAGCGAAACAAGCGCCATCGACAAATTCTCCTGAAACGCCTTCAATTTGAGGAAAACAGCATAACCCAAACCAGGCTGCAGTGCTAACATTTTTTCTGCACAGCAGGCACGGTTCTCAATACAGAAAACCAATGAAAATTCTGCCGTTTTCGTCACCTGCCCCCTGTTGTTTGCCCTGCCCAGGCAGGAGCTGTTTGCAAAAGATACTCTGCTTTGTGTTATAAATATGCATACCAGTTTCAAGGGAGTGAACTCATGAGTGCCGCCCCAGCATCTCTCTATGCAGCTTTTGACACCTACCCGGCCCCAAAGGGTGCAGCAGTGCATATCAGAGAATTCGCCGGCACCCTGTTCAACTTTGTCGGAAATGGCCTGCTGCTGGCCCTGGGAGCACCGGAACTGCCGTCGTGGCAGCACGAAGCCGGCTGCGAGATCAGACGCCTCGCTTCTGACGAGAATAATTTTCTGAAAAGGGCGGCTGAATTCTCTGCTTTTGTCGGGTTTCACGCTGGGCTGCTGTGCAACGACCTTAAAATTGCCCACTTCCGCGATCCATGGGGCGGCCTGCCGATTCTGAATTCGGTTGCCGGGCAATGCCGTACTGTCTACGAAGTGAATGCCCTGCCGTCGATCGAACTGCCAACCAGATTCCGCGATATTCCCGCCGCGACGCTTGCAGGAATAATTGCCTCAGAAATGGAATGCCTGCAGCGTGCCGATGCGGTTGTCTGCCCGTCTGAGGTCATCAAAAACTGCCTCGTCAGTCTTGGCATCGCAGCTGAAAAAATTACCCTGATCCGTAATGGTGCCCCGATACTTGACCCGACAGCCTTCACCCGGCCTGACGCGGCACCCGAAAGCTATCTTATCTATTTCGGGGCAGTGCAGACCTGGCAGGGCATCGAAAGCCTGTTCAAGGCAATGACCTTTCTGGCGGATTTGCCCGAACTCAAACTGGTGCTCTGCGTTGCCGGCAACAAGCAGCGCCTCAAATTCCTCAACAGGCTCGCAGAACGACTTGGCATAGCTGAGAGGCTGATCTGGCAATATCGCCTGTCGCAGCTCGACCTTTATCCCTGGCTGGCGAATGCAGACATCTCGATTTCGCCTCTTACCGAATGCAGCCGCAATCTTAAACAGGGTTGCTGCCCGCTGAAAATCGTTGAGTCGATGGCGATGGGCGTGCCGGTGCTGGCTTCTGATCTGCCGGTTGTCAGAGAACTGATCGAACACAACGATACCGGCTGGTTGACCCGCGCCGACCGCCCGTCAGAACTGGCCAGAGCCATCAGGGTTCTGCTGGCCCATCCAGATGGGCGCCGTCGCATTGGCGAATCAGCGCGCCAGAAAGCAACGAACAGCCTTTCCTGGGAAGGAGCCTGCGAGAGTCTGCGCAGCCTCTATCGTCGGCTGCTCTGACTTTTTCGGCGCCCTGTGTTATACTGATGAACGAGAAAAACGGGAGGAGCCGAAGATGGTAATATTATCGGCCATAAAAAAATACCTTGCCCTGACCGGCGCGCAGCGGCAGTTTATCTCGAAGGGTATCTGGGCCTGCAACAAACCGGCCACTGAGGTTGTCGATTTTATCAGGCCGCTTGCCCGCCTTGATTTTGACATCGACCGGTCAAGATCGCACTTGATGAAGAGCGGCTGCGCCGGAATTTTTCTGCTTTTTATCGCTCTGTTGATCGTCGGCAACGCCGATGTTGACGAAGATATCAATTCAGTGCTCGTGGCGACAACCTTGTTTTTATGCGTGGGTTCGTTTTTGCTGCGCTGGTTTCTCGGCAGTTTTGACCTGCACAACAACCTGCGTGTCTTTGTTCTGCCGGTTCTTGAAGCCGTCAGCCAGGATGTCGCACCGGGGAGAAACATGATCATCAAAATCGATGTGCGTGGAAAAACCTGCAAAAGCAAGATGATCAGCCAGAAATACGATAGCCCCGGCTGGTTCAGCTACCCAAAAGTCAGCATCTGGAACTATCGCGACTACTGGTTCTCCTGCCGGGCACCGCTCGTCGATGGCTCGAATCTTTTCATCACCGTTAATGATGCCATCAGGGAACGTAAACGCACTTATAAAGGGATTTCAGGCAAGGTCAAAACCAAAACCAAAATCAAGATCAAACATAAAATCACAGCCGGGCTGGCGATGAAAAACAAAACCTACGATCTTTCCAAACCAGGCCCGCTCAAGAATGCCTGCGACAAGTTGAAAGTGAAAGACAAGCAGCAGCGAAAATCTATTGCCATGGTTGCCCAGGCAACTTCAACTGATGTCGACGCAACTCTCGACCCAAGATTCTGCCTTGACCTCATCGGCAAAATCCTCATGAATACACCCACTGCCAAAGGAGGCAAAAATGGATAACTGCAGCATGAAGCGCGGCTTCTTTTTTCTACGCCCATGCGACCATCCAGCCCGTCAACAGTGCAGTATGTGCGGCAGATCATTCTGTGAAGAGCATCTGCGTATCAGACCCGGCAGCAACGCTCCCGCCTGCCTCGACTGTCTTGGCAGGGCACAGCAGAAACGCAGTCTGACAGAAAGCGGTGACGACCTCGAACCCGCCTGGTGTTACGGTTACCGACAGACGTATTATGCCGACGGTTACCAACCCTGGTATTTTGGCAGGCGCCCGGGCAACAACAATAAAGAAGACTACGACGTCAGGGTTTTCGATTCAGAAGTCGACGACGATCTCGACGGCGGCCCTGACGGCGACGCCGACACTTTCGACAGCTGATGCGCCTGCTCTGGCTGACCGAAAACTACCCGCCAAGGCGCGGAGGCATGGCTCAGGCCTGTGACCGTATCGTCATGAACCTCAGGCGTGCCGGTCTGACGGTCGACCTTGTCTTCTTTTCCTGTGCTGCCACCAGAATATGCTGTTACGAGCGCCAGCAGGGTCTGGAAATAGTCATGCCCGTGGCAGACAGCCCGGCACACGACCTCAATTGCCTGTTCAACCTCCTGCAGAGACCGGCGCTGAAAGCCGGCTATTCAGGCATTGTCGCCTTCGGGGGCAATCTGCCGGTTCTGGCCCTGCCGGTTTTTGCAGCCTGGCTCACCTGCCCTGCCTACACACTGCTGCGCGGCAACGATTTCGACCTGGGAATCTTTGTGCCACAGCGGCGCCTTGCCCTGCGTGATGCAGTTATGGCTTCCCGAAAGGTCTGCGTGCTCAGCAATGAACTGCTGCAACGTGTAGTTTCGTTTTTCTCCGGTGCCAACCTGACGGTAGTTCCGAATGGAATTGACACCGAAGTCTGGCAGCCTGAACCTTTCGATATCACCAGAGCCGAAGCATGGCGGCAGACAAATGTCGACCCCGCACGGATCGTTGTCGGAATGATCGGCCAGTTCAAAGCAAAAAAGGGCGGCATGTTCCTTCTTGAGAATGTCATCAAGGCCGGGATGACCCGTGATTTTCACTTTGTCCTGGTAGGCGATGTCGAAAATGATCTTCAGGTCTGGCTCGAACAGAATGAGCATCAGCTGCAGATTTCACGTTTTCCTTTCACCGATCGTTTTCAGCTGATCAGCCACTATCTCGCCTGTGATTATATTGCGCTGCCTTCACATTACGATGGCATGCCCAACGTTCTTCTCGAGGCAGGCGCTCTTGGCTGCCCGGTCATTGCCGCAAGAACCGGTGGTATCGCCGAGGTATTGCCCGACGAAATGCAGCCGCTGACTTTTCATCCGGGCGACAGCGATGAATGCAGGCAAGCCTTGCGCAACGCCCTTAACCAGACTGCCGAAAGCCGCAAATCGGCGGGCCAGGCATTGAAAAATCGCATTAACCGTGACTTCAATGCTGCCGCTGAAACGGCAGCCTATTTGAACATTTTTCAGGCCCACACGAAAGGAATTCAATCATGAAGAAAATTCTTGTTCTGCTGCTGGTCGTAATGGCATTTATGCTGGTCAACGGTTGTAACGCAGGCGGAAGCGGCAGCCAACCGGCTTCTCAACAGGCTTCTCAGGGCGAAAAACCTCAGAATACCGCTGACGCCAGGCCATCCCAGACCGGCGATACATCCAGCTATCTGGCGCGTTTCAAATTCAAGACTCCAGATGGTGCCGAAGCGCTGAACATTAAACGCTATGCCGATCATGACAAGATCGAACTGAACTATGAGGGATATACAGGTGTTTTCAAAGGCCGCACAGACGTAGCCGACCGCGTAAAATACAAAGAACTGGCTGCCGAAGGCAATGAAAAGCAGCTGGTTGCCGAAGTAAAAATCAAGCCGGAAAGCGTCAAACTCGTCGACGAAAAAGAATCACTGCTCTGGAAAGTGAAATTCAACGATGACAAGATCAAAATCAGCAATAACGAAGAGGGAACCGGCTCCTGTGAAATCAAGCAGAAAGAAGCTGACAAGGGTGAAATTCGTGATGCCGCAGGCAACGAGATCGGTAACGTCAGATATTACAGCGATAATGGAAAACTCAAAGTGAAAGACGCAACCGGCAACGAAGTCTTAACCACCAAAGACAGCAAATTTTCTCTGGCGCCGGGAGTTATACTTTTCAAACATATCCCGCTGCAGCAGCGCGTCATAATCATTTCTGAAATTATGCGTCAGGGCAGATGAAGACCGCTTATTACTGCTTTGGCGGCGGTCTTGGGCACCTGACCCGCTTCCTGGCCTGGTGTCACACGACTGGCACCAACCCTCTGCTGCTGACCAACTGCGCGGCTGCGACAACTCCGGGTTTACTGCCGACACAGATCAGGGTTCTCATGCCATCGCCTTCTGAGCAGCGGACTCGCGACAGTCTGGGCCGATGGCTTCGGGCAACATTCGAAGCAGAACGACCGGACCAGCTGGTAGTCGATGCGTTTCCGGGTGGAATTCTCGGTGAACTTAGCGGTCAACCATGGCTGACTCGGTGTGAATGCATCCATCTGGCAAGAATTCTCAAACTGAGCAGCTATCTTCAGCGCCTTGCCGGTAACCCTCTGCCCCGTTTCACCCGGATTTTCAAGCTCGAGCAATTACATCCCGACCATGAGATGTTCCTTGCCGGACTAGGCGAAAACATTGATAATATCAAGCTTGCGGACCCGCCAGATGACCCTGAAAATGCCGCTGGCCTTGTTGCCGGGCTTCCGAAAACCTTCGAGCTTGTGGTTCATTCAGGCAGTCATGAAGAGCTGCAGCAACTTTATGATCTGATGAGGGAAACCTGGCAGATCGAAGCGATAAAGCCAGACGGACTGGTGGTTTCACCGGGTGCCCGGCCGACTTTCATTTCTGATGAAATCAGACATCTGAACTGTTACCCGGCCGGCCCGCTGCTAAAAATGGCCAGCAGGGTCTACTCGGGGGCGGGGTTTAACATCATGCGCCAGATGGCCTCATCAAAGGTTCCGCACCTGACAATTCCATTCGTCAGAGCTCTCGACGACCAGTTCTTTCGGGCAGCGCTCAGAAATAACCACTTTCGCGAAGAGTTGAAGTAAGAATTGAAAACTGCTTTTCGAGAACCGCTAATTTTTCACCCACCTCATCGATTCTATTTTCCTTGATCTGGGCTTCAAGTTCGAGAGCTGCGAGATTGAGTGCCTTCGCGGAAATATTGGCTGAAGACCCCTTGATGCCATGGGCGAGACGACGGGCTTCTTCGTAGTTACCGGCTTCAATAGCCTTTTTCAGCTCACTGACATGCAGTGGCGTATCGCTGTAAAAGGCCTTAACAATATGCCTTACCAGCGAAACATCATTCATCATGCGCTCTTTCAATTCATTCTCGGCAAATATTTCCATCCCTGGGTCCTTTGCGGCGGTGGCCGTATCTGTATGTTTAAGTATTTCGGGTGCCTGTGGCATTTTATCGCGTGAAAGCCATAAAAACAACTTTTCTACAAGATCTTTCGGTTGCACGGGTTTGGCAATATAGTCATCCATGCCTGCTTCAAGGCATCGCTCGCGGTCGCCTGCCATCGCATTGGCGGTCATGGCCACAATCGGCACTCCAGAATCAAGAGCCCCTGTCTTACCGCTTCTTATGGCCCGGGCTGCCTCAAAACCATCCATCTGTGGCATCTGGCAATCCATCAAAACCAGATTGTAGCGCTGTCTCTCAAGTGCATACAATGCTTCAAGGCCGTTACAGGCAAGATCTACCCGATAACCGAGCTTCCGCAGAATTGTCATTGCTACTTCCTGGTTGGTATAGTTATCTTCGACAAGGAGAATGCGAACGTTTCTTCGCACCGCTTCTGATACTCTATGCCTGGTTATAAGGTTCTGCTCTACATTTTCGCTGTTCATTCCAGCAACCATCGCCAGACAGTCATGCAGCTGTGACTGTCTGACCGGTTTGGTCAGGTAACCGGAGAAACCCGCTTCTTTGATCCAGATCGAATCGCCACGGGTTCCCAGCGAAGTCAGCAGAATCAGCCGGGTTGAATTGATGGTCGCGTCTTCCTTGATGTGAGCAGACAATTCGCGCCCGTCCATTTCGGGCATCTGCATATCGAGCAGCGCCACCTTGAAAGGATCCCCGGCGCGGCTGGCCTTTCTAAGTGCTTCCAGAGCGCTTCTGCCATCTTCCGCTTCGGCAAAACGGCACCCCCAGTTCGTCAGCAGACTGGCTACCAGCAGACGGTTAACCGGGTGGTCATCGACTACCAGAATATGCAAACCTCTGATATCTGCCATGGGAATCTCTTTATAGTTTGCCGCCTGAGCCTGTTTTTTGAACATGGCCGTGAACCAGAATTCTGAACCGACTCCGAGTTTGCTTTTCACTCCGATTTTGCCACCAAGCAAAGTTGCGAGTTGTTTGGAAATGGCCAATCCGAGCCC
This sequence comes from uncultured bacterium, assembly GCA_964474705.1. GTDB lineage: Bacteria > Muiribacteriota > Ozemobacteria > Ozemobacterales > Ozemobacteraceae > Rifleibacterium. The sequence continues at coordinate 31,420 of CAYYUI010000054.1, forward strand.
GGTACCTCCGAATTTTCTCGTTGTGGAGCCATCGACCTGGGTAAAAGCATTGAAAAGCCGCAGAATACCATCTTCTGAAATGCCTATGCCTGTATCATTTACAGTAATTTTTAAAACCACCTCGAGGTCACTCTCACGTTCAGTCGTTACTGTAACAATAACTTCGCCACGGCTGGTAAACTTAACCGCATTTCCCGCCAGATTAAGAATGATCTGGCGCAGACGCCCCGGGTCCCCGATCAATTGAAGCGGAATATCCGGTGCAATAAAACATGCCAGTTCCAGGCCCTTTTCATGAGCCTTGACTGCCAGCATCTCAACAGCATCTTCAATCGTATTCCGCAGATCGAAATCGATTTCTTCCAGGGAAAGACGCCCGGCTTCAATTTTCGAAAAATCAAGAATATCGTTGATCAGGGCGAGCAGATTTTCAGCGCTGGTTTTGACTACAGCGGCAAACTGTTTTTGTTCGGGGTTAAGCTCCGTTTCAAGCAACAGACTGCTCATGCCGATGATACCATTCATCGGGGTTCTGATTTCATGGCTCATATTGGCAAGAAATTCGCTCTTGGCCTGGTTGGCCAGCGCAGCCTGGGTTGCCAGATCGCCGGCCCGCGTGTTGATTTCCTGCAACTCGACGTTGGCCTTTTCCAGTTCATGCAAGGCCTTGTCGACCTGCTCCTCAGCCTTTTTCCTTCTGTCGATATCGACAATAACGCCATCCAGCCACATCAGACGACCATCTTCGTCATGAACTCCCTGACCGCGCTCCATAACCCAGATAAAACGACCATCCTTGCACATCAGACGATACTGCATCTCATAAGATCGATGCCCGGCAAGAGCGCGCTGCATATTTTGCTCTACAAACGGCAGATCTTCAGGATGAATCAGACCGCTGTAACTTCTGACCGGCGTGCCCATGAAATCACCAGCCGGAAACCCGGTCAGTCTCTCGACTTCGTCGCTAATGAACTCCATTGTCCAGTGCTGATCGTTGAGGCAGCGGTAGGTAATTCCGGGAATATTTGCCACCAGCGTCGAGATTCTGGCCTCGCTGTTTCGCAGCTTTTCGCGCACCCGGTTCTGCTCTGTCGCATCATGGAACATGAGAACGACCCCACGCGTCCTGCCATCGGCGTCACGAATCGGTGCAGCACTGTCGGCAATCTGGCGTTCAGAACCGTCCCTGGCGATCAGAGCCGTGTTGCCGGGAAGTTCGACAATTCTTCCGCCGGCTAGAACTTCTTCAACCGGACAGTTGATTTTGCCACCGCTTGTCTGATCGATGGCATTGAAAACCTGTGTTAGAGGCTTGCCTATAACATCTTCAAGCGACCAGCCCGTCAATTTTTCGGCTACCGGATTCATTCTGGTAATTCTGCCCTCCAGATCAGTGGCAATTACCGCATCACCGATGGAATTCAGGGTTATATACAGGTCCTGCTCACGCTCCCTCAATTCCCTGGTTCTATCTGAAACCTGCAGCTCGAGATTGAACTGCCGATTGCGCAGCAGACCGACAAAAAAGGTCAGAATCAGCGTTATCATCATACCGAATCCGGCTGACATGTATCCGGCCCTGAAAAAGTTAGCCGGCAAAAATGACCTGGTCGGACGAATCTCGATGATCAGGCAGCGACCAAAGACAAACAAAGGGTATTTGATCTGCAGATGAGGCCCAAGCAAGCCATCGATCACGTTTTCATCATTCAAGCTTTCCGGAAAAACAGCCATCGGAGCTGTTGCAGCGTTTTCCCCATCTCTGATGGCAAGACTGACCCCCTCATTCCCAAGGTAACCCGGCGGAATCAGGGCATTGACAAGATCCTGCATTCGCAGCACGACTCCGATAAAGCCGACAACCTGTTTGTCAGGCTTCCTGAAAACAGGATGCAGAACAACCAGAAGGCTTTGCTTGCGCCAGACTGATTTGGGGCGAGGCTCTGACGGAATGATCGAGCAGGGCAATTTCTCCTGCATTACTTTTTCTACCATGGCAAGACGTGCCGGGTCGCTGCTGAGGTCGAAGCCGAGAATATCTTCATTATCTTTGCGTGGAAAAACATAAGCCGCCGGGTAATGCTTCTGCTGCCTGCCAACCGATGATTTCTGCCCTTCCTTTGAACGCGTAAACAGGTCGTATTCGGGAAAACCCTGCCGACGGATGTCACTGACAAATTCTTCACGTGACTCGCCGCTGACAACCGGAAACCATATCCATACCTGAGCGCTTGTCGACCGGAGCATTGGCTTGACCAGAAAGGCAAAATCAGATTCCGAGATAAACCCCTGGCGATCGCCAATCAGCTCGGCGAGCTGTTCCATATCGCCGCGGCATTGACGAAAATTGCTGACGAACAGCTGACTTTTCGCATCGGCTATCCAGCGGAATTCATGGCGCTTTCTGGCGATTTCGGCTTCCTGGATCAGGCTTGCCGACAAAAAAGTTACCATAATGCCAAAAACAAAGGTTATGATCGTTTCTGAATGCGTCAACCAGCGAAACGCCGGCTTCATCGGCACCGTCTCACGCCAGGCAAGTATTGTCATGCCCGCCAGAGCAAGCAGGCAAAGCAGCATATTTGATCTGATCGGCCCTGAACGCGCCTCGAAAACGAAAAGATTCCAGCTGTCTGCAAGAACGTCGATACCGAGAACAATTACTATTTCGTCTGTTTGCGAATCAACGACTGGAACTAATGCTGAAACAAAATTTCCGTATTCATCTTTGTATGGGCCGATTACAGTCGGGCGACCATCCTTGAAGGCCTGCACAAGCGCAGCCGGTGGTTCTTCATAAGTTGTTCCTGCCGGCGAAGCAAGAGGGTCGTCTTTTTCGTAAGTTTCTGGCCCAAATATCAGTCTATCACGACGTTTTGCAACCGTATAAATGCCCCTCAGTCTTGAATACTGACGGCCAAACGATCGTAACTGATCTTTGAGCCTTATAAATTCAGGTTTTGCAGCATCGGCAGCGGTGAAACTCAAAGCCTTGACGCGGTCTACATTGATTGTCTGGGCAATGCTGTTGGCAAGTCGCAAGGTCTCCTGCCGGAAATTCTGATCGAATTCACGGCCCCGCCATTCAGTGGCGATCCAGCCCAGAATAAGCAGAGCAGAAATGACAGCCGGGATGACGATGCGGTGAAAATCGGCATTTTTATCATTTCGGCGATCGTAAATCCAACGATAATGCAGCCAGAGACTGACCATAAAAGCCAGAATCGCTAAAGTCTGCATCACCATAAGCCTGGCACCGGCAAGCTTGAACCAGCTGCCCAGATGCGTGGCGGAACCGGGGAAAAATCTGGCTTCCAGCAAATTCATTACAGTGGTCAGACCAAAAAGGTAAACTGCAACGACAGCCAGCCTCAACCAGTTACAGCCTGTTGAAGCACATTTGGACCGTTCAATATCTATCGCCTTTCCGGCTAGAAATGAACCTGGTACAACTATTAAAAATGCAGAAGATACGGCCAGAACTCTCATTCCGAAAAACAGGCCTGAGAAACCGGCAATTGCCGAAATGATAAACCACCAGCTGCTGATTTTATTGCCGGACTGTTTATTGATCGAGCGGCGGCCAAACTCAAATAGCACCAGGGAGGTAACCCCGACAATCAGGGGCCGGTTACTATCGAGAAGCGATGGGGCGGCATAAAACTCCTGCAAAAAGCCGAGCCATTCACCTGCACCACCTAAAAAACCAAAGCCTGCCAGCCACGCCCAGGCCGGCGCGTTTTCCTGATGCATGAATTTTAGGCGCAGAGCAACAATGGCAAGCAGTAAAAACGCCATGCCGTAGATAAAGCAGATATAATCGAGCTGGCCTGCAAACCAGTCTGTTCCCATGCTCCAGTACTCTCAGACCCCGATGTTATTAATGTCTTGATACGGGGTAGATTTTAATTATATTACCAGCGACAGAATAAAACAACCCCTGCCGCTGCAATACAGTAATTCTCCATTTAGGACTCTGTACCGGTTTGCGGCGCTTTGCGAACACTGG
>CAYYUI010000055.1:0-35281 GCA_964474705.1 uncultured bacterium
AAAACGTCCGGTCTTAGCGGCATCGCTTTCAGGTGATTATGGAGCGCTCGATAAGGGACGCTTATGCAATCGCCTGACCTGCCATGAAACAGCATAGAGAGACAATTAAGTAAGCGTTTGCCCTGTATTCAAACCCATGGTGATCGAACAAGATGCCTTAGATTCGCATCTGGATTTGAATCTTTTCTTCTTTTTGGCGGCTCAGAACAGGCGGATTTTTCTTTAATGAAAAATAAAATTATGGCTGTGGAACCGTAACGGTGGTAATTGAGCCCAGCTGATCCGGGTCGAAAATCTCGACTTTTGTGCCTGGTGGTAAAGGCGGCGCAAAAATCAGATTCTGAAAAGGTTTGACCGCAAAAATTTCATATTTGAGAAAACCGAGTACAACCATGGAATCTGTGGAAGATACCTGAGACCGTGTAAATATGCGGTCGCCCAGGTTGGTCGACAAGGTGGCTACCGTCGAGAAACCGGCAGGAACATTCGTTAAACGGATCTGCATCAGATTATGCATGTTCTCAACCAGTTTCGGCAGGGTAACCACCTGGGCCGGCGTCTTGAACGAAATCATCTCTGAGACGCCGACGCCGCCATCTGAATCTTTGGCGAATGCCTGAGCAAAGTAAGTGGTCAGCGGTTCCTAGCTGAGGCGAATTCTATCGGTGCTTTTTAACCAAGGCAAAAATGCCCACAGTTACTGCCTGCTTAAAGCAGCCAGATAATTTTTTAGTTCATCGAGGCCAAGGCCTGTGGCAGTGCAAATCTCTTCTAAAGGGCGACCGAGTTTATACAAATTGCGGGCGATTTCAAACTTGCCTTCGAGTTTGCCCTGTTTGAAGGCGGCACCTCTGATGACCGCTATATCGAATGCTTCGCGTTCGCGGTCTTCCATGCGGCGGCGCATTTCTTCGTCAGCGTTTATTTTCTGATGTTCGGTGATGGCCATGGCAATTTCCTCGTCTTCGGGAAAAATTTCATTGAGGTTCATCCTGATTTTAGCATAAGCACGCGAAAACTTCATTATGTGCAGCCACTTTTCGAGCGGGGTCCGCAAGGTTTCAGAACGTTTACGGTTGAATCGGGTCAGGTCGAGATAATGCAAAGTCATGGTATCATCAAGAATGATGCTTCCGTCGTCGTTGCGAAATCTAAAAATTTCCTGAACCTTTTGTGACTGGGGAAAAAGTCGAAAATTCAAGATCGAGATGCCGGTAGCGCTGGTCAGTTGTGAAAAATCTTCGCCGCGCTTCGCCTGGCTGGCATAAAGAGTCGCAACATAGTAAGCAGTTCGTTCAACGAAAGACGGATCCCTGATAACCTGCGCTTCAACCTCATACCAGCGCTCAAGCTCATCCTTAACTTTGATATCGACGATGCTTTTCTTGCGATCTTCGAAGCGGGCCGGATTGAATGGGTTGAGATACTGAATTTCGACGATGCGATCAGCCCCCTGCAGGTGCAAAATAGCATTGAGCAGGCTTTTTAAAATCGGTTCCCGGCCCGGCTGGTTGAAGATCCATTGAAAGGCAAAATCGTTGAGAATCGAATAAATTTTCACAACTTCCCCCCTGATTTAAAAATCAGAAGCGGCATGAATATCTGCCAGCCTCTATCAATAAATCACTCGAAAACCGAAAAAGGGAAAAATTTCCTGAGAATATTTCAAGCTGCTCAAACAAACTTTGGTTGTTCTATTCCTTAAATCGGCGATAAAAAGCCCGCCTGTTGCCAGACGGGCTTTTTGATCTATTTAATGTCAGGGTTCAGTCAGAGAAGTTTATCAACTCATCAGGGAAGCACCCTGAAAGTGTAATAATGCCTGGCCATGCCGTCTTTCTGATAGATGGTCACATGAGCATAAACTCTTCTGCCTGAAGTGAAACCAGGATCGGATGGCAGGAAAGCTTTGGTGGTTACAGCCGGGTCTTCACTGATGAATTGTGGAGTTAATTTGACACTGGCATTGTCGGCATCTAGATAGAACACCTCAACCCGTCTGAAGTTACTGGGGTCGGCGAGCGGGATCCAGTTGAAGATCATCGCATCTGGCGATACAGTGGCGTTGAGAGGTGCCATGCCCGTGAAGTCTGGCTGAGTAAATACATAGGTCTGTTCAGAACCATTTGCAAATGCCGCCCGCATCGTGATCAGAGCCCCCGGGTTGTTTGGCGCAATGCCGCCGACCGAAGTGCTGAAATTACTCCAGCTGCTTCCAGACTTCTGCAAAGATACAGCGCCGCTTATGAAACTACCAGATACGGAAACAGAAGCGACCGGAAAGCTTGTCAATTCACCCAGGAAAGGATAAAGATCGGTTTTTGTGCCATAATCGGGGTCGGGCGAGAACTGAATAAGGACGTTGGCCCAGTCCACCTTGCACTGGTCGCCGAGAATCATCCAGACGCCGCCCTCTTTTCTGACGAGCTGAATCGAGTAGGTTTGCGGGTCTGGATCCATCAACCCCGGTGCCGTCAGCGTCTGCAAATCAGGCGAGTAGTTCCAGAAGGCACTCAGCGGTTCCATCTGGGCTGAACTGCCATCTTTGAGATTGATGGTTCCGAGGCGGGCAACCAGCCAGGTGTCAGAACTTACCTGCCGATATTCCCAGCCACTGCCGACGAAATTGACCACATCAGCATCTTCTGGGCTTGCCGGAATCAGTATGTCGTTGTGCCAGTCCGTTTTGGTCATGCCGTTTTCAAGGAATGCGGGGCTCAGGGTTGCATAAACCGCTTCGACTTCCGGCGGATTGACCGGCGCACCGGCATATTTGGCAATATCGAGATTCAATCTGGCATCGATGATTCCCTGAATCGCGGCCTTGTCTTCAGCTGCCGGTTCCGCACCACCCGAAGGCGCAGTGACAGACACAACGCAGTTGGCGGTTTTGCCGCCATCGACGGTGGTTACGGTGATGGTCGCAGTGCCGATCGCGACTGCAGAGACGTAACCGCTCATGCTGGCAACCAGTGCAACCGACGGGTTGTCACTGCTGAACCAGACATTCTTGTTGGCAGCATCTGCCGGAGAAACCGTAGCCACGAGAATTTCGGAATTACCGACCGTCAGACTGGTTGTATTCTTGTTGAGGGCGACACCAGTTACTGCAATAGCTGGAGGAGCCGCAGTAACCGTAACGGCGCAGACAGCTGTTTTGCCGCCATCTGCAGTGGTTGCGGTGATATTGGCATTACCGACGGCCACCGCGGTAATTTCACCGGTGCTGCCGACAGTGGCTATCGAAGCATTGCTGCTTGACCAGCTGACCGTTTTATTGGTCGCGTTTGCAGGCACAACCGAGGCTACCAGAGTTTCCTTTGCACCGACGGTTAATGATGTGGTGCTCTTGTTGAGCGTCACCCCGGTCACATTCACTGTGTCTGCCGTAACAGTGTAGACGGCGACATCCTGCTGTGTTGACCCGTTTACGATAGCTACCACTGCTCCGACCGGCAGCTCATAGTCAAAATCGAGAGAACTGAAGTCTTTTATGGCCAGCAGATTGTCAGGAACTTCCGGCGGTGCACCATAAGTCAAAACCACTGCCTGCTGCTGACTCGACAGGGTCGGGTCTTTTGCAATTCCCTGACTCCTTATGGTCCCGCTGGCATCGATGACGGGAACAAAGGTGGTGTTGTTGTAAGTTGACCAGTTGCTCGTTCTGATCACCACCTGAAGGTTCCCCAGTGTCAGACCGCTGCCAGAAACTCCGGGGGTAAAGGTTACCGTTTTGTTCGGCGAGACCGGCAAATCGTTGACTACGACATAGCAGCCTGCAATTTTAGCGCCGTCTGCTGTTGTCACAATCACATTTGCCATTCCTGGGCCCACGGCAGTTATTTCGCCGCCTGAATTCACAGTTACAACAGACGCATTGTCGGTCGACCAGACAACCGTCTTATTGGTTGCATCAGCAGGCAGAACAGTCGCAACCAGAGTTTCTTTGGCGCCCACCAGCAATGAGGTCGTGGCTTTATTCAGAGTAACTTCAGTAACTGCCACCGTTCCACTGCCAGGAACCACTGCGAAAGCCACTTCTGTGCCCTCATTAGCAACACCCACACGGCCACCGGCCGGGATTGGCGGAGTGAAGGCAAGAGCATTGAAATCAGCAAGGGTTGAAAATTCAAGGCCATTGTAAGTCAGAACAATTCCAGATACCGAACTTGAAAGGACTGGATCTGTCAAGAACAGATAGTCAGCGCCAGCCAAATTTTTCAAAGTCAACGATGTAGTGAAATCTTCAGGAACATTGGTGACTTTGATCTGCATACCGGCAAGATTAGCACCGGTAACAGTCGTGTTAAGTGCCAGTGAACCCGAAGCCGGCGGCACCGGCGCCGCAGTGACAGTCACCGCACAGACGGCGGTTTTGCTGCCATCGTTAGTGGTTACCGTGATATTGGCGGTGCCGACAGCGACGGCGGTTACTTCGCCGGTGCTGCTGACAGTAGCGACTGCGGGGTTGCTGCTAATCCAGGTAACTGACTTATTGGCCGCATCCGCAGGCGCAACGGTCGCAACCAGCGTTTCCTTCGCACCTACAGCCAAACTGGTAGTATTCTTATTGAGCAATACTCCAGTTACGGTACTAGAAGAAGCAGCAGTGACGACCACGGCACAATCTGCCGTCTTGCCACCATCTACGGTGGTTACCGTGATATTGGCGGTGCCGACAGCGATGGCGGTTACTTCGCCGGTGTTGCTTACAGTAGCAACAGCAGGGTTGCTGCTCGACCAGGTTATGGCTTTATTTGCGGCATCAACCGGAGCAACGGCAGCACCAAGAGTTTCTTTAGCGCCGACAGTGATAGACGTTACAGTTTTATTGAGAGTTACACCCGTTACACCTATGGTTGTTCCAGGAACAATGAAAGTTGCAACTTCTCTCTGAGTATCTAAGTTAACGACTGCCACCACTGCCCCAGCCGGAAGTTCAGAATCAAATGTCAGTGAGCTGAAGTCCAGAACTGAATATGGCATTGTTTCAGTCGATACAAACACAGCTTCTTTCTGAGAGGCACTCAGAGCAGAGCTCTTGAGAAATCCACGCGTGGTTTGAACTCCATCAATAAGACAGGATACGAGCAAATGATTGTCATAAGTGGCATAATTGGGAGTACGAATCACGATCTTCATATTCGTGAGATTCAAGCCGGAAACGGTCTGGGCAAAACTGGCAGTTTTTATGCCAGATCCTGGGATATCGGTTACAGTAACCGTGCAAACGCCCCGCAAACCACCGTTTTCAACCGAAAGAGCGTAGATATCTGCAACACCGGGTCTAAGCCCCGTCACAATACCACTGCCATCAGCAGCGGCAGTTACAGAGACCACTTCAGAATTCTGGCTTGACCAGGTTACACCTTTATTGGTTGCATTAGCCGGTGTGAATGATGGCAGTATAGTTTTTTGACTGCCAACTGCCAGTGTCATGGTGCCTGGAAGCGTCAAACCTGCCAGCGGAACACTTGAAGCGGCTGCTGACCTGATAAAAGTGGTATAACTCGGGGTAACGCCCTCTTCGCTGGCACCATCGACCAGGAAGCGACCGGTAATCGTGTTGCTGGCGATTTTGCCTTCGAGGCTGAATTCCCACCAGGGGTTGGCCCGGTCATTGGTGGTTCTCACCATAAATTTGGCTTTTCCCTCAGGCGTAATGAACATCCAGCCGCCGCGCAAACCGGAAATACCGCTGCCGGTTACGCTCGTAACTCTGCCGGTCGCATCGACAGCGAAAGAAATCGCATTGCTGACGTTAGTAATCGCTCCGGAGGTGTAATCAGAATACTGAACGGTCGCCGTGCCGACCCAGTTGCCCTGGGCGAGAGACGGATCGAGAATCCGTTCCATGCGGCCGCCAAGACCTTCGGCATCGATAGTCCAGGTGCCGATATTGCCGTTAACTCGACCTTTAACCGTCATCGGATCGTCGCTGTTCGGATCGATCGTCATGGTCAGATAGCCCTCTGCATCGACCTGATAAGTGCCACCGGTGCAGCTGATCGCCCCAAAGTCGTTAATGAGACCGGCACCATTGCTGATCGCATAAAAACGGGCATTTTCAAAATCAGTGAACATCCAGGCGCCGCTCAGAAGCGACAGATTATTGATCGTCCCGGCCATGACAGTAACGACGCAGGTCGCGGTTTTAGCACCATCGAGGGTCGTCGCGGTAATAGTCGCCGTGCCGGCCGACATACCGGTAACCATGCCGGTCAAACCGTCTACGGTAACGACTGCCGGGTTACTGCTTACCCAGGTTACCCTCCTGTTAGTGGCATTTACCGGGGAAATTGTCGCAACCAGTGCGTCTTTGCCGTAAATGGCCAGAGAAGCAGTGGTCTTGTTGAGAGTAACGGCGGTAACGGCCACCGGAGCAGTGACAACATTAACCTTGCGCACAAGCATTCTTTCGCCGGTTCGCGATGCATCATCAGAATCGATCATACATTCAAGATTCATGATGGTCGGGTCGACGGGTGAATTTGCAGCACGCCAGATTTCGTAGTGCGTGCCGGCGCCAGTCTGATCGCCAAAGCGGAGCATATTACCGTTCAGGTTCCAGTAATAATTCAGTTGCCAGGCAACTTCTGTGGTATTGGTGATGATGTTTCCGCTGCTTTCTTCCTTATAACCTGTTCCGGTCATGGTTTTGTCAGCTGCAAAAGTGAAGTTGCTGAATTTTCCTTCGCTGTTCGGCAGCAGAGTCAGATCGACACCGCCGGAGGTGCGGCCACCGATGATGTTCCAGGTGCCGACGAGCTGTTCAAAGGTCGGCGCATTGTAAGTCTGACGGCTGACCGTTCCAAAACTTACCGGAACATTGCTCGAATCGCTGCCGTCGAGAACCGCGAGACCGTACAGAGTATCGCCGGTCAGGCGACCCTCGAGGCTGATTTCCCACAGCGGGCTGGAACGGTCATTGCTGGTGCGCAGCACCACTTTGGCAACCCCTGACGGCCCGACATACATGTAACCGCCACGCAGACCGTTGATGCCGGTACCGGTAAGACTGGTCACTTTGCCGTTGTAATCGACGGTGAATGAAAGGTCGACGGTTCTGGTTGCCAGAACCCCGTCATAATTGTGACGAATGACAAGAGAGCCGCTCCAGCTACCCTGGGCGAGCGCCGGGTTGATGACCCGCTCGAGAGTGCCCCCCAATGAAGTGCCGGCAACGTTCCATGAACCGCTGAGGCCGTTAACATAGCCATTTACAACAAACGGATCAGTCGTCGGATCGACGGTCATCGACCATGAACCGTTGGCATCGACCTGATAGTTGCCGCCGGTGTTGGCGATCGCACCAAAGTCGGTCAGCAGGCCGGCGCCATCGGTCAACATGTAGAAAGTTCGCGGATATTTATCGAGTGTAGTAACCCCGGTGTAAGGCATACCAAGGCTCAGGCCCGGGTCTTGCATCGGCTTCATCAGCCAGGCCCCGGCAAGCAGTGAATTATTGGTGATCTTGCGCTGCCAGATGTAAGTAACGCCAATATCGTCATGCTGTTCAGAGGCATAGGTCTTGACGAACCTGAGGTTGCCGTCGGGAAGCATGATCGGCTGGTAATGGCAGACAACATTATTCGAGTGCGTTTCAACAATGGTCGAGCCATTCAGCACCCAGACAGCGTTTTTCAGAGGCAGCACGGGAGCGTCGAGGAATTGAATTCCGGCGGCCGTCTGCTGCGTTTCATATTCCTGCAAAGATGCTTTGCCATCAAATGCAACGCTGTAGGTTACCCGCTTACCACCAGCGCTCGGCAGAAATTCGACTACTCTGCCATCTGACTGAATCGAGCGCATTGCTTCCCAGGTGCCGGCAAGTTCATTCATGGTCGGTATTCTTGAGCCAGGTGCCTGGCGGCGCAGAACTACCGGGGCCTTGAACCCTTCGCCGATGGGTATTTCGATCGTGCCCTTAAATTCATCACCGGTAACGTTACCGCTGACAGAAAAGTAGGCCCAGGGGGCTGCCGTAAACGAAGTACCGGTGCGGAAAGCTCCATGAGCGGCTCCATTGTTACCGATCAGGAAATTACCGCCCTTGAAGCCGGTAATTTTGCTGCCGAGTATCGAGGTCAGGCGGCCATCAGGGCCAACCACAAAGGTTACGTCGGTAGAATAGGTTGCCGGAACAGAGTTGCCGACAACGGTGCTGCTGACAGCCAGCTGACCGGCCCAGATGCCCTGGGCGGCGCTGAGGCTGGTGACGCGCTCGAGGGTATACGATGTCGGAGAGCCTTCAGGCCCTATGGTTCCGGTGTTGCTGTTCGTAAGTTTGCCGTCATTTTTGAGAGTAGTGGGAGCGCCATAATTATCCATGCCGCTGGTCAATGCAAACGTGCCATCCAGGTTGACCTTGTAGGTTCCGGCCTGCCAGAGTGCGTTGCCGTGCTCGAGGATGGTGCCACGACCATCGCAGATGAATGCATTGATGCCGACGCCATTATGTTTGACCATCCATGCGCCACCAAGGGTAGCGTCGTAGAAAATCACCGTTGGAGCCGGCACTTCGGGCACCGCTGCAGACTTGCGGGTTGCTGTAAACCACCAGCGGTCGTTGGCGGCAAGACCCTGCTCATCGCCCGGCGTCAGATAACCGCCGAAAGAGCTGCCCATGATGTCTGATCCTTCGCCGCTCATACTGTCACCGTTGACAGTAGCGCTCCAGATAGTGCGATAACCCATAGTGCCGCTGGCGACGCGCAGGTCAGCCCAGCTCATTTTGTTCCCGGTAACACGACCATCGTTGATGGTCTGCAGCCAGGTCTGGCCGGCGTCGACCCAGACTTCCGGGTCCATGGTGAACACTGAACTGCTTGCCGACTGGCGAATGACGATTTCCATCGGAGCCTGGCCGGCGATTGCAACGCCCTGGGCATCAGTCATCTGGAAAAGCCAGACACCTTTAATGTCAGCAGGAACAACCGGCCCGGTTGGTGCAGTTACGGCGGGTTCCTTCGGAGAAGCGGCAACAATGCGAGATGGGCCGTATTCCTGACCGCCGATCACCCAGGTCATCTTGAAATAATAGGTAAGACCATTCTTCAGGCCGGAAACCGTGTGCGAGTTTTTAGCGTTTTCGATCTTTTTTGAACCTGAACCCACTTCAGCGTCAAAGCTGTAGTAAAGGTTGTAGGATTCAGCATTTGGAACTTTATCCCAGTTGAGAGTAACGGAACCGCTGCCGCTCATGGCTACCAGCGGCCAGATGGGAGCCGGCGCATCTACCGTCGTCGGCAAGGGCTGACGCGAAACCACTGTTCCATCAGCCAGAATGCGGTATTCTTTGAGCATCAGCGTCGAATGATCGCGAACGACAACGTTGATTACGCCCTTTTCGACCGCGTCAGCGTCGAGATATTCGACTGTAGGCTGGGCAAAAGATGTTGACGAGGCAAGACCGGGGAAAGTGAAGTATTTTTTAATTTCATTTCCGGTTGGCGGGAAGCCGATTTCGGAAGTCTGGGTGGCTGACCAGTGGACGAGAATCGGCAGACCGTTGGCGGTGGCACCGAAAACGACCGACTGATCTTCCGGCATGATGATGGCGGCAGAGAGATTGCGCAGCGACGAGCCATCAGAGAGAACGTATGATGTGATTTTGCCGCTCTGCTGGTCGATGGTAGCGATGGCAAAACGTTGCTTTGCAATGTCGCTGAAGGTGATCATCGGCTTTTTGGCGGCGCTGAGCCCTTGCCTGAGCACACGCGTGGCCCGCAGACTTTCAGCACCGGCGATGCCTTCCCACAATTTGGCGGCGCTGATGGTCCAGCCATTGGTGGTTTCCTGTTTGATACCGCCGTCGAAAGTAACGGCGATCGGGGTAAATTCAAAACTTGTGAAGGTTTTGGTGGTCATTGTGCGGTCGAAGGCTTCCTGATAGGCTTCCGCACCGGAAGTTCCGCCTGAGATAACGAATTCAGTGGCCGCAAGAACTTTGGCCGCAAGGTCAGGCGGTGCAGCTTTAACGAGTTCGGGGTTGGCAACTACCGAAACAACTACCTGGGCAAGAACGTCATTCGGGTCACCGCAACCTACCGGGGTTACGGTAACTTCATTGCTGCCACTTTTCAGGTCGGAAGCGCCATGGAAATCGGTCTTGCCGCCGAGGGTGCCGCCTTCGATTTTCATCTGGCAGACGGTGGTCTTTTCGGGAACACCGGAAAAGAAAGCCTGTGCCATGCCGTTTTCGTCTACCGGCACGGTCTTGGTAAGAACCGAGGTGGGGTTCAGCTCGTTACCGGCATTGACGATAATGAGGCGGAGCACGACAAACGCCTGGCCGGCGGCTCGAATCGTGGGCTGCATATTGGCGGCAACCTTTTATCGCCGGGAATTACCACTTTCATGGCAATGCTTGCCGAGCCTGTCGTCTTGGGAATGTCTTTGACAGCGGTAACCAGTTCATTGACTTCAGAACCGGGGCCGAACAGCTGGCACCCAACCAGCGTCAGCGTCAAAACCAGGGCAAGAAACAGGCACAGTGATAGCCCACGCACATGCGATTTCATTACAGGTACTCCCTCAAATGGTCTTAAAAGCCTCTTTTTAGGCGGGTCTTCGGTCAGGCTTTCAGATTGTTGACCCGGTTACAAAAATTATACTGAAACACAAAAGAATATTCCAGATTTTTTTAGGCAATAATTGGGAGGTGAAAATCACCGGCTAAACATGCGATTTCAAAAACAAGCGGCAGATTTTTTTCCAGCGGTGTTACAAAACATATTCATAGAGAACAGTCAGAGGCTGACTAACTGACACCGTATCGAATATTTCGCGTTCGCGGTCTTCCATGCGGCGCAGATCTTTCTCAGCATCAAATCCCTGATGTTCGTTAACCATATCAGTATGCTACTGCCTACTTAAAGCAGCCAGATATATTTTGAGTTCATCCAGGCCAAGGCCAGTGGCAGTGCAAATCTCTTCTAACGGGCGACCGAGTTTATACAAATTGCCGGCGATTTCAAACTTGCCTTCTGCTTTGCCTTCGAGTTTGCCTTCGAGTTTGCCTTCTGCCTTGCCTTCGAGTTTGCCCTGTTTGAAGGCGGCGCCTTTTATTACGGCCATATCGAATGCTTCGCGTTCGCGGTCTTCCATGCGGCGGCGCATTTCTTCGTCAGCGTTTATTTTCTGATGTTCGGTGATGGCCATGGCGATTTCCTTGTCTTCAGGAAAAATTTCATTGAGATCCACCTTCATTCTAGCATAGGCGCGTGAAAATTTCATCATTTGCAGCCATTTTTCGAGCGGTGTTCGAAGTTCTTCAGGGCGTTTGCGATTGAATCGCGTCAGGTCGAGGTAATGCAGAGTCATGGTATCATTGAGAATGATATTGCCGTCGTCGTTGCGAAATCTGAAGATTTCCTGAACCTTTTGTGATTCGGGAAAAAGCCGGAAATTCAGGATCGAAATGCCGGTAGCGCTGGTCAATTGCGAGAAATCTTCGCCGCGCTTTGCCTGATTGGCGTAAAGAGTCGCGACATAGAAGGCAGTGCGTTCTACAAAAGACGGGTCTCTGATAACCTGCGCTTCAACTTCATACCAGCGCCCAAGCTCATCTTTAACTTTGATATCGACGATGCTTTTCTTGCGGTCTTCAAAACGTGCCGGGTTGAATGGATTGAGATACTGAATTTCGACGATGCGATCGGCGCCCTGCAGGTGCAGAATGGCGTTGAGCAGACTTTTCAATATCGGTTCGCGGCCGGGCTGATTGAAGATCCACTGAAAGGCAAAATCGTTGAGAATCGAATAAATCTTCACAATTTTCTCCCTGATTTAAAAATCAGAAGCGGGTCAAACTCCACCGGCTTCTACCAATAAATCAATCTCAAAACAAAAATGGGAAAAAATTGTTTAACGAAACCTTAAAAAAACCGGGCAGCAGATTTAATCTGCCGCCCAGGGTTGTTTGAATCACAGCCAATCTGACTTACGGGTCAGTTTCAATTCCGGTTACAGTAAGATCGATTACGCTATCACCAATTTTAGTTGCCGGCAATTTGTAAACATTGTTGGCGTTAGCATATAGCGAAATGGCCTGGAGACGTACTGTGTTGAAGTCGGTGCTACCACCCTTGAGGAAGAAAGCCATCATTATGGCAATATCTTTCATGTTGACGGTAGAGTCACCATAGAAATTATCGTATGCAGGGTCAGGCAGACGTACAATAGGCCCCTTGGCGTTTGCATACAAAGACTCGGCCGTAGTAATCACAGTTCCCTTGTTCTGTGTTCCACCCTTAAGAAACCAAGCCATAAAATATGCAATATCACGCATGTCTATCAAATCATTGCCATCAAAATCTCCTGCAACTATTGCAGAGCAAGGTGAAATAATGGCAAACAAAAAAATCAAAGTAAGAAAAATATTCTTTTTCACTGTTTTCCTCTTCAAAGCACAGGGCCAGCAAATTTTTGCTGGCCCTGATCATAGTTACTTAACTTCAGTAGCTAGGGGCAATGCGTTTTTCCCGTCAAATTTCACGACCGAAACAGTTGCTTCGCCTGGAATTGCTACAGAAAAAGTGATTTCCTGAAATGAAGCATACTTTTTAAAGGGATCTCCTGACTCTGCATCAAGTGGGATTCCGTTAACTGTCTGACCAATCAAGGTAAGGATACCCGTCTGAGAGGTCAAATCTGCATCTTTACCCAAAAGGATTGTATTACCCTTCACATCTTTTAACGTGACTGTTGGTGTTAAATCTTTTGAAACATTAGCTATCTGAATCCAAGTTTCTCCAAGCGCAACCATTAAACTAGTGTCAGTATTGTGACTAACGGGCAAATTAAGAGAAACCTTAGTCTTTGGAAGCAAAGGAGCAGCATTGACAGTCACCTTACATGTTGCGGTAAAAACTTTTGGATCATTTACATTTGCTGTTGTGACTGTCAGAGTTATTGTTGTAAAACCAGCTTTGAGAGGTGTTACTTTCCCTGATGTCTCTTCTACTGTGGCAACTGTCGGTTCAGATGACAGCCATGCATAATTTGTCATCGTGTTTGCACCAGCGTTAAAAACCGGCACCAGCGACTGAGCAGCATCACCCGCAGTCATCGTTACGTCACTCAAGGTAACGCTTGTAACATCTACCGGTATTGCTGCAACTTTTACTAAACAGGTGGCCGTTTTGTTGCCATCAGCTGTTTTTACAGTGATAGTAGCCTCGCCTACTTCATAAGCGGTTACCTTACCTGTGGCATCAACATCTGCAACGGCCTTATTGCTTGATTCCCAGGTCAGGGTAAGGTTTGTCGCGTCTTGGGGGTTAATTGTGGCAATGAGAGTTGAGGTGTTGCCTTTAAAAAGGTTAAGATTATTTTGGTCAAGACTTACTGAAATAACCGGCTTGGTTACAGTTATACTGCATTCTTTCTTAAAGATATTGCCTTTCTTGTCAGTAACAGTACAGGTAATAGTAGCTACACCGGCAGCAACAGGAGAAACGACCCCGGTAGTCTGAACGACAGTGGCAACAGCCGAGACTGTACTTTCCCAGAGAATTGATGCTGCAGAGGCATAAGCTGGGGTAAGAGTAACAGTAAGCGTTTCATTTGCGCCTCCAACAAATAGGGCCGCAGTTGTTTTATTCAATGAAAATCCGGTTATGGGGAATTCAACGGTTGCAAGAGTAGTATCAAGATTGTCGAAAGCTGCTGAAGTGGTCAAAACAGCTTCAAGTGCCGCAATGTCAGTAGCTTTGGCAGTCGCGAATGTCGAAGGTTCTTCTATGCTTGCTTCCTTTTCCATAAGAATACCAATAGCGGTAGTCTTTGGAGTAACTGCTACGTCAGTCTTCGTTGCTGATTTTTCATCGACTGTTCCGAGAACGAAAAGCATTTTGAAGAGAGTGTCATTGGGTTTAACAATTTTGATGAAATAGTAAGCAGCTGAACCGTAGAAATCAAGGGTGTATTTCCCATCCGCCTTGTCTACGTCAGCTTCATGAACCATTTCATCAGCCTTGCCGGCAACTTTTTTCCAGACCTGGGCTTTCAATCCATCGCCAAGGGTTGTTGCAGCCTTAAGGTTAGAAGCACCAATACCATCACCAGGGATGTCAACTGAACCTGCAAAACTAAATTTTGTACCGGGGGGGGCTATTACATCGTCATCATCATCAAAACCCCAAAGGCCATTACAGCCAACTAGAGCTGTCACACTCACGAGAAGCGCCATCAAAAAGAGATAAGAAACCAGTTTTTTCACAAATCTTTCCTCCAACTGTTAATCGACACTGTTGTGAAATTTTACATCCAAAAGAAACCCTTGTCAACAAAAGAAGAAACGCGAAGACAAACCCTTTGGGAGCTGTCTTCGCGTTTAATAACCTTAGCGAGTTACTTCAATACCAGGAATTCTATCAACAGAACCAACTAGATTTCCATAAAGCGACAAAGCCTGCGTATTAATCGTATCTTTTACGCTCGTGCCCCCTTTGAGAAACCATGCCATGAAATATGCAATATCACTCATATTACAAACCTTATCATTATTAAAGTCATCAACCGAAGATGAAGGCAAATATACGATATTGAAAGGTTTTCCAGCCGGATACAAAGACTCTGCAAGAGTCTTCACTGTATCTTTGTTGTCCGTGCCGCCTTTCATAAACCAAGCCATGTAAATGGCAATATCTGCCATATTACAGAAACCATCATCATTTAGATCGCCACTTTTACCCTTAGCAGAAGTATCGTTGGCCATTATTACGAAGTCGGTGAGGTGGCTGACTTTGAAGGTTACGTAGCCTGGCTGCGGGTAATCCTTATTAACCGAACCTTCAATGATACCGACCTTGGACCAGACGTTGTGAGTAGAGTCATACCATCTCGGCTCAAGATTGGTACCTTCTTCATAGGCGATGGTGATTTCAAACAGGCCTGTCGAACTGGCTACGTCACCGCCTGCGTGGCTGTCTCCCTCACCGAAGGTGAACGAGAATACCGGACCGGCAATCTTAACAACCGCTTCAGGCGCGGCGTCTTCGATCTTGGCGGCCTGCTGTTCAACGGTCGGCGAAGCGACCTCGAGCTTGAAGGTTTGGATTTCGGGGTCAAGGTAGCCAGGAGGAACACTGATACCGGTCGGAAGAATATTGCCGGTAGCATCGGTCTGACGACCGGTGAAACCATCCTGAGCGAGCGGATCTACGGCATACTCTTTGCGGAACACAGCTCTGGTCATCAGGCTGAACGAACCAATCTGAGAATCGAGATGAGTGACCGAAGCTACCAGCGAACCACCTTCAGCCGGAGCAGCCACCAGACCGTTGAAGGTCATATAAGTGAATCTGCTGCCGATCAGGTCAGGGTATTTGCATCTGGCAATTTCGCTGATGTCGTTGATGTAGAGGTTAACAGCCGAAGTTGCTACTACCTGGTCAAAATCGAACGAAGCACTGACTTTAACTTTAGTCGGGTCATTGACATCCAGTTCAGCAATACCGGTGTAGAATACCTTAGGTTTGGACTGTTCCATGGTGATATTCACTATCACCTGACCGGTGTTGGCAGAAGCAGCCAAAGTCTCCGTCTTGGGGTTATGGTAGTGAGCGCGGGCTCTGAATCTGACTTCGGTATTGAGAGGCACGGACAAGAAGCGGGCAACACCATTTTCATTGGTAATCTGGGTTTCGCCGATGGTCCAGATTGCGCTGCCGGGATCCTGGTAAACCAGTGCAACTTCAGCGCCAATGTAAATCTTGTTGTCTTTGCTTGATTTTACAACAACTTCTACGGAACCTACAGAACCGGAAACTTCGACGTCATTCAACTGCAGATCGCTCGTCAGAGTAATACCCTTCGAGGCGATCTCGCCGGCGGCGGTACTCAGGCTGGCAATTCTCGTAGTCTTGATGCCGGGTTTGGAGATTTCCAGCTGAGGAATGAACAGGTCGGATTCAGGCAGATAAAACTCAAACACACCCTCAGAATTGGTAGTAGTCGAAAGGTTTTTGAGAATGAGCGCTACCTTGGCGGAAGCGACTTTGCTCTTGTCAGAAGCCATGACAACTCTACCGGTGATCTTCTTGACAGCAGAATTGAGAACTATGTCCTTCCTTGCCGTTGCATTATCAACGATGTCGATGGCGGCCTTTTCGATCACTATGCCATATTTACGGGTAATAACCTTAACCATGTAATGGCCGGCCGGAACGTCTCTGATGAACCAGTTGCCGTTGATGGCGCGTGTCATGGCGGCCGGGAACGGAGTCACCATAATGGTTGTTCCGCTGGCCGGGTAAAGAGCGACGATTGCATCTTCGGGATTGAACATCACGGCAGTGTCGCTGGCATGCTTGATCGTGCCTTCGATATTCCCGAATTTCTGCGGGAAAACGATCGGCGCGTCTTCAGTAGAAATTTCAAACGTACCCGTACCAAGCTGGTCCTGAGTGGGAACGACAAGCCCGGTCTTCCAGCCCCAGGAGACCATAGTTTCGAAGCCACTGGTGGAATCACGCCACAGAACGACGCCTGCTGAGATCTTACCAGGTTTAACCTGCATTCCGAAACCTATCGTATCGCTGTCTGCAAGATAGAAGTCAGCGTCACCAAACATGGACTGCGCATATTTACCGCTCAGCAGGTCTTCATCAGTCAGAGCCCGAGTGCCATCGAGTGCCACAATCGAGACTCCGGCATCTTCCTGCATACCATATCTGAACGATCTTTCCTTGAGTGCCCGTGAACCTGTGGCAATACCAAAGGCATAGACGGCTCTCGAAACGACGATGGTGCCAAGATCGGTTGTTTTTCCAGGTTCAACCAGCAAACCGGAGCGGGAAATCGGGGCATAGCCAGGCATGGCACCCAGCGAGAACATGTAACCCGAACCAGGTGCCAGACCGTCTATGGTAAAGTTACCATCGCTGCTGGTATTGGCTTCAGAATAGTTCTGACCCATGAAGGCTTCAACCCAGCCAGAAGGCACAGGCTTACCTGTATCGTCGATTACACGACCGATGATTCTGCCACCCACCGGAACTTTCAAGTCTACAGTCATTAAACCGTCGACAAAACCCGGCACGAAGGTTTCGGTTCTGGCAACGCCATAGCTGACGCCGTCAACGGCAAAACCCTTTTCGGTTTTGATGAAGGCGAGCAGGAAATCAGGAACATTATTGAAGGTGAACTGACCAAGTTCGTTGGTCTGGGCCCACATGCCAGTGGTCATAGCATTTTCAAAGCTGAAACTTGCAGGCATCGAAGTAGTATCAAGCGCTCTGACGTTCTGGCGGATACTGTAATAGGAATTCGGCAGAACCGGAACAGTCATAGTCGCCGGGGGAACCGGAGGAGTAAATGTCCCGACCGGCGGGGTCATCGTACTGATTGGCGGATATGTCGGATCGGTCGGCGGATATGTCGGCATCGTGGTCCAGGTTGCGTTGTCAATGGTCATGGCGGGCATGGTCATCGCCAGATTAACTGGTACATTGGCCACATAGAGAGGATTGCCATCCAAATCACGCAGCTGGCCGGTGATCTTGAAGCCATCGCCGAGATTGACTTCGAGATTGGTCTGCGGCACCGGAATATTGGTCAGCTTCTTGTAGGACTTGCTGCCATCCATGGGCCAGAAGGTGATGTTATAGAGCATTGCGGGGTCAAGACCGACGAAGGTGAACGGATAACGCTCACCGGCGAGCATATCGGCCTGAGCGTAGAACGAAGTTGGCATGCCAACCTGACCGGCTTCGGCACTGGTTCCGACCGGAACGGCTTCTGCCCAGCCGGCGACGTTCATGCTGCCCTTGATCGTGGCACCAACGCCTACCGAAAGGTCTTTGATGACTTCCTGGTCAACAACAGAGATTTTTTCCATTTTTGCCGGAGTGAAGCCGGCAGGAACGATTGTCTGCAGGTAATAATCGACGTTCTTTTCGGCCACGAAATAGAAATCACCCATCGGGCCGCAAGGTATCTGGGAAATACCACCCATTACCGGGTAGGGGTAGAACTGCTGACCATCAGCGATATCGCTTCTGGGCGACTTCTTGCGCAATACCATCACCGAAACACCGAACACGGTTGAACCGGTGACCACTCTGCCGCGTACCGGCACGCCATCGTCGATGCTGATTGGCGGTAAAGTCTGAGAAGTAGAAGCCATGGTCAACTCGATGAATTTCGCTGGACCGCCGGTGAAGGGCACGGCATAACCCATGTAATAACCAGGATTCAGATAGTCTTTGAACGAGCCTGCCATTACTTGAATGCGGTGCGGCACGAAGTTTTCGCCGAGAGGATTTGCTCCATCCGGCACCAGAACCAGCTGACCATCGACCGGCTGACCCTTGAAGGTCACGACGCCGGAAACTTTGGCCTGCTCGCCGAGCAGCAGTTCAAATTCACGACCGATAGCGGGCACAACGAAATTCTCGACGATCCTGGGCAGGAACTGAGCTCCGACCTCAGGCTTGTAAACCAGGCGCAGAGCGTAACCGGCCGGAACCTGGATTTCTGGGCGGATGAATTCGTAGTTGTTATAAATGCCATTGATGACCGACCAGCCGGTATTGCCGATGGTATTCGCCGCATTACCGGTAAAGAACATCTGCAGAGCCTGCGGTCTTGTGAAAACCGTTGAATCCTGCTGACACGACAGCTTGAGGGTTGCCAGCGGCAGCAGCGTTTCGCTCCTGACCAGATCGGCAGCAACAGCGAAGGGTAGAGAGGCATGTCTGAAAATGGCGGTTGTCGGGAAATCCCAGGCATACTGCACCATTTCGGGGCTTATAACATCGTTGGCTTCATAAGCGAGGAATACGTATTCCTGATCGGTGGGAATATTGTTGAAAACGAATTTATTTTCACTATTCAGAACGGCAAAGAATTTGTCGCGGTTATATTCCTGACCATCCTGTTCGCCAGGCAATTTTCCGTCTCTACCGGCAACAAATCTGGCATTGGTCATCAGAACGCCGAGATATTTGTCGGCCCTGTCAGCCGGCTCGGTCGGCACATTTGCAGCCTGCACCGTAACTGAAACCGGTGCTTTCCAGGTGAGGTTAAGAGGTACAGACGAAGCGAGATCTATAATGGTAAGCGCCGGCGGCGTATAGCTCTTGTGATATCCGACACCGGTCTCGGGATCAGTAACGTATTCTGCTCTTTCATAACCCTGGAAACCATAGGCATAACCGGCATCGATTTCCGCCTGAGTCAGGGGTGGCAGAGAAATCGTAATTTTTCCATCGGAACCTGCCCATGGGGAGGCGATATACCAGTGAGCAGCCTTGAAGCGCAGCGTGGCGTTCGAGAAAAGAATAATACGGCCGCCGGCATTAGCAAGCGGTTGATCACCAATCCGGGCTTGAATTACGACCTGCTTCTGAGCGGAACTCAACAAAACCAGATCTTTGAGGTTTTCCTGGTCGGCATTAACCGTAACTGAGCCGCTGTAAAGTTTAACGGCACCATCGTTATATATTTCGACGAAATAACGGTAGTCACCGGGCAGTAACCCGAGGAAACCGTATTTGCCGACGTCATCACTCATAACGTATGACTGAACGCCTCTGGAATCTTCAAAACGTATTTGTGCATACTGAACCGGCTGGGCGTCTTCGGCCGTAGAGCCTTCTTTTAGTATACCATAGACCGGGAAAGCTCTCGCCAGCTTGATGACTGCCGATGTAACCTGCTGATTCGGATAGATCTGCACGGAAGCAGGAGAGTGGTAGTTATAGTTGTATGTAAAGCTGGCAGGCTCAGTGGCGATACCTACCACAAAAACATTATAAGCACCGTTTTCGAGAGGAATCTGATCGTATTTTGGAGTCTTCAGCATTCCATCGTCATTAGTAGAGCAATAAAAAACCACTTCACCGTTGTTGTTGCGAACTTCGGCGCGCGCTCCGGCAATGGCATTGCCGCTTTCATCAGCAACCTTGCAATCAAGCCAGCCGATCTCGCTGACTTTGAGATTGAAGTCGATCGTGGTCGGCGATGCAATGGCGGTATCCGCATCTTCGGCGATGAAGATTTCACGGGTCATGATCGGCATCCCCTGGCTCGTATATCTGGTCAAGTTGTCTGGAAGCCGATCGAGAATGAGTTCAACACGATAACGACCAGAATTGACTCCGGCCACCCTGAATCTGCCTTCCGAGTCAAGGGTTACCTGACCATAACGGGTGATATTTTCAAAATTCGGAGTGTATTCGTTATAAATGGAGGTTAGCCTGACGCCGACACTGGCACCAACCTTCGGGCCGGCATCGTCGTTGATTCTTCCATAGAACGACCGACCTTCGGCAAGAAGAATGTCATTCGACATTTCAGCGGCATCGGCAACCTTGAAATCCTGTGAATATGGCAGGAAGCCACAGAGAGGCCGCACAGGGAGGGCGTCAAAGTTTTCGACGGCTTCGAGGCGGTAGGTCATGTTCTTTTCAGCTCTGAAAATGAACGGATCCTGATCATCGGAGTTAAAAATCTTGTTGTCGACCCCTCTGTTGGGTAAATACATCAATTCAGTGAGAGAATAGTTTTTCCCGGCAAACGTGAGAACCGGGTTCATCCAGACGCTGACGTCTCCGTCAAGATATTGCTTTTTGGCAGCCGCATCGGGGCCGACATAAAGATTTGAAGTTACGAGCGCAAAAGCAGCCGGATCGACATTGACGTTGATAACGGTCGTTTTGCCTGCTTCAGGCAACTGGGGCTGACTTATTTTTATATAGGGAGCATCTACCGTGCTATATGGGTCAGAATCACAATCGAAACGGGCAAAAAATGGTTGCTTAGGGTCAACAAACGAAACGAATATTTCACCTGAATAGTTCTGGATATAACGGGTACCATTAACATCCGGGACTGGAACAGTGCCGATCTGCTGATTCACAAGCTGCCAGCCGGCAGGGTAGGTAATTTTGAAAGAAAGGGCTGCAGCCTGAGGCAGCACAAGATCAACTACCTTATTGCCCTCGAGAGCGGCAAGATCATAAACAAGGTTGGTGTAGCACTGCTTCGGGTCAGTCGAATCATCTATTACCCCTGGCGAGTAGTAATTATAACGATCTCCGGTTTTAATACGATAGTCGCTGCCGTTAGCCAGTTGATGAGTGAAAGCATACGACCCATCGACGGTACTCGGAGTTACTTCTTCGACTTCGAACCACATCGATTCGCCGATTTTGAGCTCGGCAACCACCGAAATATGATCGCAGGCATTAAGAGAAGAATTTCCGGCCAGGGAAACATGACCGGTAACCGAACTGCCGGGCTGCGCCGCAAGATTGAGAGTCGCGGTGGTGCTGCCGATGGTGACCGGAGTAAAAATCTGAATCGGCGGGTTACCGACAGTAGCGACCTTTTCGATCGAGTAAAAAGAATAGTTATTGTATGGCAGATAAACCGTTCCGGTTGATTCTACGGTTGTCAGCGTATAATAGTTTGAAAGCCGCTGGCTATAAGCAGATTCGTAATATTTGATAGTATATGTATGCCCGGTTTCGCCGGCAAAGTCGAGGCGGCCTTTTTCCTCGCGGACATGAACGAGTTCTTTATCTTTGGTAAGCTCATCGCCAACCTCAAAAGAACCGGATTTTTCACCGTAGTAACCAGACTTAGTTATGTCGTTCTGATCATAACTTCCGTTAAGAGTCCATTTTACAGAAGTATTCTTTGGCCAACAGATCTTCCATGAAGGATTCGAAGCATTAATCGAACCGGTATAAATAACAAAAGATTTTACCGAGTAGTTTACTTCGGGCAGCTCAATAGTCAGGCCGCCGACAACACCTGAAGAAATCACGCCGTTTTCCGACAACTTTGGATTAACGGTCAATTGACAACCTGGTTGCAAAGTCAACACTGTTGGATTCGTCATACTGGAATCTCGGTCAGGCATACCTGGGAATAGGGTGGTAGTCTTGCCAAAAGCCAGGTTATTCGGATTATTGGTTGCTGAAGGAATAGCAAGAATGGCAATATTGTCAGAGGGGTTGGTAAAGGAATCTGCCGTGAAATTCGTATAAATATCAATACTTGCGTTACCCGCAGAATCCGTAGTGCCAGAACCCTTAATATAAATATTATTAAGATCCCAGACGATAACTTCAGCATCAGAAACCGGTGCGTTCAGATTATCGAGAACCGTTACTTTAATAGTGCTGTTCCAGGCGAAAGCTGAAACGACGGGCAGCAGCATCAATGCGAGAAGCACATAAAGAATGCGTTTACGCAGACTACAATCAGGCATTACCTAACCTCCTGTGATTTGACGGACAACCAATGGAACCCTAGAACACAACTGAACCAACCAATGAATGACGTACAACGTCTTCTGATCTGAGGCCGGCCAAGGCCTGAAAGGGTGCCCTCCTCCTTATTTCCTTTTGTTCAGATCATTTTTCTGTGTTTTAAAAGATATCTAGAAAAAATTCTACGCTGCCCAATTGGCAAAATCAATAGCCCGATAAAGATTTTTTTTTCACAAACCAATCAGACGCAACCGGCTAATTTACTTATTACAAACATATCTTGCATACGCTCAGGCTGAAATGTGGATCGCCTCAGGCTCTTACTTTTTTTTGATAGACTTATACAAAATGGTATTGAAAACTTCGCTTTAACCTGTCATTGGCCGGTTCGTTCGCACTCCGGCGACTCACCGGCACTTGGCCATCCTGGCCTGCGCGAGGAGCGTAGCGACGCGGCAATCGCAGGCATCTGGAATGCGATTGCTTCAGGGCTTTGCCCTTCGCAATGACGGCGCTCAAGGCAGTTATTGCAAACGAACCGGCAGAAGACCATGGATGGTCAAGTGCCGGTTAAAAATTTCAGCGCCAGGCTTTGAAGTTTGCCGACAGGAGATTTTTTTGTGGTTCAGAGTTAATGTCGAATTCAGCGACATAGACGCCGGCAGAGGCGATGGCAGCAAAAATCTGCCAGGCATGCGCCGGTTCGACGCGGTCAAGAGTAACCAGAGCGGCAGGCTGGGCCTTGCCGAGAATGGTCAAAGTGGTACGATTGAGAGTCGGACTGGCAACCTCCGGCGGCATGCCCCGAAAAGAACTTTCAAGGCTGGTAACGATCGTCTGGGAGGCATTGATCGCCAGAACCGAGGCTCGCGCCGACAACTGTGCGTATTCGGTGAGTTTTTTCTGCAGATCTTCGGCCTGGGCCCGGCTGGTTTCGAGAAGCCGGTGCGCAAGTTTCTGGCGGTCAGCAAGCGGCCTGGAAATGAGATACCAGAAAAAAATGATCGGCACCACAATGGCAAGAACGGTCAGAGCACGGCGATCACGGGGGTTGCGGGCCAGCCACCAGGCTTTCAGTTTTTCCATACTGCCTCCAGGCTGAAAGTGATGCCACCGGTCCCCTGTCGCGATTCAGAAGTATTAACCTTTTCAAACAGTCCGGAACTCTCCAGCCGGTTGCGAAAAGCCTCGATAGCAGCATAGTTTACGGCAATACCGCTGAGCTTAAGGCCGGCTGTTCGACCCGAAAGGCGCAAAACTGCCGTATCAGGCCCACAACGAGCTGCCAGCAGTTGCAAAACACGCTGCCAGGGAATAATTGGCACCGTCGCCGCTTCTTTCAGGCGTTTTTCAAGTTCGGCAATGCTGCGGTCTGCCTGGATCAGTGGTTCGACAACCGGCACCCCGGGAAATACTGCTGAAAATGCCCGCTGCATGTGGCTTCGGGTGCGCTGCGCCGCCCGTTCGGTAATGCGGCATTCAAGCCAGATGAACAGGTGCCATAGAGCGACCAGAAGAACCAGAACCGAAGCTGCAACCGCCAGAGTCAGCTTTTGTAAACTGGCATTCCGTAAACGTCGATAGCCGGACATATCAAGGCTTTCGTTTTCGGAAGCCAGCAGCCCGTTGATTTTATTGCGTAAAGCCTGTGGATCGGCAACCAGATCGACATCGCTCAACGACTCGATGCCTTCGCCGTTCAACAGAGCTTCGACTGGCAACCCGCTGTCAACAGACAAAATGCGTTTAACACAGTTGCAGCCGCTGAAAATTGCGAGAACCTCTGAAACCGGCGTTTTCAATCTAACCGCCTGACCCGTCTGACCACAGGCAAGCACCGCATCAGGAACCGCAAGCCTGATTTGTGAATCGGCCGCTCGCAGTGACGCATTGAAATGCCCGGGAAACGCCAGACCTGCAACCCAGTATGAGGTTTCCCCGGCCTGAGCAGGAAGAACAAGCCAGGAAAAGAGCCACTTTTCATCGACATCGACGTAAAGGTCGGCAACGAACTGCGGCAGAACCCTGGCAATCTTGGCTTGATCAGAAAAGGGCAGCTCAATTTGAAACGGCAGCGAAGACGCCGCCGGCAGAATGAGAATCTGCTCCCCTGGCAGGGTAGAACCGGTAATAGCCTGAACGCAACCATCTGCCATCAGGTCATAATCGACCCGACGGCCATCAGCGTCAAGAAAAACCAGCCGAAAATTTTGCATCAGGGAACCTCGGTCAAACGTAGCACCCGACACGGACCATCAATTTCCCGATATACCAGAGCTTCAATCTCTCGGGAACTGCTGGCAATCTGAGCCTTCGCCAATATTCTGAACCAGTATGTCATGCTGAGAAACCTGTTCGCATATGGCTTTTGAATCTTCCAGTCAAACTTTACGATAAAGTTGGTAAATCCTGCAAGCTCCATGAATGGTCGGGCCGCAAACAGTTTTGTGAAGTATTCTTCGCGGCGCTCGGCACTGTAAGAGTCAGGCAGGCCTGGGATAGCCCTGACGACACCTTCCTGGGCGGTGTTTAGATTTATCCGGCCGTCGCCATGCACAGTGAGAAGATCGTAGAGACCAGGTCTGGTTCCGGAAGCCACCAGCAGGTCGCGGCTGATGCCGGGTATGTTCATCAGCTCGCGAATGTCTGTCATCGGCCCGTTGCGGGGCGGCAGCAGGCCGGCCTCGAGATAAGACGATTCTTCGGCGCCCATCGCACGCGGCGACATGTCGGCATCGAGATAGTCGAGGATATGCTGTGCCAGTCTTGCAGCCCCACCGGCTTTCATTTCTTCATCGATTATACTGAAAGAAGCGATGATTCCAAGGTCGTAAAACTCAAAAAGCCTGGTAAGAGTCGGCTCATCGACACCATTGACCAGCATTTTGCCTGACTCATCGACAATGCGAACTGCACAACTTGCATCTCCAATCATCAGCGGCTCGGAAAAGGTTTGTTCGGTCAACTGTCGCCAGCTTTCTTCATACGAATCACCGAGGGTTTTATCCTGCTCGAGCAGGGCCAGAGCATAATCGACGGCGCCGCGTGCAGCCAGGCGCATTTGCAGAACCGCATCCTGGCGGGCATCGATGCGGGCCAGCAAACCGGCGTTGCCCATGAAACGCAGATAAAGGGCAATCAGCAGTGCCGACATCAGCAGCACTGCGACCATGGCAACACCCTTAGAATTTCTGCAGTTTCGCATCTGAGTGGGGCAGCCAGAAGGCTGTTTCATAGATTTTCTGCGTGCCGTCATCATTGACAATAAAGCGCAGGGCAAGACTTTTAGACTGCGGAATCACCGTAGAAACGCCGGAAAGTTGGTACCAGCCGACACCGTCATAGTAACAGATCTGAATGCCGACCAGCCCTTCAAGAAAATAACTGCTCGAAACGGGCGGCAGTTCGCTGCCCGGGGTAACAAGCCTGGTCACAGTGCGGATCAGTTTTTTCGCTCCCGGATCATAGCGCCACTCGACCCGCTTGGCACCACCTGGAATACTGTCGCGCACCAGCAGTTCATCGCGAGTGGTTGTATAAGCGAGAAACTCATTGCCACCCAACATGGTGAAATCGGCACGACTGTTATCAAGAAGAATTTCACCGAGTTCCTTGCGGATAATCTCGCTGCAGAAATCGATTTCGCGGTCGAAAACGCTGACATCGGCGGCGGTTCGAGAAATACGCGCCATGCCTGACAGCAGGCCTCCAAGCAGCACAAACAGCACCGCCAGCAGACCCAGCGAAATCAGCGTTTCTACAAGAGTAAAGCCGCGCTGCGGCAGGCGCGATCCCGTATTGTCATAGCCCGAAGCGCAGGCCGACAGGAATCTCATACAACGAAAATGCGATTGCTTCGCTGCGCTCGCAATGACAGTGGTCAAGATGTCATTGCGAGGAGCACAGCGACGAAGCAATCGCAAACTTAAAGAATAAGATTGCTTCACTTCGCCAACAATGACAGGATTATCCATAGAGTCAATTCTTTCCGGCATCTTCTTTAGCAGTATTGGTAGTCTTCTTTTCTTTTGGGCGATGCTGATACAGCAGAGTCTCGACAGTTATGCCGTCAGATTCCCAACCCTGTTTCCAGAAAACATTGAGGCGATAACCATACAAACCATCTGGTCTGGCCGAGCTGATTTGTGGGGGCGAAATCGTTTCATCCCAGCTGAAACCGGGAAACTCGGCTCCGAAAATCCCTGACCGATGCCCATGAACAATCGGCTCGATTCTGGTCTGCAGCAGGCGTTTCCAGGCCAGATTGCGCGCCTGGGCGGCAAAACGGGCGCGCGCCAATCTGCGCGTCAGATAATTTGTGCCCTGCGATAGAGCGCCGGTAACCAGCGTCAGAATTGTCAGAGCCAGAAGCACCTCAACCAGGGTAACACCGGCCGGGCCATATCTTTTCATTGCCGCCCCACCCTGCCATATTGCCCCGATTCTTCGACCAGGTTGGCATCATAAGCTCTTATTCGCAGTATGCGGCTTTCATTGCTCTCTTTGTCGGCGAAATGCAGCAGAGGGGTTTCACAAAAGCCCTCCGGCATTGTCTGCCAGCCTTTTTCAGGCCAGTCAAGAGAGCATGTATCAGGAATCACTGCCGGGCGCAGCATTACGCCGATGGCAGCAGTAAAAGTGCCATTGCTTTCAGCCATTGGTTGCAACTCGCCACTGGCAGTCAACTCGATGCGATAAGACTTGCCTTCGTAAACTGACTGTTCGAAAGTTTCGCGGCAGAGCATCGACACGTCGAAAACCAGTTGTTCGAGACGGTCACGTCTGATGAATGCGGCTGCTGAAGGCAGAACGACTCCGGCCATCATGGCCAGGATTCCGAGAACGACGAGCAGTTCGATCAGGGTAAAACCCTGGCGGCTATTTCCGGCCAATGTTCCAGTTTTCGATGTCGGCAAATTCGCCTTCACCGCCCTGCACGCCGTCTTTGCCGTAGCTTACCAGATCGAATTCCGGCAATTTAACGCCCGGAGACAGATAAATAAAATCATGATCCCAGGGGTCTTTTGGCAATATACCCTTTTCAAGATAGGGGCCTTTCCATTTTGGTGGCTGCGGCTCGCTTGACGGCTTCACAACCAGAGCCCTCAGCGTCTGTTCAGTCGTCGGATAAAAGCCGTTATCGGCATAATACAGAGCCAGAGCGCTTTCGAGGCTGCGAATCTGCACTTCGGCCGTCTGGCGGCGGGCATCTTCGGTACGGCCCATCAGACGCGGCAGAACCAGACCGGCCAGCAGACTGAGAATGACGAGAACAACGAGCAGTTCAATCAGTGTGAAACCGCCACGACCTGTATTTTTCAAGGAAAAGCACCTCCGGACCGATCTTCTACCGCTGCATGATACCAGACCCGCCGCGTTGACACAATATCTGGTTGAGGGTGTCACTGCGAGGAACGGAGCGACGAAGCAGTCGTTGTCTTACAACTGACGATTGCTTCGCTGATGCTCGCAATGACAAAATTTGTATGCTATGCTGACGGCATGCCAGACGATAAAAGCGCAAAAATCGAAGAAACTGCGGCAGCGCCTGCCACACCAGATGAGAACCCCAGCCGCACCGCATCGCCGGCTTCAGAAGAAGCGGTAAAGCCTGCTGTTCCCAGTCTCGCCGAAGATCTGGCTCAGCTCGAGAAACTGAATCTGATGCGGGCGGTCATGCTGCGCATGCAGGGCGGCCGGCACCCCAACGCCGAAGTCGATGCCCTGCTGAAACGTCGACTCGATCTGAAAGCCGATGATTTTCAGGGCCCTTATGCCATCAGACTTATCTGCACATTGATGATGGTTTTTCTTATCTGCATTATCATGTGGGGAAGCGTCTGGCTCGTCACTACTGCCTTCGAACTCAGTGCCATCGCCCGGCTCATGTCGACCGCGATCGCAACATTGATGGCAGCTGCCGCCGGCGTGGCAATCTTCCATCCGTCTTCAGTGCCCGATGAAAAGCTCGTCAAGGAAGTCGTCACTCATCGCATGGCTGAGCTCAGAGATGAAGGTGCCAGCGTCGAGCGCCCGGCCGGCAATGCCGATACAAAAAAACCTGCCGAATCAGACACCTCGGGTGAAGAAGAGCTGGAACCCGACGAAGCGGCAGAGAAGCCATTAGATGCCGTCGCCCCTGACAGAATCGAATAGTAAATTTTGTATGGTTTGTTCAGGGCGGATGGTATGATATCGCCATGACTGATACCTGCAAAAGCCTGACCTCCCGAAAAAAGCTGAGTCGACAGATCATCGAGATTCTGTCGGCAAAATACCCGGCAGCAAAATGCGCTCTGCAGCATGAAAATCCCTGGCAGTTGCTGGTTGCCACAATTCTATCGGCCCAATGCACCGATAAACGGGTAAATATGGTTACCCCAGATCTGTTCGAGAAGTTCGTCACGATAAAAGACTTTGCAGACGCTGATCAGGCTGACCTCGAAGCGGCGATTCACTCAACCGGTTTTTTCCGGAACAAGGCAAAGAATATTATCGCCTGTGCCCGGGCCCTTCTCACCATTCATTCAGGCCGCATTCCCGATTCCATGACCGAATTGACTGCCCTGCCGGGCGTCGGGCGCAAGACTGCAGGCGTCATTCTCGGCACCGCCTTCGGCAAAGCTGAGGGAATAGTTGTCGACACCCATGTCAGCAGGCTTTCACAACGTCTGGGTCTCACAGAGCAAACCGATGCGGTGAAAATCGAAGTCGACCTGATGAAAATAGTCGATAAAAAACACTGGATCGAGTTTTCGCATCTGCTGATTCTGCATGGCCGCGAACGCTGTGATGCCAGACGACCAGACTGCAGCAGCTGCGAACTGCAGAACATCTGCCCGCGAAAACTCTGACCCGCGGCAGACTCGCGCTCATCCTTACAACTTACGATTGCTTCGCTGCGCTCGTGCAGGCCAGGGATGGCCAAGTGTCGGTGAGTCGCCGGAGTGCGAACGAACCGAGCAATGACAGGGAGTTGTCAGGATTTGAGCATGGCCTGCAGTTCGATCTGGTATTGATGGGCACCGAGGCCGGTGAGCAGATGAACGACACCGTTTTCGAGGGGCATGATGCCTTTGATGCCTGACCCAAGCAATTCTTCGCTGTCGAGCCAGTCTGATTCATGCAAAACAACGCGCAGACGTGTTTCAGCACAGGCGCTGACTTCTTTGACGTTTTCCCGGCCACCCATTCCCGCCAGCCATTTTTCACATTTGCTTCTGGCATCAGGATCTGCTGCGACAGTTGCAAAACCGGGAACCTCGGAAACCAGCCTGGCTGTCGGTCTGGCTTCCAGCTCGGCATCTTCACCCGCAGTCTTCAGATATTCTTCTATGTCGGTTTTGAGAATCTCAGAACGGGTGCCAAAGATTGCCTGCATGCCGTTACCGGCTTCGACGACGCCGATGGCGCCAAGCTGTTTGAGGCGTTCGGGGTTCGCGAGTTTTGGGTCCTTGAGTTCCATGCGCAGGCGGGTAATGCAGGCATCAAGAGTCAAAATGTTGCTCTTTCCGCCGAAGGCCAGCACCAGCTGCCGGGCAAATTCGTTCTCGGCGACCGCTGAGGGGTCGACGTCGACTTCATCTTCACGGCCCGGAGTTTTCAGGTTGAATCTGAGAACGAAGAAGCGGAAAATGGCAAAATACATCAGCCCCCAGAGCGGACCGATTACCAGCAGCCAAAGGGCATTGGTCGACCTGGAAAACAGCAGAACATAATCGAAAGCGCCGTGAGAAAAAGTCATGCCGTGTTTGATGCCGATCGCGATACAGAAATAGTAGGCAACCGCGGTCAGAACCGCATGAATTCCGTATAGCATCGGGGCGAGGAAAAGAAACGAGAACTCGATTGGTTCGGTAATA
Source organism: uncultured bacterium (assembly GCA_964474705.1). Classification (GTDB taxonomy): domain Bacteria; phylum Muiribacteriota; class Ozemobacteria; order Ozemobacterales; family Ozemobacteraceae; genus Rifleibacterium. Next base: position 30,092 of record CAYYUI010000055.1, read on the forward strand.
CCGGTCAGAAAAGAGGTCAAAGCGGCCGAACCCATAATGCCGGCGATTTTCGCCTTGTTTTCGGGTCTGGCTGTATACCAGAAAGCGAAGGCCGCAGCGGGCAGCCCCCACATCTTAAAAAGGTAGCCGCCGGCCATGTTGCCGGCAGTCGGGTCGCCGGCGGCAAAGCGATGCAGTTCTCCCTTGATGACCTCACCGGCTGCATTGGTAAATTCGCCGACTTCGAAGAAAAATGGCGCGTTCCAGATGTGGTGAAGACCGAAGGGCAACAATGCCCGCTCTACCAGGCCATAAAGAGCGAAGGCGACGCCCGGGCTTCCGGCACTGGCCCATTTCGAGAACATTTCGATCAGAGAACCGATCGGGGGCCACACCAGACTCATGACAAAGCCGACAATTATGGCGGCAAAAGAAGTCAAAATCGGCACCAGACGCTTGCCTGAGAAGAACCCGAGGTATGGCGGCAATTGAACGCGGTAATAGCGGTTGAACAACCAGGCAGCCACGAGGCCGATGATAATGCCACCAAGCACACCGGTATCGATTGACTGCATTCCCATGACGGCTCGGGTTTTGATGCCAAATGAAGCGGCAGCGACGCCCATGGTGGCCACCATGACCGCAAAACCGACCAGACCGGCCATGGCAGCAACGCCATCATTGCCAGTCAGGCCGAGACACACGCCAATAGCGCAAAGAAGCGGCAGGTTCGAGAAAATCGTGCCGCCGGCCTGCGCCATGGTCTTCGAAACGATCTCAGGCAGAAAGCTGAAATTTGAACTGCCGATACCAAGCAGCAGACCGGCCACGGGTAATACCGATACCGGCAGCATCATCGATTTGCCGATTTTCTGAAGCATCGCAAAGAGGCCCTGCAGAGTGCTTTTCATTATTTTTCACCTTTGCTTTCCTGGGCAAGCTTTCTGAAAGCCTGTCGAACTGAAACTGCGTCACTCATTCTGATGGCGTCACGCACCAGCGCACTGCACTTTTCAGCAGAAAGCCGGCGCACCATCGCTTTAACAGCCGGAATAACCGGAATGTCGACGCTCAACTTGCCGATGCCCATACCGATCAGAGCAGCAATGCCCTCGAGATCGCTCGCCAGACCGCCGCAGACTCCGACTTCAATCTGGCGACGCCGGCCGGCTTCGGCGACAATGCTCATCATGCGCAGCACGGAAGGATGCATCGCATCTATCTGCGCCGCGAGCTTGGGGTGGCCGCGATCCATCGCCAGCGCATACTGAGTCAGGTCGTTGGTTCCGATCGAAAAGAAGCTCGCTTCGGCGGCAAATGTATCTGCAAGCAGCGCCGCCGCCGGAATCTCGACCATTATCCCGGTCTTGACCGGCGGGATGCCGGTTTCTTCGGCTGTCTGCAACATGATCTTTTTCGCCTGCCGCCATTCGGAAATATCGGCGATCATTGGAAACATCACCCTGACATCATACTGCTGCGAAACCCGCAGAATGGCGCGCAACTGAGTGATAAGAATCTCGGGGCGGTTCAGGCAGACTCTGATGCCGCGCTCACCGAGAAACGGGTTCTCTTCTTTCGGAATCGGCAGATATGAAAGCGGCTTGTCACCACCGACATCGAGGGTTCTGATGATTACCGGGCGTTCCCGGCCCATTTTGGCCGCAACCGACAGGTAGGCCTCATATTGTTCATCTTCGGTGGGCGCGACCGCCCGGTTCATGAAAAGAAATTCTGAACGCAGCAACCCGACTCCCTCAGCGCCGAGTTCGACGGCCTGAGCTGCCGAAGATGTTTCGCCGACGTTCGCCGCCACGGTAATTTTAACTCCATCGAGGGTGACGGCAGGTTCTTCGGCGTGACGCTTCTCTTCAGCCCTGGTCTGCTCTTCAGCCATCATAGTCGTTTCGACAGCTTCAACTTCGGCCGCATCAGGCTGAACCGTCAGCAACCCTTCGTTGCCGTCGACGACGACCATCAGCCCGTCTTCAAGTTCGAGGGCAGCCGGATCGAGCCCGACGATTGCAGGCAAACCCATCGAGCGTGCCAGAATGGCAACATGCGAGGTGGCACCGCCGGCAATGGTGCAGCAGGCAACCACCAGTTCCCGGTCGATCGAAACGATGCTCGATGGCGTCAGATCTTCAGCGATCAGCACCTGTTTTCCGGAAACACTGAGGTTCTTTTCTTCAAGCGACAGCAGAATGCGGAGAACCCGGTAGCCCACGTCGCGAAGATCGTTGGCTCTGGCAGCCAGAAGTTGATTATTCAATCCCTGCAATTTCTGCGCGTGGGCGTTAAATGCTTTATTCCAGGCAAATGGAGCGCTTTTGCCGGCAATTATCGCACGCTCTACCAGTTCGAGCAGTTCGGGGTCATCGAGAAGATCGGTATGGGCAGCAAAAATAGCGGCGCGTTCAGGGTTGCCATTGCGTTTGAGTTTGTCGACAAGTGAAGAAAGCTGCAGTGTTGCCCGTTTCACCGCGTTGGTAAATTCGGCCTGTTCAAACTTGCTGCCACGGCCCTGCTCGATAATAGCGAATTTTTCCGGCTTCAGCTTCAGCACCTGCCCAATGGCAATGCCTCTCGAGGCGCCGATGCCGGTCAGCTGATTGACCGAGGTCTTTTCGCCCTTTTTGAAGGCGACGGGCTGCTCGCCGGCAGCGGCTTTGAGATTTTCTCCCAGCCCTTCGCGAAGTCTTGGAAGAATATGATCGATGGCTTTCTGGGCATCAGGGCCAGTCGCGACGAGCGCAATCTTGTCGCCCTTTTCGACCTCGAGGCCCATGACCGCTGAAACACTGCGGGCATTGGCGCTGCGGTCGCCCTTCTGCAGATGCAGCTCACATTCGAACTGCCTGGCCAGACCTGCCAGAACAGAAGCGGGGCGGGCATGCAGGCCGGAAGGGTTGACGACAATGACCGAGTCGGAAACAATGCGATGTGATTCCTGAATGGCAGACGGGCCGGCAGCAGCAACCGGAATGACGGTAAAAATGACGTCAGCGTCAGCATCGACGCTGCCGGTTTCAGGAATCAGACTGCTGATCGATTCAGGATTAGCTACAACGACCTGGGTTAGAAGGCTGCGGGCGTTGGTTGCGACATAATCGGCATCGAATCTGATCAACTTCTGGCCGGGAACAACCCGGTCGCCTTTTTTAACCAGCGCTTCGAAACCTCGCCCACCGAGCTTGACCGTATCGAGGCCGATATGAATTAGAATTTCGATGCCGTGGGAGGTTCTGATTGTCAGAGCATGCGATGACGAGTGAAACTGAATGATCTCACCGGCCACGGGAGCAGTGAGGACGCTTGAAACCGGGTCAATTGAGACACCGTCGCCCACGAGCTTCTGGGCGAATACCGGGTCGGGAACAGTTTCGAGGGCCATCAGGAAACCGGATATGGGAGCTTTAACCGCCAGACGTTCTGCAGAAACTTTTTCACTCATCACAACTCTCCAGGCTATCTTTGATAGCTGGTATTTTATCAGAGAGTCGCTTCAGTTTCTACAATTCGGTCTTAAGGCCGGGCAAACGGAAACCTTTTTCTTTCTAGACCGCGTATTACGGCATGTCAGTCGTTGCAACGCTCTGCGATTTTCGCACTCTCATAATCCCATCTGCTTGCTCTGCACGCACGACCGGAACACGGGCTCTAAGTCGCATCCTGCGACAATCGCCCGCGTTTTGCCCTCCAGGCAAAACGTCCGGTCTTAGCGGCATCGCTTGCAGGGGATTATGGAGTGCTCGATAAGCATCGCTTATGCAATCGCCTGCCATGCCTGTAAGCCTCATTACATGGGAATAAAGTGAGCGTTTGCCCTGGTCTTAAGGCCGGCAGGAAGCGGGGTTGCTATTTTACGGCGGCGAGAAGTTTCTGGGCCTGGGAATTGGCGGGGTTTCGCTGAAGAATCTCTTCGCAGATGCGTCTGGCATCATCGTTTTTTCCGAGATTCTTTTGTATCAGTGCCAAGGTATAGCTGATTTTATCGTTGTCGGGGCGTTCCCGGTAGCACTCCTCGATCAAAGGCAGGGCTTTGGCAAATTCTTTGCTTCGCGCCAGTGCCAGGCCATCGGCGAATTTTTCTTCGAGAGAAGCTGCAGGCTTTTTTGCTGCGGGCTTTTTCGGTTCAGGTGGTGTATTCTTCACTTTTTCAGTTTTTCCGGAGGCAACTTCCGGTCTGGCTGCGGAACGCGGGGCATCGAAATCGATCCTTTCAGCCTGACGCTGCAGATTTTTGAAAAAGGGGTTATCGGATTCCTGGGCGCCAATGCTGATAATTGCGACCATGCCCTCGCCAATGCGCCGGTTCGGAGCGCTGCAGGCAAGTTCGTAAGCAATTCGGCAGACGGGCATGAGAATGACTTCATATTGCAGATTATCCTTGTTGGTTATAAAGGTTTTAAAATCTTCATATGCCTTCTCGACATTCCCGGATTTGCAGGCTTTTAGAATCGGCAGCAGTTTTTTCAGCGCCGCCATCTGTTTTCGGGCGATTTCGCGCAGCGGTGCTGATTTGCCGGCGAACGAACCGCGCTGCTCAACATCGGCGGTGGCTTCCTTCATAAGTTCTTCGACATCGGCATCACCATCGCCCATACGTTGTGCAATCGCTGTGGTACGGGTCACGCCCCTGAGGCCAAGCACATCTTCCTTGCGGTAATATTTGCCTCCGAAGGTGGGCATGATCACATAGATGTCGTAAAGCAGCCCGAATTGGTCGCCGGCCTCGTTCATCTGTTTTTCGGCCCCGAGATAATCATTCTTTTCCATGCATTTGTCGGATTTTTCGAGGCAACTTTCTATCTGCCCGTTCTTGTAACCGCCGTAAAGCATGAAAGGCCCGGATACGATGAGAAAAATTATGAAGAAAAGCAGTCTTGGCGGAATCTGACCAAATACGCTTTCACCATCCTGTGACATTGCCTTAACCTCCCTGCCATTTCTATGTACTAATTATAATGCATTTTTACCCTGATCCAACTAATAAATTCGCGCAAAAAAAAACGCCCCGGCGAACCGGGGCATTCTTTGGAAAAGCTGGGAAAGATTACTTGAGGGCAACCTTGGCGCCGGCTTCTTCGAGTTTCTTCTTCATGTTTTCGGCGTCGGCCTTGGTCAGACCTTCTTTGAGGGTCTTCGGAACTGCGTCTACCAGGTCTTTGGCTTCTTTGAGGCCCATACCGGTCAGTTCGCGGACGACTT
>CAYYUI010000056.1:0-34833 GCA_964474705.1 uncultured bacterium
CCGTCTATGGTAAAGATCCGGCCGGCAACCTGGTTTTTAAAACGACTACCCCTGATATTTTTATTGACACCGTGCGGCCCGTTATCAACAACCTGACTCTTACCAGGCCTGGCGGAGCCGCACCTCCGATTATCGCCGGCGATGTTGTAATCGTTCAGGCAACGGTCACTGGTGTTAATTCCGCTCTTGGCGGCAAGGTTTGGGCTGACCTCAGCGCCCTTGGCGGAGCGACGGATACTCTCCTGGAAAAACAGACAGACAATTTATGGCGCACCACAATCAATGTTGCTACCGGCAGTCTTGATATTACGGAGTTTTTCAGGGCTACGGCCTGGGATGACTCATCAGTAAAGAACGAAAACATTTTTGATACTGCCGCCATTCTGGTCGATACCGAACCGCCGGTTTTTGACTGGGCAACCTATACTTCGGTGCCTGCTCAGAACCCGGTTACCCATCCCTATGTAGTCAGCGGCGATGTAGTGACATTTCAGGTCAAACTGGCTTCTACCACTTCCAACATTCCTTACGACGGCCAGACGGTTACCATCGATCTCAGTACCGCCGGCGGCAATGCCGCCCAGGTAATGACTCTGCAGCCAAGCGGCATATACACTGTCGACTTTACAGTTCCGAACAACAATAATCTCATCGATGGCGCAACCTTTCCGCTCGTAATCAGAGATAACGCCGGCAACCTGCCGATCGCTTCCAGCACCCGGCTGACCGTCTACCCGACTATCAACATTCCGCAGTTCGATCAGGGCCAGCCGGTCATCACCGCTTTCACCGTCACCCGCAATGCCGGAGCCGGAACCATCAGAATTGGTGATACGGTTACTTTCACCGCCAATGTCACCGGGGTAAGGCAGTTTCAGGGAGGTGCCGTCTTTGCGGACCTGACTTCAATCGGAGCTTCGGCAACGACGGCTTTCACCAATGCCGGAGGCGTCTGGTCAGCCACGGCGGCGGTCGCTTCTGGCAGTCTAGACACAGCATCACATATTTTTACCGTGACTGCATATAACCGCATCGAACATGCCGTCTCGAGAAATTCAGCGCCGACCGCCGTCGACAATGAACCTCCGGTAGTGAACCCGCTGCCGGCATGGGGCGGCAATATCGCTACCTGGAGCGTCACTCCGCCACTCAGCTTAACCCACGCCCAGATAAACAACGGTGATCTGATCAAATTCGAAATCAGGCTTGCATCGACAACTCTGAATACCCCCTACGACAGCCAGACGGTTCAGATCGATCTCAGCAGTGCCGGCGGCAGCCCAAATCAGACGATGACCCTGCTGACAAACGAAATCTATACCTGCACCTTCACCGTTCCTCTTGGCACCCTGACTGATGGCGCAACTTTTCCTTTAATCATCAGAGATGTGCCGGGCAATGGACCATACAGCCTGGCAAACGGCTGTGGCAACCAACCGATCATCGCATCAATTTCCCTGCCTTTCTTCGACCAGACGGTTCCGGTAATTTCGTCATTCACCCTTACCCGCGATGCCGGTGCCGGAACCATTCACATCAATGATGCCGTTACCTTCAGAGCCACTGTAGACGGCATTCTTTCGGGAGGTGTCGTTTGGGCCGACCTCAGGAAGCTAGGCGTTCCTGACAGTGCAAGTTACACTTTCATCAACGTATCAGGTAATATCTGGCAGGCCAAAGTTACGGTCGGTTCAGGAACCATCGATGCCAACAACGCCAGTTTCACCGTAAATGCCTATAACCGCATCGACCACCAGACCTCGTTCGGCTCACCCGGTTACGTCATCGACAACCTGCCGCCATTCCTTGTCAGCACCAGTTATACATCGAGCCCGCCTCAGAGCCCAACTCACCCATACGTTAAAATCGGCGACCAGATTACCCTGATTGTTAACCTCGACGAATTTAGACCCAATGATGGGCATACCGTCAGCGTCGACCTTACCGGTCTTGGCAGCGGCACCGCTTTTCTAACCCCTGAGGTCCCATACAATGGCACCTATACTCTGACATTCCCCCTGGCAACCGGAACCACCAACGACAGCATCGTTCTGCCGCTCACCATCCGCGACAACGCCGGCAACACACCCTTCGGCAGAACAATACCAGAATACCCGATCATTGCATCGATCACCATCAATCTGCTCGATCAGCTGGCACCGACGATCAGTGCTTTTACCGTTACCCGTGATGCCGGTGCCGGAATCATTCTTCTCAACGACGCCATAACTTTCAATGCCACAATCGCCAATGTCGAGGAACCGGCCGGCGCGGTCTGGCTTGACCTGCGCAGACTTGGCGGCCCGGCTGTTGCCACCTTTTCCAACATCGGCGGCAACAGCTGGCAATACTCGCATATCGTCGGAACCGGCACCAATGGGCTGCCTGCAATCGATCAGACCAATTACGTCTTCACGCTTTATGCATACGACAAGGCCAGCAACACGTTTGCGCTAAATTCGAGCCCGACGGACATCGACAATATCGCTCCCGAAATGGCTGACCCGCTGATCTGCACCTGGACCCCGATTCTGCAGAGAAATCCGCCTTACATGATCATCGAAGACCGATTCAGAATCAGGGTTCAGCTCAAAACCCCCAATGATAACCACAAAGTCGAAGTCGATCTCAGCAGCCTCGGCAACCTCGGCACCCAGACCCTCATACTGACAAATGCGACCACCGGCATGTATGAATCCAACCCGATAACTATTGCCACCGGACCACTAAACCTCGGCGCTACCTTCACGATCACCATCCGGGACAATAACGGCACCGGCAACGGCCCGGTCCACAGCCCGACCGGCATACCGGCAAGTTCAAGCTTCGATGCATCGGCGACTATACCCCTGCTCGACCAGAATCCGCCCGACCCGGGCCTTCTCACCCTTGCAGTCGCCAGAAGATTGTATGAAATTGATGATACATCTGATAAACCGACTCTGGTTAATACCCATAAAGAACTCGAATTTCAATTGCCTTTTACCGCAGAATCATATTTTGACGATCATGCTACCGCGACCGTCGATCTATATTATGTCGGCTCAGACCTTTCAGGGCTCGAAGGTTATGTTGACCCGGCAGTGATTACGATTCCGGCAACTACTACCGCCAGATTCGGGAAAATGATCGACAATGGCGATTTCACCTATCGCCTCGATTTCGACGCCGCTTCGCTCACCGCTAACATTTACAAACTTAAACACCAGTTCGTTGCAACCATGTATGACCGTTCGGGCAACAAAGTAATTTCGACTACCAACAGCAGCCCAGAATACCGCGTCGACTGCCACCCGCCGACCATAGCGTCCATAAGTGCCGTCGTCGTAAACAACGGCGTTGTCGGCGGCGTTGCCCATGTCGGCAGCACCATACGTTTCAGATTGCAGGCACTCGACAATCTCGACGAAGAGAACAACAGTCGCCTGCGGCCCACAATTGACCTTTCCAGCCTCGGAATCACTATTCCCGAAGTCATGGGAGTCAGCACCCCGACGGGATGGTATCAGTCTGAAATCATCGTTCAGGAAGGCAACTTCGATGGCTCTACTCCGGCATCATGGGTAATAACCCTGCAGGATGGCGGCCGCAACTTCGTGGCCTCGCATACCAACGAAATCGCCATCGACAACCAGGTGCCGCAGGTCAGCGGCAACATGAGCGTCGCCTGGAACGATGCTCCGGAGAACGATGGCAAAATCAAGTTAGGAGACCAGGTAACTTACACCATCAGCCTGCCGACAGAAACTGCCCTGGGCACGGCAACCCTCGACCTGACCGCGATCGGCGGCCCGACAGCTCTGGAAATGAACATCAGTGGCACCGACTTCGTCTGGACAACCTATACAAATCCCACCACCGGTGAATATGCCAATTACCGCTTCAGGGCCGTGGTCACTGACCTGTATGGCAACACCACCAATGTCGAATCGAACCAGATTCTCTCGGTCGACTGCCAGCCGGCATCGTTCACCAGCCACGGTATCGCCATACTGCAGAACAACGGTGACAACCCGATACCGACCGTCTCGAACATCAACGACATCATCGTCGTTTATGCCAGCATCAGCGCTTCGCTCGATGCCGTCGCTTCTGCCACCATCAGTACGAATTCCACCTTCATTACTGCCATAGCAACCGGCACCATGATCTTCAACCCGACCACCAACCGTCATGAAGCACGGTTCACTGTCGGTGACAATTTCAGCAGCTGGAGTGAGCTCGATCTCAGCAAGATCGATTACCGCTTGAGCGCCGTTGACGATGCCTACAATAATGCCACGACAACAATCGGAAGTTCTGCCTTCACAGTCAAGAACAAGAAGCCTGAACTGGCAAGTTTTGTCATGTGGTTGTCGCCCAACATGGTCAAAACTCTTGAAGGAACCGACTACTTCCTTAACGTCGCCTCGGGAAGCACCGTCGACCTGCTGCTCGCCAGCGCCACCCTCAAAGACAACGCTACGGTCACCAGCGCCTACCTCGATCTTTCGGACATTCCAGGCGCACCGGCCAGACTGGCAATGACAGCACTCTCAGGTTCGGTTGCCTCGACGGCAACCGGAGTGAATCTTTCCGCTTATGCAAAAGTAGATCAGACAATTGCAACGTTTTCGGTCACCCTGCTCGATGAAGCCGGCAACCCGGCAACCGGCAGCCAGACTTTCATAGTCGATACGAAACAGCCGGCTATCGAATCGGCACAATTTGACGGCACAACCATCAGTATCGCCCTCTCTGAAGATATTTACAATACGAATATCAACATGTGGCGGCTGGTTGGCAGCAATACCATTCCGGTCGGCAGTGTCGCAAAACTTGAGTTATCAACTTACGCAACCGATGACGAAAGCTTCACCTATTATTATCTCAACCTGACCGAGGCAGGCCGCAAAACAGTTGCACAATGGGCTTCCACGCCGCTATATCTCGAAATTCTCGCCACCGACACACCGCCGCTGACGGATTATGCCGGAAACTGGCTGCCGAAAGCCTCTTATCATCGGGTTACCATTACTGATTCAACCTGGCGCGAACCGGCGAAAATCAACAACCTGGTCATGACCCACAGCTGGCCGACCGGCATTACCCTCGACTTCTACTTCAACAAACCGATGGCAACAGCAACCTCGCTGGTAGCTTCAGACGCAGTTCTTTTCGTCAACACACCGACCGGCATCACCGACCCGTTTGACCAGGTCGATTATCGGGCCGCCTACTGCTTCCAGGCCAGCGACACCGTCAGCTGGAGCGATGAAAAAACGATGCGCATTGTTTTGTGTGCTGACGGACGCGACTGGATAGCACGCAAGCTCGGTGCCGGCACTAAAACCCTGAAGTTTGCTCAGCGAAATGACACCAGACGCTTTGTAAAAGACGATCTCGATAAACCACTGACCTATTACCCCTACAATTCTCCGATAGTGATTACCGATAACCGCAGCATCACACCCATACCGACCCTTACTGTTAAAGGCACCCCTAAACCCTATCTGAATCTTGGTTCTGGAACTCTTGCTCTCGAATTCTCAGACCGGGCCCTGCTGTTCGCCAATGATTACAAAGACACCGATGATGCATTGATGCCGTCGATCAGCGAACCGGTGCCGACTGCCGCCAGTGCAACGACCAGCTTCAAGAAAAAAATCCATCTCTACAACATGAACACCAATGGTTTCGTCACTCTGGCCTGCAAAGATCTGTCGGTGACCAGAAACAGTTATGCCAGTAATACAGCCTTTATCGAACTGACGCCTGCCGACATCACCGGCATTCTCAACCTGTATACAGCCAGCGTTAACCCGACCTGGGGAATCAAGATCGATGCCGGGGCTTTTGTAAACATGTGGGGCACGAACAGCAACGTTTACCTGCCCCTCGGCCCCGGCAGCGTAATGGTCAGTACCATGCCTGCTGAAATTCCGGCCGCTCTACAGGCCTGTGCCGTCACTGACATGCCGCCAACCAGAGAAAATACCGGCAATTTCATATTTGAATTTGAACTGACTTATCCGCAGGCAAACGGCGTAAATATTCCTTTTGCCACCGGTTTAACCCCAACTGCAGCCATATTCAGACAGATCGATGGCGCCCGTGTCGCTTCAGGCACTTTCACCGGCTGGTCAACCAGAGTTGTCAACGGCGTAACCAGAACCGTCGCAGCCTTCAAAACCGCCGAAGCATTCCAGGCGCCGGCACAACTCGCTCCAGCTTACCTCGAACTGTTTGGCATAAAGGACGTTTTCGACAACCCGATCAACGGCCTGGTCGCTTCTTACGTCTATAACAGCAACGACCGCATTACCACCGGCGCTACCGGCTTCTCGACCGCTTCGGCCGCCTTCGTCATCGACAACGTGCTGCCGACTGTCGTCACCATCTCTCCTGCAGACGCCATTGGCGTAACCAATCCTTCAGCCGGTATCTTCAATGTAGATTTCAGCGAACCCATGGATACTGCAGTCACTCCGGTTCTGGCATGTGCCACTTCAGGTGCTGCCATCAGTTTCAGCTTTAACGGCTGGAGCAATGGCAATACCCGCGCCGTTTACAAGAACATACAGGCAATTACTCTCGACACCAGAAACGGCACCTGGACTTATACTCTCACTGGCGGTGCAGATACCGCAGGGAACCAGCACAGCGCTTCGACTCAGGATGTTCAGATTCTCACCGATGCGCCGCCGATAGCCCAGGGTGGCATAACCCTGCTTGCCTATCAGAACACTATTTCCAGCACCAGAGTCTCCGACCAGCCTTTCAACTTTACCATCGACCCGACTCCGGTTCTGGCAATCAACTATCAGACAGTTCCGACGAAGAATCTGCCGCATAGAATCTGCTTCTTTGACGCGAACAGTCAGATGCTTGGCAGCGCCCCGATCGTTCTCGGCACCGGCAAAACCGCCACCGCAACCTTTATAAACACTGACTTTGCACCGGCACTCGGCAATATCGGTCCGACCTCTATTACAGTCAGGGCGGTCGACAGCGCCGGCAACCTGACCGGCAGCCTCAAAGAGATTGTTTATGACGCCGCTGTTCCCAATGCAGTTTCATTGACTCTCTCAGGCATGGCAACTCATAGCGCCGGAATCTACTATTACAATAATATCACCCTCGGTAACATGACTGCCAACGCCACCTGCAGCAATGCAACCGATCCGCTGCGCCTGACTGTCTACGCATTCGTTCAGGATGCAACCTCGACCGTCTCCATGAACTATCTGGGTTCCGGCAAATACGACGCAGCATTCGGAACAGGTCTTATTGAAGACGGCTATGCGATCGGCCTCGCCGACGCTGCCGGCAATCTGCAGACCGGTTCGCCTTCTCTGACCCTTGTCGTCGACAACACTGCCCCGACCGTAGCTTCGATTACACCGTCAACGGTGATCGGCAATACCCCGGCCCGCATGGCAACCTTCACAGTGTTTTTCAACGAGCCGATGGAACCTTCGGCGGTTCCCACTCTGGTTCTGGCTACCAGTACAGCCATGCAGACCATCTACATGGATTTCACCGGCTGGGTAAACCCGGCGATTGCAACTGCTGCACAGTTCGTCAACCGTTTCGATATCGGAACGACTTTCCCTTCAGGCATTTACAGATATTCGGTAACCGGAGGCACAGACCTGGCAGCGAATGCTCTGAACTTTGCCCCGGCAACTCCCTTCACCCTCGATGTTCAATCGCAGGGTCCGGCCGCATCTATCGACATCAGCACGCTGCAACCTGCTATCTACGACACCAAAGTTCTTAAAAACGCTCCTTACAGCACACTGGTTAACAGCTCAGCATCGATTCAGCTCACCTATAACAGCGGCCCGTTCAATACTCCTCACTCGCTGCTGGTATACGGCCCAACCGGCGCCCACGTCGCCACCTTCGCTCTCGATGCCGCCAACGGCGCCACTTTCCCAGGAGCACCCGCCGACTGGTTCAACGGCACCGGGCCGGTCTCCGACGGCAGATACTCGTTCAGACTGCGCGACAGCCTCGGCAATATCGCCCCTGCCGGCGGCTACATGAACCGCAGCCTCTACCTCGATACCGCCTCGGCAACCATAACTGCCTTCAACTTCAACGACAAGAACACCGGCATCGCAACCGGCGGCATCACTTATTATGCGCCTAAGCTTGCCGGATCAGCTACCGTTACCCTCATTTCTCTGGCAACCGACAGCCTGCGCCTGATTGCTTCTGGCACCGCAACCTATACCTTTGATCTGGCTTCGTCGACGACAACTCATACAGGCCTATTTGGCGGCTCACTGCCTGATGGCCTCTATCAGGTCACCGTAGCCGACTTCGCCGGCAACTTCTCTGAAGGCGCCACCGCAACCCGCATGGTCATGGTCGACAACAGCAAACCATTCGTAACAGCCGTTACCCCTGCCACTACCGTCGGTTACACCAAAGCCGGAACCGGCAACTTTGTCATTACCTTCAGTGAGCCGATGAACACGAGTGTGGCTCCGAATGTCAGACTTGCAACTTCAACCAAAGAGGTGCAGTTGACAGTCTCTTCCTGGCTCGATGCGAGCACCTGCCTGCTGGTTGCCGCCGGCGACATCAACGAAACTTTCCCGGCCGGCACCTACAGTTATCTGATTACCAATGGCAAAGACTGCGCCGGCAATATCGCCTCCGCCACACTCGTCGACGAGTTCACAGTCGGCGTCTATGCCCGCGGCCCGGTCTACACCGCTTCTCTTTTCAGTCAGCAGTTCAGGGTCAGTACTGAAACCGTTCTTCTGAATCAGCCGTTCAGCAATCTCGCGGAACCTGGAATCGCCACCCTGTCTGTCGCTTACAGTGAAGGCCCGTTCTCCAAGCCTCATCAGATAAAGCTTTATGACAGCAACAACATTCTGGTCAAAACCGTTGATCTTGCTGATGATGGCAATAACAGCGTCGCTTCGGTTACTTCAGCCTTTTTCAATAATCCTGTCCCCGTCAATGGCAAGGTTTACAAATTCCGAATCGTCGACAGCCTGGGCAACCTCAGCGCCACCTCTTCTCTGAATCTTGTCTATGATACGATGGCCCCAGATGTTGCCACCATGACCCTCAGCAACGTCTCCGGCAATTCCAGCAAACCGGTGTATTACCACAACCCGGCTCTGCATGGTGGTCTGCTGGCCAGCATCGAGACAACCAACGCTTCTGATGCCCAGCGGTTGCTGCTGACCTCCGGAACCGCCACCTGCACCTACAGAATGACCGCAGAAGCCGGTGCCTTGACCAGGCATGCCTATACAATGTCAGCGGCTGATAACAGCGCGACGATACTTCCTGACGGCGGTTACGCAGTCACAACCGTCGACCTGGCCGGCAACTTTGCAGTCGGCACCGATGCTACCGCCTGGTTGATCATCGACCGCGCAGCACCAGAGGTTACTGCCGCTACCATCAGCAACGGCCTGTATCTAAGTTCAGGTGCTGCCGGTGCCGCCACCTTCACCCTGACCTTCAACGAGCAGTTGAGCCCGCTGACAACCCCGAGTCTGAGTATCGCCACAACATCACAGACTCTGGCCTGCAGGTGTGTATCTTACGCCGGCAATCAGGCGGTTTTCACTACCTCAGCAGCAGTTACCAACGCCGTCGTTCAGGGGGCGTATAACTACAGAATCAAAGCCACCGACATGACCGGCAACGTTCTTGACACAGCTACCGGCAGCATTATGGTCCGCTCTCGCGGTCCGGTCATTGCATCGATGCGCACTGAATCACAGCAGACAACCATCGCCAGCGGCACTGAAACCCTGGTGAATCAGCCCTTCAGTTTCCTGGTTTCCCCAGGCGCAGCCACTCTCAGCGTTCAACTGACCGCAGCTCCGGATGGTGATCCAAATCTGGTTCACCTGCACTATTTCCTCGACAATGTTTCGGTTGCTTCATACCCGCTGGCCCTGAACGGCAACGCTGCAACCTTCACCTGGAACGCCATTTCAGGTCCTCAGCCCGCCATGCCGACCACCTATGCCATTTATCTGGCCGACACCAATGGCGATCTCTCTCTTGAAACTCTTAACTGGCGTGTCGACAACGCTACTCCGACCGTAGCCGGTCTGACGTTCAGCGGTGGTGAAAACAACACTGCTTCGTCGACAATCTACTTCAATCCTTTCAGGCATCCTTCGATAGTCCCAAGGTTCCAGACTCCGGCTGAGACTGAAGCGCCAAGAATGCGCGTCAGAAGCAGCATTTCAACCGACACCTATCAGTTGGCCGCTGCCGGAACCGGTTACTGGTCAACTTCCTTCACCGGTATTTCCAGCCGCAGTTCCAACCGCCTGCCGGATGGCCAGTATGACATCGGCCTGGTCGATCCAGCCGGCAACCTGGCGGCTTCAGGCTCAGAAAACCTCTACAAACTGATCATCGATAGTGCTAACCCGACAGTCAGCACTTACAGCCTCTATGTTGCAAGTCACCCGGTTACCGTTTTCTCGCCCAGCGCCGGTAACCTCGATATTTTCGCAGTATCGGCAGATCCTCTAACCGCAACCGGCGTTTACCAGATCGAAATCTACAATGTCGGCGGCACCAGAATCGGCAGATTGCCGCTTGTAGCTTCAGCCGGCGCTTACCTGGCGACCTGGGATGGCCGCAACGATCAGGGCAACCTGGTAGCTGACGGCGACTACACTTTCAAAGCCACTGACTATACCGGCAACAGTGCCACGGCAACTGCCAGAGTCAAAGCGATAACCAGCGAATTCAAGGTTTCCGGTATTGCGCAGGTGAGTTCGATGTCGGCCAGAATCTGGTTCAATCAGGAACTGAATGTTGCCGGAATCGGCGCGACATCGGTAACCGCTTCTCCTGCGCTGACTATCAGCAGTGTTACCGTCGCCGACAGCATGTCGATTACCTTCAATACTACCTCGGCTTTCAGTCATGGCGTTACCTACACCATCTCGGTCGCCAGCGGTTCTGCCGGCGTGAGAAGTCTTTATGGTTCTTCTCTGACCGGAACCGGCAATCAGATCACTCTGACCGCTGACGGCAAGGGCCCGCTGATTGCAACTCACAACTTCTCAGGAATAACCAGCCAGAAAGAATTCAATATCGTTTTCGATGAAGCCTGCAACAGCAGCACTGCCGGCAATACCGCCGCTTATCTCCTTACCAACGCTGATGGCGTTGGCATCAGTATCAGCCAGGCAACGCTTCAGGCAGATCAGAAAACAGTCAAGCTGGTAACCGATATTGCTCTCACAGAGAACCAGACCTACACAGTCATTCCGACTGGTGTCACCGACCTGTTCGGCAATCTCTCACCAGCCACGCCTTATGAATTCCAGGGCCGTGATCTCACTCCGCCGGCCATCTCAGTATCAGCTTTCTCGAACCCGGCCAATGAAAACGACATCATCGTTCTGGCTACCAGCAATGAAAAACTGGTTACCGCCCCTACTCTCTACGTCAAGCACGGTTCCGCTTCGACGGTCACGACCATCATGCAGGCACGCAGCGGCAATATGGTGTTTATGTCGGGCGTATCTCTCAACTCTGCCAACGGCAGCACCGGCAAACTTATCGTCAGAGGCGAAGACCTTTCCGGCAACCAGGGCAGCGGTGAAGGAACCTTCACCATCGCCTATGTTTCGATGAACGTTAAAGCCAGCATCCTCTCGGCTGACAGCATCGCGCAACTTGACTTCCATGAAAGCAGCCTAAAGGCTGATGCGGTAGTCAAAATTCTGCAGCACAATCTCGAACATGTGGAAACCGCCAATGGGCAGTTGATGGCTTCTATGCAGCAGGAATATCGTCAGGTTCGCGGCTTGCGCTATTCACAGGTAAGTGGCAGCGAACTGCAGAACAGCGCCGAGCTTGTTCCGGAAACCGATGCCTACGAAATCAGCATTGCTTCTGACAAGATCGATCTTGGTTTCAGCTTCTCGATTAAAGCTCCTGCCGCGACCGACACAACCGGCCTCGGCCTGTTCAACCAGAACGGCAATGCCTGGAAATTCGTAACCGCCGACCTTAATGCCGACGGCGCATTTGCAGCCCGCATGACTTCTGCGCAGATGCTGGCAGTCATGCGTGATACCGTTGCCCCGGCCATAAGTCTCGACACCGGTTCGGCTGCTGATGAGCCATTCAAAACAGCCAGACCCGAATTCACCGGTCGAATTGCCGAAGCAGGCTCAGGCCTTGCAGCCGACAAGGTCAGCGCCAGCATCGATGGCGGTCTTGCCCAGCCGGTAATAGTCGACAGTCAGGGCAGATTCGTATTCAAACCTCTTGCCGAACTAACTTCCGGCAATCACGACCTGATCATCAGAGCATCAGACAGAACCGGCAATAATGCCCAGTCTGCAGCCATAAGATTCCAGATCAAGCTCCCGTTGCAGATTACGCAGATCATGCAGTATCCGAACCCGGCAAGTCGCAGAGGCTATATCAGAATCAGTGCCAACAGCGGTGACCTCAACGATGATCTGGTAACCATAAGGATTTATGATACCGCCGGTCACAAGGTCGCCTCACTCGGCAACGTCAGGGCAGTTAAAGAAAATTATGGCACCGGCAGCTCGCGCTATCTGTATGACGTCCTCTGGGATCTTCGCAACGAAGACGGCAAACAGGTCGCCAACGGCGTATACCTGGCGAAGGTTGAAGTGCGCGATCCGCTCAACCCGGCGGTCAAAGTCAAGAAAACCTGCAAACTGGCAGTATTGAGGTAACAACATGTTCAAACACAATACCAGAGACCTGCTCAGAACTGCTTTCGCAATCTTTGTCGCGGCCGTGACCATGGTAATTGGCTGTGGCGGGGGCGGCGGCGGTGATGGTCGCCAGATTCTGCCCGGCGAAAATCCCACCGGGCCGGTTATCAACACCGGCACGGGAACGGGAACAGGCACGGGAACAGGCACTGGAACCGGAACTGGGACGGGCACGGGCACTGGAACCGGCACCAGCATTTCGGTCGACCAGAAGATAACCAACGCCTGGAGCGTCATGGACTCAGCCAACTGGGGTGGTGCCATCTCACACTTCACCGACATCATCTCAGATTCAAGATCATTGTCGGCACAGCGCCAGGAAGCCTTTAACGGCCGCGGCTGGGCCAGAGCAAAATATTACCGCACCATCGACGGTCTGGAAGACTTCAAGGCAGCAGTTCAACTAGGCAATCAGGATGCCGGAAGCTACCTTGAATCGCTGCTGGGCTACGCTCTGGCTTTGATACAGGCGGGTGGAGACACGAACATTCGCACGGCAACCGATATTCTTGCCAATCAGATTGGTCTCAAAGACCTGACATATAAACTGACACTCGAGCACAAGAGCGTTGGGGTTACTTCGCCTGAAGCGCATGCAATGCTGGCATACGCATACTTCTGGCGCAATGATGCCGGCGATGACGCTCTGGCCAAAGCGCAGATACAGCAGGCAAAAATCGAAGACACCTCGACCACCGGTGTTGTCAACCAAGTTTATATAACATTGAAAGCAGCCGGACTGGATATTTAAATACACATTGATCGGGAGTTCAGGTTCTATTGCCGGGGGCGGTGAAAACCGCCCCCGGCATCATTCTGCAGACAAATCCCCTACTTTCGAGAGAACCAAAGCGACGCAGCAGTCGTTGCTGAAACGAATTTTATACATTTCGATAAATAACGAACTCAAGAGAGCGATTGCTTCGCTGCGCTCTCAATGACGCCTCTCAAGCAGTGGTCGTCTGAAGAAAAGATCTTTTCACTGCACTGGCAACTTTTATGCCAGTTCAGGTAAAAAAAGTTTTTTCTCTGAATTAATTTGCTCCGGATGCCGATTAGTTTACTTGAATAGTCGAAAACTATCAGTTCCACCCGGAGGAACCATAAATATGGCAAATAAGAAGGCAAACAGAAGATTCGGCAGCAGACTCATCAGCAGTGTAGTTTTACTTATCCTGCTGCTGGCGGTAGCCTCGCCTGGCTGGGCGGATATTTCCCAGGCCCAGGTTGTCATTTCTTCTGACATGAATGGCGATGGCATCGCCGGTATCGGTGATACCGTTACCATTTCCTGCCGGTCGACTACCACAAGCACAACCGGAGAATTCCCTTATTTCACGGCAGAATCTATGGGCATAACCAACATGGCCCTCGCCCAGCTTGCCGGACAACTCTATTCCGCCATTCTGACCATCTCTCCGGGCAGTGTCGATGGCGATGTAGTTTTTGTTTTCGGCGATGATTCAAATTCCAGCCCCCAGAAAACCATAAAAATCGACAATCGTCGACCTGCTTCTCTGATTGGTGCAACTGCAAATCTTGGTACTGGCAATGGTGGTGTTTTCAAACAGGGTGACTCAATGATCATCGACCTGCTCCTGAAAACTCCAGCCGACGAAGAAACCGTAACTGCCAATCTCACATCTCTCGGTCTCGGAGCCAATACCATTTTTACCGTCAACGGAAGTAATTTCACAAAGTCGATTCCTATTCCCAATAACCGTGAAGCTGTTCTACAGAACATTCCGGTGACTGCAGTCGACAACGCCGGGAACAGCACAACATGGAATACCGTTTCAATCAGCTATGACACTATTGCTCCCATCATCAGTTCGGTTTTAATAACCAATACAACCGATAACAAACCTTACATCACCGCCGGTGATGCAATCAAGATTCAGGCAACTATCAATAATTACGACAATGACACAGTCATCGCTTCGAACACCAGGCTGTTCGGCACCAACCCGGTCACTCTAACCAGATCGGCTGGAGGCGCTCTCGGTTCTGAAGCCGTTTTCGAAAAAATCGTCTATGTAACTGAAGCCGACCTGATTCAGAACTCCTTCATCTTTTTCGATGTCACTGTTACCGATGATGCAGGCAACCAGGTAACAAGAACATCAAACTCATTGCGCATCGACAGCATTCCACCGGAATTCGCCGGGGATCTGCAAATGAAGATCTTCCGCAACAGCATCAACATTACCAGTAGTAACCGCAACGCCATAATCAACGACGTATTGCAGATTTCAGGCAATGTAGCCGCCGGAATGAAGGACATCACTCTCACCGTCGACCTGAGCGGCATCGGTGGCGTCAGCAACCAGATCATCCCGTTCAACGATGGCTCGAGTGCCCCGAACCTTGGAACCACTTCGTTCAGCCTCGACTATCCTGTCTTCCAGTATACGTCCGAAAATTCAACACCCAGAGCTTTTACGGTAACTGCTAAAGATATCGCCGGAAACCTTATCACCAGAGTCACGCTGCCAATCATCTATGTCGACAACTACCCTCCGACCATCAGCGGCGGGCAGATTCAGAATGTCAGTCGAACAGGCCAGGCCGGGCGCTATGGCGATCAGATCGCCATCACAGCAACAGTCGGGAACCTCGACAACGGTTCAGTCTGGGTTAACCTCGAAAAAATCGGTGGCGCGGCCAGCAGCACCCTCAGCCCTTATGGCACCGCTTACCGGGTCGATCACGTGATCAGTGATCCGCTTATCGGCGGTATCATCGACCAGTCGATCAGTTTCCCGGTTTATGCAGTTGACGATTCAGGCAATACCGTAGTTACCACCACCGGCAACCTTCACATCGACAATGAACCACCGCAGATTCTCGCGGCAACCTACAGTGTCGTTCCTGTCCTATCGACTTCTCACCCTTATGTCAGGGTCGGCGACCGACTGACTTTCAGAGTTCAGCTCGCCAGTTCATCTTCTTCGATTTACGATGGTCAGACGGTAAAGATTTACCTGACCGAGCTCGGCCAGACCAACCCGGTTGAAATGACCTACGCCGGCGGTTATTATACCACCAGCATCACGGTTCTGGCCGGCACACTGAACTACGATCATTATTTCAGCTTCACCGCCACCGATAACAATGGCAATGAAAAAAGCAGTGTCATTCAGGTTCCGGTCGACAATTCGGTTCCGGATGTCGGGCCTATGGGGGTCAATTTCCTGACTGACCAGGCCAAGGCCGGAGTGGTCAATGTCGGCGACCGCCTTGAATTCATAATTCCTGCCAACGATCAGGATGATGGCTACTGCATTCTTGACCTCTCGGCAGTCGGCGGCAGCGGCACTACCATTCTGACCAACTACGACACGGTTCTCAGACGCTACTATGTAATACACGACTGTGTCGCAGCCGCAGTCGAAACTCCGGGTTACGTGTTCAAAGCTATTGTCTACGACAAAGCCGGCAACACGATGAATTCACTGTCATCGACCTTTGAAGTCGACTGCCGCATGCCGGCCATTTCGAATTTTTACGCTACCGTTACCGAGCTCAAAGGCAAAACCGGCGTCATCAATACCGGCGACAAAATAAAATTTACCGCTGAAGTCGATCTCTCGCTGCTCGACAACGGTGTGCCAACCGTCAATCTGACTTCGCTCGGTGGACTTGCCAACCAGCAGTTGTTTGACGATGGCGCCCACAATGACGGCATCGCGAGTGATGGTGTATTCGTCTATACCCACACTGTCGCTGCTGGAGAAACGGATGGCGAAGACATCAGCTTTACCCTTCTGGTCACCGACAATGCCGGCAACCGGGTAACAAAATCAGTCGGACCCTATCATGTGGACAACAAAGCCCTGGTGATCACTTCGGTAACCAACACCCAGAAGCAGGACACCAACGGCAACAGCATCGTCGACCTCGACGGCAAATATACCACTTCGGCAACCTTTGCCACCGACAGTGTTGTTCTTAGAGTTCTTTTCACCGGCAACACCACCGACAACCCGGTAGTGACAACCGATCTGACGAAGCTCGGGCACAATGAAATTGCCAGCACCGTTCCATGGATTCTTGGTGCAACAAGCTTCGAAGCTGAAGCGACCATCGAGCCCAGGGTAGGCAGTACCAACAATGAAGACGTTAAACTCGTTGTCAAGGTCACCGACCAGAACGGCAACGAAACGATCGCCCAGGCAACCAACGCGGTTAAGGTAGACAATAAACCTCCGACCATCGAAATTTACCCAATTACTTTTGTTTCTGACGGTGGTCGCCTCGGTGAAGCCAATCTGGGCGATGTCATTCAGATCAAAGTTAAAATGAATCATCATGACGGCATTCTGCCGATGATCGACTTCGTTAATCTCTATACCGACAATGGTCTGACACCGCCAAGCCCAACACTTTTTCCGCCAAATCCAACCGGCGGCAACGAATTTTCCTACAACTGGACCATTCCTGAAGGCCTTGGCACCATGAGTTCTCTGGTCATCATCGCTCTCGATGCCTCTGGAAACATGGCCTATGCCTATACCCTGCCTGTCAGGTTCCTGTCAAAAACCCCGACTTTTGCAGGTTACCCGCAGACTCGTGCTGACCTGATCAGCGACATTAACCAGAACAATATCATCAACCCGGGCGATTCAGTAAAAATCACCTGCGTTCTCGATTCGATCTTCAATATCAACAACGTGCCCCCTGCAGAAGTGCTGGTCGATATCCGCAGTCTGACCAACAGCACCAGCGATGATTCGAATGCCAAATACAATGATGGCGATTCAAAAACATGGTGGGTTCCGCTGACTTTCGTCAACAATGTTGGTTCGCCATACGTCTACAGCGGCACTTTCGTAGCTTCATCGAGCCTTTCAGGCCTTGATTCGTCAACGGTCTCTTTTACCGCCAAAGTTCTGCACCCCGATACTCCCGCCATAACCATGGCTTCAACTATCGTCGTCACCAATCCCGATCTGCCATTTGGCATCGACACGCAGGTTCCGGCTTACAAAGCCGGTTCAGGCAAACTGATCATCGCCGAAGAAAATGGCGACAACCTGGCTTCGTATGCAGCCAATATCAACGACGTCATCAGCGTTCAGGCAGAAATTGAGCGTCTCTCAGACCCAGGTTCCGTTACCGTGATCATTTCAAAAACACTCGGCGGCATTGAAGTGTTCAGAACCCCGATGTATCAGGCTGTCGGCTCGAACATCTGGAGAACGACAATTACTCTGGCAACCGGCACCAGAACTGACCTGGAACCTCTTGCCGAAGGTGAATGGCGAATTGTCGACGGTGAATCGGTCAGCATGAGAATCTACATGTCAGACGATGCCGACAACCTTGCCACCACAACATTCATCGCCCCTAATCCGGTAATAACATTCGACAATAAACCCCCGCAGATCAATAAGGCAACGGTTACCAAACGCATTCAGTCAATCGAAAGAAACACCGAAGGCTGGGTTGCCAATGTCGGCAACGGTCTGGCTTCAGACAGCATCGCCGCCTGGGTCGAAATGCTTGAACCCACAACCAACAGCAGAGCCTGGGTAGATTTCTCGCCGATCGGTGCGACTTCAACCTACATGTTGAAACCAAACGCGGTCAATACCACCCGGTTCGAGACAACCTCACTTGTTGCCTACCCGGACATGTATGCGCACCTTAATCTGGACAACAGTTACGATCTTGCCACTCACACCTTCAGAATTTACGTAATGGACAAGGCCGGGAACAAAGACTTCGTCGAAGACAAATACAACGAAATCGCCGTAGACAGCCGGCGCCCGACGCTATTCAGTGCCGATTACGACGGAAACATTCTGCTGCTCAATTTCTCGGAAACGCTGAAACCTGGCAGTTTCAACATCAATGCGGTCAGAATCGGCCATAAACCCGACCATAAAGACGCCCGCATCGACAAATCATCGGTTGTTGAATTGAGTGCAGCCAACAATGATCTGCTGCTTTACCCGAACAACAGCAGCTCAGGCCGGATGATCCAGCTGGGTTCCTATACCAGAAGTATCATTGCCGACTGGGGCAGTGACAAGACTATTTACATTTCGCTTGCAACCAACGACAGCGACGATGGCATCGACAATGACCCGGCCACCGGCATTATCGCTACCGACCTTGCCGGAAACTGGCTGCAGCCGGTGCCGCGTCTCACCATCACCACCGTTTTCGTAACCAACGATTATACGCGCCCCAACCTTGTAAGCGGCAGCTACAATGCCAATTCAACCCTTATCGAGCAGCAGTATCTCTATCTGCAGTTCGACAAGACCATTGACCCTAGCACCTTGACAACCGACAGAACTCTCAAAAACCTGGCAATCTGGTATAACAAGAGTTCAAGCAACGAAACCTGGACCAACAGATATCGCCTGGCAACTCTTGCCAGCGACTCATTCACGGTCAGCGACATCATCGGTGATCGCACCGTGCGCCTCAAACTCTCTCAGGAAGCACAGGACTGGATCGCCCTGAAGTATGGACGTCTGGCGGCCCTGCTGCACTTCCAGATCAACGGCACTGAATTCGAACCGCCTTCCGCCTATCCGGTCGGTGCTGATCTGCCATTGATCAGAGACCTCAACGGCAATGCCGTAAAACCGATTCTTCCGGCCAATGCGGTTTCAGCCACTCTTACACCGCTGAACACTTCGTTCCAGATCAGTTCCAACATCTCCCTGGACCTTTCAGGCACCGACCCGACGCTGACAATCGTCATGCAGAACCGAAGAGCCAGACTGTTTGAAGACACATACAGCGAAAGCACTCTGGCACTGGCAAAAACCAAACCGGTCGATCTCTCACGCGTTTACATCTGCGAAAAATCAGACACAAGCACCGGCAGGTCTCTGGCGCTCGGCAGCATCAGCAACGTCAACCCGATGGTAAAATGGACCGGCATCGGCAATTTCTCGGAAGTAAACGACTTTGCCTCGACGACCGTCCGGATTCCTCTGACTCCTGAAGCGTTGAAAACACTTCTCAGCTGGGGAACCAGCGAATTCTACCTTGCGTGTTCTGCCAGCGCCTTCAAAGACCTCTGGGGCAACGGCAGCGAAATGTATCCCGGCACCAGCAATACCGGTGCCAAACTGAATACCATCAAACCCACCAACTATGCTCCTGCAAAAATTCACACTCTGGCTATAACCCCGGTTAAACCAGATTCAGCGCTGTTCAAAGGGCAGCCGGCCGATGGTTTCGTCTACGAAATCGCCTTTGAAACCGCGACTCTCTCTGCCGACGTGCGTGTGCCTATCGCCCGTGACATCCAGCCGACTCTCGAACTTTTCAGAATGGATACCGGTGAAAGACTCGATACCGGCCGCTTCATCGGCTGGCTCGATCATAACCAGGGCGGCGTCACCAGAACTGCAATTCAG
Source organism: uncultured bacterium (assembly GCA_964474705.1). Classification (GTDB taxonomy): domain Bacteria; phylum Muiribacteriota; class Ozemobacteria; order Ozemobacterales; family Ozemobacteraceae; genus Rifleibacterium. The sequence goes on from CAYYUI010000056.1 coordinate 20,135, forward strand.
TTCGCCAACACCGGTCTGGCTGAATCTGGAACTCATCAGCGGGTTCCGGTCAAAGTAGTTCTGACAGGCTTCACTGATATCTTCAATGTAACCAACCGCCAGAATGGCGAATCTTCTGCAGCTTTCGACCTCAGCAAGAAGGTTACCACCAGCGATTACCCATACGGCTTTAACCAGATCAGCAGTTACCCGATGGTCTTCGACAATGCCGCACCTTACGCCCTGTCGGCTTCCTCTCCGACAACGATCGGCGTTACCAGCGCCGGCAATCTGAAGGTTACCGTCAAGTTCAACGAGGCCATGGATCAGACGAACAGCAGTTCGTTCAGACCGACACTTCGCCTGCTGCAGGGTTCGAATACCGTGATGTCGTTCAACTGGAGCAGCTGGGTTGCTTCCAACACCGCCGAATTCGTCAACAGCGGCAACTTCGACAGCAGCACCACCCAGGGTGAATGTTTCTTTGCCGTCAGCGGAGGCTATGACGAAGCCGGCAACAAGGGCACCGACAAAACCCTCACCACCACGATCAACATTCATTCGAAGGGCCCGACTATCACTGCTTTCAAAGTTCAGACACTGCAGACCACTACGGCAAACTATGCCGATGATTACGTCTACAATGCTCCGTTCAGCCCCGATGTCAGCTCTGATTTTGCCAATCCGGCCAATCTGCCCGGCATTGCCACCATCAGCATCGAATTCACAACCTTCCCCGTCGATACAACCGGCTGGGTTCGTATCTACACCAGCGATGGCAGCCAGCTTGTCGCCAGTCTGAGTGCAAAACCAGCATCATCCGGCGCAAACTGGGAAGCTTTCTGGGATGGCAGAAAATCTGACGGTCAGTTGATTGTCGGTGAGCTGCCAATCACTTATGAACTGCGGTTCTATGACCTGGCCGGCAACGAAGGCAGCCGCCGCGGCACGATCGTATATGACCGCCGCGCCCCCAGAGTCGCCGAATGGCAGTTCGCGAATCTCAAAGTCCTCAACAACAAAGCCTATTACAGCCCGGCCGTCACCAGCATGGCCAAGATCATAGCCATCACCGGCGATATCGGTCAGGGCATGAAAATGCGCCTCACCAAAACCGGCGAGCGCATCAACACATATGTTATGAGCAGCTACTCAAGCTCTGGTTACACCCTGAACTTCGACGGCAAGAGCTCTGACAGTGTTCCGACCAACCTGTCAGGAAATTACGAAGTCAGTCTCGTCGACCTGGCAGGCAATCTGGGCGTGCCTCTGACCACCAACAGCAAAGCCACCGCAACTCTGGTCATCGACCGTGATGTGCCGGTTCTCGAAAGAATCAGCATGTTCAAAGTCACTAAAGGCTCGAATGTTGCTGTCGGCGATGCCGTCACCCGCTTCAATTCAAGGAAAAACGATCTTCGCATCGAGATTGTCGAAGGTTCTTACCTCACCGAACCGCTGGGTTCAGGCACTGCCGTCATCAAAATCATGTCTGGATCAACTCTGCTGCGGGAAATCATCGCCCAGCAGGTAGATGTTCTCTCGCCGTTGTTCGGCATCTGGGACGGCAACGACAGCAACGGTCAGCAGGTCAATGACGGCACCTACCGTGTCACTGTCAGCGACCTGGCAGGCAATACCGCGGCCCTGGGTGTTGATATCACCATCGTCAGATCGACTTTCAAGCTCGAAAGTGTCACTCAGGTTGGTCTTGACGGAATCCGCATGACCTTCAGCCATGACGTTCTCGCCAGCAGTGCCGAAGGCCCTGCTTACTCGATTACTCCGGTTGATCCCGCTGGACTGGCCATATCTGGCGCCAAGGTCAGCAGCACCAATCCGCGCGTGGTTACAGCTTCATTAACGCCAGCCCTTGGCAAAAACCAGAATGGTAAGCTCTATACAGTTACTGTTACTCCTCTTGCAGTGTTCAGTGTCGATGGCGACGAAATCACTGCCGGAAACAACGTGCAGAGTTTCACCACCGACTCGCGCGGTCCGATAATCAGTGCCATAACCTACGATGGCGTCACTTCTCAGAAAAAGTTCAACGTTGTCTTCGACGAACAACTTGAAACCAGCAGTGCACTCAACACTGCAAATTACAAACTTGCAGCCGGCTCTACCAACATTCAGATCGATGCAGTCGTGATCAGAGCCGATCTCAAGTCGGTTACCCTGACCGCAGCCTCAGACATCGCCGAAGGCCAGACTTACAGTCTTACCGTATCAGGTGTGAAGGACCTGATTGGCAACAGCACCGACAGCAGCATCACTTTCGAAGGCCGCGATATCACACCTCCGGTTCTCACCGTTACTGCCTTCAGTAACCCGGCCAACGAATTCGATCTGATCGTCGTGGTCAAAGCCAACGAAGATATTTCAGGCCAGCCCTCGGCAACTATCACCCAGAGTGGTGGCACAGCCGTGTCGTTGCTGCTCAACTCCGGTTCGGACCTGCGCATGTTCATCGGCGGCGCACACCTCGACCGCAATTACCCGGGTGTCGCCACGATCAAAGTCAGTGCTAACGATATCTCATTGAACGCCGGCACTGCCAACCTGAGCTTTACAACCGCGTTCGTCAACGCTTCACTGCGTGCAGCCGTGAAATCAGCTGATAACATAGTTGAAGCCGTGTTCGAACCCGGCACTCTCAAAGGTGACAGCCTGGTAATGATTATTCCCGAAGAACTCAGCAAGGAAACCGCTGGCACTGCAGCCGGCTCACGAATCATGCCCAGCGCTCTGACCGGCTTAACCGCAGCCCAGATCAATTCTATAAGGGCCAGCAGCGTTGGCGCAGTCGCTGACAAAACATCAGGCGAGCTTGAACCAGTTGGTCAGGCCTACAGTCTTGTCGTTCCCTCAACCCGTCTGAACGGCAGTGTCGCCATGTCGATGCAGGTTGCGGCACCATTGCCTGCAGGCGCAGCAATTTACTACAACGATGGCTCAGGCTGGAAAACTGCTGACTTCACCGTTGAAAACAATGCCCTGAAGTTCACGGCTGCACATGCCGGTACATTCGCGTTGATGCGTGATATTCAGGCCCCGAGAGCCAGTATGGTCAACGATATAAGCGAACCTATGCGCGCCAGCAGACCGGTATTCAGCTGGAACATCGAGGAATTTGCTTCCGGTATCGATACTGATACTGTGGTTGCGGTTCTCAATGGCCGCCAGTATCCGGCCATGATTGATTCTACCGGTTCCATTGCCAGATTTGTTCCGGTCGAAGACCTGGTGAGCGGCAATCACACCATCGGCCTGCGCATAGCTGACAAAGCCGGCAACCAGACCGTTCTGCCGGCACTCAGATTCGTTGCCCAGCCGCCTCTGATCATCCATGAAGTCGTCCAGTTCCCGAACCCGGCGCGCAACCGTGTAAACATGCGCATCAGCACCAACAGAACCGATGTCGACGAAGACGAAATCAGGGTCAAGATCTATGATACCGCCGGCCATCTTGTAGCCGCTACCAATGACCTGACCATGCGTTCCGGCTTCAACGGTGCCGGCAAGGCAGTTCAGGATGTCATCTGGGATCTCAGAAACAAGGACGGCAAAGCAGTCGCCAATGGCGTCTACTTCGCCAGAATCGAATTGAAAGACCCCGACAACCATGACCGGAAAACCAGATACACACACAAGATCGCCGTATTGCGGTAAACCCCATTCCGTCGCCGTCACCTGGCGGCGACAGGGTGGCGTAACCGTTCACAGGGGGTCACCGTGAAAACGTGCATAACGCGGGATTGTAATGAAAACGTACGTAGGGAACGGTTTGAAACCGTTCCCTACAATTGGTAATAAAGTTCCCCAGGAGAAAAATATGAACAGGAAATCGATCGTGCTGTTTGCAATAATATCCATCATTCTCATTGCCAGCGGTTGCGGCAGCGGTGGCGGCAGTGGCCGCTACACTATCCCTGATGAAGTTCCCTCCTCCGGAACAGGGGGGACGACCGGGGGTGGCGGCACCACCGGCGAAACCAGCGTCGAATCACTGATTGCATCTGGATGGGAAGATTTCAAGTATGGCGCCTACAGCAGTGCTATCAATAAATACAATCAGGCTCTGACAACCACCACCATCACCGACGCCCAGAAAATTGAAGCATACAACGGCCTGGGTTGGGCCCTGACCAAGTCAACAGGTGCCGAATCCGCGTATTCAGCTTTTTCTCAGGCAGCCAGCGTTAACAACGAATCACGGGTTGGCCTGGCTGCATCTCTGATTCAGCGTGGCCAGAAAGACAATTTTGCCCAGGCTCTCAAACTGCTCGAAGAAGTCGGCCTGCGCGAAACTTCGTCTACCTTCAGTTCTACTCATCCGATCGGAGTCAGCAACGCCGAAGCTCATGCCATGCTCGCCTGGTGTTATTTCTGGACTGGCGACACCACCCGCGCAGCTACCCAGATAACTTTTGCACGCAGTATCGAACAGTCGAACGACAGTTCAGTCACCCAGATTTACAACTCACTGGTTGCAATGGGGCTGACTTTCAACAACTGATCTTATCGAACACTGCAAAAACAGAAAAGAATCGACCAGACGACCCGGCAGATAGCCGGGTCGCCTTTTTACCTGCATCATGTCATCAATTCCCCGACAACCAGTGAATAGATGATGACGGGTGGTAGAGCGACAGCTCCGACCTGGACGTTATTGGCAGTATGCAATGGTTTCATCCGCGTCTATCTGTGTTCATCCCTGGGAATTTTCCTGAAAATCCCGTGAAGCGAAAAATGCAGAATTTTGAAAATTTTCGTTCATTTAATTAACGGTAATGCCGAAAGGATAGATAGCTAGTTCTATCGACTTGTAAGGGGAAACAATATGAAAAAGGTTTTAAAAACCCTCTTCCTGGTGGCTCTCAGCCTGAGCACCATGAGCCCGGTCTTTGCCGAATCTGCCGGCCAGGCTGGCGCATACCTCAAAATGGGGGTCGGTGCAAGAGCATTGGGCATGGGCAGTGCATTCACTGCTGTAGCTGATGACTCGACCGCCTCATTCTGGAACCCGGCCGGTCTTGCCCGCCTTGAAAAGAACGAAGGTTCTTTCATGCATGCCGACCTGACCATGGACCGCGATTACAACTTTTTCAACTACGCACATGTTCTCAAAGATAAAACCGGCAAAAAAACCGGAGTAGTAGCTCTTTCACACATGAGCTTCGGCGTCGACGGGATTCCTGAAACACACCTGGCCACGAAGCATATCGACGGTGTCACTGCTCTGACCGGTACCGAACCGGCAACCGATGCCAGTTACAATTATGATCCGGGTAAACCGGTCTGGATCTTCGGTTACTTCAAAGATACCGAAAAGAACACTTTCGGTTCTTATTCACGCAAACTTTCTGACAAATTTTATGGCGGTGTCAACGTAAAATACCTGAAACAGGAACTTTACACCAATTCTGCCAGCACCTGGGGTCTTGATTTCGGTTTCCTCTATGAAAGCAGCGAAAAGACAACTCTGGGACTCACCTTCCGCGATCTGGGTGAAAACCTCGACTGGGATACCGCGTCCGGGCATTCTGACAAGATTCCGACCACAACTACGATTGGTATCGCCCACAAGGCTAACGACAAATTGACTCTTGCCGCCGATATCAATAAGGTTCAGGATATGGACGCCAAGCTTTTCGCAGGTGCTGAATGGTGGTTACAGGACTATGCCGCCCTCAGACTGGGTTCGCATGATGGCGACCTCACCCTGGGTGCAAGCTTCAAGCTTGAAACCTGGCGCTTTGATTATTCATACGCCGACGAAACGCTCGGCGATGCACATCGAATTTCAGCCTCAAAACAATTCTGAACTTCACTACCCCATTACAAGCCCCTCGTCTTTCTCTTGCATTCAAGAGAAAGATGAGGTAGTTTTAGACACTTAACTGGCAGATGCAACTGGGAGGGCAAGCCTTATGGACATAAAAATTGATATCAGACCCAAAAGCAACAACATTACCCTTGTCGTATTGCGTGGTGAAATCGGCACCGAAACAGTTAACCAATTCAAGGACAAAATTGACGCCATCATCAACGAAGGGCGAAAGCGCCTGATCATGGACTTTCAGGAAGTCAGCTACCTTAACAGCATGGGCCTTGGCGTTGTGGCGGCAACTTTGAAAAAAGTAAAAAAAGACAAGGGCGATCTCAAGCTCATCAACCTCTCACCTTCTGTCCAGGAACTTTTTGAATTAACCAGACTCACCAAGGTGTTCGAGATTTTCGATTCTGAAGAATCTGCCATCAAGAGCTTCAGCTGACCAGATTTTCTTTCCCTGCCAGGATAACCCGCCCGCGTGTTGTACAAAAATGCAAATGACCTCCAGGTTTCCGGAACGACAAGAGTTTTTGCGCTGATTGGTGATCCGGTCAGTCATTCCCTTAGCCCGACTTTCTGGAATGCCGCTTTCAGGTGTTCTGGAATCGATGCCATATATGTCGCCCTGCTTGTAGAAGAGGCGAAAGCTTCTCAGGCTTTTGCGGGTCTTGCAGCCCTTAATATAGCCGGCATCAACGTCACCAGACCTTTAAAGCGCAAAGCGGCTGAATTTTGCAGCCTGCTTCACGAACCGGCGCACACAACCGGGGTGGTCAACACCATCAAATATGTTGCAGGCGGTGGCGAAGGCTGGAACACCGATGTCACAGGACTGCACAGAATACTCTCCCGGTTGATGAACTCTGCCGGCAAAGCGACAGTTCTGGGAAACGGCGCTTCGGCACAAACGACACTATGGGCTTTGCAGGCTACGGGCAGTAGCACTGTTTTTCAAATTGCCAGAAAGTTTGCGGACCAGTCGCATAGTTCCGACAAACATTCTGAAACGAAGTTTTTGCCTGCCGGGATGCAGATAAACAGGATGGCCTGGAATGAGAAAAACTTTTCCTACGCGCTCGGCGAATCTGATATAATCATCAACACTACTCCGTTGGGGTGGTCACCAGAAGATTTTGTTCCAGAATTTGACAAATATCTTGAAAAAAACAGAATTTTTGTCGACTTCAACTATGCGCCAGATTCTAAACTGGTTGCTTGTGCCCGAAAAAAGGGCTGCGTGGTAATCGATGGCCGTGAACTTTTGTTCGAGCAGGGGGTAGAGTCTTTCAAACTCCTGACTGGAAGCGAAGCTCCGGCTGAAGTTATCAGGCAGTGTATCTATTCATGATCTTATTACTGAACTGCTTGCTTATATCGACAATTTGAGGCATTATTTCTGGTAAAGAAATAAGGAAGGAACTGCAGAAATGAATCAATCTCTTCCTGCACAGCCAGGAGCACCGGCAGGGGCTGGCGCCGGCGCACCGCCAGCATCAGGTCAACCCACTCCCAAATCTGCGGCTGCCACTTCGATTCTTGCCAAGAAAATGCGTCTTGGCGATGCTCTCATTTCTGAAGGTCTGATCAATGAAGAACAACTGCAGCAGGCGCTCGCTCTGCAGAAAAAGAGCGGCAAACGCCTCGGCGCCGTTCTTGTTGAAATGCATCTGGTCACCGAACAGGATATCGTTCAGATACTTTCGAAGCAGCTGCGTATCCCGTTCATCGATCTTTCGAACTACCTCATCGACCCGGTTATCGCCAAACTGGTCCCTGAGCACATTGCCAAGCGTCATATGCTCATTCCGATCAACAAGGTCGGCAACAAACTGACGGTTGCCATGGTCGACCCCCTGAACATCATCGCTATCGATGACATTCAGCTGATGACCGGCCTGATGGTCAAACCGGTAGTCGCCACGCATACCGACATCAACAAAGCCCTCCAGGATGCCTACGGCGACGTCGCCCAGAAAGACAAACTGATGGACGACCTTGAAGATATCGGTCATGCCGACGAAGAAAACCTCGACGGCCTCGGCGAACTGGGCGAAAACGACGCCCCGATCATCCGTCTCTGCAACCTGGTTATTTCTCAGGCTGTCCAGAACGGGGTCTCAGACATTCATATCGAGCCCTTCGAAAAGGAACTGCGCATCAGATACCGCCAGGACGGTATGATGTTCACCGCCATGAACCCGCCGAAGAAAGCGACTGCCGCAATCACTTCGCGCATCAAGATCATGTCATCGCTGAATATCGCAGAAAAGCGTCTGCCGCAGGACGGCCGCATCAAGATCAAAGTGGCCAACCGCATGATCGACCTTCGCGTTTCGGTTCTGCCGGTTATCTGGGGCGAGAAGATCGTCATGCGAATTCTCGACCAGACTTCACTCAAAGTTAACCTCGAAGACCTTGGCTTTGAGCCCAAGACCCTTGAACGCTTCAAGGGAGGGATCGCTTCGCCATACGGTATCATTCTGGTAACCGGCCCTACCGGTTCCGGCAAAACCACAACCCTTTACTCGGCGCTCACATCCGTCAACTCCATCGACACCAACGTCATGACCGCCGAAGACCCGGTTGAATACATGCTGCACGGCGTCAACCAGGTGCAGTGCAAACCCGAAATCGGGCTCACTTTTGCTGCCGCCCTGCGCTCGTTCCTCCGCCAGGACCCAGACGTCATCATGGTCGGCGAAATTCGCGACTTTGAAACGGCCGAAATCGCCATCAAAGCATCGATGACCGGCCATCTGGTTCTTTCGACCCTGCATACCAACGACGCCCCGGGCACCATCGGCCGTATCGTCAATATGGGCATCGAACCATTCATGGTTACAACCTCGGTTATTCTGGTTCAGGCTCAGCGTCTTGTCCGCAAGATCTGCAAAGACTGCAAATTCGAAATCAAACCGAGAGCTGAACAGATAAGCCAGTTCGGTATCACCCCAGAATTGATACGCCGTATCGACCTGCCTCACATCAACGAAAAGAATATGCTTTTTTATAAAGGCAAAGGTTGCGAATCGTGCAACAACTCCGGCAGCCGCGGCCGTATCGGCGTTTATGAAGTCATGATGATGTCAGAACGTCTGAGAGATATCATTCTCAACGGCGGTTCGACAGACGACATCCGCCGCCAGGCAATTGAAGAAGGCATGTTGTCATTGCGCGAATCGGCGCTGCGCAAAGCTCTTACCGGTCTTACCTCCCTTGAAGAAGTCGTTCGCGTCACCATGGGCGAACACTGACCTGTCACATTCCATGGCAACAAAACAGACACAAAATAATTAAGGAGCGCGGCGATGTTTGTCCTGAACGATCTATTGAATCTGGTCATTGAAAATGGAGCATCGGACCTTCACATTACGGTTGGCACCCCGCCCGTCATTCGTGTCGACGGGGAACTGATCCAGACCGACCTCGATGTGCTTACCCCGATGGATACAAGATCGTTGATTTACAATATGCTCACCGCCGAGCAACAGAAAGAATTCGAAGAAGAATATGAACTCGACCTTTCATATTCGGTACATGGTTTCGGGCGTTTCCGCGTTAACGTCTATAAACAGCGTGGTTGTATCGGTGCCGCTTTCCGCATTATTCCGACCAAGATTCCAACCCTTGAAGAACTGCGCCTGCCCGAAAAGCTCCGCGATTTTACCCGCATGCGGAAAGGGCTGGTATTGTTCACCGGTCCGACCGGCTCAGGTAAATCGACCTCACTGGCCTGCCTGATCAACATCATCAATGAAACCAGGCGCTGCCATATCATGACCATTGAAGACCCAATCGAATACCTGCATTACCATAAGCGCTCGGTGGTCAATCAGCGCGAACTGCATATCGATACCAAATCTTTTGACGAAGCTCTGCGCCGCGTTCTCCGCGAAGACCCCGACGTCATTCTCGTCGGCGAAATGCGCGACCTCGAAACCGTTTCGGCAGCCTGTACCATGGCTGAAACCGGCCATCTGGTTTTCGGCACTCTGCATACCACCGATGCTGCTCAGACAGTAAACCGCATCATCGACATGTTTCCGCCACATCAGCAGGCCCAGATTCGCTCACAGCTTTCATTCGTTCTGCGCGCCGTCGTCGCCCAGCAGCTTCTGCCCGTCGCCAGCGGCAAAGGGCGCGTCGTCTGCAACGAAATTCTGGTCGGCAACCCTGCAGTCGCCAACTGTATCCGTGAACAGAAGATTTCCGGTCTCTATACCGTCATGCAGACCAGTCATGAAGAAGGCATGATGACCTTCGAAATGTCCCTGCGCGACCTGTATCTGCGCGGCGACATCACTCTCGAAGAAGCCATGGTTCATACTATGCACCCCAAAGAACTCGAACGCATGCTCAAGAGCGCCTGATCAGTCACAGAATTCGCTCCAACCCGGCCGAGGTCAGTTGTTTTGTCAGATTTTGAACTATGGTATGCCCTGCTTGACAACGGCACCCTGACTATCGGGTTTGCGTTTTTCTGTCTTACCGGCACCCTGACCCATCTTGCTTTAAAAATTCGTCTGCAGAACCGTTTTCTGCAGACGTTTTTGCGTCTGGTCATCATCATGGCGGCCCTGGGCACCATTCTGCTGACAACGCCGGTGATGACCGGCAAAGCATACGCAACTGTCGCCATGAAAATAGCCGGCAGGCCGTTTGCCCCTGCCCAGCAACTGCAGCAGGCCGACCGGTATTTTTCTAAGGCAGTTGCCTGCGGTTACTGGAACAACTCATTTTTGCGTGACTATTCGGTAAACCTGATCCGGCTGGGCCAGGGCAAACAGGCTGTCGACATGTTTTCAGCCGGGCCATGGCAGGCAGAAACGGATCCGGAATTGCTGGTTCCATTCAGCAGAGCCCTGCTGGCTGCCGGCGAATTCGCCAGAGCAATTGAAATCGCCGGCCGTGCTATGTCTGTTGCCGATGAATTTACCAGGTTCTGGGCAATAAGAACGATTGCAGAAGCACACATTGCCGCCGGCAAAAATGAAGACGCGGCACAATTTCTGGAAAACTGCCTTGCTGAAATTGCAGACACAGCCACACAGGAACTGCTGAAAAAACGCATCATTCAGATTCGCCAGGGAAAAAAATGGCTGGAAACACCCTAGAGATAACAGAAAACACGCCGCCCAGATCTGCTTCAGTTTCCTTTTTGAAGCGCTTTTTCTTCTGGATGCATCCTGAAGAAGCCGTTTATCTGAGCTTCTTTATTATTCTCGCCATCATTTCACTCTTTGAGGGACAATCTCACATCAACCTGGCTCAGGATCGCCTCGGCTATACTTTTCTCGCGATCGGCACCGGCATCGTCACTTTCAGAATCAACCGCATCCTTTTCGGCAGCAGCGGCATTCCCTGGCAGGAACTGGCGCGGGAAGGCAAACGAAGCTTCGTACTGATCCGTGACATATTCAGCATATTGATGTGCTGGGCCATGTATGCCAGTCTGAAATCAATTTTACCTGAAGCAGCTCTGCTTGACGAGCAACTCATCAGGGCTGACCGGCTGATTTTTGGCTTTGACCCGGTAATCGCTCTCGAAAAATATATCAGGCCGTGGCTCACCCATTTTATGGTCTGGAATTATGCGATGCTTTTCGCTTACATACCGGCGGTTTTTTTACTGCTGACCGCAAAAAACCGTCAGCGTGGCCTGCGTGACTTTCTTCTCGGATTGATACTTGCTTCATTTTTCGGTTATCTCGGCTATCTTTCAGTACCGGCTATCGGACCACAATATACCCAGGCCGATCAGTTCAAAGTCAATCTCTGGCATAAAGAAACCCGTATGGCTGAAGACATACTGCTGCTGATCGACCTCAATCGTGTCAAACGCGACTGTTTTCCTTCAATGCATGTCTGCCTTGCCACCATCTGCCTGCTTTATTCATGGCGCTGGAGCCGAAAACTCTTCTGGATACTTCTGCCTGCGGCTATATGCCTGACTTTTTCAACCGTCTATCTCCGATATCACTACGTTGTTGACGTATTTGCAGGCCTTGCTCTTGCCGCGGCAGTTTTCTTCTCGACGCCATCCATTCTCAACTGGTGGGAAAAGCACATCGGGCCGATTGAATGATTGCTGGAAACACGGAGACACAGCTATAAACAGTCTGAGAAAAACACTTCTGCATCATGGCATAACGCTTCTGGTCATGCTGTTTGGCGTCAGAGCTTTCCATGCTCTGCTGAACTTAAGATCAGAATTCGGCGGGATGTTCAGGCCACAGCCAATAACAACTGAATACGCCGGTATCATTATGTTTTCTGCTGCTCTGGCATTGCTGTTTCTGGCAGGCGCGAAATTGAAAAACCTTAACGAGCCCCTGCAGAAGCATTTTCTGCTGTTTCTTGCCTGTGAATACCTGCTTATCGGTATTTTTCACAATCAGGTCGGGCAAAGAAGCTTTATCTGCGAGTTGATCGACAACAATCTACCTTTCGATGAACTTCTAAGCCTGTATGCCATGGACTATTTCTTTGCTCCACCCTACTATTTCTGGGGACTTCTCTGGCTTGCCCTGAGCTACAGACTGGCAGCAGGCAGCAAACACCTGCTGCCGATTGCCTGGTCCCCCATACTGCTTACCCTGCCCCTTAAAAACGATGCGTTTCCGTTAATATTTGCCCTGTCGGCTACCCTTGCTGCAGCTGTCTGCAGCAAGCTCTGCCGCAAGCAACCGGCTACATCGATAATATGGTTCTGGCCCTTGAGCCAGCTATGCCTGCTCATCTGGCTGAATCATAACGCGGCCCTTTACCGAAACTCATGGCTGGCTGTCTGTTTTCTGTTTCCCTTCATCTGGTTGCCGGCCCTGTTGCTTCATCGCCGGCTTGCCTGCGAGAAATTACCGGATGCAGTTGCCGTTACCTGGCTTTTGCCAGCTTTTGCCGGCCTTACCCACATAATTCTGCTGACCCATGTTCCGCTTGCCGGAAACCTCTTCAACATGTGGTACAGTCTGGCCTCGCTGCAATTTGCGGCCTGGGTGGTCGTGCCGGTGCTGGCCGCCCTGCTTGCCGCCTGGCTGTCAGCCACTCTCTACAAACGTCTTGCAACACCGGTTTTTATGGGTTGCGCATCGATGCTGATATTGTTCTATTTCATCGACAGCCTGGTCATGTTCAAAACCGGGTTGAGATTGACCTACAATACCTTCGACTGGATGCTGGGGCTGAGCAGAATCACCAGCCTCGCCACCACCATTGGTTCCACCAGAGCGGCCTGGCCTCTTCTGGCAATTATTACAGGGCTTCCGGCACTGTATTTTACTGTTTTCAAACTTACGGCAGATAATGCTGCCAGCTACCGCCTCAAACCGTTTTTACTGATTGCCTGCAGCACTGCCCTGGTCTGGCAGATCTTCGGAATAATTCCCGCCGGCATATATAAAGACCCGCTGCAGATGCTTCTTTTGTCGGTTCAGGCTCTTGCATTGAACGGCAACGATAAATTTACTTATAAGGAACTTACAGAAGGCTTTGCTGCCTGCCAGATCCAGAAACTGACCTGGGCAAAAGCAACCGAAAACCCACCGGGGAATTCGGCGAAGCGTAATCTGGTTCTGATCATGCTTGAATCAACCAGCAATCGCTATGTATCTCTTTTCGGGCATAAAGATAGAACCTGGCCACAGCTGGAAGGTTTCAAAAACCGCATGGAGATTTTTCCCTTCTTTTTTTCGTGCTTTCCAGAAACCTCGAATGCCGATTTCACCATCATGAGCGGCATGTATCCGCCAAACTTTCTGCTGCTCCGACAGAAGCCGGATATTCCGATCAAACTTCTGGTAGATCATTGCAAAGCCGCCGGGTATGACTGCAGCATGTATCTTTCCGGGTTCATCGGCGACACAGGAAAGTCTGCATTTTACCGGTCACGCGGCTTCGATCGCATGTATGATGCCCTGAACATGCCGGGAGCCGGACGCGAAGAAGGCTGGACATGGGGTGTAAAAGAGCACCACGTCGTCAGCCAGGTCAACGAACATGTAAGCCGCCTGGCCAACACACCAGAAAAGCCGTTTTTCATCTATTACCGGATGATGTACCCACACGCACCTTTTCAGAGCGTCAATGGTTCCCCACCGGTGTTCAACGAAGAAGGCCATCAGCGAGGCAATATGGTCGGTCGCTTCAAAAATTGCCTGATTTACCAGGATGGTGAAATTACCAGACTTGTTAAGCATCTGGACTCAACCGGAGTTGCCAGTTTCACTGATGTGATGATCGTCGCCGACCACGGCACCATGCTCGGTGAATCCGGCCGACTCGGCCACGGCTGGAGCCTTGAACCCGCACTGACCAACGTTCCGATGCTGATCATAAGACCTGAGGCCAGAGGGTTTAAAGTTAACCCAACCCCCGGTTCACAAATCGATATTCTGCCGACCGCATTGGCATTAACCGGTCTGTCTCAACCCGAACAGGGCTTCTGCCAGGGCCTGAATCTTCTTGATAATGCCGGCAGCACCAGGGCAATGCTGGAATCCAGAAACATTTTTCTAAGTTCAATGAGCCAGACCGCGGTTGTTGAAAACAGCCTTTATTACTGGTTTCCCGATGATGAATCCGCCGGCCCGGCAGTTTTCCGACTTGTCTGGAAAAACGACGCACTGACAATTTCTCAGGAATTCAGCATTGCCTCGGAAACGGTTCAGCAGAAAAAGAAGCAGAGTATAAGTTTCCAAAAACTGCAGAAAAGCCTGCTGTTGAATATGGAATTTTACCAGAAAACCTCAGCAGCCCCGCAAAAGCAATGAAATCGAAATGCCCGGGCAGGCACGGTCAGACAGGGCAAACGAATACTTTTCCTAGTTGTGCAGCGTGTCAAGCAGGTCAGTCATTGCAACGCTCTGCAATCTTCGCGCTCTCATAA
>CAYYUI010000057.1:0-34617 GCA_964474705.1 uncultured bacterium
CTTCAACCGGGCAGGAAGAAACACAGGCGCCGCATTCGATGCAGCCGTCGCCTTTATAAGCAACTTTGCCGTCTTTCATTTCGAGAACTTCTACCGGGCAGGTGCCTACGCAGGCGCCACAACCAACACATTTTTCTTTGTCAACTTTGATAGCCATCGGAGTCTCCTTAATTCAGCAGGTTGTGCTGATCATTTGCCGTTATGATAATAAATATTGCGCTACTTGTAAAGTTTAGAATTCATTAGTTTTAATTGTCTGAATTGGTTTATTTACAAGGTTGTGATAAAATCGCGGCATAATCTGGTGATTAATTTTTCCGGAGGTGGCTTTCAATGACCGAAACCGTTGCAAATCCTATCGCAGCCATGAAGACGCAGCTCAAAGAACTTGCGGCCCGGCCGTTCAAGTCGACATATAAAGTTCCGGCAATATGGGCAGAAACAGGCCGGCAGCCCGAGGACGGCAAGCCCCCGGTTGCCGTTCATCCTGGCGAATACTATCTCCGACATATCGAAGCAATTGAAAAGCATTCTATCAAGGGTATCGATCCGCTCTGCTCACTGAACAGGCAGCTTGCCGGAGGAGAAGGCGGCAACTGGATCAATCGTGAAGCCATCTATAACATATTTGTCCGCCTTACCGCCGCATACGATCATGATGGTGACGGGCATCTGGGTGGCAGCAAAGCTGATCTGACTCTGAACTCTCATGGAATTCGCGAATCAGGTACTTTTCTCAAAGCGATAGCCATGCTTGGTTACATCAAATCGCTCGGTTGCACGACCATTCACCTTTTGCCGGTCACGGCGATCGGGCATGATGGTAATAAAGGCGAACTCGGCTCACCATACGCCATACGCAATCCATATAAAATTGAAGAGACGCTTGCTGACCCTCTGATCAAGCTGGGCGTCGAAGACCAGTTCCGTGCTTTTATTCAGGCCTGTCATCTTCTGGGTATCAGAGTTATCTGCGAATTCGTCTTTCGAACCGCCAGTAAAGATTCCGACTGGATTGCCGAGCACCCTGACTGGTTTTATTGGATCGATGAAAAAATCGTCGATCGCATTCCGGGTGAAACAGACCCGATGAAGGCCGCCGCTCATTATGGAAACCCCGTTTTTACCGCTGACGAATTGAAGGTGATCAACGCCAAAGTCACGGCCGGTGATCTCAACGAACTGCCACCACCGCATGCCGACTACCGGAACTTTTTTAAGCTCCCACCCGCTGCATCATCAGTAAAATTCAACGCGAAGAAGCAGTTTCGCGGCGAGGGCATCGATGCCGAAACAGGCAAAAGCTGCAGCGTCAGAATTCCCGGTGCCTTTGCCGACTGGCCGCCTGATGATAACCAGCCACCCTGGGGCGATGTCACTTATCTGCGGATGTACAATGATGAAAATCCGCAGAAGCCTGAGTTCAACTACATAGCTTACAATACCATCAGAATGTATGACCGTCGCCTGGCCAGACAGGAAATGGCCAATATGCCTCTCTGGCAGACGATCATCGACCTGGTGCCTTATTATCAGCAGCAATACGGCATCGACGGTGTCATGGTCGATATGGGCCATGCAGTGCCCGTCAGTCTTATGCAACAGCTGATCGGTCGGGCACGCAGCGTCGACCCCGATTTTGCACTTCTCTCAGAGAATTTTGAAATCAAACAGAGCAGCGTCGAAGCCGGTTATAATGCCGTTGTCGGCTATGCCTGGTGGGTCGAATACCGGCGCGAGGGCATGTATGATCTGCTCAACCATGTGGGCAATCAGGGAGTGCCGTTGGCGTTCTTCGGAGCCGTTGAAAATCACAATACTCCGCGTGCTGCCGGGCGCCAGGGAGGCGAGCAGTATGCTCGCTATGCCTTTCTCGTAAACACGATGCTGCCGCGGGCAATTCCTTTTATCCACTCCGGTCAGGAGCTCGGTGAAACAATTCCGGTAAATACCGGCCTCGATTTTTCCAATGCCGACCTCGAGAAGCTGAAGGGCACAAAACTGGCTCTATTTGATCTCTGTGGCTACAAATGGGATGGCAAACATCCGATGTTCGAATTCACCCGCAATGTGTTACAGCTGAAGAGCAAGTTTGCTGCAATCATCAACCAGACCGGCAACGATTCATTCTGCATGGTTCAGACGGGCCAGGCAGATGTGATTGCCTTCATCAGGCGCGGTGAGGGCAGGCATCTTATGGTTCTGTTCAACCGCGACCTGCAAAGCACCCTAGATGGTGAAGTCGGCCTTGAATGGTGCCTGAGCGGCGATTGCCGCGAGCTCGACAATCTGGTCGGTGAAGGCAAGGATAAAAAATTCAAAATCGAACATCAGAAGCTCAAGTATTCTCTCAAGCCAGGACAATGTTGTCTGTTCGCCTGGTAAAGGCCAATTATGAGCAGGAATCTTGATTTTTTGACTCTCGAGGTTGGCAGTACGATTACCAAAGCCAACGGTTTCATCAAAGACCCTGATCACGCGCTCATGCACGTGGCTCAAGGCTTTGCCCCGACTTCGGTTCTGCAGGGAAATGTCGGCATCGGTCTGCTTTCAGCCATCGAAGATCTTGAGAACAGCAGCGGCTTCAGCACTGATGCGGCCGAAGTGTTCGCCAACAGCTCGGCTGCCGGCGGTCTGCGAGTCACCGTGCATGGGCTGACATATAATATGACGGCCAGAGCTGCCAAAGAAGCCAGTCTTGGGGCTGGCGCAATCATAAAGATGGTCACTGCCGGAGATCTTAGCGAGTTTGATCTTGAAGAAATCGAGTCGATCAATCCCAATATGGTCATCCTGGCCGGTGGGGTCGATTATGGAGCCCGCGATGTGGTGCTGACCAATGCCATCAAAATCAGCTCTCTCGATCTTGGTGTGCCGGTGGTCTATGCTGGCAATGCCGCTCTCAAGAGAGCGGTCGAGAATATTTTCCACAAATCGGCGACCGAGCTGATGGTGGCTCCGAATGTTTTTCCCGATGTCGACGTTCTCAATGTCGATCCTTTGCGCAAGCGCATGCAGGAACTGTTTTCGCGGCATATTATTCATGCCCCCGGCATGGAACGCCTGCAGAGCCTGACCGACCGCCAGATTATTCCTACTCCGGGGGCAGTTCTCAAAGCCGCCGAACTCTTTGCCGAAGTTGCCGGCGATGTCGTGGTCGTGGATGTTGGCGGGGCTACAACCGATGTTCATTCTGTCACTGATGGCAGCAGCGAATATGCCGACAAGCTTGTCGACCCCGAACCGCACGCTAAACGCACGGTTGAAGGCGACCTGGGGGTTTTCGTCAATGCTGCGAATATTATCGAAATGGCCGAAGAAGAAGAACGCCGCCGGCATGTCGAAGAAATCAAGGCAATGCCGGCTACCGATAGCGAAAGAGAGATGACCCGCTGGCTGTGCCGCAAGGCGGTTGAAACCGGGGTCAGAAGGCATGCAGGCGTGATTTCCGACCTCTACACTCCATCGGGAAAGAAGCAGATAGTCAAAGGCAAAGATCTTTCGGCCGTTAAATGGGTCATTGGCACCGGCGGGGCTCTGACCCGGGTGCAGGGTGGCGATGACATTCTGAGGTCGATCTGCACCGGGCCGGGCAAGTATCTGTTACCGAAACCCTCGGCCCGCATAATGCTCGATGCTGATTACCTTTTTTCGGCACTCGGCACTATCTGTCACGATTATCCAGATCTAGTTAAAAATACCTTCAGAAAGTGGACGGAAAAGCATGATTGATTACCAGGCCATGAAAAGCATCAGATATCGCACTCCCCGGCTCGAGATTCATACCGACCGCATCAGGCAGAATACTGCTGCCATTGCCGAACAATGTCACAAAGCCGGCGTCAGCCTTGCCTGCGTCACCAAGGTCACAGCTGCTCACCCGGCGGTTGCCGCTGCTATGATTGCAGGCGGTGCCGATATGCTCGCCGATTCACGCTGCGAAAATCTCTGGAAATTGCGTCAGGCCGGGTTGCCGGGGCCATTCCTGTTGCTGCGTCTGCCGGCGATTTCCCGGGCAGCTGAAGTTGTCGAAGCAGCAGACATCAGTCTGAATTCAAACCTGGCAACAATCCAGGCTCTGGGTGCGGCTGCAGTATTGCAGGGGCGCAGCCACAAGGTTATTATCATGATAGATGTTGGCGATCTTCGCGAAGGGGTATGGCCCGATAAGGCAGCTCAGCTGGTAAAAGATGCTGCGAAGGTCAAGGGAATAGAGGTGATTGGCATGGGATGCAATCTGGCCTGCTACGGTGGGGTGATTCCATCGCCGGTCAACATGAAACTGCTCATCGATACAGTCGCTGCCTGTCGCAGTGCCAGCGGCCTGGCGCTTCCTGTCGTCTGCGGCGGCAATAGTTCCGGATTGCCGATAATGGCTGAGGGAAGGCTTCCTGCCGGGGTGAATCTCTATCGCGTCGGCGAAGCCATTGTGCTCGGTCGTAACGTTATCGACCGCTCACCCTGGCATGGCACACGCCAGGACACTTTTATCGCGGTCGCCGAGGTGATCGAAGCCGAGACCAAACCTTCGGTGCCAATTGGTGACCGAGGTCAGGATGCTTTTGGCGGCAGTCAGGAATTTGTCGACCGTGGTCTGCGTCGCCGGGTGATCTGTAATATCGGCCGTCAGGATGTGGTGGTCGATGGAATTACCCCGGAAGACGAGGGAATAATTGTTCTGGGCGGGTCGAGCGACCATCTGATTCTCGATGTTTCAGATTCGGCCCGTGATTATAAAGTCGGTGATGAAATTGGTTTTTACCCGGGCTACGGTGCACTACTGGCCCTGTCTACTTCAGAATATGTCCAGAAAGTGGTAATATCAGGTAATTAAAAGATGCTATATCAGACTCATGCACGAGTTCATCTCGCCAATATTCGCAGCAATATCGAAAATATCCGCAGGGCGGTTGGCCCTGAACGCAAGATTCTCATTGCAGTCAAAGCCGATGCTTACGGTCATGGTGCCGTTGAAGTATCACGTATGGCTGAAAAAATCGGAGTTGAATGGCTCGGCGTGGCCACGGTCCCTGAAGGAATCGAGCTTCGCCAGGCCGGAATCAGATTGCCGATTTTAAAATTCAGCCCGGCTTTCAGCGAAGAAATGGAAGAGGCCGTAAAACATGATATAGCGCTCGCTGTCTGCGAGATTGACAATGCCCGTCAGTTGCAGAAAATCTGTGCCGGACTCGGCCGAAAGTGTGAGGTGCATCTGAAGGTCGAAACCGGCATGGGCCGAATTGGCGTGGCTGCTGAAGAAGCCTTTGCTCTGGCTGAGGAAATAGTTAAAAAATGCCCTGATCTAAAAATTGGCGGAGCCATGACCCATCTTCCGGTCAGCGATGAGGGCAGCAAGACTTTTACTCAGCGGCAGATCGAGCGCTTTAAAAAGGTTGTCAGCGATATCGAAACGCGACTTGCTTGCAAATTTCCCCTGGTGCATTGCGCAAACAGTGGCGGAGTTCTGGCACACCCCGAAAGCTGGTGCGATATGGTGCGGCCAGGCATCATGATTTACGGTTTTTACCCTTCAGAAGATACACCGCAGACCATTCTGCTCAAACCGGGTCTGAGTTTTAAGACAAGAGTTTCATTTCTAAAGCTGGTGCCAAAGGGTGGTTCGGTCGGTTATGGCCGCACCTGGATTGCTCCAGAAGACTCCTGGATAGCGACTTTTCCTGCCGGTTATGCCGATGGTTTCAACCGCCTTTTTTCAAATATGGGCAGAGTATTGATCAATGGCCGGTCGTATCCGGTGGTTGGCCGGGTATGCATGGATCAGAGCATGTGTAATCTCGGTCCGGCAACTGAGGTGAAAGTTGGCGATGAGGTTGTGCTGATTGGCGATTCTGGCTGCCAGAGCATCTCGGCTTATGAGTGGGCTGAAAAGCTTAAAACCATAACTTATGAAGTTACCTGCCAGATTAACCGCAGGGTACGGCGTTACTTCGATGATTACTGAGCTGCAAAAAATATCTTGAATTGGTTTTCATAAACGAATAGAATAGCCGCCTATGGCAGTAAAAACAGTTGCACGCGAACATATCGAAGAAATTCTCAGTGCGCTCGACCTGAAATCCTTTTCCCGACCTTTTGCCGGGCTTATTGACCCCGGTGATTTCGGCACCGTCGCCACCTATCTGCCGCTTTATTCCGAAGAATACAAGCGTCTGCCACCCAGGCTGCAGCAGCATGTCTATCTGATCGCTCCAGGGCGCTATGGGCTGATCTGCTTTCTGCCAAGAATTTTTGAAGCCCCTGACGGCGGCAAGGTAACTGATGTGTCCACAGTTTTCAACGCCTGGGGAAAAATGATAAAAGTGTCATACAGAACCGACCGTGGTTCAGAATTCGAAACTCAGCATACTATCCGCCAGGATAAACTGCTTGCGTACGCCAAAAACAAGAAGCTGCCTGTCAATACATCAGTAAAAATTTCCACCTGATTGCCTATCTGAAAGGACATCTATGAGAATTTCGTTTCATGGTGCTGCGGGTTGTGTAACCGGTTCCAATCATCTGGTTGAAACGTCGAATTGCAGATTCCTTGTCGATTGCGGCATGTTTCAGGGAAATAAAACTCTTAGAGAAAACAATTACGGCAAGTTTGCCTATGATCCGGCAGCGATTGATTTTGTGCTGGTTACGCATGCACATATAGACCATACCGGTCTGCTGCCCAAACTGGTCAAACATGGTTTCAAAGGCCCAATTTATGCGACCGAACCGACCGTCGACCTTCTCAGACACCTGCTGCCTGATTCGGCTCATATTCAGGAAATAGAAGTTCTGCAGAAGAACCGCAGGGGTGAACGCAAGGGGCAGGAGATAATCGAGCCGATTTATAACGAAGAAGACGCTCAGAATGCTATCAAACTGCTCAAAGGGCTCAAGAATTACACCAGTTTTTCTCCAGCCAAAGGCTGCCGGGTTACCTATCATAATGCCGGGCATGTTCTGGGGTCGGCTTTTATTGAAATTGAACTTGAAGAAGCTGGTCAGACGAGAAAAATGGTTTTTTCGGGTGACCTTGGCGAAGATGACCACCCGATAGTCAATGATCCTGACCGTTTTAAATCAGCTGATTTTCTGGTCGTTGAATCAACCTACGGCAATCGTAACCGCGATAAAGTCTCAAAAGAAGACCGTTTTGCCCGGCTGGCCGAGGTATTTCGTGAAGCTGAAAAGCGCGGCGGAAAAATTATCATCCCCGCATTCGCTCTTGAACGCACCCAGGATATGCTTCATGACATTCTGATTCTCAAAGAACGCGGTGCTATTTCGAGAATCCCGGTGGTGGTTGATTCTCCGCTGGCAAAAGAAATAACCCAGGTCTTCGTCAAATATCCCGATTGTTATGACGACGACGCCCGCCAGGTCATGAAAAAGATGGGTAATCTGTTCGATCACCCAGACTTTCGCTTTACCAGCGGCGTCGATGAATCAAAAGCGCTCAATGAGCAGAACAATATTGTCATCATGTCGGCAAGCGGCATGTGCGATGCCGGCCGTATCAAACACCATCTGAAGCACAACCTCTGGAACCCGGCAAACACGGTGGTTTTTGTCGGTTATCAGGCCGAGGGCACTCTGGGTCGACTGCTGATCGATGGCGAAAAAACCGTGCGCATTCATGGCGAAGAAGTTTCGGTCAACGCCTGCATCGAACAGATTTATGGCTACAGCGGCCACGCCGACCAGAATGGCCTGCTGAACTGGCTGTCTGCAGTGGATGAAGTTCGCCGTCAGGTATTTGTCGTCCATGGCGAGCCGGAGTCTGCAGATGAATTTGCGATATTGCTGAATCAAAAGCGAAATTTTAACGCTATTGCGCCCCGCATGGGCGAAGCTTTCGATCTTCTTGCCGTCACTGAAGCGGCTCCGGCCAGACCAGCTCAGGTTGCCAAAGTTGTCGAAGCCCGGGCGACAATACCAGCTCGTGACTCTTACAATCTTTATGCCGATCTGATGCTGAAACTCGCTGAATTTATGCGCAGCTGCCGTAACGAAGAAGAACGTCGCGACAAGATCACCGGTCTTCTGGCGCGTCTGTAACTTTGGCCAGTCATTGAAGCACCTGATCGATGAGGGCGATATGACCCGTTTGTGCCAAAAAAACACCGGCTTCAGCCTCATCGAAATGGTTATGGTTGTTGCCATATTGCTGGCACTTTCCTATTTCGCCGTGCCTGCTGCTGAGATTGCGACCGTTAAGGCACGCGAAAAGATCCTCCGTGAAAGGCTTTTTGAAATGCGGCGCGCTATTGATGCATATGTGGCGGCCAGGGCCAGTGATGGTAACAGCCCTTATCCACCCAGTCTCATGAGTTTGACCCAACCAATGACCGCTCCGGTAAAACCTGGTGCCGGTGTAAATTCAGGCCCGTTTCTCAGCGAAGCATCTCTTGGAAATCCCTTTCGCGGCGATGCCTTTTTCTGGGATATCAGGCGCGATGATGGCATCTGGCTGCTTAATCAATCTGACCCTTTAGCTGTAATCGGGGTTTTCGATGTACGATTTCCTGTTGGTGGAGTAGATGGCTGGAAGAAGGCAATCGATGAATCAAATTATTCGGATTGGTAAAAACAATGGCTTCACTCTTCTTGAGCTGCTTCTGGTGATCGGAATCATCGCGGCGCTGACTGGTCTCGCGGTGCCATATTACCAGGACTACGTCAGTCAGAGCAAGAATTCCATCATGCGTGCAAATCTGCACACCTTGAAGAAAGCTCTGATGGAGTATAAGGCCGATGTAGGTTCATATCCGGCCTCTATACAACTTCTCACCATACCTCCAGCCGGCAAACCCAAATACCTTATCGATCTTCCTGCAGATCCTGAAAGCCCTGAAATTGCCAACTGGGGTTACGTTCAGGTCAACAGCGGCGCAAGTTACACGTTGAATGTGAAATACCTGATACTTCAGTAATTTATTTCCGGGAAGCCATCAGGCCAGGGTGAAACATAATCTGGAGGGCGTCTCTCCATGAGATTATGGTCGAGCAGTTGCGTGACCAGATGTTCATCGAGAAAAAGTTCCTGAAGATGCCCCTGCATCGGATACGAATTGATACTTAAAATACGCCCGGGAACTGGCATGTCGAAGTAAAAAACTGAAACCCATGCTCTGGCATGATACTGCTCGGCCGCCGGTTGAGAGGTATTCGGCATGGCCAGGCGCAGCCAGCCTTCCTGCATGATGACAAGCTGGCGGCAACGAAAATCGGAAAGACTGTCTTTGAACAGCAGGCAACGCAGACTGTAGCGAACCGGTTCCAGGATCACTGTCGTCGAGGATATGCCGGTTCGGGCCAGGTTTTTGCGGTTTAATGGCTTGAAAGGCAGCTTGGCCGTCCATTGTGATAAAATATTTCTTCCGGTATCCGCCAGACAGGTTCCGAGGTCGCTGTCGCTGACCCATAAAATCCTGGTGAGTTCGGAAGGAACGAACCGGGCAGTAAGGATTACGAATTCATGGGCAGGCAGAATCGGCCCTGGCAAATCGACGCGATGGTCAAGGGCCAGTTGCCAGTCGTGCCGACCCAGACTGCACGCATAAAGTGAGCTTTGCAGGCTGACAAGAATAAAAAGCACCAATATTTTTTTCATAAAGGCATGATATCGCAGTTTAAGATCGTTCTGCAACGTAAAATGAGACAGCCACGTCGCTGGCGACGTGGCTGTCTTCAGAGAGAGAGTGTGTGTGTCGATTCAGTTGTTCTGTGAATTAAAGTTTTGCGGTGTTATGACGGTGGGCTGTCTTGAGAGTTTGAATTTACAATGTCGGTGTTGTGACTGAGGTTTTGAAATCTGTTGTAGCGGGTAGTTTCAATCTAGTTCAGAACTGAGGACTGGTAGAGGTTGGTAACGCGGGTAGAGTCAGCGGCAGGTGGGCACGGGTTTGTGAGTTGCTACGGCCTGTTTAACGGCAGATACGAACATCATGAATCTTACCCAGATAACCAGGAGATTAAACATAATAATCATGGCCTGCCTGCCTTCCATCAAACTTGTTTCATTTCAACACTTTTGATAGTCGCAAGAGTTGTGCCAGTTTTTCGATTTAGCGTTTGGAACTGCGTTTGATGCCGAGTCTTGCCATTTTTGATTCAAGAGTGGTTGGCTTCATGCCAAGAAGCTCAGCCGCACCACCAGCGCCTCTCACTCTCCAGAAAGTGGAATTCAATACTCTTAAAATGTGTGCTTTTTCCACTTCGTTAAGGTTGTGTTGCGCGCCGGTTGGGTGGTGAACAGGTTCAAATTCTTTCTGAATGTGGGTTTCTGGAATATCGATCTCAAGTGTGTCGTATTGACACAAAATCACTGATCTTTCGATAACATTTTTCAATTCTCTAATGTTGCCGGGCCAGGAATAGCTTTGCATGCGGGCTATCGCATGCGCGCCAAAAGCTTTGATTGCTTTTCCCTGCTTTCTGGCAAATTGCTGCATGAATTTTGTGGCGATTTCAATGACGTCGCCATCGCGTTCTCGTAGTGCCGGAAGATGAACGGGAAAGACGTTCAATCTGAAAAAAAGGTCTTCTCTGAACTTGCCGGCGCCAACCTGACTTTTAAGATCTCTGTTTGTCGCTGCTATGACTCTGACGTCTATGTTTATCTGCCTGGTGCTGCCTATTCGCTCCAGCTGATTTTCCTGGAGAACGCGCAGCAGTTTGCTCTGCAGCTCGAGCGGCATTTCACCAATTTCATCGAGGAAAATAGTCCCGCCGCTGGCAACCTCGAAGCGCCCTATTTTCCTGGCGATTGCTCCAGTGAATGAGCCTTTTTCATGCCCGAAAAGTTCGCTTTCGATTAGATTTGCCGGCAAGGCGGCACAGTTGACAACGATAAGAGGCTTGCCGGCCCGCTGGCTGCATCGGTGAATTTCACGGGCAACGAGTTCTTTGCCGGTACCCGTTTCACCGGTAATCAAAACCGTAGCTTCGGTTGGGGCTACTTTATGAACCTGAAAAAGCACCTGTTTTAACGCTCTGGAACTGCCGATCATTTCCTTGTCAGGCATGTCGACATAAATCTGCTCTTTGAGAGCCTGGTTCTCCTGTTTAAGCTTTTCCTGGAGGGTCGAAATTTCCTGGTAGGCCTTTTCAAGGCCGATTTGAGCACGTCGCAGTTCGGTTACATCGTTGATGATCAACCCGACAGTCAAAGGACCTGAAGCATCGTAGGGTACGGGGTAAGCGTTAACCTGCCAGTAAAGTTCGGTCTTTGTGTCTGCAGATGTTATTTCGTTGCCCAGACATGGCTTTTTCTGTTCAATCACCTGCATGATGATTTCTTTTAATTTCCCGGCAATAATGGGAAAAAGCTGGTCGATATGAAAACCCGTGCAGTCGGAAGATTTTTTTCCGGCAAAATCGGCAAAGCGCTGGTTTATTCTGATTACACGCAGGTCTGGCCCGATCGATGCCATGCAGACCGGCGCTGAATGGTAAATCTGCTGGAGAAAGCTTAAAGCTTCACAGGCAGCACCGCACGGAATAATCTCATCAGTTCCCTCAAGGTATGGCGATGTATTATGCATGAACATGATTATATGATAGTTTTTGTGGCCACGCTACTGGCAAATCAGAATTGAGTTGAAAAAATCGACCGAACCATGTATTTTGCAGAGGTTGTTTTTAACACGTTTTCGGAGGAATTACTGAAATGATCAATCCTAGTCGCCTGACCGATGAACAGGTACTCAAGCTGCGCGCTGAAAAAATCGAACTCAACCGCAAATCACGCCGTCAGACCGGCATGAAGGTTGCCTGTGCCGGAAAAAGCCAGGGTCTTCTCGAATGCCAGACCGCCGAAGGCCGCTGCCCTGATTACGATATCTGCCACGCAGAATGATCTTTGCCTGAAAAAAAGCCGCTCCCGGAAGCCTTTTAATGTTGCTTCAGGGAGCGTTTTCTGCACAGCCGGGAGCCTGTTTTCTTTGGTCAGAGCTTTTCTGTCTGATTGCCGGGAGTGCGGACAGTTTCGATTCGCAGGTCGACGTCGCTCGGTGTAAAAAACATGCTGGCGTTGCTGCGCCCAAGCTTTTCGATATAATCGACTTTTTTCAAAGTGTTGAAAATGTGTATCTTTTCTTTCTCTGAGAGCGAATCCGCCAGCAGTTCAAAAAATTTCGCCACTCTGACTGCTTCGCATTCACCGTGCATTTCAGCCTCTTTAAGGGCGTTGGTGCGCTGAATCTGAATCAGTTCGCCTTTCTGGCGCTCAATATCAAGGTTACCCCTGACCTCGTTGAGTTTGACCTCATTCTCACTCTGCTGTTTAAGAAGGCGGTTGAGGCGGTTGGTGGTTTCCTGAATTATCTCCTGCAGAATGACCTGGGTGCTTTCTTCTTTGCAGCCTACTGAGCGAACTTCGACAGAATGAATTTTGACACCACGCTGAGTATAGAAAGGATCGCTGGCATCGTTTATCGCTTCCTTGACGATGTCGTTGAAACTGTCTAAAAACGCTTCAAGGGTCGATTTGGAAACCGACTGAATGATCATGCTGCGCGCGTGCGAACAGATATCGCCCGGTGCGTCATCGGTCGTTTTGATCATTGTTTCTATGCTTTCAATCTGCCAGAAAAACGTGACGCCGAGAATGAGTTCGACGTTATCTTTGGTGCGCACCCCGAATTCATACCACATGAACTTCGGCCTTGAATCGATGTGAGTGATTTTTAGATCGCGTTTTTCTTTATGAATGCCTGATGACCAGTTCATTGCCACCAGAGTTTCGTATGGTTGCAGGAAAAAGGCATTCTCGGTCTGGCTGCCGCTGACGATGCGGAAGCGGCCGTCTTTGCCCTTGATGATAACTGACTGATGGCTCTCAAGCAGAATTTTTCTGCGAACATCCTCTATTTCTTCAGTAGCTGCCGGAAAGAAGACCTGGTTTTTGGTGACCAGTTTCAGGGAGCCATCGTTAATGTTACGAACCAGCACCGCAGTATGTTCGTCGATGTTCACGCCTTTGCCAGGTTTTTCGAGAACCTCCTCATTGGCGGTGAGAACCACATGGTTCGGCCCCGTGACGACCCTGATGATGCCGGTAGATCGGTCTATCAGCCTAACATATTCGTTCTGTTGCAGAACGATGACATCGTATTTCTTAAGCAGTTCTTCGTAAGCCTGCAGAAAGAAAAAGCTGGGACCCTTTTCGACCCTTATTTCACCGGTCAGCAGGTCGCGGATTTTGACGAATTCTGTCGGCGTCAGACTGACGCCAAGCCTTATTCTTGCGCTGACAAATGGTTTGACAAATACCTGCCCCGGGCCGTTAACCACCCACTTTTTTGTGAAGCCTTCCAGAACCAGCTGCTCTTCCTCTTTAAGAAAATAGACCCATGGAATTATCATTCTCTTATTCTCCTGCCGGGTTTTTCTTGATTATACCGCGATTTATCACCACCTGAACATAAAAAGAGATTTCTGGTTGAAGCAGATGAAAAAATGCTTTAAGCTGTGTATTCGGAGAATAACCATGAACGATTCAATGTTTAAAGGCCTGTTTGGCGTTCTTGCCGGTTTGTTTGCGATGTTCTGCGCTTACAAAGACTTCGACTGGTTTATGGAAAACCATAAAGCCAGATTTTTTGTCAATATTTTCGGTCGCGACGGGGCCAGGGTATTCTATGGCATTCTCGGTCTGCTGCTGGTTTTGCTTGGGGTAATGATCGGCATTCAATGATGCTCACAACCCCTGCGAGGTCATGGCGCTGAAATCAAGACCGACTTTGCGCAATACAGAACAGAAATCTTCACCAGCGCAGGCTGTCAGAAAGACAGGTTGCTGCGTAACCGGGTGTCTGAAGCTGATTTTTCCCGCATGCAGCATCAGACGCCGGCAGCCGGCAAATTCAACAAGCATGCGGTTGTGATAGCCGTCTCCATGCTGATGGTCGCCGATAACAGGGTGAAATATGTGCTTCATGTGTCGGCGTATCTGGCGGTTGCGACCTGTATGCGGGGTGATCTGCAGCAAAGAGTAACGCGAAGAAGGGTGGGGGCGAACCGCAACCGGCACTTCGCAGATTGAGAGACGTTTGTACTCAGTAATCGCTTCTCTTGCAGGACTTTCTTTGCGGCGATCAGGATCGGTTATTTTGTCCCAGAGGTCTTTCAGCGGGTAATCGATGATCTCATGCTCTGGCGCCCAGCCCCTGACCATTGCCCAGTAGGTCTTGACGACCTCGCGGCCGGAAAAGGCTACGGTAAGCAATCTGGCAGAGTCGGGTGAAAGAGCGAAGACCAGAATTCCGGATGTCGGTTTGTCGAGTCGATGAACCGGGTAGACCCAGCGGCCGAGCAGATCACGCAGCTGTTTCATGGCAGTCGCTGTTTCATCGCTGTCGATGTAGCTTGGATGTACCAGCAAACCCGCCGGCTTGTTTATCACCGCCAGATGCTCATCGAGAAAGATGATATCGTCTCTGGAAAGCGCTGCGGGCAGGCAATCTTCGGTTATGATGTTCATGAACGCCCCCTGGTCTTTCTGATTTGTTCCGAAAGGTTTTCCCCCGCCGCCGCACTGTCGATGACCCAGGTCAGCCGGCGTTGCGAGGCTAAGTAGCCTGCCGGGCAGATGAAGCCGGGGTCGAAGAGCAGCTTCTGCATAATCTGGTTCTTGCTCTGCCCGCTGACGAGAACGACTATCTGCCGGGCTTGAAGAATTCGGTCGAGGGTCAGACTGAACCTGGGTTCTGGTTGATCAATGGTTCTGAAAACTGCAAAACCACTGGCGCTGCGCCGAGTCTGCCAGTCTGTGCCGGGAAAAAGTGAAGCGGTATGACCATCGGTTCCGATGCCGAGGACGAGCAGGTCGATCGGGGCAGGGGGCCTGATTGGTTCAGGCAGCCGCAGCAGGCGGTCATGGTAATCAGCGCATAATCGCTGATAATCAGCTTCATCAGGTTCAGCCGGCGGTTCAGCAACCAGAACCGGAAAAAAGCTGGACGGCGGCAAAAGTCCGGCTGCCATAAGGCTTTCCTTGATGCCGCGCTGATTGCTGCGCTCGTGGTGTGGCGAAACCAGTCGCTCATCTGTCTGCATCCAGTAACAATTTGCGGCATTGCCCTTGCCTGCCAGAAGTGGTGCCAGACTGCGATATACCGGAAAAGGTGTGGTGCCACCCGAAAGGCTGACCAGAAAGGGCTGGCTTCGGTTCCTGTCTATTGCTGCGGCGAGGTTTTCCGCGGCAATTTGCGCGTAATTCTGCTCTGCGTCGACAAGAATGAAGTCGTGCTTCAGATGCAGCATTTACCCTCCGAGGGGCGCCACCTGTGCCCATGTTTTTCGAGCAGACGACATGCTTCTGTCGGACCGTGCGTGCCGGCCTGATAGGTATGCATCGTCTGACCGTTGCTGTTCCAGCTCTCGATTATCGGGTCGATAAATTTCCATGATTCCTCAATTTCGCTGTTACTGAGAAACAGGGCAGAACTGCCCTGCAGCGAATCGAGCAGCAGTCTTTCGTATGCATCAGGGCGGTATTCCCCGAATTCAGCTTCATACGAAAATTTCAGGCCGACATCGGTAACCTGCATCTCCATTCCAGGCGGTTTTGAGTTGAGCTGCAGAGTTATGCCCTCGTTGGGCTGAATTCTGATGTATAGACGGTTCGGTTCTATGCTGTCGGTAATGCCTGCAAAAATCGAATGCGGAACCGGCTTGAAATTGACGACGATTTCGGTCATATTGCGTTCCAGTCTTTTGCCGGCCTGCAGATAAAATGGCACGCCGCCCCAGCGCCAATTGTCGATGAAAACCCGGCAGGCAGCATAAGTCTCGGTTGTCGAGCCATTTGCGACTCCTTCTTCATCGAGATAACCTTTCACCAGTTCGCCGCGGATCATCCCGGCCTGATATTGGGCTCTGACCGTTTCAGCAGCAACTTCTTCAGCGCGGTATTTGCGAATTGCTTTCAAAACCTTGTTTTTTTCCAGGTGCAGATCAGCGGGGCGGTGGGAAAGGGGTGGTTCCATCGCCACCATAGTCAGAACCTGCAGCAGGTGGTTCTGCACAACATCACGTAAAATGCCGGTCTGATCGAAGTAGCCAGCCCGGCCACCGATGCCGATTTCTTCCGCGAATGAAATCTGCACGTTATTAATGAACCGGTGATTCCAGACCGGTTCGAAAAACAGATTGGCGAATCTCATGAACAATATGTTCTGAACCGCTTCTTTGCCGAGATAATGGTCGATTCTGAGAATCTGGTCTTCAGAAAAAGATTCGAGAAGACGATTGTTGAGATCTCTGCCACTGGTAAGATTGTGTCCAAAAGGTTTTTCGACCAGGATGCGCTCAGGGCAGTTCTGATCTATTCGGTTCGCGGAAAATGGCTTGACAAGGCTGATAAAGCTTTCCATGCTCGCGGGCGGAACCGCCAGGTAAAACAGTCTGGCGGGGGCGGCTTCCGGTTCTTCGGCCTGGAGACGTTTTTTGAAATCTTCAGGTTCACCGGCCAGAGATGGATTGGCCCGCAGATATCTGATGCGGGAGCGCAGGCCGGAAAAACCTTCTGAAAATCGCTTATCCTGCTTAAAAAGATTGTTCTCACGTGAGACAAAACTCTCGATAAACGCTTCAGTTGTCATGTCGGCGCGACCGGTCACAAAAACATGAAAATCACGGATCAGCAGCCCGGCCTGATTGAGACGGCAAAGAGCCGGAAGCAGTTTGCGGCCGGCAAGATCGCCTGTTCCGCCAAATATTACGATCGATGAAGCACAGAAAGGTCTGCCTGCCATATTAAATCCTCACAAGTTATAATGCTGCAAAACCGGTTACTTTTTCTGGTCAGCGATGAAGGCCTCGATGCTGCGGTCATAGGTCTTCTCACCGGACGTCGAAAAGAAACAACCGGGAATCTGCCGCATCTTTCGGTGATAAGCCACGCACTCACAACATTTTTGCCGCTTTGAACATGAATAGGTGCAGGCGCAAGGGTTTTTATTCGAGCAGTCAGCCATATTCCCCTCCAGAATTTTGATTCAATTACAGAATCGCAGAATTTCGCGCCTGATGCAATAGCATGGTAATCAAGTGATACTCAGACAGAAGTGGTCATCCGAAAATTCCCGCGGATGAACGCGGGTAGATGCGCCGGGAATCTTTAGTGCGTAGTTTAAATATAATGGTGGTATCAGCTGGTCAAGTTATGCAGAAAGTGCTTGTGTTCAGCGTCATTTTTAATAGATTTTCTGGCTCATGGCAGAGATAGTTTTGCTGCTCAAGTCAGGAGTGATTTTTCTGCTTCAGCTGGTGAGAATTATGATTCGTAAATTTCAGGAACCTTTGCTGCGGGGCGCCTGCCTCGTTGCCTGTGCGGTTATGGCCCTTTTCAGTCTGCTTGAGGCAGGTCTGAACGCCGGCCGAGATGAGTATTTCAACCAGAAGCCGAAAATCACCCACCTCAGTTCGAGTTCCCTGAAGGTTGAATGGAATCTTTTTCCCGGTTTCAACAAGTCTACACATTATCAGGTGCAGCTGAACAACGCCTTATATGGTTTTTCGACGAAAGAAACCAGTAAAACCCTGACCAGGCTCGAACCAGGTGGAACCTACCGGGTTGCGGTAGTTACCTACGACAACGGCAGCGTTGCCGGAGTATCGAGTGCAACCTCAGTGCAGATGGCACCATCGGCACCTTCAGGACTGATAGCATATCAGATTGGCACATCATCGGTAGGACTTGCATGGCAGGCTGTTAATACCGCAACTGCCTATCGAATTTATCAGGGTTCAGACACGTTTATGCTCGAGGTTGCCGCTTCGGAAACCAGAGCATTGCTGACCGGCCTGACTCCGGGCAGTACTGTCGCTTTAAAGATGACGACTTTGAATAATACCGGTGAATCAGGCTTTTCTGATACTCTTAAGGTGCAGCTGCTTCCGGTTGGACCAGTGGTGAGCTTCGTCGATAACCAGATAGGCGCAACCTGGTTCACTATTCGCTGGCAGCCGGTGCCCAACGCTATAAGTTACAATATCCTCGTCAATGACGAAACAGTGGCAACTGCCCCGGCAGATGCAAGCGAATATAAAGTTTCCGGGCTGGCGGCCGGTACAACGGTCAGTGTAAAAATGACTGCTGTCAACACTTCCGGACAATCTGAAACTTCCGAACCATTGATCATTCAGCTGATCCCGGCAACACCGGTTCTGGCAGTTGCCCAGGTTTCCTCGTATTCGTGCACGCTTCAGTGGTCTGTCGCCAACGGGGCGACCTATTACAAGGTATATCTCGATCAAAGCTACGCGGTGATGAACGTTCCGGCCACTATCAACACTGTAACTCTGACTGAGCATATCACCGCCGGAACTACCGCTACTTATACCGTAAGAGCAGCCAATGGCACCGGTGAATCAGAACACTCGAATGTTGTGATCGTCAGTTTCAGTGAAAACTCTGCGAGGATTGTCGAACCCGGAAATATGGAAGCAGTGCAGGCGTCAATATATCAGTTCAATGATCAGCGTTTGCCTGAATCATTACAGGGCCGACCCGTCGTCTGGGTTTATTTTCCGCCGGCACTTACCGGTCCTGAGCTCGATCTTGAAGTGTCTTTCCTGGATTCACTTTCCGGCCTTTCTGAAATGGCCGGGGTTAAGTTCATCGGGGTTTTTACCGGAGAGGTTATTGAAACCAGGCCTTCAGGCCAGAAAAACCTGATCTGGAAAAAGGCCTCTTCAGGAAACGATATTCGTATTCCGGGTGAATTGCCTCTGGTGCGTTTTTACGCTGCCGATGGTTATTTGCGCAACAGCATCAATATTTCGATGGCCATTCTCAGTATAGATGAAATCTATAAAGAACTGCCGGAAAGCATTGAAAAGAACGAAGAAATGCAGCTTCTCTACCAGGAAAATCGCGATCGCTTCGATTCACTGCATACACCTACAGATTGACCACAGTTTGCCTCAGGCTGACAAGGGGCATCAATATTGAGTTTCATGAAGAACCTTATTTCTGGTCCAAATGGTGGCCGATATAACAGTTTTGCCCCGGTCTGCTTTGATCACCCTGGTTGAATTTTGTCCCCGCGTGGTGTAAATATTCAGCAGATTACACGTGGGAGGTTACCCAAGGGGAAAAAATCTAAAAACGGGGGATTGTTTGGTTATTCAGGTTCGACACCTGACTATCAAGGACAGGATATCGTATTGGAAGTAAAAGTAATTCGAGGAAATGGTGAATATGAGTTCAAAAATGCGTTGGGACAATTAGCGGAGCAGGCTATTGCCAATTGCGTAAATAATGCAATTTTATTAGTGTATGATCAGGGCAGAATGAAAGATTGTGAACTTGGTGATCATGAAAAGAACTTTATAGATATTTTTAGATATATTCGTGTAAATAATTCCGAATTAAAATTGGTTCTATTGCGTCTTCGCTTAATTAAAGATCAGGAAATTAAAGTTGATTTTTATCCTTCGTCCTAAATTCGGCTTAGCCTGGGTTTTGCTCTCCATTGCTCCCTAAAGGATTAAACAACACTAGAATTGGAGAAAGATTCGCATGAACTTGACGTTACCGCTGGTTATGATTGGCCGCCGCGCTTCGGGAAAAACCACTGCCCTTGCCGTTCTTCTTGGACAAGGGGGCTTCCATAGCTCAGCTTCCGGGCTGGATTATTCGATCAATACGACCGATTCCAAAACCCGCGAGTATCTTTTCGACATCTACAAGCGCATAAAAAGCGGCGTGAATCCTAAGCCGAGCGAAATCCACAATCTGGAAAAATTGCAGCTCTATGCGGATATTAACGGGGAACGTGTACCGTTCGAGATGCCTGATGTCGCCGGAGAGCATTTTGAGGGTGGGGAAACCAAAGATCAGATCGTTGAAAAAACACGCGGCGAATTGATGGGGGTGATTTCTCGGGCAGGGGTTCTGGTCATCATTGTCGATTACGATATCCTGCAAGAGAAGGATCCCATCGATTACACAAACCAGGTTGGGGTCGTGTTGTCCGAATTGAAAAAGGAGAGATATCAGGGGCAAGGCTTTATTCCCCCTGTCGTGGTCGCGGTAACCAAATTCGACAAGCATCCGCGCTATACGGAAGCTTTTGCGGAACAGCAAAAACTTCTCGAAGAGGAACTCGAAAAATCCGAGTATTTAAAACAAATCAAAGCCATTGTTACGGGCGCCGCCGGTGCCGGTAATTGTTGTTTCACTCCTATTTCTTCTTATGGGAGTTTTAAAATAGTTGAACAAAACGGCCAAAAGACCTTTGTGCCGCCTGAAGAGATCGCGCCTTCCGGTCTGGTGGAACTTCTGGAAATTTCCATGAAGAAACTCATGCATCAGAGTTTTCTCCTGCTATCCAAAAAACCGGATTCTACTCTGCCCGAGATCACGGAAAAAATTCTCAAACTTCAGGCCTTGATGGACTTTGCCCCGTTTCCGGAAATCGATGCGGAAATCGAGGAAGAATTAAAAAAACTCAAACCCAGGCGAGCAATATTTCAAGCGGAAAGAAGGAAAAAAATCCTCCAGCGCGCGTTTGCCACTGCGGTGGGTATTTTTTTTGTTCTGGTTTTTTCTTTCGTCCTCAAACCGATAAACGATCGCTCCAATTTTTTGTTTGCTGGGGAGGCGTTTTTAAAAAATCGCCAAAACGTGAAAAACATTGCCGACATTCAAAGCTGGGTTTCTTCTGTCCAGGCTTTCATTCAGGCAAACGGCCAGTTGGATAACAAAGCATTGGTTGCCCAGCTCGCTCAAATCAAGAAGGAGTATGCTCCTTTATTTATTGAAGCTGATGAGAAACATTTTGAAGCGGCTATTACCGCCGAATCCCTTGACGCGAAAAAACTGATAGTGGTTGATTGCCTTTTGCAATCAGCACGAGAAGAGTATCAGAAATCATTTTTGCTGAAAAGAAGGGCGGAAATTTTTGAACGGGTAGCCCAGGGTAACAAACAAGTATTTTTGAACAACCTGGCCAATTTACCAATTTCAAAACAGATCGAAGAGTTGAACAAACACATAGAGGACGCCAAGGCAAGGAAAGATCCTTCTTCTCTGGAAGAATTTCAGAACCGCCTTTCTCAGTGCGACAAAAAATATTATCAGGATGTGATTGAAAAACTTGCAATTAAAGTCAAAAACGCCTTTGAAAATAGGAGCCGCGTTGAGAAAAAAGATTGGCTTTCCTTTGATGACCTCCAAACTCTCAAGGCGAGTTGTGTAAAATATTGCGAGGTCTTACCTACCGGGAAAATGAAGGACAAATGCGACTATTTTATTAAAATTTACGATAGTTTTGAAAAAACCGGTATTATTTGCGAACTTGTTTTCGTGTTTCCGGCAACGGACGACGACTATGATCGTGTTAAGCCATATATTGGCCTCGGTGATACAAAAAAGACGGGTGATGAAATTCCTACTGACTACCCATCTACGAAAAAAACAGAAACACTGACGCTATCAAGAATTTCTTACAAACTCAAAGACGATTTTTCCGCCAAATTAACCTTTATCGACAAGGATTTGTGGCGGGACCCGGACTTAGAGTTTTCAGTTGATTTGAAAGGGATGGTTCTTCCATTCGCCCCAACCGTAATTACTTTGCCACTCATGACTAATACCAATAGCTATTGCACGGCGGTTTTGACCATTACCCCCCAGGAGCCCATCAACACAGCCCAATTCCCCGCTGATTACAATTAAGGAATACGAATGGCTGCCATTTTCCACGTTTTCATTTCGACGTTTGTTGATGACCGATCGGTCGTTTTTTCTTCGATTGCCGGTGCGGATGCGCGTGAAATCCTCCAATATGCCGGCGATCAATATTTAAAAAGTGAAGGGCCGGGAAAAATTTCCCAAAGCTTCGTTTTTGGCGACAAATGGTGCAGCGTCGTCATTTTTCGAGAGCACGGCGAAACGGTTGTCAGGGGGGAAAGAAGAAAATTTAACGAGATCCGCCTGGCGGTTTCCGATCAGGCTCTTTACGGCACTCCGCTACCGGCCATTGAGCGTGAATTGATCGAGAAGCTTGAGGAGATAGGAGCCCAAGAGTTCTCAAAACTACAGCCTATTGTTCTGCAAGTCGATCCAGGAAATTTGAAAAGGCAGGAGCTGACCAAAAAAATGAGTGAAACAAAATCTTTGCTGTTGGGTCTCATGGCGATTCTTGCCGTCGTGGGAATAGGCATGAGTTTTCTTTTTTCTTCCTTTGAATCTTTTAAATCTTTTCTGCCAAATTCACCCCTCCCCAAAAAAGCCTGGAGTCTGCCACAAGAAGCAAAAACCCCAAAGTATTACCAGGAAATAGTTAACCTGCTCAGAGATAGGGATATTCCGATTGAGGAGTTACTGGAAAAAGTTGATAGAGAAAACAGAAAGAAGCTTGAGGACCTTGTAGAGATTAAAGAGCCTGAGACAAAGCGCTTTAAGTTCGTGATCGTGTATTTTTTCTGGCAACGAGTTGCCGCCAGTGTTGGAGGTTTCGATTTAAAAGCCCGTGACAAAGAAAGCATTGGATTTCTTTGTAATTCAGAAAAGTCTGCTGAAAAAATCTTTGCTGGTTTAGAAACATTTTTGGAAAGAGAAAATAATTGGGGGTTATCCCGGATAAAAGCTAATGCTGCGGAGAAAATTAAGGTGGAACTAACGCCAAAGCCGTCGCTAAGCCTCAAAGAAACATTGGAAAGTCTTACAAAGACCTCAAATATGGATGTTTCACCACTGGTAACCTTTTTCCCAATGCCAGGGAAGGGGGATGAGAAGGTCGGCGACAACTATCCGGGAAATTACTGGAAGGGGTGCAAAACTTGGGAAGACCTGTACAATGCCTGGGGTTACGATAATGGGGATGACTTAAAAAAACACAGAGATGAATTAGTGTTACGTTTGCTTCAAAAGACCGCAGTAGAGTTACTTAAGGAGGAGGAAAAAAACGAGTGAGAACGTTGATATTCTTTTTTTTGCTGGCCGTGGTGCCTTTAAATGCTCTTGATATGCCGCCCACGTATGAACTGAGCCCCGAAAGCAAAAATCTTTTAAAAGAATTGAAGGTAAAAAGAAAAGTTGATTCGGTGGTGAGCGAAATCGAAAAAATGTATTCTTCTTTATCAGCTCAAAGCGATACGGAAATCGAAAATTTTTTCCAAAAAGCAAAAGTCGGGTGTGAAGGTTTTGCCAAAGAAGCGAGCAGCTATTACCGGGACACCCCTGAAAACCGAAAAGCAATTGCAGACTCATTCAAAAACAAAATTTTCAGTGAAGACGATCTTTCGGTTTTGCAAAAAAATCTGAATGAGGCGATCAAAAATAAATTCAAAGCCAAACTTGAAGAGACTTTCGCCGAGTATGATCTTTTCCAGGAAAAAGAGGCAAACTTAAAAAAAATGGAACAAACGGCCCTCGCAGTCAATCCAGGTTCTGCATATTTTAGTCTGAATCAGATGAACCTATTCCTCAATGGCTTGGAGATCGGTTTGGACTTCATCTATGGTGATAAAATTATTAACGCGGCAACCGGTATAGGTGCAGGCGTGGGGGGGTGGGTCGGGGGTCCTCCTGGGGCGGTTATTGGGAGTGGCATTGGGCGTGTTGCTGGATTTGCAATTAGCTTTTTTTATTTCGGTTCTCATTCATCAGAGACTGAAATTAAAAACAACCTCATCGTTCGACTTGAAGAACAAAAAAGCTCCATCAAAAGGGCGGTAAACGAAATGATCCGTGAAAATTTACATAGGATTTGCGAATTAATCCGGGAAAAATTGGAAGAACATTTTTCCAAAGAACTGGGAGGACAGTAATATGAAAAAAAGAGCCCTATTTGTTTTGTTATTCTTCGGTTTTACTCTGGTTCCAATGGTCCTTTTGGCCGGGGCCAGCACTTCACTTTTAAAAGTTTCCGCAAAATATGGTGATGATTTTGCTAAGCTGACTGCCAAATATGGTGATGATGCGGGAAAACTCATGACGAAATACGGCGATGATGCTGTGAAAATCGTGGGGCAACATGGGGGTGACGGGCTCAAGGTGCTTCAAAAATACGGTGATGACGCGGTCGGCATTTTCAGCAAATATGGTGACGATGGGGTAAAAGCGCTTTCCAAATATGGCGATGACGCGCTGAACCTCTTCAAAAAAAGCGATGGCGCTTTTCGCGTCTTGTTGAATCATGGCGATGATGCTCTTAAAGTCATGAGTAAATATGGTGATGACGGCTTTAAACTCTTGGAGAAAAATTCCGCGACGTGCCGGCAGTTGGTTAGCATGAATGTTCCGGCGCGAACCGCCACGGTCATGACCCGCTTTTCAAATGTTGGCTTTCAGAAAACCGGGGCGCTTCTCAAAAGGCTGGAAAAAGCCCCGACTAGCGATGCCGAAAAATTTTTCCAGTTTCTTGAAAAATTTGGTGAAGCCGGCACTGAATTTGTCTGGAAAAACCTGGAAAGAGCGACAAAGGTGGCCGGTGATCATCCTGTGGGAACCCTGATTGCCGCTTTTGTGGCTTATGGGTTTACCCACCCGGATCAAGTTGAAGCAGGAATGGAACTGACCGGTGAAACTATTCAACATACGGTTTCGGTTGCCGGGGCCGTTGCGAGCCATGCAACCGAGGTTGCCGGGGCCGTTGCGAGCCAGGCAATCGAAAGGTCGGGGAGAACCTTCAGTGAGAGTTATGTTCTTCAGATTGCTGTGGCGACGCTGATTCTGGTATTCGGGTTCGCGGTCATGGCGAAACTAAACCTTTTAAAGGGACTGTTTACCAAACAAGTAACCGAGGCTCCAAAGACGGAATTTTCCAAAAAACTGATGGGAGTTGAAAATGCGGGGGAGCCGAACGATCTTGCCGAAAAACCCAAGGACCCACCTTGGGTTTAAAGCAAAATGAGAGGTTGCTGCATGTGGTATTTCTTGGGTGGGCACTGGTGATCGCTGTCATTGCTGGCTCATCGTTCGGATAATTCTGCGCAATCGAAAAATCAGGAAACATTTATCAAGAAAGGTTATCTTTTCAAAAGATGCCGCCGATTTTGGGGCAGAAAGCCTCTGGCCTTAGCATGAAAGGTGAAAAATGAAATATATTTTCATAGTTCTATTATTGTTAGCAGCGATAGTAGCACTTATAAAGCATATTAAACAACGCAATAAGGCATTATTGGAACATCTGCGCAAAACCACGCCATACGTGGATGCCAAACCACCAACCGACTTGCCGAAGGAATAGAGTAACGAAAAATAGTCCTAGGTTATCGCAGTCCTCAAGGTTTGCTGCATATTTTTCAAATTTTAAAACCCTTAGTTTGAAAAGATTCAACTCAAGTAAGAGGCAACAAATGCTAAAAAGGTCATGCCAACAATGTGGCTCTAAAATTGATATCTCATTACTACTATGCATAATCTATGCAGTTTTGGGCACCTGTCTCGGGTGGTTGATCGGTCTCCCAAACGAGATTGCACAAAAATTTTATTTAGAAAATCCATTTATTATGATCTTGATTATGAGCCGTCCATACACATCTTTAATTCTAGGTGGTCTTGGTTTCTTCAAAGCTTTTAACCAAAACATTTGCCAGCAATGCAAGAATAAAATTATGGAATCCCACAAGACAAAATAGATACGCAATAAAATCTCCCCAGGCATTAAAAAAGTCTGTTCAAAAAGTTTCAGCAGATCAAATTCGGTCATGCGTTACCGCCAAAACTTAGAACAATTGATTTGATGACCAGATTCCAGCCGTCAACCATTACAAAAAGAAGAATTTTGAATGGCAGTGAAATCATTGCCGGTGGCAGCATCATCATACCCATTGACATGAGAATGCTGGCCACGATCATGTCGATTACCAGAAAGGGCAGATAAATTACCACGCCCATCTGAAATGCGGTTCGCAATTCACTGGTTATAAACGCCGGAATCAGGC
Source organism: uncultured bacterium (assembly GCA_964474705.1). Classification (GTDB taxonomy): domain Bacteria; phylum Muiribacteriota; class Ozemobacteria; order Ozemobacterales; family Ozemobacteraceae; genus Rifleibacterium. The sequence goes on from CAYYUI010000057.1 coordinate 25,903, forward strand.
TAAGAGTGCTTAGATCGTCGCGAGTCTGCGGTTTAGATCCGTTTTCCATACCAGCAAAAAGAGCCAGATCTGTTTTTCGCGTGTGCTTGAACATAAAGTCGCGTATCGGCGTAATTGCCTGATTGTAAGCTTCTTCATAGTTAATATCGCGATCGATATAAGGTTTGAAGCTTTTCTGGTAAATCTGATCGATTACCGGCGACATCGTGAAAAAGGTGATGAAAAGGGCTAGACCGATGAGGATCTGGTTGCTTGGTTCCTGTTGTGTGCCCAGTGCTCTTCGCACAAAACTTAAAACAATAAGCGTGCGCGGGAAGCTTGTAAGCATGATCAGGATAGATGGAGCCAGACTCAGAATGGTCAGAAGGATAAGAATCTGCAGGCCGGTGCCCAACTGGCTTCGCTCGCGCGATGGGTCTATCTGAATGCTGATCGCCGGAATTGGAAATGGCGTTGATTGCCGCTCGATACGGTCTATGCGGGTCGAGTCGTCAAGGTTTACGCGTGCACTTCCCGGGGATAGTTGCTGTGGGTGCCCTACGCCCGTAATGCCCACAAATAGTAACAATATCGCAATAAAACGTACGCACACCACCCACTTCATTCTTATTGATAACTGGTGCATTCTGCTCAGGGAAGCATTTTAAAAATTTTTCAGGGCACAGCTTCGCCTGTTAATTTATACAATATGGTGCCCCGATGTGCAAGACGCAAATAAAAAAACAAAATTTACTCGTCAGAATTGTCGCTGTTGCCGCGTTTGTGCAGCATGGCATTCAGCTTTGTCAGCCGGTCTTCCCGGGGTCACGACACCAAACGAAAATTTACGTATGCCAAGGAATTCTTATCGGTCAAAATTTGCCCGTGCATACAAATTTGCATCGTTTCTTTTTTGTCGTTTTCTCCTTTTGCTTTCTAGCCCTGCCTGTCATTGCAGGAGCTCAGGAGGCAAAGGTTCTCGAAAGGGATGCGATTGCCGAACTGCGCAACGCTCAGAATCTGTTTTTTTCCGGAAAATTCAACGAGGCTGACACCTGTCTGCTGAAGGCCGCTGAAACAATTGAGAGCCTTAAAATGGCTGCTCCTTCGCATGCTGTGGTCAAATCTCTCGAACAGAAGCTTGCAAAACAGCGAAAAGAGCTGGATGTTCGCAAAAATAAAGGCCAGGTTGAATTAACACAGCCTAAAGTACCTGGTATGCCGACTTCAGGAAATGACGGCAAGCCGGCCCCGGTCGCTCAAGTTCCTTTACCACGCAAAACAGCTCAGGCAATGCGTGAGGTCGAGCGAATCTTCAAATCTCTGGAAACTTTTGAAAAAGATCGTCTTAAGAGACTTAGAGATGGTCATGACCCGGAAAGAGTCGATTCCATAATTGGCGAAATTCAGCAGAAACTGATTCAGCTGAATTCTTTGCAGCAGAACGTTCTGACGGTTGCCGGCGAAGAAAAAGTCCTGGAACACCCTGATGTTGCCGGCCTGAAAGGTCGTGTCCTGCAGACCCTGAACGCTGTTGACCAGGAAATCAGTTTTACCAGAAATGCAATAAGCAATCTGGCAAGCGAAAAGGCAGCGGCCGGAAGTGCCTCTGAAGCCCTGCAAAAGGCTTTTTCCGAAAATGATCGAGAATATTTCACCCCGGTTCATACCCTCGTAAATGACAATTCCAACGATAGCATCGAAAAGGCTTTTAATCTGCTTGAAGCTTTCAAATCGCGAAAACCTGAGCTGTTGTCTCTCATGACCGCTTTTGAAGAAAAATATGGTTCGACCCGCGAAAAGATCGATGCCAAAACTGGCGATTCTGTGCATGGTCATATCTGGGAAACCCTGAAAAAATCTTTACAGCAAATGGATGAAGCGCCGAAAGCTCTGGCTGCCAGGATTAAGACTGCCTGTGAAAGCGGGCTTGCCGGGCTCGAAGATTCACATGATTTCTATCGTCTGGCTTCTCATGCCGAAATCACCAGACTTGAAGCTCTGCGGCAGAAATACACCCCCAATGAAGCTGGGGTTCACAACCTTGAAAAACTTCTGGCAGCTGACAAGGCCAGGTTTGCCGATAAAATTTCCGGGAGAACTATGCCGGAAGGTAAAGGCAAAACCGCTGACCGTGATGCGGCACTTGAGTATTTCAAAGCGACATGGGGCAAGGATGAAAAGAGTCATTATGAGATTCTTGGCGTTGTCGTTTCCGGCGAATGGTCGGTGCAAAAGACCGATATAAACGGAAAACCGGTTATGTATGGCCTGCCGTTGCTTCTGATCGTTCAGAAACCGGAAGACAAAGCCGAAGGACTCGCGCGGGTATTCGTTCTGACTGCCCGCACAGCTGAATCAGCTGATGCGAAAATGGAACCGCCTTTTGCCTCCGAAACGGTCGGCAATAGTTACTTTATCAAAGCAGACAAAACCAGGTAGGTTTTTAAGGCCATTTTGCGCGGATAAAAAATCCGGCGACCCGAGAGGGTTGCCGGATTTTGCACAATTTACCCAGGTGGGGCCGGACTTATTTTTCTTCTACCTGCATTACAAAGCTTTCAGAATGGCTGTTGAATTCAGGAGCATACATGCACTGAATCTCGGCCATGCCGGTCTGATAGTTGCCGGCATGCTGCACGCGCAGCTCGTATTCGAATACATAGGTGCCTTTGGGCAGGTAGTCGATGTAGAAGTGGGTTGCCGTGTCCTTGGTGGCCTCATAGTAGGCCAGACCATCCTGATATTTGTACTGCGAAATGACGTTGGTAGGCTCCATGCCGCTGCCGCGCTGGTCTTTCATGTGAATGAATTCCATGTCGCGGTCGACACGCAGTTCGATGCGAACTACCAGAAGGTCGCCGACCTTGAGAGCTCCCTCAACCGGCTTGATGGTCGGGCCGGCATCGGTATCACGCTTGACAAAAAGAGTCTTCTTGAGCTTCAGATTGGTTTCATGCGGTGTTATTTTGCTCATGTCTTCGAGATACTGCCAGTGAACCGCACCCCAGGCGACGCCCTGGTCTTCTTTGGCCATTTCGATGTTACCCATTTCAGGTTTGACTTCAGATCCGGCGTAAATTTTCTGATAATAACCGGTTCCGGCTTCAACCTTCTCGGGCTTGACCTCGTTGCCTCCGAGAATTACTTTAACCAGCTTATCTGAAGCCAGAAGGTTAGCCCCACGCAGCAGCAGAGCATAAACGGCATCAGCGGTTGCCTTCGTGGTTTTCCAGTTCTGGGTCTGCTTCTGCTTCAGCAGCCAGACTTTGCATTCTTCGACTGCGACATCGTCTTTGGCGACTTCGGTGAACAGTTCGATCATGACTGCCTGAGTTTCGATTTCGGCGCGGTACCACCAGAATGAAATTTCATTCTCGCGCCAGAAGCGCCCGAGTTCCTCATCGGTAACACTGCGTTCCTTAACGCTTTTAACGATAGCGGCCGGAACATCCTTGTCGCCAAAACGCTGCAATGCCAGGGCAATATGACCCTGCGCGAGTCTTGAGCCGACATCGAGCCATTTATTGCGGGCTTCGTTGAGGAAAAAGTCGATGGCAGTTTTGCTGCTTTCTGGTATTGGTCTCTCTTTGAGAAAGAAACTGCGACCATAGAGGAAAAGCGCATAGGTCGGGTTGATATTGGTGCGTTTTTCGTAACCAGGATGCCTGATGATCTCACGATATTCGCGGTCGATCCAGGCGTCGAGATATTCAAGTGACCGCAGAGCCATGTTGACGTCGATGTCGACACCCAGGTGACGCATGCGCCCGAAACCGCTCATGATATAGAGAGTGATGAACGAATTCGGGTAACCACCGGGGAACCAGGGGAAACCACCATCAGAAAGCTGCATTTCACCAAGCTTCTTCATTGCGCTCGTCATTTCATGATCGAGGCGATTGGTGTCAAAGAGAACGCCGATTTTATGTTTCTGTTCGTTTTCACTTTTTGCATCGAGAACCCATGGAGTTTCGAGAAGAGTTACCGACTTGAGATGCTCATTTTTCTCAAGATTAGAATAGAGAGCTTTGCCGCCATTGGCTTCATCTGCTTTCCAGGTTTCGAAGACCTTTTTGATTTTCGGGTCTGAATTAGCGATGAACGATGCCAGATGATTGGCATAGATGCGGTTGAAGGTCTGTTCAGAACATTCGTGTGGGAATTCCATGAGGTATGGCAACGCTTGAACTGCATACCATGCCGGATTGGAAGTTACTTCGACCGTCAATCCCTCGTGTTTGAGGGTAGTTGACTGTTTCGATTCAACCAGTTTCTTGAAAGTGAATTTTTTGTTTTCAGGGCCTCTGATTGGCAACGGCAGAGATTCGGTCACAAAGATGCGCCGTGAAAGAATCGATATCATTCCCTCTTCGCCATCAGACAGTGATTCTGTTGCCCCAACCACTTTGTATTTCACGATGCCGGGGGTTTCTGGAACATTGAGTTCCCAGCCGAATGAACGTGATTCACCCGCCGGAACAGAAAACTCGAGAGTATCCTTTTCCAGCTTGAATTCGCCATTGCGATTGGCATCATTTACCGGATCGATCATGCTCAGGCGCAACTTGCCCTTTTGTTCCTGTTCAGACATGTTGGTTACCTTTGCGGTAAACCTGAGTTTGTCACCCTCACGCAGAAATCTCGGTGGATTCGGCTGAACCATCAGATCTTTCTGGGTTATGGTCTCGCCTGTCAGACTGCCTGACTGCAAATTCCGGCCATGGGCAAAGCCCAGGAATTTCCAGGTTGTCAGAGCCTCGGGCATGGTAAATTCGATGGCAACGGTTCCGTCTTCTCCCATGGTCAGATTTGGATAGAAAAATGCGGTTTCGTTAAGATTGGCACGGGCAGAAACTTTGTCGAGATTTACTTCCGGGGCGGTGGGGGCGGCAGGGGCAAGATCGGCGCCACTGCCATTTTTCATTTCAGGCTCTGCAACAGCCTGCGGAGAAGGAACTGCTCCACCTTCTTCGTCTGCGAAGCTTTCGCTCTTCATGCTCTTTTCTTTTGAGATTCCGTCTGCATCCATAGGAGCGGCTGCCGACATCATTGGTGCTGCCATTGGCATTGCCGACATTCGCATGCCCTTCGAGCGATGCTGCATGAAGTAACCGAAGAAATCCTGCTGGATATTATTTGGCAACTGCGGGTAAGAGCGGTAATTGATGCCCGGGTGATGATTCAGGTCGTTTACCCAGACATAAAGCCCGGTCAGCTGATTGGCGAAACTTACATTTACGTAACTTGCATCGTAATAGAAAACCGGGAATGCGCTCGGCCAGTTTTGCGCGGCGAAAGCGTCGAGGCTGGCGTCATACATGGCAGCTACCATTTCAATGGCACCTTTTTCGGCTTCCTGGCCGGAAATTTCCACTTTCCAGGTGTCTTTCTGTGCCGGCTGCATCTTTGAAGTCATATGCGAAAATTTGAGTTTGAGATCTTTGTTTGCCCAGGCGACCGGAATATATTGAGCATGAAAGTATTCGCGGTTTTCTTTGATCTGCATAATTCTGATGTTGAAGCCGCCACGGTGTTCGTCGGTTATTGGCAGACTGATCTGAACCTTGCCTGCTTCCGGGCTGGTCCAGAAAGCCTGGACTATTTTCTGGCGGTGTTCAATTTCGATATAAGCCGGCCCCTGTCCGTAACCAGTTGCCCAGAAAGCATTGAAGTTGTCGCCGGGTTGCAGGTTGCCGCTGGTGACCTTGAAGAAAAATGGAATTCTGATCGGGAACTTGTCACTCTGGTAATCGGTAACGATAAGGTTTGCCACCGCTTTGACCTGGTTGTTGTAACGATCGCGGGTTTCAGCTTTGATCCGGTAAGCGCCTTCCGGCAGTTTGACTTCACAGTTGAACAGGCCTTCGATCGAAGTATTGAAACTTTGCTCGAAAACCACCTTGTCTTCTTCCCAGGTGCGGATATCTGACTTGTCACTTTTTGCGGCCAGAGTTCCTGAGAAATAGTTTTTGCGATGGGCTCTTTCTGGTTGTTTCAGGGCATAAACCAGAAAGCTGCCGGCTCCGGCGATTCCTTTGCCATCGAGGGTTGTCGTCGTCAGATTCACCTTGAATGGCTTATCGGCTTCGCTTACATCAGGGGCGCTCAGACCGAGAGCCATGGCCGTGTAGCCAACCTGGACAATTCTGTTTGCTGAACGTGTTTCACCGGTGCCGTCAACTACATCTGCGCTGACCGTATACTGAAAAACCGGTTCGCTGTCGCGTGGCACGGTTCGGTCGGGTTTTGCGGTGAATTTGATTGAGAACTCGCCGTTAGTGTCGGTTGTTGTTGTGCCGTGGGCTATTTCCTGAGAATTGCCAACGTTGAAATACCACCAGCACCATGGTGGGTAACGCACTTCGCGAACCACGCGATATTTTACCTGAGCATTGTCAATCTTTGCACCAGTATAGGCGAGCGCCTTGCCGGTCAACTGAACGAGCTGATCGAGCTGAAAACTCTGGGTCGGAGTATCAATTTCGACTTTGAATTTGGGGCGTTTATACTCTTCTATCTGAATCTGGGCAGCCCCGCCATAGGTCTGACTGTAAATGTTGTATGAGCCGGTCAGACGGTCAGCCGGAGCAATGAAGGTAGTCGAAAATGAACCAAATTCGTTGGTTTTCAGGTTTTCTTTTTTTACTTCCTGGCCGTTTGGATCGTTAAAAGTGATGGTTACTTGAGCATTGTCGATTGTTTTGTAAGTGTTGGTGCGGGTATCGAAACTGGCTGCAATACCTTTGACATATATTGTCTGGCCAGGCCTGTAAATAGCACGATCGGTAAAGAAATAGACGTTACTGCCGCTGTTGAAGCCCTCAGATCCATAGGCGTAGAAATCGGCGGTGCGGTATACGGTGTGGCCTTTGTGCTCGGCAATGAAGAACCCACTGTTGCTCTGAGGATCGAATTTCGCAATGCCGTTTTTGTCGGTTGTGGCCGTCATCACCTGGCGCCAGCCTTTGCGATATTCGTGGGTGTAGGCTTTGACCCGCACATCTTCCATTGGTTCACCCGATACATTGTTGACTATGAAGACTTCAGTTTTAGCTGCACGTTTTCGTACCGCCATGCCAAGTTTGCCGACGATAACCGGAGCCAGCTGCAGACAGTTGTTGCTTCGGTCAAAATCTTCGCGCACGCTGGCTGCCAGATAATATAGGCCAGGCTTGGTCGGTGGCATATCGACAAAGGTTTCGTTGCGGGCATACTCTTTGCCGGGTTCGAGGTTGGCGTTCCATGATTCGACCACGGTGCCGGCAAGAATTTTTTCGTAGCGATCCCAGTTGATGTTGTCGGGGGAATAATTCTCGGAATTGAACAAATCGTCGCTGCTGCGTTCGATAAGTCGGAAATAAACCTTTTCGAGGTTTCTGAAGGAAACTCGGACTTTGGCTGCTTCGGGCAGCATGATGCGCTCGGTTTCTATGTTAATTTCACGAGTAAGAACCGTCGCCATTACGCTGCGGCAGATGCTTTCACCATGAGTGTTCGGCCAGCTGTTTACGCCTTTTTCTGCATATTCAAGAGCTTTGACCATCTGGCCCTGATCGAGGTATTCCTGAGCTATGTAGCCGATAGCAGTAGCGGCATACGGATGATCTTTGTTGGCCTGGGCAAATTTTTCGAGCTCGGCAATATATTTTTCGCTTAAATTGTCACCGACCGCGACGCGACGTGCCCATGCAAGCCTGATCAGATCATTATCAAGCAGAGCATCGCGATTGTCAGATTCCATTGCAGCTTTGATCAGGCGCTGCAGGACTTTGACCGCCCGGAGATTGCATGAATCCTTATCTAGAGTGTCAGGGACCCATTTCATGAAAGCATCGCGGTCGCCGAGGGCCGGCGAATCAGCTTCGAGCTCAAAGGCTCTAACAGGCTTCGCGGCACTCTGGGCATCGGCTATGTAGAAATCGAGAGCTTCATGGGCGAAGAAGTCGAAGAGAGTTGCACGCAGTTCCTTCGGCTGATTACCGGGTTCGAGGAAACCGTCGAGAGTCGAAATCGGAATTTTGCGCAGTTTTTCTTCTTCAGTAAGAACATTTTCGTAGAGATTGCCGATATGCCCGAAGAGTTTGGGGAGATCCCAGGTGGTGAAGTCTTTGTCGTTCAGGCCTTCGGTGCGCGACCGGTTTAGAAACCTGTAGCTGTTACGATTGTAAAAGTGCCAGTACCACTTGGCCAGAATGATTTTCAACAACGGTTTGATACTCGCGTCGGCCTTCTCGATTTCCTGTTCCAGTCTGACAATTTTTTCCTGGGGCTGATTCCCCTGGATGGTTCCTTCCTGGACGATCTTTTCGCATAAAGCCTTAACGGCGTCAGTCATGTTGCCTTCCTTTATTGCCTGCTCGTAAATTGGCACAAGAAGCTCGATTGCTGTTTGCGGCAACCCCTGTGCCTTGGCTTCTTCAACCTTCAGCCATGAGCCATTGAGCGTCTGAGAGAACCCGGGGCAGACGGCGAGCAGCGCTAAAAAAAGAACGAGCGCAAACGGTTTGAAAAAAGTTTTCATTACAGCCTCCAGAAAGATGCCTGATTGTGTCTTGTTTAACGTAGTGCATCAGGACCGGATTTAGAATTTGGCGATCGCTTCATTTTACCGCGACATGTAAGAAAATAAAACCTCAAATTTTGTCCGAAAAATAGCGTTGCTATTTTTTGAGGAACGGGTTTTGGAGTTTTCGGCCTGTTGAACGTCCCGAAAAATCTGAAAATTGGATTTTT
>CAYYUI010000058.1:0-33537 GCA_964474705.1 uncultured bacterium
CTTCCAATGCCTGTTTATCAAAGATCTTACGGGGCTGATTCGGGTTCGGGTAGACCTGATCGAGAGTCAGGAGCTTGAACTCCATCTCCGTGCTGCTACACGTTCCACTAATCCCCGTGGTATTAATATCGGCAGGAACAGAATCGATGTTTAACAGGTTTTTTAACATGAAATTTTGCCGTCTCACTCAACATGATTTCGCAGTTATGTTATCATGCCATTGAATGTCAAACAATAAATCTTGAAAAAAATCGGGTGAAAAAATGCAACCTTATGTAAAACTGGTTTTGGCAGTGGCGTTCTTTTTTATGTCGGGTGTATCTGGTGCCCAGCCGGTGCAATCGACACCTGAATATCAGAAAGCCATGCAGCATCTGGCGCAGGGCACTTTCGAACAGGCTGTTGAAGAGCTTAAAACCCTGCTTGGAAACGGGAAATTTCATTCGCCTGCCATGGTCGAAATCGGTAAAGTCAGAATCAAGCAGGCTGAAGCTGAGCTCAGCAATTCCCTGGCACATTTCAGTGAAGCGGCCGACATGCTCAACAATGGCATTACTTCAGGCGGGGTCACTGGCCCCGAATTGCCAAAAACCATGTATGATCTTGGTCGAATCTATGAAGAGAGAATCAAGAATTATGTCATGGCAGCGGAGATCTACAATAAAATTATCGAAGAACACCCGGCGTTTCTGGCTATAGACAAAGTATATTATAACCTTGCCACCTGCCAGGAAGCGATGGGGATGTATGAGCAGGCTGCAACAAACTACAAGAAGATCGTCACCGATTTTGGCTACAGTACCTATGTTCAGGCTGCCCAGGAAAAAATGAAAAAACTGGCGATTGGTACAGGCGCACAGGAAGGTGCAATTTCCGTTCAGACAAATATCGCTGCCGACGCCGACAGCAGCCAGGAAGTCAAAGCAAATATGGATCTGGGCGATATGCAGGCCGAAGCCGGTAATTTCAAAGATGCGGCCGCAGCCTACAAAAAGGCTATTCAGGGTAGCGCAGATGCTGAGGATGCCGTTGCCGGCTATCGCAAGCTTATTACCATGCTCGATGAAAAGGAAAAGGATTACGAAGGTGCTGCCAAAGCGCTCGAAGAAATGATGCAGCGCTACCCTGATGCCCAGGGAACCGAAGACCTCGTCTACCGCCTTGGCCGTATCTATGAACAGGATATGGATTCGATGAAGACCCAGGTCATCGATGGCAAGGTCAGATACCGCAAGAGTACTGAAAATATCGAAAAGGCCCTGGATTATTATAATTCGGTAACCGAAAAGTTCCCTGATGCCGATGTATCTGCAGATGCCTTCCTGCGCAAAGGCGAACTCTACGAAAAGGAACTAAAAGACTATGACAAGGCTCGAGCATCCTATGAGGAATTCCTCAGAAAATTTCCCAGTCATAGTGAAGCCGATAACATCAGACAGAAACTCGACGAGATCGAGGGCTACTGACAGTTCTGCTGCAGGAGCGATACTCACCCTGTGCCTCCTGTTTCTGCTTGGAGCCGGTAGCAACCCGGCTCTGGCCAACGCGACGGTACACGGCCTCAGCGGCACGATGATCGTGCCGGGTCTCGAGGTGCTGCCTCCGGGCGGTGCCCGTGCCGCTGTGCATATGATTGGTGAGACCGAATTCAACGAGGCTACCTTCAAGGGAGTGTTCGCATTCTCTGATGATTCAGAAGTGGCGATTCTCAAACGTTTTGCGATTCGTGGCAAATCGGAACAGACCGAGCCTATGTTTGCCGGCAAATACAAAGTTCGTGAAAACATGGCGGTCGCCGCTATTCTTGATCCAAACGAAGGGTTTCAGGATTCGGTCATGCTTCTTTCCGGGATGCCCGGCAACAGGGTCGTTCTCGGTGTTGGAACCAATATTGCGATGAATCCGGATGAAAAAAAGGCGGCTTTTGGGCGTTACAGTCAGAACAATGCTGAAGTAGACCCGGTTTTTTTCATTCTCGGCGCCAATCTTAATCTTGATGTCGATACGAAATTGACGATCGATTATGCCGGCAATGACTTCGTAATCGGGCTGCGTCATGCTTTTGACGAAGCCTTGAGCCTTGATTTCGGCCTCTATACCCCCAGTCGGGTTTATGACCGGCATCGCTACATTGTCGGTGCCAATTTCGGGTTTTGAGGCATGCTGATAAGTATTTTCAACGCCGCCCTGATCATCATGATTACCTGGCTTGCCTACAGGTATTTTGAGCTGCGCGAGAGAACCGGGCCGGTCGAAGGGCGCTATGTTCAGCTGGTAGCCGGAGTGGCTTCAATAGTCGACCGGATCGAGGGTTACGATATCGCTCATTCAGCTGAAGTTGCCGATACGGCTGAAAAGATTGCCGCTGCTGCCGGTTTTGATAGCGAGCAGATTCAGAGCCTGAAAGCTGCAGCCATGCTGCATGACATCGGGGAAATGCTTCTGCCGCGTGACATTCTGAGAAATTGTGAACGCCTGGATGACGAGCAGATTTTTCTGATGCGTACTCACCCCGTTCTTGGCGAACTGCATCTGAAAAACCGCGGCGATACACCTGATGAAGTTCCTGCCATTATTCGATGGCATCATGAGCGCTGGGATGGCCTGGGCTACCCTGATAATCTCAAGGGTGAAGAGATTCCCAGGTCGGCCAGAATTCTTGCTCTGGCCGACGCGATCTCGGCAATGCGACATGCCCGACCGTATCGAAGCCGGCAGTTCGCCGACATGAAAGATATCGACCTGGAAATAGAAAGACAGGCCGGTCTGCAATTCGATCCTGATATGGTAAGCCTCTGGCTGAAGGTTTCTGCCGACAGTCAGGTCAGGAAACTCTGATGCTGAGACTGCAATCGTCATGGCTGCTCGAATCAGCGGCAGAATTTGCCGGTGTTGACTCCATCTTTTTTCCATATTTTCACCGGTTTTCGGCCATGAGCTGGCTGAGCCGCAAAGAAATCACACTTTATCTGAATTCTCCCATCGATAGCCAGGCAATGCTGGCACGTGCCTGGATTGCCTGTCGTGACGGAGGATTCAACGAGAGAAATTTTAATAAATTCAATCAGGTGATCAAAAAGCCGCTCGAGCTCGAACTCAATCCTTTCAAAAATTGGAAAGACCGGTTTTTCAGCAGTCAGCAGCTTGATTACCTGTTTTACTGGCGCGAAGCGGCTTATGAAATCGAAGAGGAAAACCAGCGTGAGATTTTCTGGGCGGCGGTTTATCAGGTTCTTTCCTGCTGGCTGGCAAATCAGAAATCAGGCACGAAGGTTCATTATCTGCCCGACCAGATCATGGCATATGTTCTGAATCAGCATCGTGCCTTTGTCAGGGGCCGGTCCGGGCGCGTCGAAATTTCATGCATTGCACTCGAGGAACTTGCGGCAGGAAAAAATCCCCTTGTTGTGTTTCCTCTGCTGTTTGAAGATGAAGAAACCTCCGAGACCGAATTGCAGACAATTTTTCATGCCTGGTTTCATGGTTATGCCGATCTGGAGCAGGCGCGCCGTGAGATTCGTAATGCGCTGCGCCATTTAATGGTCAGCTTTGCCAGGCCATCTGACTGGTCGCTTTTGACCAGACTGGCTGCCGGTGCAGAGAGCGCCGCGGTAACCTGGTCGGGTCGCGACCTGCCCCCAAGGGTTTATGAGCAGGAACTCATCGGGCCGATTCGCCAGGCATTTTCGGCTGGTTACAGCAGCTCACGTCTGACTTACAAGGCCGTTGACCGCACCTGTGATGCCTATGATTATCTGCTGATGTTTCATAACTGACAGCGCAAAATTTCGCAGCAGACTGTTTAATTTGTACACGTCTGTATGTTAGAATAGCGCAATTATGCGCCAGCTCAAACGACTTCTGCTTGTCCTGCTGATCCTTTTCGGCAGCGCAGCCCGCGGTGAAATGCCAGTGGGTGTTTTCTTCATGGGTGAAGACGTTCTGCATCCATCGGGTTTTGTGCTGACTGTAAATGAATACATCCGCCGGCCTTTTCAGAGCGGTCTCGGTGGGCAATCGCGCCAGGATGAAGTCTATATCAACCTGACGATGGTTAATACCGGTGTGCGCACTTTCAGTATCGATCCGCTGAAAGACTTTTCCCTCGAACTATACAACAGCTTTCCGGCAACAGCCGACCAGGAAGGCAGGGCCGCAAAAAATCCCTTCAATGTTTTTCCTTCGACACAGTCGCGCATCGATCTGTATTTTAAAGTCGACAGCGAGCAGAAGGTCACTCCTTCACTGATTTTCAAGCTTGAAGATTCGGCCGTTAAAATCACCTGTGACCCGGAACTGGAAAAACTTTTTCAGAAAGGCGAAGAAGGCAGTTTGCCGACTGATGATGCAGTCAAAGCCGGGCAGGCGCTGCTTGACGCCGGCAGAATCTCTGCGGCCGAAAAGATCGTCAGGGCTGCCTGCGAACGTGACCCCGATAATACCAGGCTGTTGATGCAGATGGCCTCAATCGAAGACGTAAATGGTAATCGCGACCAGGCCGCCGTCTATCTGCAGAGAATCAATCCAGCCAGTATTGCCACCCAGCAGGAGGCTTTTTCCGTTGCCAGAATGGCGGTCGGGCTGGGCTTTTATCCGCTTGCTATCGCCGTACTCGAGCCTTTTGCCGCTACCGGTCGTCTGGAAAATGCGCAGAAGTTGCTGCTGGCCAGGGCTTATTATTATGAAAACCGCCTGGCCGAAAGTGAACAGCTGCTGAAGCCTCTTCTGGAAGCCGGCATCGATGATCAGAATGCCTGGTTCACCATGGGTAATCTTTTTGACAAGAAGAATGAGCTCGAAAGAGCCGTTGAACACTGGGAAAAAGCGGTAACAATCGACCCTGATTATGCTGAAGCCCAGTTCAATCTCGGGGTGGGTTATTTCAAGCTGAAGAAGACCGAAAAGGCAAGAGAATGCTGGGAGCGTGTCAGGTTGATCCACCCGGATTCCGAAACGCTCCAGGCGGCAGAAGAAGCGCTGAAGGCAACAGAATACTGAATCGTAGCAGACAGACGCAACAGGAGAAACAATATGACGAAGAAAAGACTGGTCAGCGGCATGAGAACCACCGGTTCTCTGCACCTTGGACACCTCGAAGGCACTCTCAAAAACTGGGTTGCCCTTCAGGACCGCTATGAATGTTTTTATTTTGCGGCAGTCTGGCATGCTTTCACCGACCGGCTCAAGATTGACGATCTGCCGAAAGTTATCGACGACATGATCATCGACTGGCTGAGCGTTGGTATCGACCCTGAAAGATCTGTAATAATGAGGCAGTCGTCGATGCATGAACATGCCGAACTGAATGCGATTCTGGCGAACTTCACGCCGCTTGGCTGGCTCGAACGCTGCCCGACCTTCAAAGACGACGTGCGCGACGAAGAAGCACGCTCGAAGGTTTCTCTCGGCAAACTTATGTACCCGGTGCTGATGACATCAGACATTGTCGTTTACAATGCCGAAGCTGTGCCGGTAGGTCGTGACCAGCTGCCGCACCTTGAACTCAGTCGGGAAATCGTCAGGCGCTTCAATGGTCATTTCGGAGATATTCTTGTCGAGCCTGAAGCAGTTCTTTCCAATGTTCCTCTTCTCATGGGCATAGATAAACGCAAAATGAGCAAGTCTTACAACAACAGCATCGAACTGCGTGAGACTCCAGCTTCCCTCAAGGACAAGATTCAGCAGATGATCACCGATCCTCAGCGTATTCGCCGCAATGACCCGGGTGATCCCGAAGTCTGCACTGTTTATGGTTATCACAAGATTTATACCCCTGACAGGCTCGAAGAAATAGCCGCCGGTTGCCGCAGTGCCGGTATCGGCTGCCGTGACTGCAAGAACATTCTTTATGAACGCCTGAACAATATGCTCGAGCCGATCCGCTGCCGCAGGGCCGAATACGAAAAGAAACCGGGTTTTGTTGCAGAAGTGCTTGCCGCCGGAGAAAAACGCGCCCATGAGGTTGCCGGCGAAACGATGCACAAGATCAGAAAGGCCATGGGTTTCATCTATTAAATGAGTGTCTATCAGGTAAAACTTCCGGTTTTCGAAGGCCCGTTCGATCTTCTCTATCACCTGATCGAAGAGCAGAAAATCAACATCTACGACATTCCCATCGCCCACATCGCGGGTCAGTATCTTGAATACCTGCAGATGATGGAAATTCTCGACATGGAAGTCGCGTCAGGCTTTCTGATAATGGCGGCCACGCTGCTCGAAATCAAATCGAAGATGCTGCTTCCGAAAGAAAAGCCTGAAGAAATGCTGAGCGGCGATGAAGACATCGACGAGAGCATGTATGAAGAAGATGCACGCGCCGGCCTTGTCGAAAAGCTGCTTGAATACCGGCGATTCAAACTGGTGGCTCTCGAACTGCGCGAAATGGAACGGCATGCCTCGCGCATTTATACCAGATCGACCGATCTAGAGCGCTCGCCTGAAGAAATTCTCGAGATCAACATCGGTGCCATCGAACTCCTGAATATCTTTCACGCTCTGGTTCGACGCCGGATCAGTCCGCCCATACATCGGGTCGTGCTTGAAAAAATTGGCATTCTCGATCGCATCAACGAAATCCGCGATATTCTCAAGAAATTCAAAGGGTCTATCACTTTCGGTAAGCTGCTCAAAAAAGACGCCAGCCGTTACGAAACCGTGCTTTCCTTTATGGCGGTTCTCGAAATGGCACGTACCGGCGAACTGGCCTTTGCCCAGAAAGAGAACTTCGCTCCTATCATGCTGCGGCAGGGCAGCAATGGCAAACCTGCCGCTCAAGCCGATCTGCCTGACGAATCTGCTGAAAAACCCGAGGAATTCACCAACGCCGGCGAGATTCTCGAAGACCCGTCTGAAACCAAAGCCGTCGATACCCAGGAGTAATCATGGAAAACATCAATGAAGAAATGAACGCAAGTGCTGAAAATCAATCACCGGCACCCGCGCCTGCGCCTGATTTCGATCTCCTCTGCGCTGCTCTCGACGGATTGCTGCTGGTGCAGAACAAGCCGATCAGCATTGAAAAACTCGCGGCGGTTCTGACGATAACTCCCGAACTGGCAGCCGAAGTGATTCAGACTCGCAGAAAAGCCTACGAAGAAGACGCGAAGAGCGGCCTGCAGATAGCGATTCTCGAGAATGGGGTGCAGCTGGCTACCAAAGCACGTATATCCCAATTCATTCAGCGGCTTGACGGGCAAAAGCTGGTTTCGCTTTCACTGCCGGCTCTCGAGACTCTGTCGGTCATCGCCTTCAAACAGCCGATCACCCGGGCTGAAGTCGATGCGATCCGTGGTGTCAGCTGTGATGGGGTAATTTCGAACCTGCTTGAAAAAAAATTGATTTATGTATCCGGAGAAAAACCGGTTCTTGGCAGACCGAGACTTTATTCGACCACCCAGGATTTTCTTTATTATTTCGGTATGAAAAGCCTCAAGGAACTGCCGGTTCCTTCTGTAGATATACCCGATCAGCTTACTCCTGAAGGGCAGCGTGAAGATTCTCTGCGTGATCAGAAAGCCAGCGAAAAAGAATTCAACGATAGCCAGGGACTTATGCCGATAGAAGATAACAGCGCTGATTCTGTTCCATCTCAGACACCGGAGAACTAGATTGCAAGCTTCGCCCTACCTTAAGCTGACTCTCGCAAACGGCGTAGAAATGATTGCCGAACGCTTCGACACCGTGCAAAGCGTTTCGATCGGTATGTTCCTCAAAAGTGGTGTTCTGCACGAAAAGCCAGAACTCATGGGTGTTTCGCATTTTATCGAACACATGATGTTCAAGGGCACGAAGAAGCGTTCGCCACGCATGATCGCCAGCGAATTCGACCGTATCGGCGGTTATCTGAACGCTTTCACCGCCAAGGACTACTGCTGTTATTATGCCCGTGTGGTCAAAGACAAGATCGACATCGCCGTCGATGTGCTCGCTGACATGATTATCAATTCACAGTTCGATGCTGAAGAACTGGAACGTGAACGTCGAGTCATTCTTGAAGAAATCAAGATGTACGAAGACTCCCCTGACGAGATAATTCACGAGCTTCTCGGGCAGAATATCTGGAAGCATTCGCGTCTCGGCAACCCGATTCTCGGCACTGCCGAAACGGTTGCGGCAATGAAGCGCGAGCAGATTCATGAAGTTTTCAGCCGGCAGTATGTTACCGGCAATCTGCTTATCTGTGTCGCCGGCAACTTCGACTGGGATGAACTCAGGAAGCTCGTTGAGCGAAAACTGAAAAATCTGCGCCAGGGAACTTTCAGCCCGCGTGAGTCTCTGGTCAAGCCTTCGACCGAAGCGACAGTTTTTCAGAAAGATATAGAACAGGTGCATCTGACGCTTGGCACCGAAGGGGTATCTTTCTCTGACCGCCGCCGTTTTCCGATGACGATTCTCAATGCCGCATTCGGTGGGGGTATGAGCAGCAGATTGTTCCAGGAAATCCGTGAAAAACGCGGTCTTGCCTACACAGTCTATTCGTATCACACTTCATACAAAAAAACCGGTCTTTTCGGCATTTATGCAGGTACTTCAATGGAACAT
Source organism: uncultured bacterium (assembly GCA_964474705.1). Lineage (GTDB taxonomy): Bacteria > Muiribacteriota > Ozemobacteria > Ozemobacterales > Ozemobacteraceae > Rifleibacterium. Next base: position 8,542 of record CAYYUI010000058.1, read on the forward strand.
CTCGCCAGCGTTCTCGAACTTTTTCATTCGGAACTCGAAAAAATCGCCACCCGCGGGTTAACCGTCAGGGAACTCGAAGACACCAGAGAACAGCTGAAAGGGAATCTTCTTATCGCTCTCGAAAGCACCACCAACCGTATGAACCGCCTGTCAACCGGCTTTCTTTACAATGTTGAACCGCAGCTGCCAGAAAATACGCTGGCGCCATACCTCAGAGTGACGGTTGATGATGTGATGGCGGTGGCCCGCGAAATTCTCGACGAGAAGAAAATGGCGATCACCATGATCGCTCCGCAGACCGAAGCCGCCGGAGTTTTAGCCGCCAGCCGGTTTTCAGAACGTCGGGTTTCGGTCGGCAGCCTGGGTCGTAATCAGAATTAAAGGAGTCCAGCATGAATCACCTGAAACGTATCGCAGCATTGCGTGACCTGTTTACCGAGAATTACAACGGCCTGTTGATCACGAATCTCAACAATATCCGCTATCTTTGCGGCTATTCAGGTTCCTGCGGCACCCTGCTGGTTACGAAGAAGGCGGCGTTTTTTTTCACTGACTTCAGATATCAGGAACAGAGCGCGGCCGAAATCGGTGACACTGCTGAAATCGTCGTCTATAAAGACAGTCTGGTCGAATCGCTGCGAGAATACATCAAAAAGTCCCGTATCAAGGCACTTGGCGTCGAAAAGAGCATGAACATCAGACAGTTTCTTCTCTTCTCGGAAGAATTCGAAAAGGATCTCTACCCGACTGAAAGCCTGGTTGAAAGACTCCGACAGATCAAAGATGCCGATGAAGTCAAATCGCTGAAAAAGGCTTTTGATATAGCCGACCATGCTTTTGCTGAATTGATGAAGGTTATCAAGCCCGGTATGACCGAAAACGATGTTGCCGCCCATCTTGAATTCTTCATGAAAACCGCCGGTTCTGATGCCCCCAGTTTCTCGACAATTATTGCCGCCGGACCGAATTCATCCTGCCCGCACGCTCAGCCGAGTTCACGCAAACTGAAAAAGGGCGAAATGGTTAAAATCGACTTTGGCGCCGTTTATGATGGCTACCACTCGGATATGACTCGAACAGTTTTTCTCGGCAAGGCCAGCGAAAAATTCAAAAAGATTTATTCTATCGTTCATGAAGCGCAGAAAAAGGCGATCAAGGCGATCAAGATCGGTGCTGTGTGCAAAGATGTCGATGCTGTGGCACGTAAAGTCATTACCGATGCCGGTTATGGCGAAAATTTCGGCCATGGCCTCGGGCATTCGCTTGGCCTCGATGTGCATGAAGCACCTTCCCTGTCGAAAAAATGTGAAGACGAAATAAAGGCAGGGGTTACCTTCACCGTTGAACCGGGAATTTATCTGCCCGGTTGGGGTGGGATCAGAATCGAAGACGTTTTTCTCGTCAAGGAAAAAGGTCTGCTCAAGCTCACCAACACCCCGAACGACCTTTACGAAGTCAAAATCTGAGCCGGCACTGGCCGGCCATACTGTCACTGCCGGCATTGCGATCTCTTTAACAGCACCCCTGCCACGTCGTTCTGCATTGCAGACTCAACGTAGAACTCCTTGCGGCTGCAGCGCCATGAAACTTTCGGGGTTTTATGGTTAAAGAATCGGTAATGTCTGCCGATAGCCGGTTTTGAAGAGAATTCATTCCGGAGGTACTACATGAGTAAATTATTGCCAGGCCTGCGAACCCTTGTTCCGTTAGGAATGATGGTAGTGCTTGCCGGTGTTTTCACCTTTTCTGCCAAGGCTGATTCGACGATCACCATTCCGGTGCCTCAGGAAATACGGGATAAGCAGGTCACTCTGTCATTGCGTATTCCACCGAACACTGAGCCATTAACGCGCAACCAGGCGAGGCCAAAACTCGATTCCAAACGCAGCATGATTATCTGGAATTCGAACCCATCGCCTAAAATTGCAAATAATGACGAGGTTCATGCTGTGTTCGGTACCTTCCTGCAGAAGGGTTGGATAAAAACTCAGACTGCCAGAGGCATTGCGCGCATGCGGCCTCTCGATAAATTCTATGCGATCAGGCTTATTCAGCATATCAGCGAAAATGTCATCGAAATTGCACAGGCCCCAAATTTCGGGCAGGTTATCAAAAAGTGCAACCTGACGACTTCAGATATTGAAGATCTGCGGCGTATGATCAAGAGATTCGAAAAAGACCTCGTCGTGTTTGGCACCAACACCAAAAAGGTTGACAAGGATCTGCTGATGCTGCAGGAACGCTTCAAGACTTCACGACAGGGTATTCTCAAGGTTCTGCGCGTCGAAGGCGCTGACGACGGTGCGACCGTCATTCATCTGAGCGTCGACTGATTTTGAAAACAGAATCCCCCAGTTCTGCCTTTGCAGGACTGGGGGATTTTTTTTTGCTTTCCGTGGCTGACGATCTGGCAAAAAAGCCTTATAATATTAAGGTAAAAAAATTTCAGCCCGGAGGCACCAGATGTACAGAACTGTTCTTAAACGGTCTATTGGCCTGACTCTGGCGATGTTTATCGCTTTGTCTGCGCATGCGGCAAATTTCGACAAGGATTTTACCGATGGCCTGAACCGGGTTGCAAAAGATGCACATCTGGCGGCACGTGCTGCTGATTCATCAGGAAAAGACGCCGCTGTTGCAGCTCTGGCGCGCGAGTCGGCCGGTATCGAAGCTTTTCAGCGTCTGGTTGCCTCAATTGAAACCTCAGACCAGATTGACAAAGCAACTGAGCAGATGAAACTTTACGGTTCTCATTTAGCCTCGAATGCCGAAAAACGTGCCTTCGACCAGGGTCTGTATATTCTCGAAACCAGAGTGAAATATCTGGCTCAGACCGAGAATCCGCAGCTGCTTGGCAAGATTGCGCCGATGGAAGTCATCCGCAAGGAAGTCAACGCGAATTTTGCCCGTATTCAGGATAAAAATTTCATCGACAGTGCTACGATGCTGGCAAGAACGGCTCCGGCAAATACAGCTCGGGCAACCACCACTGTTAAACGCACCGCCTCTGGTTTGCTCGGTGCCCAGGTTGTTGACGGAAACACCAATTTTTCAGTCTACGCGCCTGAAGCGACCGATGTAAAACTGCATCTCTTCAAGACTGCCACTGAAAAGAAGGGTACGCCTTTCCAGATGCAGAAAGGTAACGACGGAGTCTGGCGCCATTCGATCAAAGGCGCCATCTACGGAACCTATTATGGTTATACCACTGATGGTCCAAAGGGCCCGGGTTACCTGTTCGACCCCGAACGGCTGCTTTCAGACCCTTATGCCTTCGCCAATGTCGATCATAACGGCAAAAGTATCGTCGTTGACCGCGACTACAAATGGACAGTAACCAATTTCAAGCGCCCGGCGGCGAAAGATGCAATTATTTATGAAATGCACGTCAAAGATTACACGGCCCACAAGAGCTCGGGCGTGACCGGCCAGCAACAGGGCAAATATCTCGGCCTGCTGCGCGGCAAAGACTCGGGCAAAGTGCTCGGTCATCTGAAGGAACTGGGCGTCAACGTGCTTGAACTGATGCCGATTCACGAATTCGACAACAACTTTGCCGGCGTGACCAACCACTGGGGCTATATGACCAGCCATTTCTTCGCCCCCGAATGCTCATACGCTTCCGGTAAAGATGGTGATGCAGTCAAGGAATTCAAAGGCATGATCGACGGACTGCACCGTGAAGGTTTTGCGGTGATTCTCGACGTGGTCTTTAACCACACCGCCGAAGGTGATCATCAGGGTTTACCCCTGAATTTCAAGGGTTTCGATAACCCGGGTTATTATCGCCTGATGGACGACAATCGCAAATTCTACTGGAACGGCACCGGTTGCGGCAATGAAATGCGCACCGAAAACCCCATGACCTCGAAGATGATCGTTGACAGCCTCAAATACTGGGTTAATGAATACAAGGTCGATGGGTTCAGGTTCGATCTCGGCACTATAATCGACAAAAAAACCATGCAGCGCATCATCGATGAGCTGCCTGATGACATCATCCTGACCTCAGAGCCCTGGGCTGCCGACTGGAAGCGCAATCAGTGGGGTAAGAGCGATTTCCGCAATACCAGGCTCTCGAAATGGAACGACGACTTCCGCGAAAAGATCAGAGCCATGCTCAACGGCAACACCGAGCGCAACGATGTGATGACCGTTCTTGCCGGTTCATGTTTCTGGTGGGCTGCCAAGCCGGCCGAAAGCCTAAATTATCTTGAAGCTCACGATGGCTATACCCTCAACGACCTCTACCATGGCGACAAGAAAAAGACCCGCCTGGCGGCCATCGCTCTGTTGACCGCCCAGGGCATTCCGATGATTCATTTCGGCCAGGAATTCAACCGCAGCAAAGGCGGTAACCACAATTCCTACGACCAGGACAACAACACCAACTACATCGACTGGGGTACCAAAGAAAAGAATCGCGACATTTTCGATCTCTACAAGGGTCTGATCGCGATGCGCAAAAAATACAGCAATTTCAGGCATCCGGTGGCTCTCAACAGCCAGCAGCTCGAATGGATTCAGCCAGCCAATAACAATGGCCTCGGCATGTATCTGAAGGGCGAAACCGATTTCCTGGTGCTGTTCAACGGCGATCCGAACAACTGGGTTAACTTCAGACTGCCTCAGGCAGGCACCTGGAAAGTTATCTGCGACGGCGAAAAGATCGACGACGCCGGCCTCTATTCAGCCGAAGGCGACTACAACGTACCGCCTACCACCGGCGTAATTCTGAAGAAATAGAATAAACTGGTTAAAGCGGCCTCATTGCTGTAAAGTTTTATGAGGCCGCTTTTTCGTGCGAAGAATCCGACTGCTTAACAATGTGAAAACAGTGTCTGGTAAAGCCGGATGATTTAGTTTTCTGGCACTTTGAGCTGCGGCCAGGCAGATTCATGTGGAGGAACAGAGAATGTATTTTGATGATAACAGTCTCAGCATCGGCAATACGCCATTGGTGCGCATAAACAATATTACCCGCGGGTTTTCGGCAACGGTGCTGGCTAAAATCGAAGGGCGCAATCCGGCCTATTCGGTCAAATGTCGGGTCGCAGCTTCAATGATCTGGGATGCCGAAACCAGAGGCATTCTTGTGCCGGGGAGTCGCGCAGTGACTATCGTAGAGCCTACCAGCGGAAATACCGGTATCGGTCTGGCCTATGTCTGTGCGGCGCGCGGTTACCCGTTAATTTTGACGATGCCCGACACGATGTCAGTCGAGCGCCGGCGTATGCTGGCAGCATTCGGGGCGCAGCTGGTTCTCACCGAGGGGGCAAAAGGCATGAAGGGCGCGATCGAAGAGGCAGACAGGCTGGTTTCCTCAGACCCGAAAAGCTTTTTCTGCCCACAGCAGTTCAAGAACCCGGCCAATCCGGAGATTCATTTTAAAACCACCGGCCCGGAAATTTTCAATGATACCAGAGGCAAAATAGATATTCTTGTGGCAGGGGTCGGTACAGGTGGTACAATTACCGGCATCAGCCGCTATCTCAAACGAGAAAAGGGTCTGCCACTGCTTTCGGTCGCAGTCGAACCGGCCGCCTCGCCAGTGTTGACCGCCATTCGTGCCGGTGAAACCCCGAAGCCCGGGCCGCATAAAATTCAGGGTATCGGGGCCGGCTTCAAGCCGGATAATCTCGATATGTCGCTTGTCGATGCAATTGCAACCGTAACCAATGAAGAAGCCATCGAATTTGCCCGTCGTCTGCACCGCGAAGAAGGCATAACCTGTGGCATTTCATGCGGGGCAGCAATGGCGGCGGCAGCGCGTCTGGCTCAGCTGCCTGAAAATGCCGGCAGAACGATCGTCACGATTCTTCCGGATTCTGGAGAACGTTACATCAGTACTGTGCTTTTTGAAGGCATTTAGACCCCGTCGCGCCATGAGTTGCCCCTCCCGGAGGTGTGAAAATGTCTAACGAAAGCCAGTCTGCCGGTGATCGCTGGTGGCTTTATGTTGCCATTGCCGTGCTGGCGCTGCATCTCTGGTTGCTGCTGTCTTTCAGGCAGTTTCTGAATTCCATGCAGGTGGAAAAGGCCGACATTTTTCTCGCTTCGCTGGCTTCGAGCGCCGAACAGACTCTGCAGGCCAGCCATTACCTTGAAGAACGCATCGTTCAAAGTCTGCGGCAGATTGCGGCAACTATTGTGTCTGCTGCGCCTGAAAAACTGACGGGTGACTGGCTCGAAAGCCTTCGCCAGAAGCATGACCTGAAAGCCGTCTGCATTTATGACCGGCTTGGTAAAGTAAGGCTGGCCCACGACCCGGCTTTGCTTGGCACCGATCTGCCCCTCGATTATGGTTGTCATGATGTCCTGGCCGGAACGAAAGACGAACATGTGTTTGGTTTCAGTTCAGGCGTCTTTTGCGAAACCGATGCTTTTGGTATTGCCGTCAAACTTGCTGATGGAGGGGCATTGCGGCTGTTGACCGGCGTAGATTTCGTCCTCGGTTTTGAAAAAAATGTGGGCCTGGTTCCTCTGATTGCAAAATTCAGGGAATATCCCGGCGTCAGATACCTTGATCTTGTCGATGCCACCGGAAATTCGCTGCTTGGTGAACATGTCGCTGTCAAAATCAAAGATGATACAGTGATTACCCGTGATTTCACTCTTCGAGGATCTCGACTTGGACGGTTTGAACTGTCTTTGCATGACAGAAACGTTGCAGAACTCCGGGTGGCAGGGAACATTGTCATTCTTGCCTCATTTTGCTTCTTTTTCGGGGGAATGAAACTGTTGCAGGGTCGCCTGAAGAGGCGTGCCGCAATGAATGAAGAGCTTAGAAAAGCCGAAGAAACCCGCCGGCGCATCGACGGTTTTGCCAGAGTAGTTGCAGCCGTTGCCCATGAGGTGCGCAACCCTCTAAATACCATGAGCCTGACTGTGAGTGCGGCGCGGGCTGATATCGCCGAGGGCCGCAAGGCCGCAGAGCTTGAGCCGCGTCTCGCCGTCATCGAACAGACGATCAGACAGGCTGACCAGATGATTCGCGATCTGCTGCAGGCCGGTCGCCCGATCGTCGTTCAGAAAAAGCTGCTGCCGGCAGCTGACTGGCTGAATGAACTCTCTCGAACCTTCATGATGACCTGGAGTGATGTGGCAGTTGAGGTAAAAGCCGACCCGGGCTGCGCTTTGTGGGTCGACCCGGATCTGACGCATAGATTGCTCTGGAATCTGCTGCTCAACGCCAGACAGGCCGGAGCAGAGCAGGTCAGTATCTTCTGCCGGAACACCGCTGCCGGAATTTGCCTGGATGTCAGCAACAACGGGCCTGAAATTGCGGCGGATATCATGGCCGGGCTTTTCATACCCGGCAATACCACCCGCAGTGATGGCTTCGGGCTCGGACTGCATATCTGCCAGAGAATTTGCGTCGCGCAGGGTGGTTCTATTTCAGCAGCGACTTCACCTGGCGAAACCGTATTCAAAATGGTTTTCCCGAAGGAGGACAATGCTTGAGCAGACGTCTGTCGATTCTTATCGTTGATGATGACGCCAGGCAGGCGCAGCTTCTCGCCGAAGCGGTTGCCAGAATGGGTCAGCAGACCCAGGTTTGTCGCGCGGCGGAAGATGCTCTTGATCTGCTGAAGAAGCAGGTTTTTCATCTGGTAATTACCGATATGCGTATGCCGGGCGTCGATGGCCTCGAATTTCTCCGCAGGCTGAAAGAGCTCGATTCCGATACCGAAGTCATACTGGTGACTGCATTTGCCTCGGTAGGTTCGGCTGTTGAGGCAATCAAGCTGGGTGCGGTCGATTATTTTGAGAAACCTGTAAATCTGGCCTGGCTGGAGGCCAAGATCAGGGCAATTTCTGAACGAGTGTCTCTCAGAGCTGAAAACCGGCAGCTGAAGGCGGAACTGGCAAGAATGTCGCCGCTTCCGGCTGTGGTTGGCCGGCATCCGGCTTTTATGGCCATCATTGAACTTATCGAAAAGGTTGCCCCTAGTGATGCGTCAGTCCTGCTGCTCGGAGAGTCCGGCACCGGTAAGGAAGTGCTGGCCAGGCTGCTGCATTCTTCAAGCCCGAGAGCCAGAGCCTCTTTTGTAGCTGTTAACTGTGGTGCCATACCGGAGAATCTTCTCGAAAGCGAATTTTTCGGCCACGTGCAGGGCGCTTTCACCGGGGCCGATGCGCCCAGAAAAGGCAGAATCGAAGACGCCGACGGTGGCAGCATCTTTCTCGACGAAATCGCCGAACTGCCTCTAAATTTGCAGCCAAAGCTGCTGCGGGTCATTCAGTCAGGCGAGTTCAGCCGGGTTGGCTCCAATAAGCTCTATCGGGCCGATGTCAGGTGGATTGCCGCTACAAACCGCGATTTACCTGAGATGGTGCGCTCCGGCAACTTTCGTGAAGATCTTTATTACCGTCTGGCAGTAATCCCGGTGCAGGTTCCGCCTCTGCGGCGCCGCGCCGAAGATGTGCCTCTGTTCGTCATCGATAAACTGCAACGCCTGGCCGACAAATATCGTATGCCGCTCAAATCTTTTTCTCCGGCAGCAATGCTGGCTTTGCAGGCCTATTCGTGGCCGGGCAATGTCCGGGAACTTGAAAACCTGGTCGAGCGCATGTTTCTGATCGCCGGCGACAACCAGATTCAGGCATCCGAACTGCCGCCCGAGTTCGACAATTTTGTCGAAGAAGGCGATAGCGGTGGTGCCGGCATGTTGCAGGAAAAGGTCAATAATCTCGAGAAAGCCTGCATTGTCGAGGCGTTGGCCGCAACCGGCGGCAACCAGTCTGAAGCTGCCCGCAGCCTTGGTATCAATGAGCGAACCCTGCGCTATAAGATGAAAAAGCTGGGGATTCCTTCTGCGAGTTCACATGCTTGAGTGAACCTGGCATTCTTTTTGCGATGTTATGGTTTCGACAGGCATTTCTATATGACAGCGATGAAGGGAGATAAAGTGAGCGTTAAGGACAAATTCAGGCTGATGGCCGGTATCTTATTCTGTCTGGTTATTGCGCCTGCTGTCTGGAGCCAGGGAAACGATCCGTTCGCTGATCTGCAGCCGGTAATGCCGGAAGTGGCAAGTTTGAACGTCGATACCACCCGTGGCAGCTACTTTTTCAAGAATGAATTCATGACGCAGTTTTCGTTTTCTTCAGATGCCGATGCTGACAGACGGCCTTACCATCGGCATTCATACGGCTTCGAGATTCTGAAGAAGTTTGCCGACGAAGTATCGACCCGAAGCAGCTTTAACCTGCAGACGAGACTGGTATTCAGACGAAACTATGCGCCAGTGCTCAACGACATGGAAGGCGAAACTCGAAATGAGGTCTTCTTTGAGTATCATAATTTCTACGTCGACCTTTATAATGCTCTTGACACCTGGATGCCCGAAGGAGCCCGCCCTGGCAATATCGGCCGCTGGAATTTCCGTTTCGGTCGTTTTTATCTGCCTTTTGGTTTGAATCTGCAGACCGATACGCATGCAACCATTCTGCAGCTCTCGAATGATCGCAACTTCGGGTTCGAACGTGACTGGTATGCCGGTTTCTGGGGTTCTTTGAACCGAAACCTCAATTATGATCTTTACTACATGCTCGGTTCAGGTTACGCCCTTGTCGACAAAGGGCAGAAAGGTATGATCGGCGCCCGCATCAGCTTGGCCAGCCGTTTTCTTTACGACCATGGATTTGAGGGCGGTGTATCGCTGCTGGCTGGCGAGCGCATTTCGAAACATGCCGTGATGCGCAGCCACAACGTAATGATGCAGGCCGACCGCGGCAAGCTGGTTGACACTCAGCGAATCGGTCTGGACGGTCGCTACGGGTTCACTGTTCCCGGTGGGCGATTGTCGCTGACCAGCGAATTGAGTGGTGGACGTGACGAATCTGACGATCTGTTCAGTCAGCTGTATCAGATTGACTTTCTGCGCCGTGACCGGCGTTTTGGCTGGGCAACCCAATACCGCCGTTTCTGGCAGGATATCGGCGGCGACGAAGTTGATGCTTCGCTGATTGGTGAAGTTACCTGGTATATGAAAAACGATATTGGCAATGCCAGTCTTGAATGGATAAAACTCAACGTCGAAAAGAAACTGGCCGTGCAGGCCGGTGGGCCTCACGACACAATTACCAGCCTGCAGTTCTACCGTTACTGGTAGATCATCGCTGAGACAATCTAAGTTACCGGAAGACAACCTGCGGTGTCGATCATACACCGTTGCCGGCTCACTGCGCCCAAAATCTGTATGACCTATTATTGATAACTGCAGAATTAAAGCCGGTTTTGCTGAGTTCTTACGAAGAATAGCCCAGGCGTGGACAGAAGGCGGGATTACTTTTTCGGAAGCTTGTGAGCGAAGCGAATCGCTGGAGAAAAAGTAACCCGACTGATGGCCGCGCCGGTGAAGTAAGTTGGTTTTATCTTTGCGGGATTCAATAGAACAATCTGTTATTTCATGCCTTCGGGGGAGAAGGTCAAAGGAGCAAGTATGCTGCGTTTATCTGTTTTTCTACTGGCGATGTTCTGGCTTGCCTTGCCGGTTGCATCGTCTGGAGCCATCGGCTGCACTCTCAACAACCCGGCACAGGATCTGAAATTTCTCTTTCCGGAAGTCACCAGTTTCAAGGAAGAGGTTCGTGAATTCAGACATTTCAAGGATGGGCAAAAGTTGTACGCCGAGCTCAAGGTGCGCCTGGGATCGGATCTCGACCCGGTTTATGAGGCCTACGATACGCCTTACACCGTTTACACGGTTTTCAGGGGCAACGATTTGATCGGCATTGTGCATGGAGTAAATGTTCCAGGAAAGGGTGGAGTAATTCAGGTATTTCTGGCAACCAACCCGGCGACCGGGGCGATAGATAATTTTTTCTTTCAACGGCTCGAAAGCCCCGAAGCAAAAGCACTCAAGAATCGTGAATTCCGCAGGCGCTTCAATGGTCTGACTCTGGCTGATTTCTACCGGCATGATTATTACCGGCAGGTTGAACCGGCGAGCGATACAGACAAGGTTGGCCAGATTCTGGCAGGCCTCAGCGGTCAGGATTTTGCCGCCTCGATTAGAGGCATAAGAAAAAACCTGATTCTTCTGGATATGTTCATCTACAATCGTTTGTTCGAGCCATATTTCAAAAGATCTGAAGAACTTCTCAGGAGTAAGGGAGCGGCAAAATGAAAAAGATTCTCGTATTGTGCGCATTTATCGGTTTGTCACTGGCTTTGTGGCTTGGCTATTCGGTAAAATCGCCGAGCCATTTCGGCGCGGCCTTCGCTGCCGGAACACCGGAAGTGAAAATGAACGCTGTCTATGGTGAGCCCGAAAAATTCATGAGCGGCCCGGTTGTGATGCAGGGCAAAATTACCCGGCAATGCCCGAGTTCGGGCTGCTGGTTTTATCTCGACGACAGCACCGGTCGGCAGGTAAAAATCGAACTGGGTCATCTTGGTCTGAAGTTTCCGCAGTGGGTCGGGAAAAGTGTCAAAGTTGAAGGGCGTCTGCTGCAGAATAAGGATGAGCTGGAGCTGGTCGGTACCGGAGCGGAATTCTTCTGACCGGATCCGATATCCGTCGCAACATAGAAAGGAGCCATGAACATGCGTTTTCTGGCATTTGCATATAAAAACCTGTTTCGCCGACCGGTGCGAACCGGGCTGACCGTACTGGCGATTGCTCTGGCAGTCGCGGTTGCTGTCAGCCTGATCGGCTTCAATATCGGTTACCGGCGTTCAATCGATTCAAGTATCGACAAGCTGGGTTTTCAGGTGATGATCATGGCCAAAGGCTGCCCTTACGAGGCGGCGACCATGATGCTGAAAGGTGGCACCGGCCTCATCTATCTTCCTGCCAGCACTTACGATGCCGTCAGGTCTGACCCGGAAATCTCCGCCATTACGCCTATTTTTGTCGGGGTTGCCGAGAAAGAGGCCTCTGGAATCAGTGACCAGAGCGGGTCGTCGTTTGCGATTATTTCCGGCATCGAGGTCGACAGTTTTCGTGCCATGAAACCCTGGATGGCGATAGGTCAGGGGCCCGGGCAGGACGGCGGTCGCTGGTTTGCTGATGATGCTGGCGGCGAGGTTGTTCTGGGTTTCGAGGTAGCTGAATATGAACAGCGCAAGGTTGGTGATTCTTACTATGTTTCGATCACCCCTTATGGTCAGATTCAGCCGGTAATGACAGAGCTGAAGGTGGTTGGCATTCTTGAACGCACCGGCACTCAGGATGACGGCACAGTATTCATGCCGATCAAAGAGGCACGTCGCCTGTTCAATCGTCCGACGGAGCTGACAATCGTTGGTTTCAAGCTGAAAAACTTTTCCGGGCTGGCGCTGCGTCAGTTCGAACAGCGGTGGGCAAAACTTCCCGAGGTGCAGGTCGTCGGTCTGCAGCAGGTGAAAACTACTCTGGTCAGCCTGGTTGAGACTGCTCAGACCATGATTGCTTCGGTAGCCGTCGTCGCAATTATCGTTGCCGTAATCGGGGTCATCAATTCGATTCTGATGAGCGTTTTTGAACGTACCGGTGAAATCGGCATCATGAAGGCGATCGGAGCAACGCGCAGCGACATTTTCCAGATCATCTGGCTCGAAACCATGACAATCTGTGTCAGTGGCGGCATATTCGGGCTTCTGCTGGCCATTTCAGGTACGAGCCTTGTCGAAAAAGCTCTGCAGACATTGATAGATTTCGGAACCAGAGGTTCGCTGGTCGCAATTACTCCTGAAGTAATGCTCGCTGCCCTGCTTGGCTCAGCGGTGATCGGTTGTTTTGCCGGTCTTTATCCCGCCTGGCGGGCCGCTTCGATGCGGCCGGTCGAAGCGATTCGTGAAGGAGAATGACAGGTATGGAAAAAAACGAGGAAAATCTTATAATCAGGGCCGCGGGCCTGAAAAAACACTATCGTCGCGGAATTGAAACGATCAAAGCTCTTGACGGGGTAGATCTCAATATTCATGCCGGCGAAATGGTATCGATTCTCGGGCCTTCCGGTTCAGGCAAAACCACGCTGATCAATCTGCTTTCCTGCCTGGATGCTCCTGATGACGGGGTTCTCGAGGTTGCCGGCCGGCCGGTTGCAGGGCTTGCCGAAGAAGATCTGGTAGGAATCAGGCAGGGTATACTGGGTTTCATTTTTCAGAAGTTTCATCTGCTGCCTACCTTAACGGTTGCCGAGAATGTGGAACTGCCGCTGATGTTTCTGCATCGGCCGGTTGACCGCGACAAGACGCTTGCAGTGCTGCGCCTCGTCGATCTTGAAAACCGCGCCGGGCATCTTCCACGTGAACTATCGGGGGGGCAGATGCAGCGGGTGGCGATTGCGCGGGCTCTGATAACCGATACCCGGGTTCTCATCGCTGATGAACCGACCGGCAATCTGGACAAAGTTAACGGTGAAGCGGTGTTTGCTCTTTTTCGCCGTCTGGTGCGGGAAAAAAATCTGGCGATAATCGTCACCACTCATAATCAGGTGCTGGGTTCGCTGGCTGATCGGGTCATTACGCTTGAAGATGGTCGAATCATCGAAGAAAAAGTTAACAATATCGTTAAGAACTGAGCATCTTGTGCCGAAGGTACCCTTCAGCGTTTTTGAGGAGTACCAATATGCAGATGCAGCGCAGCAATCGAGGGTTTCTGGGTTTTGTCGTCTTTTTTCTCATCATTTTCGGTCTGGTGGGCATTTATTTCGGTTATCAGTGGTATAACCAGCGCAACTACATTGTTCTCTACGATGGCGAAATGACCAGGCGCATCGATACTCCGCCGTTCGCCGACCGAAAGACCAGTTCTGATCGTGAACTGATAGGTGAATGCGTGTTGTCGATCGGCACCAGCCTGGATCAGACCCGGGATTTTTACAAAACCATGTCTGACCGTTATGGCTATCTGTTTACCCTGACCGAAAGCGGTATGACCATGGAAATCCGCAAGAATTACATCGTGGTCGGCAAATTCACCGGCGGTGAATTAACCCTGACCTGGGAACCGGTTCTGACTGCCAAGCTCAAGAAAAAAGCCCAGACACTTTTTGCCGAAGAAATAGCAAAAAAGGAAGCTGCAGCGAAAGCCGGAGATTGACCTCAGCCACCTGCTGAAGTATAAGCCCTGATAGTGCGTCGCCAGAGCCATGTCGAGGTGATGACAGCTGTCAGGGCTATTATTATGCCTGCGAAAACTGTTTCTGCTGCAACTGTGCCGAGCAACGCCGCTGCCGGTACCGATGACAGGTAAGCAACCGGCAGAAAAGTGAAAAAGAGAAAGCGCAGACGTGCTGGATAAATTTCGGCCGGGTAACGGCTGAGGGCAAACATCGACCAGAGAATCTGAGCTGCGTCGTCGAGTCGTTCAAGCAGCAGCGCCAGACTCATCAGGGTGAGAAACATGCTGTAAACGATCAGCAATGCAGCGGGCATCGCCAGACAGAAAAGGGCGGCATTCGGCAGAGAGAGAGGGATAGTTCCGTTCCAGAGCAGCCATGACAGCAGGACCATCGCGGTTGCAAGGCTGCCGAGTTCTTCAAATGAAATGCGGCGGAATGACAGAATCAGCTGAGTGCTGACCGGTTTGGTCAGCAGCAGATCGAGATGGCCTGAATTCACCATTTCTCCCATCGACACGAGGTTCGGGTAGAGAAAAATGAAATGCAGTGAGAAGATGGTCATGAAGACGCCGTAAAGCACCAGCATCTGTTGTGAAGACCAGCCGGCAATGCTTTGTGCCGCGGTGAAGAAGACAATGTATTGCAGAAATCCGAACAGGAAATCGAAAAAATTGGCAAGAATAGAAAAGGCGAAACTGCCGCGATATTCAAGAGCCTGCATGATCGAGGCTTTCCAGAGATGGAATATTATGCCTGCCTGACGCATGCTAACCTCCATAGGCCGAATATACCTTCAGGCCACGTTTCCAGATTTGCCGGGCCAGCAGGGCGAAGCCCAGCGACCAGAAACCGGCGATCGCAAATCCTTCGAGAATCTGCGATGCGCTCAGGCGCCCGGTAAGAATCTCGATCGGAAAACTCAGCATGTAGCGATAGGGCAGCAGTTCGGCAATTTTTCTGATGGAATCCGGAAAAGTGGCTACCGGAACGATCATGCCGCCCAGCAGAGCCCAGATACCACCGTTGAGAATCAGATTCAGGGTGGTGACGTCTTCGAGCCAGAAGCCGGTTAAGGCGATCGAGCCTGAGACAAGCAGTCTGACCAGCCCGCCCATGACAACCGCGAGCATGGCTCCTGCGAAAAGCTGCGGGTTCAGATGCCCGAGCAGCAGCCGCTCTCTGACAATAAAAGCCATTATCAGCGTGAAAGGGAGAAGATAGATCAACTGAATCAGGTTGTTGGCGACACTTTCGAGTACATAACCGGCCAGGGGCGGGTAGGGCTTGAGCAGTTCGCGGCTCAAGGAGCCATCGCGCACCGACAGCGGGAATCTGAAAATCAGCCGGCTGTCGGTGAGGTTGAGAATGACAGGCACCATCAGGTAATAAAGCAGATAGTCAGAGTCTGAGTAAGGGTTGCCTGGGGTTTTCTCGATCGACAGCCATGCCGAAGCGAGAACCATTGGCAGCAGGGTGAGTCTGATGGCCTGAATAAGCATCAGGCCGCGATAGGTGAAGATGATTCTGAAGTGGGCCATCAGGGTGGCCAGATTGGCTGCGCCGATATTCATGGCTGCTGGGGGTTCGGTGCTTGTGACAGGGCTTCTTCACCAGAAAAAAGTCGCCCGATGATTTCTTCAAGTGGGGCGTCTTCGATGCTGAGGTCGGCGATCTGGCCGGTTGAATACAGGCAGGCGGCCAGTTCGCCCACCAGTTCGCGACTGACGAGCAGCCGGTACAGCTGTCCTTCCTGGTGAATCAGTCTGCAGCCCTCACGCATCGGGCAGGGAAACTCGCCGTTGTTGATGACGACGGTCATGATTTTTTCGGGTTGCATGCGGTCGGTGAGCTCGCGCAGCCGGCCGTCGAAAATTTTGCGGCCGTGGTTGATGACGATGACCCGCCCGGCCAGGGCTGCAACGTCATCCATATAGTGCGAGGTCAGCAGAATCGTTGGCCGGAAGCGGCGATGGTAATCGAGAAGAAAACTGCGGATCTTTTTCTGCATCAGGATGTCGAGGCCGATAGTCGGTTCATCGAGAAAGAGAATCGACGGCTGATGCAGCAGCGAAACTGCCAGTTCACAGCGCATGCGCTGGCCCAGAGAAAGTTTGCGGGTCTGCGTCTGCAGGCATTCTTTAATTTCGAGCATTTCGATAAGTTCGTCGATACGGCTGCGGTATTCGCTGTCGGTCAGGCCGTAGATGCGGCGATGAATCTCAAAGGTTTCGACGGGGGGCAGATCCCACCAGAGATTTTGTTTTTGCCCCATTACCAGCGAGATGCGCCGCAGAAATTCGTGATCGCGGTTGAACGGGTCGAAGCCAAGAACTTCGATACTGCCGGCGCTCGGTACAAGCAATCCAGAAAGCATTTTGAGGGTTGTGGTTTTTCCGGCGCCATTTGGGCCGAGAAAGCCGATGATTTCGCCCCGGTTTATGCTCATATCGAGCTCGCATACGGCCTGAACCGTTTTGTATACCGGTGTGAAAAAGTTGCGCAGACTGGCGGCGAGCCCTTCGCTTTTGAGCCTGACGCTGAAATTTCGGCTCAGTTTTCGGGTGATGATGGCGATTTCATTCTCTGATTGGGTCATTCAGGCATATTAACCGTTCAATGTCGATTATACAAGCCCCGTATCTGGATGCTGCCATGGTATGTGGCTGTTTCCGGAAGGTCGAAGGATGGGTTGCCGTGAAAGTTGATTTTGCCGCAGTTATGGAGTATTTAATAATGGTCGTATCTCGTACACTTCAACAGGAGAAAAAGAATGACCAAGGGTCCCATTTCATCTTTCATTGAAAAGCACTACCTTCATTTCAATTCAGCCGCACTGGTAGACGCCGCCAAGGGCTATGTCGCCCACCTCAATGAAGGCGGCAAGATGATGGTGACGCTGGCTGGCGCCATGAGCACCGCTGAACTCGGCAAATCACTCGCCGAAATGATCCGAAACGATAAAATCGCCATTATCACCTGCACTGGCGCCAATCTTGAAGAAGACATCATGAACCTCGTTGCCCACAGTCATTACAAGCGGGTACCGCATTATCGCGATCTGACTCCAAAAGACGAATGGGAACTGCTTGAAAAGGGCATGAACCGGGTTACTGACACCTGCATCCCGGAAGAAGAAGCATTCAGAAGACTGCAGAAGCATATTCACAAGCTCTGGAAGGATGCAGACACCAAAGGTGAGCGCTACTTTCCGCATGAATATATGTACAAAATGCTGCTTTCAGGCGTTCTGAAGCAGTATTATGAAATCGACCCGAAAGACAGCTGGATGCTGGCCGCAGCCGAAAAGAACCTGCCGATCGTCGTACCCGGCTGGGAAGACTCCACAATGGGCAATATCTTCGCTTCCTATTGCATCAAGGGCGAAATCAAGCCGTCGACGATGAAATCAGGCATTGAATATATGATGTGGCTTGCTGACTGGTACACGAAGAATTCAGGTGGCAAAGGCATCGGCTTTTTCCAGATTGGTGGCGGTATTGCCGGCGATTTCCCGATCTGCGTCGTGCCGATGCTCTATCAGGATCTGGAACGAACTGACACGCCCTTCTGGAGCTATTTCTGCCAGATTTCCGATTCGACGACCAGCTATGGCTCATATTCCGGTGCGGTTCCGAACGAAAAAATCACCTGGGGCAAGCTTGACATAAACACTCCGAAGTTTATCGTCGAGTCTGACGCCACTATCGTTGCACCGCTGATTTTCGCCTGGATACTTGGCTGGTAAAATCGACGGCCGCCCGCGGTTTTGCTCTCACTGACCAGCTGTCAGCGGCGAAGTTCGAGAAGTTCATATAAAGGGAAGGTCCTTGACCTTCCCTTTATTTCTGTACGCTCGATAAACTGAAGGCGTGCGGCTCCCCTCAACAGCCTGATCGTGGCGGGGCACACTATGATGCCGGTCTCGGTCGCTTTCTCAGCTTTGCTCTTAAGGCGTGAGGCAAGGTTGACCGGGTTGCCGATAACGGTGAAATCGAGTTTGCCATGTTTTGAGCCAATTTTGCCGGAAACTGCCGGTCCGGAAGCTATTCCTGCCATAATTTTGAAGCGACTGCGGCTGCTCAGAGCCGTGCCGATCTCGATAGCCGCTCGGCATGCTGACAGGACATGGGAATTGTCATCGTCGCTGCCGTTTTTAAGCTGTCTGAAGACGAGCATCAGAGTGTCTCCAACCAGTTTGTCGATGTTGCCCTGATGCCGACCGGCGATTTCAGCTGCGGTGTCAATCAGAATGCCGATTTCATGGGTTATCGCTTCCGGGGCTTCCTGGCTGCGAAATTCTTTGAATCCGGCAGGTGAGATGAAAAGAACGCTGACTTCAAGACGTTCTCCGCCGGGTTGCAGGCTGGTGCCGCTTTCTGCTTTTACTTCCTGCATGACCTCTGCCGACACATAACTGGTCAGTAGCTCTTTCTGCAGCAGGAATGACGTCATGAGGTTGAAGGCGCCGGTCAGTGGTTCAAACTCATCGCCTGATCTGTAGGTAATCGTTTTTGTGTAGTCGCCGTTTCCGACACATTCGGCGGCGGTTTTCAGAAGTCTGATCGGCATAACCAGAGTGCGGCGCAGAAACATAACCAGCACGAATACGGTCAGCATGAAATACAGGCACACCAGAAGGAGTAAATTGCCTCTGGAACTGCCTTCGCTGCCCAATGGCGTGGCTCTGATAATCAGAATACAGTTCAGATGGTGCAGATAGGTGGCGATGTGCAGGTTTTCCCTGTCGGACCAGGCGGTGGTCGAGCAGGTCTGCATGGTTTTTTCAGCTGCATCTTTAACCGAATCGAAATCGAAACTTCGACTGCAGAAAATCTGGTCTCTGGAGGGAAGTTCTGAGGGTATGGATACTGGAATATAGCATTTTTGTACCCGATAAGCGCCGTGTTGCTCGTCAAGCATCAGGCGTGGCTGGTTTCTGATGATTCCTGCGAGAAGTTGCCTGGCATTGAACCTGATCAGGGTCAGGGCTTTGGGCTCGGCAAACCTGTTTTCTTCAGCAAAAACCGGAAACACGGCATAGAGAAAACCGGGATTTTTGACTGCCAGACATAGCAGGTTACCGACAGTTTCGAGAATCAGACCAATTCCTTTGGATTTGAAGGAGACGAGCCCAAGAAGGTTCTGGTCGCTTTCGCCATTGGAGTCGACCGGTTTAAGAGAGTTGCGCAAGGCGATGAACCCAAGGTCGGTGAGATCCTTTTCAAAATCGTCGAGTTTCTCGCTGCTGTCTACTGCAAGCGTTTTTTCCTGATTTTCTTCGCTGTAGACCGCCAGGGTGGCGGCGTTGATGGGCAGCCAGCTTTGCAGGTAGCTTGTGGCTTCAGAAAATGGCATGCGACCCAGGGTGGCACTCAGTTCGGCAATTTTTCGCTCATGGGCATTCAGGGACGCCAGAATCGTGCGATTGATCTGATCGGCCTGCAGCTGGATGTATTGATTCATTTCCGCCTGGTTGAAGTCCTGCAGGAAACTCTGATACCAGGCAGCGGCTGCCAGGAAGGTTGAAAAAGGCAGGGCAGAAGCTGCCAGTACACTTATGAACAGCCGGGAACCAATTCTCAGGCTGCCGCCAAAACCGAAAAAATGCAGCCTGAGAAGAATGAGCGTGGCGATCAGCACGAGAAGCAGGGCCGGGAATCTTGCCCGGGTGAGTACATTTCGCATCGGGTGTTTCAGGGTATCAGGAGGTGCAATTACCTTGAGGATCGGGATATTTTTCGCAACTGCATTTAAATTGAATGGATAAAGCGTACCTCTGGTTACCAGTCTGAGAAGAAAATCGGGTGAGGGCAGGGCGGTCAGGCAAATTCCTTCACTGCTCTCATATTCATGCAGCTGCATGTTGCTGAGTTTGAAAAGCCCGCGCCATCCATCACGGCCAGTGAATGCGGTGCGGATGAATCCGGTGGTCGTTCTCTGGCTGCATGCCTCACTGAACAGGAGCCTGACCGAAAGATCCCGTTCTCTGAACACGAGAATATGCCCGCCGCTGATTGACGCAGAGCCGGGAGTCTGCAGATAATAAAGCAGTAACCGGCCAAGAGCGGGCTTGCCGGATATGGCCTCGAAAACTCTACCAGGTTTGAGTCTGAGATCGCCAGGATTACACAGCAGGCTTCGCAGGTAGCTTCGGTTCCGCTGACTCAACTGCTGCCCATTCTGACTGTCTGAACTTTTTCGACCAAGTTCACTCATGAGGCTCTTCAACATTGTTCGCGAAATCAGACCGAATTCGGCTTTCACTTCATCGCTGACAAAGGATTGAAAAACGTCCTGCCCGGCATTATAACTGAAAACCGCTCTGGGGCCATACCCGAGTTGTTTTGTTATCGTTGACGCCAGAAGGTCGGCCGGCATGCCGGCGAAGTCGGTTTCTGCCTGCGCAAGAATCCGTCGCAGTCCTGTATCGAGTAATTTGCTGAACTTGAGACTGTCACGGAAATCCTGCAGCTCGCGGCCAAGCTTCAATCTTATCTGCTGGGCCAGCTGCCGTTCATTGTCGCTGAGAATGGCCTCGGTTGCAGCAGTCAGCAGAATGACCGGCAGGATGATGAGAAAAAGCCAGATTGCCAGCAGACGCCATGGGTTAGCCCGCAGAGAGGTTGTAAAGATCATCGGCGTTTCAGGCTGCATTTTTCAGCTCCCGCCAGATGGCATTTGGGTCAGTCGCTGCGCAGAACTCCAGTTTTTCAGCTGCCAAGTCGCAGGTTTCACAGTCGGCAAATACCTTGCTTACTGTGCCGGTGCGGGTCAAAGACTCAAGAGTTTCGGCCCGCTGCAGGACATCGCCGATCAGAAAAAACTCACGCCGCCTCGTGGTAGTTCCGGCGAACCCGAGCACTGCCGGGCCAGTTGCCAGACCGATGCCGGTTTCCAGAGTGAAGCACTGCTGTTGCTGCCTGTTCCGGTTAAATTCATCGAGTCGCTGCCGCATGGCCAGAGCTGCCATGCAGGCTCTAACTGCATGATTATCACCCGTGTCGTTATGATAAAATGCAGCGATGATTGCGTCGCCGATAATTTTTTCAATGGAACCGCCGTGGCTGGTGATTGCATCTTCCATCAGTGAAAGATATTCGTTGAGCAGGCTGACTATTTCTTCAGGGGGATATTGCTCTGAGATGCTGGTAAAACCACGGATATCTGAGCTCAGGATCGTAACTGTCGCCAGTCCGGTGGTTTCAGCCTGCGAATTATCGAGACTTTCGAAGAGTTTTTCTGAGACGAAACGCCGCATTTTGGCCCGCTGGCATAACCCGGTCGACATGCGGTTGAAGCTGTCGGCAAGTTCGGTGAACTCATCGCCGCTTTTGATCTCTGCTTTGACGTTCAATTGATCATTCTGAATGCTTCCGACAAATGCCAGCAGAGTTTGCACCGGCACAAGCAGAGCTTCGGCCAGACTGTCAGAAAGCAGGGCCATTGCCAGAACAGCATAGGCAAAAAGGGCCATTGGCAGAATGAAATAAATTGGCGGGTGAATCGGAACTGCCGGAATAACGGCGCGGGCAGCGATTATGACTGGGGTGTCCTCGTAATATAGCCAATTCTGCAGCTCGATTCGGTCATCGAGCCTGTTTACCAGCGAGCCTGAGGTTCTTCTCTGTATAGCTTTCTGGGCAATTGCACGCAACTGGCCTGTGCCACGTCCCTTCCGTGGAATCTGCAGTTCCCGGAGTTCGCTTGGCCCACGGAGAAACAGACTGAAATCTATCAGGTGGTCTTCAGAATAATCGGTAAGCAGAGCCGGGGCTTCTTTCCATATCTGCTTTAGAAGACTGCGCATTATTGAAGTGTCGTCGACTTCGTTAAAAAGAACGGCCTCCGGGGTGTTGGGGCTTTCCGGGTTGGCGATCAGCTGGTTGCATGCTCTTTTGAGTGCAGACATCGAGAGAAAATTTTTGGTAAACAGGCTTTCTTTTGCCAGAACTGGGCCGGTTGCGAAGACATCCCAGTATGAATCGGTGAAACTGCTGACGAAAAGGTGCCTGCGTTGCATGTCCTGAATCAGCATGTTATTGCGGTTGGCAGTGCCGAGTTCCGATAGAATGCGGAAAAGGCCGCCCATTTCCTTTATATGACCTTCATATTTTCGCTGCTCATAAAACTTCAGCATTCTGGCGTTCTGATCGAAAAACAGGCTGATGTTGGCAAACTCCAGAAGCCTGTATGGATCGGTCATCGCTATCTGTGGCTGGGCAACCGGACCTGCTGCATGCAGAGAATCGGCAAAATGCTTTTTGAAACCCTGGAACATCATCAGCAGGCGCGGGTCGTTTTCATTGACCAGTTTTTCAAAAAATTGCAGCTGCTGACGGATGCGTGTCTGACAACTGTGAATTGCCAGACGTTCACTGTTGCTTCTGGTCAGCAGAATGATTGCCAGAAAGCCCGTGACCGGTAGCAGGACCGACAGGGCAACGGCGAGGCGCAGTTTTCCGCCCAGTTTCAGGGGCAGGTTGGCTGAACCGGGCATGAATCTGACGATGGCGGCCAGAAGAAGCAGCAACATCAATTTTATTAGCCCGCCGACCATGGCGGCCGGTTTTCTGAAGTCTGAAACCAGCATGGCTGAGTCGATGGAAGTCACCAGGCAGTGAGACGCAATGAACTGCATAATCTGCTTACTGGTAGCGGGATTTTTGATTCCGTAGTCCTCGACAAGGGTGCGAAAGATGGTCGGAAAGCCCGAAAAGTAAAAAAGGCGGCCTGACGCCACCTTGAAAAATGGTTGCCGGATTGTCATTTTCAGGAGATTGCGCCTGGCATCAGGGTTTTTCGCCGGCATGGCTCTCTTCAGAATTGTAGCCGGAGGCAGATCGCAATTGTTGAAACAGCAATAGTAAAGGCCAAGCAGCGATTCCAGCGGAGGATGCCCGCGTTTAAGCTGGTGAAAAATCTGATAAGCCCGCTGATTACCTAAACGGTTGGAAAAAAATACCCTTGCCTGGCCCTGGTAAAGCATCGGATTGGTAAACGCCGAGATGTGCCTGACAAAGTAGCTGGCGAAAACCTGATGCGGATTGCCATCGATCTTCCGGTTGCGTTCAGTGAAAGCGGCAATCCGGTCGGGCAAGCTTTCGCTGTAGGGCAGGTAATTAACCGGATCGTCATCGACACAACTCAGCCCATAAATAGCTGATTCAGCAAAGCGGTCGAAGGTGTCCCGGTCTGGAAACAGCTGTGAGGCCGTCCAGAGCCAGTGGTTCTGCATATCGCAGTCAGTGGTAAGCATCAGAAAAGGCTGAATGGCAAACCGGCTTTTGAGAAAAGCGAGCGCTTTGTCGATGAACCCGGCATCGATGAGTTTTGGGTCAACTCCGGGAATTAATGACAATTCGTTTTCCTGCCCGGGTGGAGGCTTAAGTGAGAAATGCTGATTCAGCTCATTCAGAGCCTGCTCAATATAGTTATCCGGTCTGAGGGCATCCTGAAATCCCTCCATCTCGTTCATCAGCTTTTCGCGTGCCAGAATATCGAGATGGGTTTCATCCTTTCCGGCCAGCAAAAGAAGATTATGCTGCAGAAAAACGAGTGGTCCGATCAGCAACAGGCCGACAAAAATCAGGCCGGCAATGCGTGCGAACCTATCTGTCCTGTTTTCCTGCATACCAGTTCCTATACCCGCGTTCCTCTGCTTGAAGTGAAGATGTCTCTCAATTTATCATATTTCCTCTCTGATAGGTGTACGCTGCATGAAACCTGAAAAATATCGCAGTAATGACCGCCAGGCCGTTATTCTATGCTGACGCTGTGCAGAGCTCTTCGCGGTGATGGAATGCCAGTTAAAAAGCGCAGGTCAGGGAGCCGGCTTTTTGCGCACGTATTTTTTCATGAAGCCGTTCAGGTTTGAAAAAATGCCCATGAGAATGTTGACTTCGCGACGGGAGGGTACCGATCGGTGAAAAAACGATCTGATAACCTGAAAAAGCCCGTCAGGATTGATTTTTGGCAAAAATTCGCACATGTTGAGAACCCGGTCCATGTGGCGGTAAAGGCCGGCAAGTTCATCGGTGGTGGCCGGCTGCTCAAAGGGGTCGTTCACGGCAGCCTTTTCGAGAGGCACATGAATCCCGAATTTCTGGAACAGTTCATAGGCGATCAGCAGCACCGCCTGCGAAAGGTTGAGAGATGTGCAGCCCACATCAGTCACGATGCGCATGGTTCCCATGGTGTGCTGCAGATCGTCTTTGGTCAGACCCCATTCTTCGCGCCCAAACAGAATCGAAACCGGGCCGCTTTTGAGAGCTTCGCCGATGCGCTCGAGGCCTTCCCGCACGGTATAGTTCGGCTCGTGGTATTCGCCACGCCGGTTAGCGGTGCCGAGTACCAGCGTGCTGCCGGTAATAGCTTCTGGAATTGTCTGCACAACTCTGGCGCTTTCGAGAATGTCGGTTGAATGCATCGCCATTTTGATGGCGTCCATATTCATTTCGCAGCCGGGTCTGACTACAGTCAGATGTCGCAACCCGAAATTCTTCATGGCCCGGCAGGTGGCGCCGACATTGAGAGCACCCTGCGGCTCGACGAGAACGATTCTGACCTTTTCGAGCATCGGGCTGGTATCTGACAAGCAAAATCTCCGAAAAATGGGAATAAAAAATAGGCCCGAGCGGACTTGAACCGCTGACCCCCACGATGTCAACGTGGTGCTCTAACCAAACTGAGCTACGAGCCTTTATACAGGCCAATAATACCATTGCCCGCCAACAAAGTCAACAATTTTTGCAAAATGCCAAACGATCTTTTATGCAAACGGTGTACCTTGACTTGTTTGTCAAAGATGAATTACTCTCTATTTATCGTTCTAAGAAAAAGTATTACATGATCTGTGCCGAGGCTCAATTGATAACTGCAGAATCAAAACCGGTTTTACTGACTTCTTACGAAGAATAGTCTAGGCGTGGACAGAAGGCG
>CAYYUI010000059.1:0-31904 GCA_964474705.1 uncultured bacterium
GGTATGGCACTAAGACTACGATTGCTTTACTGACGCTCGCAATGACAAACTTGATGCTGTCACTGCAAGGAGCGTAGCGACGAGGCAGTCGCTGGTATGGCACTAAGACTACGATTGCTTTACTGACGCTCGCAATGACAAACTTGATGCTGTCACTGCAAGGAGCGTAGCGACGAGGCAGTCGCTGGTATGGCACTAAGACTACGATTGCTTTACTGACGCTCGCAATGACATACTTACAGTCAGGTTATTTTTCGGTCAGAGGCAGGTGGAATTCTTCGGAGAGCTGACCGAGCATCGTGTCGATCCAATAGCCGCCGAAGCCCATTTTTCTGGCTTTCAGCAGATTAAGAATCGCTCTGCCTTTCTGGTTCTGCTGCGACCAGGCCATGGCAAGCACCACATAAGGCCAGCCGCTTTTATGGCTGCGGCCTTCAAGGTATTCAATGGTTTTAATTGGTTGATGCAAAGCCAGATGCAGCGAAGCCAGATCGACGATCAAAAATTCATTGGTCGGGTTAAGATTGAGAGCGAGGGTCAACTCTTCGAAAGCATCGAGAAAAGCGCCGCGGCCGGCAAGAATCAGGCCAAGGGCGTGGTGCGCATCTGCATTCTGGGGATTATCGTCTATTGCCTGGCGGGCAAAGCGTTCTGCCATGTCAAAATCGGTCTGATTGGCATCGCCAAGCAGTGAAAGATAGAAATATATGCGGCCGAGTTCGAGATAACCGCTGCCGATTCCCTGTGGCAGAGTCACAGATTCTTCGTAATGTCGCCAGGCCTGACGCAGCAGGTCTGCATTGCCGAGACGGAGACCGTCTTCCATCATCTGGTGTGGATCGACCACTGGTATGCCACCTTCAAGCAGTCTTATAGAGAGCGCCGAAGCTGAAGTGGCAAAAATGCAGAGAAGAGCAGTGATCAGCAGCAAATTGACTTTATTGCCAATGGACATTTTTATCCTCCTGATGTTATAAATACCAGTATTACTATCATGCAGTAACCTGAAAAATCCACAAAAATATGACACAGACGGCAGGTCCCGAGAACAATTACAAATCGCGCCTGAATGAACCTCAGGTGTGGATATTTCTTTTTGTATTTTTTGCGGCAATGCCTCTGATCATCTACTACCTGACCTATCGCCTGCATCTCGAAGACAATTACGCGCGGAAACGAGCATCACTGGTACAGACCTATCAGCGAGAATTGAATTCGTTCGGTGCCAGGTCAACGAACCGTCAGATTTTTCTGCAGCTGTTTCAGGGTTTCCGTGACAGCATCAAACGCAACTCCACAGAAAAAAAGCTGCATAACGGCTTTATAAAAAACCTCCTCGAAGAGGTTCCTGATACTACTTCACTTCTCATCTGGGACAACCGCGGCAACGTAGATGAAAACACCATTGTCAGATGCAGTGGTCTGGCCAGCGACAGCGTTCAGAATCTGGTAAACCTTATTTTAAATGCCTACGAAGACTATTCGACCGGCATCAACCTGCAGAGCCTGCATCAGATCAAGCGTTTCGAACAGCAGCATGCACAGTTCTTCACATCGATGACACCGCTGCTTGGGCGCGGGTTTCCAGTCAGCCAGGCGCTGACAAGCCCAAATAAGGTAATCGGCAACTACATGTCGACCTCGGAAGTCTTCTTCTACTGGGATTTTTTCAACAACCACGACAACAATATAGGCGGCTTCGCGGCGGTCATCCCCTTGCGAAATCTTTCGCCGGTATTCGGTCTACAGCAGATCATAAGTCGCGAAACCGGCTCGACGCCAGAGAGCGTCTTCGGTTTTTTCGATCAGACTTCCCAGGAAGTAGCCGTTTCATATCAGCCGCTGCTGCCAATTGCCCGCAAAATCATCAAAAAGTTCGAAGACGGGTTGTCTAACCCTCTGTTCATCGAAGACTGGGTTCTGTTCGCCCAGCCCCATGTCGACAGTTCATCGGCGAGTGTGTTTTCGCTGTTTTCTACCATCGGCCTGCGCAAAGCCTTCGAAAGCGATTTATACAGTGCAAAACTGATTTTCAGCCTTCTCTTTCTGGGGGCGATTTTCATTTTCTACCATTATTACAAGCTTACCAACACCAGCGGCCTGTCATTGCGCCGGAAAATGGCTTCGATTTTTTTCATGTGCATGCAGTTGCCTGTCTCGATCCTGATTTTCATGGGCATCAGGTTTTCGATCAGCCAGGGAACACTGCTCAACCGGGAAGCCGAAACCCGCCTGCAGGAACTCATAAAAAGAGTGGATGCCGATACCAACAATTACTACCGCAATGTCAATGAATGGCTCAAATCGATCAAGACCCTTCCCGAAATGTTGAGCCTCAATAAGGAACAGCTGCGGGAAACATTTTTCAGATTCTCGAAAAACAATCAGCTCGAAAGCTTCTATCTGACAAATCTCAACGGCGACATCGAATTCGACATCGACAACCTCGCACGTGAAAACGCCAGCAACCGTCTGTTTATCAAAGAACTGGGCATGCGTATTCTTGCTTTTCATTCAGGCAGCGTCGAT
This sequence comes from uncultured bacterium, assembly GCA_964474705.1. Lineage (GTDB taxonomy): Bacteria > Muiribacteriota > Ozemobacteria > Ozemobacterales > Ozemobacteraceae > Rifleibacterium. The sequence goes on from CAYYUI010000059.1 coordinate 2,530, forward strand.
TCGATACCAAACATGAATCCTCTTGACGACGGCCTTTTCGAGCTGGTAACCAGGCGTCCAGGTGTCATGCATCAGGTATTATGGCCTGGAAGCGATATCAGGAAATTTGTTTTTTCAGATGTAGTCACTTCATCAGACGGTAGAGTATTCGCTTCGATCGCGATTCTTTCAAAAACCGAGATAGATCGCCGTTACCTGCGCCAGGCGGTGAACAATCACGCGCAGCTTAACCCTGACTCAGAATTGTTCTATCTGCGCGAAGACGACATTTCTGACAATTTTCCGAAATTGTCATCGATGTTCAAGGCAAATCTTCTCTCGCTTATCGCTGCTTCGAACTACAACAACAACATTGCTACCGATCTTCTCTCAGACGAAAGGGAGCCGATGCTTGCCGCCCTCGGCAGAGGCATCAATGCCCGCGATTTTCTGATCGGGGCCCGTTCGAGCTGGAATCGGATCATGGAAACCATTCACCTTACCTACATGCTGGTGGGCATTGGCCTGTTTTTCAGTCTTGCAGCATCGGTGTTCCTGATAACCATTCTCATCAAGGAATTTCTGGCACCGGTTTCAATTCTTTCCAACGGGGCGCGTGCGATCAGCAATGGCGACCTCGAGCTCAATCTGCCGGTTTTTGCCAAAGACGAACTGGGGGAACTGTCGACCATTTTCAACATGATGACCCGTCGACTGCGCAACAGGCTCACCGAACTCACGGTTCTCTACAATCTTACCCAGAAAGCATCGACCACCCACAGTCAGCGGGAAATTTTCGAACTGGCTGCCGAAAATCTTCAGGAGCACCTGAATGCCGAATCTGCCGGAACTGTGTGGGTCGCCAGTTCAGATGCCAACAGCGAGCTCTATCTTTCCGAAAGCAAGGATACCGCCTTCGCTGAAGAGATCAAAGCCTGCGCCAGAACTTCACTGCGAACCTGCCGCGAAACCCTCGAACCCGAAACATCTTCCGGAAAGCATATTCTCAGCCTGCCGCTCTATTTTGAAGAAAGAAAATTCGGCGCGATCTATCTGGTCTTCGGGGCTGACCGCTTCAGCGACCGCAAGGTTTTCTCCGATGACGAAAGAAACTTCATGGACACCCTCAGACACCATCTGGGTCTGATCATAGAAAACCAGAGACTGTTCGAAGAGGCAATCACCGACAGTCTGACCCGATTGTATCTGCGGCGATTTTTCCTTGCCACTCTCGACAAGGAAATCAGCCGATCAAAAAGATATCAGCTCGATCTCGGTGTATTGATGCTCGACATCGACAATTTCAAAAAATTTAACGACACTTTCGGGCATCAGGCCGGCGATCATGTGCTGCGCGAAACCGCCCAGCGCCTTACCGAAAACATCCGCACCGTTGACACCCCCGGCCGCTACGGCGGAGAAGAAGTAGCGCTGCTGCTTCCACAGACGGGCATTAAAGAGGCTTATGTCGTAGCTGAACGCATTCGCAAAGCAATCGAGGGCTCTGAATACAATTACCGCGATCTCAAAATGAAGGTAACGGTCTCAATAGGAGTCACCTCCCTGCATATGCGCAACGTCAGCATGGAAGAACTTGTCGACGAAGCGGATCGGGCGTTGTATGTCGCGAAAAATAAAGGGCGCAATCAGGTTCACATAGCTCCGGAGGCGATGTAATGATCAACATTTGCCGGCGCGCCTTCACCCTTATCGAAATTCTGGTAGTGCTATTTCTAATCGGACTCGTGGCGCTGCCATTTTCAAGAATGTTTCTTTTCGGTGTTCAGGGCAGCCACGATAATGCCGAGCATGTGCTGGCCTATAACCTCGCCCGCGAAAAACTTGAAGAGATAAAAGGATTGCCATTCGAAATCATCAAGTCCGATTACGAGAATTTCCGCGAAGTTTTTCAGGATCGCCCAAAATACGACGAAGCCTTTTATAATGAAACTTCTTTCGAGAAGTATTTCACCGATGTGTTCACCGATCGCTCACTCAATGACGGAGAACTGAAAACCACTTTCACCAGACTCAAACAGATTTATACCAAGGGATATCTGAAACAGCTGCAAACCTACCCCGAAGACTACCAACGCTTCAGAAGAGTGGTTAAAGTCGAGCAGATAACTGAATCGGCGATGCCATCCAAAATGAAAAAGATCAACGTTCTGGTTTTCGATGCTGACGAAAAGAAAATCGCCGAGATCGCGACCCTCATCGGACTTCACAAATGAAAAGAAAACAGGGTTTCACGCTGGTTGAGCTGCTTCTGGGCATGTCGCTTACCGTTCTGGTAGGCGGAGTTCTTTATCTCATGCAGACGACAGGCATGTCTACCGTGCGCAAAGGCACTTCACAGCTGATTCTGACATCTGAAGTCCGCAACAAGATGGAAAGAATGGCGGCCGATCTGCGCAACGCCAAAGAAATTCTGGAAATCAAACCGGACATGATCAAAATGCGCTGCTACAAATATTCTATCGAAAAACCTGACCCCGGCGAAGACGCCCTGATCACTGTAACCTGGGAAGTCGAACGCGGGGGCCGGCAGCAGGTTCTCTGGCGCACTGAAAACCGCGACAATCCTGTCAAGATGCTGAGCCTGGATAAAATCGGTGAGCGGCTGTTCCAGCCCTTTTTTGAAAATTATGACCAGGTCTCGCCGGTCGGCTGGTCTTATTATCCATTCGACATGATTTCAAATGATTCAGGGCAGAGACAACGGATCAGCCTGATCCGTATCACCCTTGAATTCAAGCAGCAGGGCGAATCGGCAAATTTGGTGACCACCGTTTCACTGCGACCGGCGGCCTCAAGAATCAGACAGCCCCACTGGAAATTCAGATAATGGAATTTTCGACATTTCTTGGAATCACCTCGGCAATGATTCAGGCGTGTCTTGCAATTCTGGTGCTGGTTAAGAACACCAGCCGCCGCGAAAACCGTCTTTTCAGCCTGCTGCTGGTTTTGTTCATGCTCTGGAGCATGGCTGAGCTTTATCTGATCTTTAACGGTATCACCTCGACGGGCCTCAAACTGCTGTTCACCCCGGGAATTCTTCTCGCGTATTTTTTCTGCCTGTTTACCGCCATTTATCCGGCCTATCAGGCGGAGGCCTTCGTGCTTCGGGATCGCTGGCGGCCGGCACTGTTGTTCCTGCCCGCACTGCTGCTGCTGATTCTACTCTGGAACAACCGACTGATAGCAACTTTCGAAGCTGCGGCAGGAGGATTTTCGCTCATATTCGGCAGTTTCGAATTTCTCCTCAAAGGAGTGATCGTCGGCTATCTTTTTCTGTCGTTGTCAAATCTGTCAAACAGTCGCCAGAAGGCTGATTCGGTCATACAGATGCGGCGCCTGCGCTACACTTTTACCGCCATGCTGCTGCCGGTCGCAGCCGGGTCAATCATAATCGCCCTCAGTCGCTGGTTTACCGGCGGCATGACCATGTATCCCTTCGGGTTGTTTCCGGTTCTTGGCATTATAATGAGCATCATTCTCAGCTACACGATGCTTCGCTATAACCTGATGGAAATCGACCTGATTTTCTCGATCGGTCTGGTGTATACTCTTTTAACCGCGATACTTGCCGGATTCATGGAACTGATGCAGGAGCTGATGCAGTCATTGCTCAACTTTTCGGACGTCTGGAGCAGAATCATCGCGATTCTCGTCATTTCAGCAGTTTTTTCACCTCTCAAGGAAATACTCGTCAACCTGGTCAACAGGTTTTTTGGTCGGCAGAGCTTTGATTCAGCGCGAGTAATGCAGGCAATACTGGCAGAACTGCGCAAACAGTCCGATGTCCAGAAGCTGTTTTCAAGATTTGTCAGTGAACTGCAGCTGGTTCTCGATTTTACCAGCGCAACGGCTCTGGCCAGCAATTCAGAAGATGGTCTGGAAAAGGCAGTCGAACTTCCGTCATTGCCTGCTGAGCTTAATGAAATCGATGCGATTATCAATCATTATTCAGGAATAGAAGACAAAAAGGGCCTGGAAGCTGCCAGAGCGATGAAAGCCAGAGATGTCCGGCACTATTTTCCATTTTGCAGCGAAGAGGATTTTTACGGCTGTCTGCTGCTCGGCCCCAAAAATACCAGAGTCCCCTATACAGAAACTGAATTGAACCTGGTTCAAGGCCTGGCAAATGAAATTCCGCCCATAATCGAGAACCTGCAGATGATTCGCCGCCTGCTGACCCAGGAAAAGGCCTCACAGGAAATCGAACTGGCAGCCGGCATGCTGCGCTCAATTGCCGCCAGAACCGGCACCAGCTGTTTCGCCGGCTTCAAGATCGCCTCGTTTTCTTCGCTGGCCGGCGACATTAAAGGTGACATGATCGATATCTGCGAAGAGGCAGGCAACAGCTTTCTCTGCATCTACGATGCCTTCCATCATGGACTGCAGGCAGTTCTGACCCTCAATTTGCTGTTCAGCGTCTTCAGATCGGTAGCTGACCCCGATGCAAAATTCACAACCGTTTCGGGCCTGCTGCAGCATTTTGCCAACCCGCAACTGAGTTCGGCAGTCACTCTTCTGACTGTTGAAGGCAATCGCATGACATTCCGCAACTGCGGAAATCCAGCGCCTCTTCTGTTGAGTAATGGCGGAGTCAGCGCACTGCCGCTCGAGGGCTCAAAACCTGTTGGTCTTTCAGGGCAGACAGGTCCGCTGGTCTATGATATCATTCCCGGCATGGATGACCTGGTTTTCGTTTCAACGAACGGTCTTTTCAAGGCCTTCAGGGAACTGCGCGGCCGAGACCTCGCAGACTTTCTGGCGGCTGCGATGCCAACCGGAGTCGAAGAATGCCATCGTCTGATCATCAACGAAATAGAGCCGTTCATCCGCAAACGCTATTCCGACGACATCACTTTCATTGTGGCAGGGTTAAAATGAGCAACAGCACAAGAAGAAAAAGCCGAAGCATCAGGCTCGGCTCGACCATGGTAGGCGGCGACGCACCGGTGACCGTTCAGACAATGACCAAAACAGATACCCGTGACGTCAATGCAACAGTCAATGAAATCAGGCGGCTGCAGCTGGCCGGCTGCGACATAATCAGACTGGCCGTGCCCGACATGAGTGCAGCAGATGCTTTGAAGGCTATCTGCGCTCAGAGTGGCATCCCGGTAATCGCCGACATCCATTTTGACCATCAGCTTGCTCTGACAGCCCTAAAAAATGGCGTTCATGGCCTGCGTCTCAACCCCGGCAACATCAGAAGCGAGGAAAAGGTTCGCGAAGTCGCCGCAGCAGCCCTCGACCGCGGCATTCCCATCAGAGTCGGCGTCAACGCAGGATCTCTTGACCCGGAAGTCAGAGCCAGACATGGCGGTGTCACGGCTGCAGCCCTGGCAGAGTCTGCTCTCAACGAAGTTAAGCGCCTTGAAAAATACGACTTCAACCTGATCAAGATCGCGGTTAAGGCATTCGATCTGCAGACCATGACCGAAGCTGTTCGCCTGGTGGCAGCCGCCTGTGATTATCCTCTGCATCTGGGAGTAACTGAATCCGGACTGCCCGAAGAAGGTATCATCAGATCTTCCATCGGCATCGGCAACCTTCTTCTTCAGGGGATAGGCGATACAATAAGAGTTTCGCTGACCGGCGATTCAGCCGATGAAATTCAGACCGGTATCAGAATTCTCAAATGTCTTGGGCTTCGGCAATCAGGGCCGGTGATCGTTTCGTGCCCAACCTGCGGACGATGCCAGATTCCATTGCAGCAGATCGCCCGCGAAGTAAAGAGACGTCTTGAAGGCGTCAACGGCTCATTTCAGGTCGCGGTCATGGGTTGTGCGGTAAATGGCCCGGGAGAAGCTGAACAGGCAGATTACGGCATCGCCGGCGGCAAAGACAGCGGTCTTATTTTCAAAAAAGGCAAAGTAATCAGAACCCTACCCGCCGACAGGCTGGTGGACGGCCTGATCGAAGAAATATTCAAAAGCCTGCATTCAGGCAGCAAAGACGGAGAATAATCGATGAAACCCACAGCTTACCGCAAGTCGGCGAGACCTTTTTTAATGATGCTTCTGCTGACGGTTGCCACCATTTCACCGCTGGCAGCACAGAAAGCCGATCAGGCAATCAATTTCAACACTTCCAGAGTCGAACTGATTTTTCAGCCATCGATGCGCTCCGGTTTGAACACCCCGCATCCGCTGCATATTGAGGTTCCCCGGCTGAATCTGATCGTCAATCTCATCGAGAATTATCTGCAGTATCTGCTTCGCCTGCAGAAAATTGCGGCTGGCAGCAAGGTTACCATGGTCTACGCACCTGATATCGCGATCGAAGACTGGAACGAAGATGCCAAAAGATTGCGGCTGAAAGACACGGGAATCAATCAGGTTCTGCAGACCGTCAATCAGCATCTGCGCGAGCAGGAAGGCACAGAAAAGTCTTTTCTTCTCGACAATGAAGAAAACCTTTTTACCATCCCCGACCATTTTCCCCGCAAAACCAGCAAGATAGCCATAAAAACTGAACTGATCAATCATTCTTCTTTTCAACAGAGTCTAGAGCCCGACACGGATTTCTGCGTTGTCGACGAGCACCGTGTTGTTACTGCCCGGCCGTATAAACGCAGCAACCGTCTTTTTATCATGACCGACCACGACGGCACATGCAGCAGCACTCTGCTGCTCGATCAGGCTCAGGAATGGTATGGAAACCTTTCTGCTTCTGCCGACCATAATTTCATTGCCTTCACCGATGGCTATCGCCCCATGGTCAAGCCAATCGGCAGCGGTGGTCCCGTGTATATTTTTCCTGAAAACAAAGATACCGTCCTGCTCGATATGCGCTGGGCGCCAACTGGTGCCCTGCTTGCCGGAATGATACTCGACAACCCCTCTCAGGAACGTCAGTTGTTCATTTTCGACGCTGCTCAGGGCAAGCTGCGCAGCAATCTGCCTTTGACCAACCTGGCAGCCAACTATCTCAACGCTTTCTCCTGTTGGTCACCCGACGGAAGCAAGCTTCTGCTGACCTCGGCAAGCAGCGTACATCTGGTCGATCTTGCCAGTAATACGGTTCATCCGGACATAATCAGGCTGCCGAGCGAGATTGGCGAAGCCATATGGTCATCAGACAGCCGCTCTTTCGCTCTGGTCGAAGTTATGGGTCAGGCCCGCGACCGCTATCTTTTCGACGATCTCGATTACCGCAAGACTGTATTGCATCGCTACCGCATCACGAGCGAAGGAACGGTCAACGAGGATCATGCCCAGCGTATCGAATCACGCAACACCATAAAGCTGATCTCTTTCTGGACTAATGACCGGGTCATGTATCTCGAAGGACGCCTGATGAGCAAGCGACTCAATACCCCTTTCTGGGATCTGAGCAAGAGTTTCAACGCCTATCTGACTCCGGCCCCGGCTTCGACTGCATCTCGCGAACAGGGCGTGAATCCGGCGCTTACCAGTCCGCAGGCGCTGCCGATTCAATATATTTATGTATTTCGCAATCTCGACGGCAAATACAACAATGTTTATGATGCAGGATTTGACCACAGCAACCAGATTTTTGTCGCCAACTTCACGAATGTCTGGTTTCTTGGGCTTCGCAGCCCTGAAGAGATTCCGCAGAATTCAAACGTCTTCAATTTCAGGGCTTTCCCCTACCCCTTTATGGAAAACAATGTCGCCGTTTTCAGTGAAACTCCAGCCCTCAAAATGGAATCGCTTTTAAAATTTCTTCAGGACTACAATCTGCGGGCAATAAGGTTCAATACCAACATAACCAGACTTTTCATGCTCGCCAATTTTGCCGGCACGGCAAATCTCTGGTCAGGCGACATTTACAGACTGGTTGAAGGTCTGAATGCCGTAACTGAATGAACCAGTCTTTGTAAACAGACTGCAAGACAACATTCAAGAGCGAGCTCTTCGCCTCCTTCACTGCACAGGCTTTCGTCACAAAACCTGTGTACATCGGCCACAAACGGTTTTATGGCCTGATTCCACCGAGACAGGATTAAGACTTGCCTCTTTTGGAGTTTTTGCATATACTGGCGGAATCCCAAAAGTATGGAGGGAAGGAATGAAGAAATTTCGTTTTCTGCTCGTAATGTTGCTGCTGGCCATTTGTACTGGTGCAAACGCAGCCAATGTAATCTATGACGACACACATGGTCAGACTGCCGGCAATGCCGACTGGATTCCGGCGGGCGCTTATTCCGAAATGGTGGATATGCTCAAGGCCAATGGTTTCAAGATTGACTGTCTGAGCAAAGTAACCTCAGGCCGGGCCTTCACTGCCGAAATTCTCAAAGATTACGACGGGCTGATTCTTGCCGAGCCCAACAATCCATATTCCAAAGCCGAATGTGACCTGATCGTCGATTTCGTCAAGAACGGCGGCGGTCTGTTCATTGTCGGCGACCACGGTGATGCCGACCGCGACAACGACGGCTGGGATGCCGTACGCGCTCTCAACGAATTCTGCCCGAAATTCGGGTTTAAATTCAAAGGCAACATGGTTTATGAAGCACCAGTTGCCGGCACCATCAATCAGGAACACCCTGCGATGTTCGGTTTCAAATCCGTCGGCATCTGGGCCGGTTCGACTTTCGACATCGTCGAAGCCGAAGGCGCCAAAGCCGTTGGTCTGATCGACAGCCGCATTGCCAAAACCCCTTACATGGTAGCTGCTGAAGCCGGCAGCGGCCGTGTTTTCGCCATCGGCGACAGTTCACCATTTGACGACGGCACCGGTAGCGGCGGCAAGAACAAGCTGCACGACAGCTATGATTCTTTCATGTTTTCGCACCCCCAGATCGCCTACAACGCGATGACCTGGGTGACTGGTCAGACTCCTTCCAAGCGCATTCCTTCGCGGCCTGTCTCGTTCTACAACGAAGCCAAAGCCGAAGAAAAGGCGATCAACATACTGGTCGACGCAGCACACGGTAATGCCTCATCCGACAAGATGGAAACCTTCGAACGCCACATGGTCAAGAATGGCCTGAAGGTCTATTACACTCTCAACCTTATCAGACCTGAAATGCTCAAAAATTTCGGCATTCTGATGATCCCCGATCCGAGCCTCAAGTTCATCGACAACGAAGCCGCTGCCGTAGCTGAATGGTTCATGGCCGGCGGCAATCTGGTCATGGGGGCCGCCTGGGACTCATCAAAACTGCGCGGAACTGCGACCATGAACAATATTCTCGGCAAACTTGGCGCCGTCATGCGTTTCAATGACGATCAGGTTCACGACCCGACCAACAAAACCAACAAACCATGGGGCGTTCTGGCCCATGTGCTCAAAAAGGGTCACCCGGTCAATGAAGGCGTAAAAACCGTCATTACCTGGGGCAGCTGCTCGCTGATCGACAGAAATAACCGCCCTCTGACCGAAGAAGCCGGTGTTGAAATTCTGCTTACCGGCGACAACGACACCTTCAACAAGGATGGCGACCCCAGAACTCCGGCCGTAAGCTATCCCCGCGACATTCCGATTCCACTGATGGGTATCGAAAAAATCGTCAAGGGCACTCTGGTTCTGATCGGCTGCTGCAACTTCACCGACTACCAGTATCCAGACAGCGACATCAACATGGCGCAGCCGGGACCACCCCCTTTCGAACACGAGACTCCGAGAGTATACGACAATCTGATGAAAATGCTCGCCGGCAAAACAGCTCCGGCCGCCAGATCACGCAGATAATAATCAGAGCGGGCGCTGCCGTGCGGCTGCGCCCGCTTTCAATTTCTACAGTCAGGACATGAGCAATGGCAAATAAACGCAAACAGGACTGGGGAGCGTATCTGTATCTGATGCCGGTAGTTTTAATTCTGCTGGTTTTTCATGTGTTCCCCATTTTTTATTCGCTGGCGGTCAGCTTTTACGAGTGGGATTTAATCGGTCAACCCGAGTGGGTCGGGGCCGGCAACTATTCACGCCTTCTCGACGACCCTCTGTTTTATAAATCTCTCTGGAACACCATCTATTACGCAGCCGTCAGTGTACCGCTCTCGATCATTTTTTCTCTGATCATTGCCATGTTGCTGAACAACCCGATCTCATGGATAGGCATTTACCGCACGATTTACTTCATTCCGGTAATTACCTCGATCAACGCCGTCGCCATCGTCTGGAATTTCATCTATCACCCTGACTTCGGTCTGCTGAACAAGATTCTTGACATCTTCAGCATCGACCCGCGGTCCTGGCTCCAGGACCCGGCCTGGGCAATGCCGGCCATCATCTTCATGAGTGTCTGGAAGGGCCTCGGGCACAACGTCATCATCTTTCTTGCAGGCCTGCAGAACATTCCGCGGCATCTTTACGAGGCCGCCCGCATCGATGGTGCCAGTCGCTGGCAGCAGTTCAGACATATCACCTGGCCGCTGCTTTCACCGACCACCTTTTTCATCTTCACCATTTCGGTCATCGGTTCGTTTCAGGTGTTCAGCCAGGTTTACATGATGACCCCACGCGGCGGCCCGCTCAAGAGCACCATGGTTGTCGTCTATTACCTCTACCGCAAAGCTTTCGAGCAGTTCGAATTCGGTTATGCCCTCGCGGCTGCCTTCGTGCTGTTCGTGATCATCTTCGCCTGCACCCTTTTCAACAAGCTTTATCTTGAAAAGAAAGTGCATTACTCTTGACGAGGAAACGATAAATCATGTCAAAACACCCAGAACATGTTCCAGTTCACACCCTGTTGATACTCGGCTCAATTTTCATGCTGTTCCCCTTCATCTGGATGATCACAACATCCTTCAAGAGCCAGGATGAAATATTGTCGACCAGCAAAAAAATCGTTCTGCTGCCAGACCTGGCGCGTCCTTCTTTCCTGAACGGCGAAGAAGAAACCAGCCGAATTACCCGCAAACAGGCCGAAGCCGAAGCCTGGGCAACAGAACAGGCAAAACCGGCTGCCGAACGCAATCCCAAGATCAGGGCACCGTTTCAATGGCTTGACAACTACCTGTTCGCTCTCAAAGCCCAGCCATTCTACCGTTTCTTTCTCAATACCATTTTTGTGTCGATAACGGTTACGGCTGTATCGCTGTTTTTTGCTTCACTGTCGGCCTATGCGTTCGCCTTCTTCAACTTTCCGTTCAAGAACACGCTGTTCATGATGATGCTGGGCACAATGATGCTGCCACAGCAGGCATTGCTAATACCCAACTATATCCTGCTTTCCAAGATCGGCTGGGTCAACACTTACATGGCACTCATAGTTCCATGGCTGGCTTCAGCCTATTCGGTGTTTTTTCTCAGGCAGTTTTTTCTTCAGCTGCCCAAAGATCTCTTCGAAGCTGCCACAATCGATGGCTGTTCCAGATTCCAGTTTTACTACAAGGTGGTGCTGCCGCTCAGCATTCCATCGATGGTCACTCTGGGAATTTTCTCTTTCCTCGCCAACTGGAACAGCTTTGTCTGGCCCCTCATCGTCACTAACGACACCAATCTGCGCGTAATCCAGGTCGGCCTCAGTTATTTCTCTTCTGAAGCCGGAACCAAGTGGGGCCCGCTCATGGCTGCTTCGACCATGACCATTCTGCCCCTGGTCATCGGATATTTCATGGCCCAGAAGCAGTTTGTCGAATCACAGGCCACTACGGGCATGAAGGAGTAAGCATGCGAAGCTTTTTAATTGCAACACTGATCTGCTGGATACTCGTCGTCGGCCTGATCATTCAGGATGATCACAAAACAGCCGGCCCGGCAAAGACCGATGCTGCCGGCGGCAAAGTCGAAATCGTCTTCTGGCATGCGATGGGTGGGCCGCTCGGCATCGTCATGGATGACCTGATCGGTCGCTACAACAAAAGCCAGAACAATTATTTCGTAAAAAGCGTCAACATGGGCAGCTACGATACTCTGGCCAAGAAGGTTCTGGCTTCACTGGTCGCCAACGAGGCTCCAGACATTTCCCAGAACTACGAAACCCTGACCAAGAAATTCATCAAACATCACAAGATTGTCTGCCTCGATGATCTGATTGCTTCCGAAACTGAAGACATCAAGGCCGATATCGTTCCGGTTCTGCTTGAAAACAACACTTTCGATGGCAAACTCTATTCATTTCCCTTCAACAAGAGCGTTCCGGTATTGTATTACAATAAGACCATGTTCAAAAAAGTTGGTCTCGACCCCGACCGGGGCCCGGAAACCCTTGACGAGATGATCGAATACTGCCGCAAAATAACGAAATATCATCTTGAAACTCCGGGCGAAGACCGTTCGGTCTATGGTTACGGCTGCAGTAAAGCCAATGTCTGGTCGTTTCTCAATCGTATTCTGCAGTTTGGCGGCAAGATTGTCGTCGATGGCCCGGATGGCGTCATGAAATCAGGTTTTTCTGGAACCGCTGCCATCAAATCTCTTGATTTTCTTCAGAATCTTCTCAGAGAAGGTCTGGCCCGTGAAGGGCAGGCGTTCGACCATCAGAACGACTTTATCGCCGGCAAGGTTGGCATGATCGAAAGCAGCATTGTCAGCAAAGTGTTCATGGAAGAAGACATCAAAAGCTTCGAATATGGCATCGCCCCCCTACCGGGCTGTATGATTCCAGGCAACGCAACTGCCAGCGGTACGATAAACCGGGGCGTCATCCTTTCAGGCAGTAATATCAATATCTTCAACAATGGTGATCCGAAAAAGGTTGCCGGAGCCTGGGATTTCGTCAAATGGTTCACTTCGACCGACATAGGAGCCGAATGGAGCGTCAGAACCACTTATCTGCCGGTCCGCAAATCTTCGGTAGAGAGCGAAATCGTCAAAAAAGCGCTCGAACAGGACGCCAATCTGCGCGCTCCTTTCGTGCAGCTCGACTATTGTCACTTCGAACCCCGCCTCAGCGTCTGGTTTGAAATCAGAGACCTGATGGCAGATCATCTTGAAAGGGCTACCATCGACATGGGTCCGGCCGAAACCTACTGCAGTGAAATGGCCAGAGATGTCGATGCGATTCTGAGACATGCTTCCCACTGAAAAAATCAACGATGCCGAACAGATCATCTCACGAATAAAGGCAGCTGGAAAAATTCTGGTAGCCGCTCATCTCCGCCCTGACGGCGACGCGGTCGGCTCGGTTTCCGGACTGGTTAAATCGTTGCAGAAGGCCGGCAAACATGTTGAAGCCGCCTTGTTTGACGGCGTCCCTGAAAGGTTCATGTTTGTCTGGCCTGAAGTTCAGCTGCTCAGAGAACAGGTGATCAACGCTGACCATGACCTGATTTTGATTCTCGACTCAGGAGACGCAGACCGCACCGGCTTCACCTTCAACCGCGACCGACAGAGAAGCTGCCTGATCAACATCGATCACCATGCCAGCAACAACATGTTCGGCGATCTCAATTATGTTGATACCGGAGCTTCGGCGACCTGCGAAATCATCGCCGCTCTGCTCGAACATGGCGGCCTGCCGCTCGATGCTGATATCGCCCTCAGCCTGATGCTGGGGCTGATAACTGACTCGAGATCGTTTCAGAACGAAGGACTTCGCCACACAGCGCATCTTGCAGCAGCCAGACTGCTAAGAACCGGTCTCGACACGGCTCCGATTCTTAGCACTCTCAACTCAGGCAAAAGTGAAGGCGATCTCAGGGTGCAGGGTTTCGGTCTGAGCAATTTCAAACTTGAATGTCAACGGCGCCTGGGCACCCTGATCATCAGGCAAAGCGATCTGAAGAGCCTTGGGGCCTCGTTTGGCAATGTTTTCGGAAGCGGCATTTTCAACCTGCTGCTCTCTCACAACGAAACATATGCCAGCGTGGTCATCTTCGAGAGAGAAGACGGCATGTCCTTCTGCGAATTCAGATCACGCGGCGGCATCAATGTTAAGGATGTAGCGGTGGCTCTGGGTGGCGGCGGGCATCTTGCAGCCTCCGGCTGCAGCAGGGCTGTACCGATCGATCAGCAGGCTGCCGATGCAATTTCCCTGATGAAAAAGCAGGTCGATGCATTTTTCAGCGCCCGGGAGCACAGCAACTGATGCAAAAAGTTACCGCCACTGCAGTCATGCTTATTGTTCTGCTGCTGTCGGCATCTCTTACTTATGCTCAACCTGCCGGCGACGAAAAGAAGACCGTTCACTCAGAGATTGCCGGAGTTGGCGAACTGATTCTCGAGGAGAGCACGGCAGATCAGGTTGAAACAACCAGATTGCTGCTGCAGAAGCCAGGTGGGGCAAGGCAGGTTATCGATTCCTATGAAGGTCTGCTGCCTGCCGAACTTTTGAAATACGATCTCGACGGTGACGGCAACATCGAGGTCATTTCGGTTCTGAAGCCGCCTGACGGCATCGATGTCATGCCCTTCATTTATACCGATCTTAACGCATTCAGAAGGGTATTCCCGCCATCCGGCCAGGAAAGCAACACGCTGATCTGCCGTGAAGTATTCGTGACAACCCATGCGGGTCAGCCGGCTATCTGTTCAAAAAATCTGATTTCTTATCACGAATTCGGACCACCCGACCTTTTTCGCCTCGAATTCTACCGGCTTGAAAAGGATCAGCTGAAACTGGTTCACCAGGACTTCAGCGCCGGCGATCATTTCAATATACTCATGAACCGTGGTGGCTATGCAATGCATTCCGGGCAATATCTTGAAGCACTCGACTTCTACAATCAGTCGATCGCGTCAGCAAGCGGTGAAATTTCGACAAAAGCCTATATTGAAGCACTTTTCAACCTTGCTCAGGCCCGAAAATTCACCAAAGATTTCAAGAGCGCTCTCGAACTGTTTCAGCGAATCGTCGTTGAATTCAGTGAAAACGCCTATACCACCGATGCACAGCGCGAAATCGAACTGATTTCGGGAAACCAGAACAATATTGACGCCCTCTCATTTTACGTGGATGTTCTCAGTAACATCAACTGCGACCGCTGGGAAGCCGCTCTAGAGCTTCTGCAGAATCATCCGGTTTCCAAAGCCGGCGGCATTCTCCAGGACAGATTCCTTTTCACTGAGGCTGAAGTTTTGACGGCGCTGAACCGGGTTGAAGAAGCCATCAAAGTTTTGAACGAAATCAAGGAAAAATTTCCTGACAGTCCGATTATTGAGAATGTCGATGCCCTGCTGACTGACATGCAGGAGCGCCCCGAAGAAACCGACGGATTATGAGCAAGGACACAAAGCCAAAAAAAGCGTGGAAAGCGGAAGAGGAAGTATGGCTGACACCGCTTCAGAAAATCATACTCATTGCAGTCGGCTCTTTTATTCCATTCTTTTTCGGCATTGTTCTGCCGACTTTTGCACGCGATCACTATGTTAAAAAGCTGAAAATTCCGCCTGAATTTTTTCTTTCAGCTCCCGAGGAAATAAATCTGGTCAGTACCGGCGAGGTTGGCCCAACCTACAAAGTCTCAATTCATGGGTATGAATTCAAGATCCCCGACAAATTCACTCCTTCCCGGATCAATGATTACGGTGCTGAATTCAAGGCTGATCCACGCAAGGAAGCAAAATACATATACATTCAAGCCGAGCCTGGAACACGCAGCCTGCACTTCACCTCAGCCGGGCTGGCTCGCTGGTTCATGCCATCAGATCTCAGCCGGTTTCTGCCACTGATTCTAAATGCAAGCTGGCATCCGGTGCGACTGATGTTCAAGGCGCAGTTTTATGCCAGCGAGGGCATATCTTCAAAAATTTTTGCCGCCAGATGGGATGCCCACAACAGTGGCTTCATTTTCCCGACCCCGGGGCAGAAGGGTTACCTCTGTCGAGGTTTTCGCGATGACCATCCCGGGTATTTCGAATTTCTTATGATTGACCCGGTGCAGAGCGTAACCCTGCGCGACTGGGTCAATCTGGCCATGAAAATCAAACCTCCGGGCGAAGAAGAACTACCGCCTTCTCCTGATGACCCACCTGCCATGCCCCTGGAAGCATTGATCAGGCTGGCCCCGGATCAGGGCCGCGAAAATGAAGCGCTGAGCGGTGCCTTTGCCGAGTTTTTCCGCACCAGAGAGCCCGAATGGCTGATTCCGATTGCGATCGTCATGCAGAATCGCGAGTATTACCCTGAACTGGTCGATCTTCACAAACAATATCTCAACCGGTTTCGCGTTGATTCGCCCTATAAAAAAACGTGGAACGAGATTCTCGACAATGCTGTAAGCAAGACGCTTAAAATCGAGATCGATCCGCAGCTTGGGCAGAAGGAGCTGAACGTTTACTGCCAAAATCTCACCAATCTTGAAATAGGTCAGGTTTGGATCAAGTTTATCGTCAGAACTGAAACCGGTGAAAAGGGTTTTATGGCCCCCCTGCTGCCATACGGCCGGATATTGCCGAAGGAAGAAAAGCATCTGACGATCGCCACACCTGCAGACATAAGCCTCACAGGCATTTCAGGCGTAGACAGCCGCATAATTCAGATCGACTTTATCAGGTAAATGCCAATGGCGCCGGGTGGAATTCCCCGAGAATTGCCGGTGCCGATGCCCCCGTGGCTACCGGAACGTTGGCCGGTAGCCCTCTGAGAAAGGCGTAACCAAGAATCGCAAAAGCCATGGCTTCGCGTGCCATAACTGGAACACCGTATTTTTCAGTAGTCGCGAGAGGGCAACAGCCCTCAAGACGCAAGGCGAGACGCTTCATCAGTTCAGAATTCAGTGCTCCCCCACCGGCAACAAGAACCTCAGCCGGAAAGCCGATCTGGTCTTTAAGCCCGATGATGGCATCAGCAATCGAAATTACTGTGACATCGAGCAGGGTGGACATGACGTCGGCAGGCGCGAAACAGGATTTATTATCAATAAAGGGTGCAAGTCGTGACCGGTTGAAGTATTCACGTCCGGTAGACTTTGGCGGCGGCAGCTTGAAGTAAGGATCGGCAAGCAGCTGCTGCAGTTGCGGCAGCAAAGTTTTTCCTGATGCGGCTGTTCGACCG
Source organism: uncultured bacterium (assembly GCA_964474705.1). Lineage (GTDB taxonomy): Bacteria > Muiribacteriota > Ozemobacteria > Ozemobacterales > Ozemobacteraceae > Rifleibacterium. The sequence goes on from CAYYUI010000059.1 coordinate 19,376, forward strand.
CCAGCGTCATAACGACCGGCGCCGCAATGCTGCATATAAGCATCCATCAACACATTACCCGGGCCGGTATCGAAAGCGCAGGCTACTTCTGCCCGGCCTCCGGCAACCCTGACTGCAGTCAGATTGGCCATTCCGCCTATATTAACTACAATACGGCTGCTGGCAGCACCCGAGCCAAACATATAGAGATCGGCAAAGGGCACGAGAGGGGCGCCCTGGCCCCCTACGGCCATATCGGCAGCCCGGAAGTTACAGATAACCGGGAGATGAGTGCGTTGCGCCAGGAGAGCTCCGTTGAGCAACTGCAGGGTTCCTGTCAGCTTCATTCCATCCCAGGCGATGGGCGACGGCTGGTGCCAGATTGTCTGCCCGTGCGCGGCAATAACGTCGGACAAAAGGGCTTCGCCGGCAAAAAATTGTTGGCAGGCCTGAGCATGCAGTTCAGCAATATACGCAGCGCCCACAGTAACACCGACGACATCTGGCCCGCGCATCAGCGCCTGAATACGCGCAAAACCAGCATCTGAATATGCAAAATTTTTGAGCCACAACAGCCTGCTGCCGCCATCCGGCTCGAATTCGACCAGACAACCGTCAATGCCATCACCACTGGTGCCGCTCATCATTCCCAGAACCCTGATTCTGCGCCCGGGCTGAAATATATCAAACATAATCTTCTCCGCACTCCAGGTTAGAAACATGCAATGGTGATTTCTACACGCTGATTTGTCAAGACTAAATCTATTTTGAATCCTGCAAAATTAAAATAAAGCTGGCTTGACGCCTATCTTCTCTCCGGGACTGCTCAGAATTTACCAGAGAGGGGAACCTTTGTATAATCTGACTTGAGACAAAACCGAATTCATATGCTCTGACCCTGTAAAGGCTGAATCACAATTTATGAAAGTTTCTCCTGACAGGTTATCGCAGATGTCTGCATCAGTGTTCGTCTTTGGGAAAAATCTGCCAGCAAGATTCAATAATCCGGCTGATCAGCAGAAAGGAAATGCGTTGGCGGTGGGTGTATCTGAATCGGTTTTGCATATACGCAGCGAGCTATGTTATTCTGAAACAAATAAATTCAGGAGGCACTATAAAAGTGGCTGAAACCAAACAGATGATAGACAAAACGAACAGTACCGACCGCATGAAATCCCTGGAAACGGCTATTTCCAGCATTGAAAAGCAGTTCGGAAAGGGCGCCGTCATGCGCCTGGGAAGCTCAAGACACCTGCAGGTCGAATCTATTCCGACCGGGTCGCTGTCTCTCGATTACGCTCTCGGAGTAGGCGGCATGCCGCGCGGCCGTATCATAGAAATTTTCGGACCCGAATCATCGGGTAAGACAACCGTAGCGCTGCATTCAGTAGCCCAGGCACAGAAAGCGGGCGGCACTGCAGCATTCATCGATGTTGAACACGCTCTCGATCCTTCCTATGCCAGGAAGCTTGGCGTCGACACCGAAAACCTGCTGATCGCTCAGCCCAGCAGCGGCGAAGAAGCCCTTGAAATTACCGAAATGCTTGTCAGAAGTAACGCCATTGATATCATCATCGTCGACTCGGTAGCAGCTCTCACCAGCAAAGCGGAAATCGACGGCGATATGGGTGACGCCACAGTGGGCATGCAGGCCCGCCTGATGTCACAGGCCATGCGCAAGCTTACCCCGGTTGTCAGCAAATCTCGCTGCGTCTGCATTTTCATCAACCAGATCCGCGAAAAGATCGGCGTCATGTTCGGCAACCCCGAAACGACCCCCGGTGGCCGTGCTCTCAAGTTTTTCTCATCGGTGCGCCTTGATATCCGCCGCAAAGACCAGATCAAAGAAGGCGACGAGCCTATCGGTTACATAACTGAAGTAAAAGTCGTTAAAAACAAGGTTGCGCCGCCTTTCAAGAAAGCAAAATTCGATATGATGTTCGGCCATGGCATTTCGACCGAAGGTGAAATTCTTGAAATCGCCGAAACCGCCAACATCATTGCCAAGTCAGGGGCATGGTTCTCATACGGCGACGTCAGAATCGGCCAGGGTAGAGAAAATGCCAAGATTTTTCTGCGCGAAAACCCTGACATCTTTGCTGAAATCATAATGAAGGTCAAAAAGTCACTGGGCTTGTTCAATGGTGAAGCTACCGTTGAAGCTAAAGCTCCCACCGAGGAAAAGAAAAAGGCAACCGCCAAAAAGTAATTCCGACCGTTAAAAGCCGGGGCCACTTGCAGATCAGCTGTTCTGTGCCAGGGCCCGGCTTTTTTTAATATGAAAAACAAAGTGAAGCTGCTGAATTTTGCCCTGCTCTCGGGGCTGCTGGTAGTAGTTCCGGCAGTTTTTTCTCTGCTTCTCGTGATCTATGTCATTGACAGCAGGCAGGCAGTCGAACATGCCGCCGCTGCCGGCAAAATTGAAGAACAGGCGCGTGACTTTCTTGCCCATCTGGATGCTGTCAGCCTTTATGCTCAGGGCTTAAGACGTATGGGCCGCCAGCTTGCGCCTTTAACCGCCGAAATTACCGAAGAAGCGGGTCTGACCGCGCCTGTCAGTTTGGCTGTCGATAAGTTTCTCCCGAATGTAAAACAAAACGTCCGCGTCTATGTTTTCAATCGGAATGGGAAGTTCATCAATACAGGACTGGTGCCTGCAAGTGATGCTCCGCCATTGCAATACATCTGGAACTGCACGATAGGAACGGAAGTGAGCAATGATTATACAGGCCGCAAAGCGGATGTATCAAAACTTTTCGGTCGAAACTTCAGTGTCAGCAGAGTTTCTGGATGCAACGACCTGTGCTTTCCCACTTATAATTACGGCAAACACGGGTTATTCTACAGCTACCGTGAAAAAGGTGCGCGCCATGGAATGATGGCGTTCATCGAGATTCCCGAAGATCTTTCGGCAACTCTTGTTGACAGACTGCAGCTGATAGCTGCGCCTGATCGACCGATCATACTGCGCAACCGTGACCGCATTCTTTTTGGAAAAGCATTTGCCGCGCACCCGCCGGAACTTTTCGAGGAAGCTGAAAGTCGAAAAACGGTTTTTGCAGCCGATGGACGGCTATGGAAAAAGTTCACCGCCCGTGAATTTGAGCTGCTGTTCGGACAATCTTTTTCAGCTGCGGATTATCAACTGCTGAAGGGGGCAGCGATTGCCATTGCTTCAGCAATGACCCTGGCAGGGCTTTTCATTCTCTTGCGAATATTTTCGGGTATCTGGTCGCCAAGAATCTCGATTCGCTACAAACTGGTCGCGATATTTCTCTTCGCTGTTTATCTGCCGGTTCTTGGCCTGCTTACCCTTGGCTACAACGGACTTCGCGACCACCGCACCGTTCTGGAAAATCAGGCCAGCAAAGGAATTATCGACATCCTGATGGAGATCGATACCGGCTTCTCGGCCAAGGAAAAAGAGATTCTTGCCACATTCGAAAAGTTCTATCGCGACCGAAGCTGGCATAAACGCCTGACAGGAAACTGGCAGGAAGCGGATCTTGCGATCAGAAAAAGCCTTGGAATAGGCAAACGAGGTGAAAACTTTTTCAACTGGCTTGAAGTAAGAGATATCGAACAAAACCAGCTCTATTCGACCTCAACCGGCGAAGCAAATGACCGTGTTAAAGCGATGGGCAAAAGCATGTCGCTGATCTGCCTGGAAAAAGTGATGCCACAGAGACTGCAAAAGGCCGGCATCAAACTCAAACAGTCTGATCTGGTATTGACAAGCCTGCTTGAGAATCCGGTATTGGGGTTTTCTCACCTGTTCGAACAGCCTGGCAAGCTTGTCGAAATGGAGTTCGAGGGGATGAATTCCTACTGGTACTGGAATTATTACCCGGACGAAGATACCAGAGTTGCTTACATTGGTGGCAACAGCAAGGTGCAATACAATGCTCTCGAATATCTTGCCAAAGCGATGCAAAGACGCTTCAGTCTTGGAAACACCGCTATAAGGCTGGCTGCACATCTTCCAAGCAGTCAGACGTGGATTCCTGAAGTCGCCAGCAACGAAAATGAACTGCAGAATCTTTTCAGGTTTTCAAGTCTGAACGACAAGATCGAGACCACAAAACTTGAATATGCCGGTCAGGAGTATCTGGCAGCCTGTATGCCCGGCATCAAACTCAAGGACTTTTTCGTTGCCAGTCTTTACCCTGTCGCGGAAATCGACGCCCGCATCGCCGGCATGTGGCTGCAGATCAATCTCGGGGTTGCCTTCATTTTATTTATTGCGGCCTTAACCGGCATATTCCTGTCAAAAACTTTTCTACAGCCAATCTCAGAACTCAATCTTGGCCTAAAAGCCCTGCGAAAGCGCGATATTCACTTCAGAGTAAGTATCAGCAATCATGATGAACTTGGAATACTTGGCAAAACCTTCAATCAGATGATGGCCGAGGTTGAGGAAATGCTTATTGCCGGGTCGGTTCAGCATTGTCTGATTCCGGCAACCCTGCCGCCTATCGAAGGTTACGATGGTCTGATTTTCAATAGAATGGCTGCTGACGTTGGTGGAGACTATGCCGACATGTTCGATCTGCCGGGCAACCGCAAGCTTATCGTCATTGGCGATGTAACCGGACACGGAGTCAGTTCTGCAATTCTTACCGCCATGGTAAAAGCTTCTGTTTTCAGGTTTGCAGCCCGCGATACTGATCTGCAGACCATGCTGCACTGTCTCAGCAATATGATTTTTGAACTGCTGCAACGGCGCAAACTGATGACCTTCTGCGCCATCGTTCTCGACTGTGCCAGCGGCCGTTTTGTAAGTGCCAACGCCGGGCATCCTTTTCCGCTGGTCTTTGAAGCTGCAGGAAAAAGCAGACAGCAGGAACTTGCCGCCCTGCCGCTCGGCGTTTCGCCGAAACGCAGTCATTATGATACCAGCGAAGGACATCTGGACCGGAACGAAATGCTGCTTCTTTATACCGATGGCATCGTAGAAGGGCAGAGCCCTGCAGGTGAAGAATTCGGCCTCGCACGGATTCAACAGCTGATTCTCGAGAATCGCGGCAGCAGCCTGGAAAAAATCAGGGACTCTTTTCTAAGCGCTTTTCAAAGTCATTATCAGCGCGATGAACTTGAAGACGACCTGACTTTCATCATGATCAGGCGCCAGGCAGGCGACGCAGAACAACAAGAGTGACATCATCATCAGGTTCATTGCCGGCCAGCCAACCATCATAGGCCGCCAGCAGCCTTTCGGTAACCACGTCAGGATGCTCGCCTGTATTGTCTGAGAGACACTTCTTAAGGCGCTCATAGCCATATTGTTCGCCATCATGGCTGACTGCCTCTACCAATCCGTCGGTATAAAATAGCATCATCTCGCCGGGTTCAATCTGCAGGGGACTGGTTTTCAGCCGTTTGAGTCGAGAAGCCGCCCCAATCGGAAGATGAATAGATTTCAGATCGGTGCAGCTGCCTGAAACACTGACCTTGACCGGAAAATTATGCCCGGCATTGGCGAAGGCACCAACCCCGGTTGGCAGGTTTATCACTGCGGCAAACATCGTTATCATCTTGCGAACGGGTGGCCGGCTGAAATACGAATGTACCGTCAGATTCAGATCGGTAAAAATACCTATCAGATCGCGCCCTTCTTTCAGGCCATGATACACAATGGCTTTGGCCATCGACATGACCAGTGCCGAACCGACTCCGTGACCGGTTACATCGCCGATAATCACGAAGATATTGTTTGCATCGAGCGCCTGAACATCGAAATAGTCGCCACCGACCGCCGAAGCCATGCGGTTGGCGAAACCCAGCTGATAGCCCTTCAAAGCAGGCACTTTTGCAGGCAATAGAGCCTCCTGGACATCGCGGGCAAGCTGCATTTCTTTGAGATCGGCAATCATGTGGTTGAAACTGGCCGCCAGATCGCCAAATTCATCCTGCTGGCTCTGTTCGATGCGAAAATTTGAATTTCGTGCCTTGATGGCATCGACGCCCTGCCCCAGCCGGGCGACCGGCAGCAGAAAAGTATCAGAGAGAAGCCAGGCTGCCAGAAGCGCCAGAACGGTAAAAAGGAACATGGCAAGGAGAATGCCACGACGCAGCAACGAGATTTCTTCAGTTATCAGTCGATATGGATAAAAGGCGAAAAGGCTGTAGTTGCCGCAATACTTGCCACGCTGCGCCGACACAAGAAATTCTTCGCCGCCAAGACGCAGCCTTATTTCATCGGGCTTTTCACTGAACAGCAACCTGGCGGCAAAGTCACGCAGCTGCGAATTTTCACGCACTTTTGCCGGTAGCCAGGCATCGTTTTTCTGACTCATGACCGCCAGAGTGAAAGGCGATTTTTCTTTCAGGCGGGCGAGCAGGCGGCGGTGAATCAACTGCCGGGTCAGTCGTGTCGCCGACTGAAGAATATAAACATGCACCAGTTGAGAATCAGCAAATCTTCTGATTGTGTTCCAGAAAATGAACATCGGCACCGGACCAAACGCCAGGCGGTGCACTTCATCGGGTCGGTCAAAAAGAAACCACATGCCCGCCTCAGGGCTGCGCACCGCCATGTCGAGCAAAGGATCGATCTTTGCCGTCAGGTTTGAACCGAAGGCATTATCGAGGCAAAATCTGGAAAAGGCATCCGAAACTTCGCGCATTCCCTCAAATACCAGTTCGTTCTGCAACGAAAAAATCATCTCGGCACTGCTGGCATTGCGCAGCTCGTAAGTGATGAGGTTGTTTGCCTGCAGCCTGCTTTCAAGCATAGAACGAGCACCTGGAGCTTCTGGAACAACGGCAATACTGCTCAATTGTCTGAATTCATCGAGAAACCCGGCTCCTGCATTGCGAAATGATTCATCGAAATTAACCAGCAGCTGCCGCCCCTGATTGGCAACCTGTGAAACAAGTGTGGCTTCGCGATCGCCCAGATAGCGATAACCAAGATAAGAAAATCCCATGACTGGGCTGAGAACGGCAACCAGAAAAAGGCCGAGCAGTTTAATACGAATCGACACGAACAGCAGATACATATGACGATATACAATAATTGCCAGAGTGGTCGCAAGCAGCAGCAGAACAAGAAAGACATTCTGCAGGCGATTAAACTGCGCCAACCCTGAATCTATAGCCCCGATCACCCAGAAATCCTCGATCTGTCGGCCAGTCCATAGACGCATCCTGCTGTCATAGACCTCCCGTTGGCTCAGCATCGCAATTTTCCGAAAAAGTTCTTCACATTCGATTCCGGGAATAACGACATTGCCAAACTGGGTTGTTCGGGCTTCAGATTCAGCAACGAAACCACAGTTGAACTTGCTGCCGATTCTTCTGAGAACCTGCCTGAGCCTGAATCCTGCGTCAGGAATATCCCAGAATATCATGAGAATTCCGCTGGCCTGGTCGTCAGGCTTGTTGACCCAGTAAGCAAAGCCTTCCTTCTGCTGCCTGATGATTGGCACCATACTGTCGCGCCCTTCGAGAAACTGGGCGATGCGAAATTCGGTGCCAAGAAAGGCTTTAAGCTGACGGCGGATTTTCTGATAGCGTTGCCCCTGCTCTATTGGAGCACATCTGATCAGATCCCAGAGTCTACTGCCGAGAAAACGTGATTTCAGGGGCACCTGGACGGGAGTAATCAGCTCACCGCGACTGTTAAAAGCATAAAGGTCAAAATCGACAGGAAGAAAGGCTTCGAGAGAACGGTTAAAATCAAGTATTTTCTGCGGGTCGGCCCCGGCATGTTTTACAGCCTGCCATGCGCCCCTTGCCAGCATTTTCATGAAAACTTCGACCCGGGTGTCGCTGCCAACCTTTACCAGATTGTTTTCAAGCTGTCTGAAAACCTTTTCAGCCTGCCGTTCACGTTCTAGAAGCAGGGTGTGATAACCAAGTCCGCCGGCAACGAGAATAGGCAGAAATATAAACAGGCTCAACAGAGCAAGGTGCTTGAACAAATCGGCGCACCGGTATTTAAATCCCATTCTTGCCAGACCTTCCAAGGTTGTGTATCATCTGAAGCTTATAACTTTAGCCAGCAAAGGACAAGCCTGCAGTGACCAAGTTGATCAAAAGCCTCTATGATTGGGTATTATCATGGGCCCACAGCCCATACGCGGTTCCGGCTCTTTTTGTGCTGGCTTTCACCGAATCCAGTTTCTTTCCGATCCCGCCGGATGTTCTTCTCATAGCCCTGGCTCTGGCAAAACCACAGTTTTCGTTACGCTATGCTACCGTCTGCACGGTCGGATCAGTTGCCGGAGCTATGTTCGGGTATCTGATAGGCTTTGCCTTCTGGCAGGCGGTCGGAGAGTATTTTTTTCTGTATGTTCCAGGCTTCACACACGAATTGTTCAACCAGATATGCGCTTCTTACGAGAAATACTCGGTCAGTATAATTTTTACCGCCGCTTTCACGCCTATTCCCTACAAGGTTTTCACCGTCACGGCCGGTGTATCGAAAATTTCCTTTTTACCGTTTGTACTGGCTTCGGTGGTGGGCCGCGGCGCACGATTTTACCTGGTTGGTTTTCTTTTCAAGCATTACGGTCCAACCGTCAAGGTTTACATTGACAAGTATCTGAATCTGCTCACCATCCTGGTGGTGATTATTTATTTCCTGGCTTTTTATCTGATTCCGGGGTTGTTGAAGTAAGCCAGATATTTCGATACTGCAGCAGCGATTCGCCCATGGCACTGAGCTTCAGGCCTTTCACCTGTGGTTGATAGAGAACATGGGTCGTGTAGTAATACATAAAAACCCATGGAGCCGCTTCGACAATCAGCTTTTCAGCCTGGCGATAAAGGGCGATACGGCTGTCCATCTCGGTTTCAAACCTGGCTTTATCAAGCAGCGCATCGACTTCAGGAATATTGAAACCGGAAAAATTGTAACCGACACCAATATTCGAAGAATGAAAGAGAGTATAGAGAAGACTGTCTGGATCAGGATAATCGACAGTCCAGCCCATGCGGAAAAATGCGGTAGCGCCATTCTCGATTTTGGTCAGATGCTCGCCGAAATCGACTTCCCTTGCAGAACAGTTTATGCCGATATCTCTGAGATTAGCCAGCACAAATTCTGCAGTTCTGGCATGAATAGGATCACGATTGTATTGCAGCTCGATTTCCGGGAAGCCCTTTCCCTCGGGGTAGCCTGCCAGTGCCAGGTGTTGTCGCGCCTTCTCGATGTCGTAGGAATAACCGGCCAGCGCATTGTCATGCCCCGGAAAGTCAGGAGGGAGAACGCCATTGGCAACCTGAGCCCGGTCGTTGAGAACCAGTTTAACGATGGTTTCGCGGTCGATGGCATAGTTGATGGCCTTGCGCACCAACTGGTTGTCGAAAGGCTTCATTCTTATGTTCATGCCGAGATAGTTGGTGCCCCAGAGGTTGGATTCAAGCAGACAGGCCGAGAGTTTTGCGTCCTGCCTGACGTTACGATACTGCGAATCCGGAACCTCCACATGATTCAACTTTCCGTCGAGAAAGGCCTGAAAACGGGCATTCTCATCGACAATAACCGGAAATTCAAGTCGGTCGAGCCATGGCCGGCCGCGAAAATAGTTGTCGTTGGCTTCAAGAATTATGGTGTCCGAGGCACGGCCAACCCACCTGAACGGGCCGGTTCCAACCGGGAGACTCGCCAGATCACCTGTCACATCCTCTTCCGGAACTACTCCGGCGTTGATCATGGCCAGTAGAGAAACAAATGGAGCAAATGGCTTTTCAAGAACAAATTCGACGGTATTGCTGGCCAGACTTCGCAAACCGCTGATTTCGGCTGTTTTTCCTTCAGTGAATTCCCGGGCTCCCTTAATTACCCAGAAAAATGAAGCCTGTGAGTCTTCGCGCGGCTGCAAAAGCCTTTTAAAAGAAAACACCACATCATGAGCATCGACAATGCGGCCGGCATTTCGAGTTGGCCGGCCGCCGGCAGTTGCATGAAAACGAACATCGCTGCGCAGAGTAAAGGTATAAGTCAGCTTATCTTCACTGATTTTCCAGGCACTGGCGAGCGCTGGAACGACCCGCGCCTGATCGTCGAATTCGACCAGCCCGTCATAGATCTGCCTGCAGACTTCGTGTGAATTCGAATCTTTTATGAGAACCGGATCGAGAACAATGTATGAATCGGCAAAAGCGCGCCGATAGGTTCCGCCTCTGGCAGGGCCCGATTCGCCAGAAGGGGGTACCTTTGCCTGATCATAATTGCAGCCGATCGACAGGGCGGCAAACATTAAAACGGCGATCAACGGTCGGAACAGATGGTACATCAGCAAGACCTCATAACAAACTACTTGTCGCCATTGTAGCAGACAAGGCATCTGGAATCAGCATTTTTTTCAGCAGTATCGTTGAACATGTTTGCAGATTCTTGCTGCTTGATTTAATTGGCCGAACGTGCTAGAATTTGCGCTCGACCTGCAAAAGCTTAGACTGAAAGGAAATCAACAAAAGCCGCGGTAGAGCGGTGTTTGTTGTTTTCTTATATCACAGGAGAAAGAACTGAAATGAACGAATCAGTTGAACATATCACAACTGAGGTTCGGCGTTTCGTCGAATCGTCTTTTTCCTTTGAGGTCTATGACGTCACCTACAAGCAGGTGAATCGTCGAATGGTGCTGGAGGTCTCGATCGACAGCCCTGACGGCGTGACGGTCGAAGACTGCGAGAAGGTTTCGCGCGGGCTCAGTGATTATCTGGATGAAACCAACCTGATTCACCGGGCCTTTACTCTGGAGGTCTCGTCACCCGGCGTAGAGCGAGTCTTCAAGCGCCTGGTCGATTACGAGCGTCATGTCGGCAAGCTTGTTAAGTGGACGCTGTTCGACGAGGAGAAGGGGCAGAAAGAGGTTTTCAGGGCGCGTCTGACAGAGTTTTCCCCCGAGAAAATTACAGTTCGCTCCGAAAAAGGGCTCCGTGAGTTCCCGTTGAAGTTTGTTAAGGAAGCCCAGGCAGTATTCGAGTTTCCGGCAAAACTACAACGTGGATAACTGGGGAGGTAATTATGACCAAGTTCAATCTGATAGATGCATTAAAAGAAGTAATCGGTGAAAAGAACCTGCCGATGGAGGTTCTTGTTCATGCAATCGAAGAGGCACTGGTTGTTGCCTATCGCAAGAATTTCGATTCTGAAGAAGACGTGAAAGTCACCCTCGACCAGAAAACCGGTGATTTCAAGGTAATTTCACGCCGCCTGGTCGTCGACAGCGAAGAACTCGAAGAACCCGACCGGCAATACACCCTTGAAGAAGCCCAGGAGATCGATCCTGATTGCAAACCGGGCGATATAATCGAAGAAGATGTAACTCCTCCGTCATTCGGCCGAATTGCAGCACAGACTGCCAGACAGGTGGTCAGCCAGAAGCTCAAGGAAGCCGAACGCGGCATAATATACGAAGAATATCACAACAAAGTCGGCCAGATTCTGACCGGTAAGGTACAGCGTGTCGAAAAGGGGCATGTCTACGTTGAATTTGCCAAGGCTGAAGCGGTTTTGCCTCCGAAAGAGCAGATTCCAGGCGAAGTGTTCCGCACCAACGACCGCATCAAGTGCTATATACAGGAAGTTAAACCGACCCCCAAAGGCCCGCAGATAATTCTGTCGCGCAGTTCAGCAAAGTTTGTCGAACTGCTTTTCCGGCAGGCGGTGCCCGAAATTGGCGATGGTATCGTCGAAATCAAATCATCGTCGCGCGAAGCCGGGTTACGGGTAAAAATTTCCGTGGCCACTTCCGATTCGAAGATCGACCCGGTCGGTTCTTGCGTTGGCCTCAAGGGCAGCCGCATCAAAGGCGTCGTTGATGAACTCAACGGCGAGAAAATCGACATAGTACGCTACAGTGACAATCCGGTCGAGTATGTGATCAATGCACTGAGCCCGGCCAAAGTACAAACTGTCCAGGTTGCCGAAGACAGACGTTCGGCTCTGGCCATCGTCGCCCAGGGCCAGCTCTCTCTTGCCATCGGAAAAGAAGGGCAGAATGTAAAGCTCGCATCGAAATTAACCGGTATCAAGATCGATATCAAAACTGAAAAAGACGTTGAAGACATGGGTTCTGACAGGACCACTGAAGAATGACAGCGCGGAGGTAACGGATGGGTTTAAGAATACACGAAGCAAGTAAAAAGTATAATTTAAGCAACAAAGACATGGCAGACCTGCTGGTCAACCTCGGCTACCAGGGTAAGACCAACCCACTCGCGGGCCTTCCCGAGGAAATGCTTGAAGTTCTCGAAAAGCATTTTGCCTCACCGAAAGGCGGCCAGGCAGCCAAACCGGCTCCCGCTGTTGACCATCATCAGCCGGCTAAGGCAAAGGTCGATTTACCCAAACCGACTGCACAGCCGGCTTCTCAGCCGCAACCAGCACCCAAGCCCGCGGTTTCTGTTTCTCCGGTTCCTGTCACTGTCGAAAAGCCCCAGCCTGTCAGCGAGAAGAAAATTCAGGATGAGCGGTCCGAAAAAGACCTGCAGCTTGAAAAAAGCAAGTTAGACAAGAAAAAAATTGGCCCCAAGCCTCAGCGCATCGAGGAAGAAGAAGAAGTTGAAGTCAACAAGCAGATAACCATTATCAAAA
>CAYYUI010000060.1:0-31133 GCA_964474705.1 uncultured bacterium
GGTCAGAGGAGCCGCCACCACGGCGGACAGCGCCGCTGCCAGATAAGTACCGGTGCGCAGGGATTTCAGCAGAGATTTCTGATCGGCGTCCTCCTTGGTCTTGACAAAGAAAGAGCCGATGATGGAGCAGACAATGCCGCAGACCGCCAGCATCAGCGGCAGCATCATGCCGTTCCAGCCATAGCCAGCAATGGCGCCGAGAGAGAACGTGGCCAGCACAGAGCCCACGTAGGACTCATAGAGGTCGGCGCCCATGCCGGCAACGTCGCCAACGTTATCGCCAACGTTGTCGGCGATAACAGCCGGATTGCGCGGATCGTCTTCGGGAATGCCGGCTTCGGTTTTGCCAACCAGGTCAGCGCCTACGTCGGCAGCCTTGGTGAAAATGCCGCCGCCAACGCGGGCAAACAGCGCCTGTGAGCTGGCACCCATGCCGAAGGTCAACATGATCGTGGTGATTTCCATGTAATCGTGAACGGCAAACATGCTGTCTTTGAAGACAGTGTCTTTAACGCTCATGATCCAGTTGAGGATTTTCCACCAGATTGAGATGTCAAGAAGACCCAGGCCGACGACGACGAAACCCATGACCGCGCCTGAGCGAAAAGCGACCTGCAGACCCTGGTTCAGGGATTTGGCCGCCGCGGCTGCGGTGCGGTTAGAGGCATTGGTTGCCGTTTTCATGCCCAGATAACCGGAAAGGCCTGAAAAAAAGCCACCGGTCAGGAAAGCGAGAGGGGTCCAGGGACTCTGAACATGGAGAACGAATGAAAGAAAAGCAAAAAAGGCAAAGGCGACGACAAAGAAAAGACCGACGATCTTATACTGTGACCAGAGATAAGACATCGCGCCTTCTTTTACGTATCCGGCAATTTCCTGGGATTTTTCACTTCCCGGGTCTGCCTGCATCATTGCATGATAAAAATACCAGGCAAAAATCAGGGCCGTGACCGAGCCTATTGGGGCAAGCCAGAAAAACAGTTGAGCGTCCACAAAGACCTCCTTCAGAAATCTTCAATCGATATCTCGCTGACAACGAGCATTAAATATATCACGAAATTTGCACTTGTCAATTTTCAGTGCTGAATTGAACCGCAACTCTCGGCTGAAAAATATCACAATTTGACGAACGACTGCATTCTCGCTTCGAAATTGCATTGATGTCGATTGCTTCGTGGCACCGGCAATGATAGAATGCCGCGAAATGATAAATCAGCAGCACAACGTTGTCGCGCCACGGCAGAAAATTCTGGAAGCAGCCCGAACCGGGCTTTTTCTGGCAGTATTGCTGGCAGTTCAGATGCTGGGTCTGCCGAACCCGGTCACTGGCGTTCTGGTAAATGCAATTTTCATTTTTGTTCTGTTGTTAAGCGGGTTGCAGCATTCGCTGTTTCTGGCTTTGCTCAGTCCGGTCGGCGGCATCATGTTCGGGCATCTGCCGGCACCGGTTTATCCGGTAATGCCGGTAATCATCTGCGCCAATTTCATCTACATCAGTTCCTATCTGCTTCTAAAAAATGCCGGAGCAGGGCGATGGCTGTATGCTCTTGTTCCTGCGGTTCTGAAGGGGCTGGTAATCGGCCTGATCGGCTACATGATCGTAAAACTTTTCGGAGGCTCAAGACAGGTTGAATGGCTGCTGGTTCCTATACTTGGCATTCAGTTTTTCACTGCCCTGGGTGGTCTTCTCGTCGGCGAGCGGCTATATCAAACCGTGACCAGATCGAGAGATTAAGTTGGTTGAGCTCCTGATTTCCGTTCCCAGTCAGCAATGATTGTGTGCCCGAGATCGATGATTTCAGGGTTGGGTTCATCCCTGAGCATGCCGGTAATCAGTTCGAGACATCCCGGATCTCCAATTCGGCCAATGGCTCTGAGAGCCTGATAGCGTTCTGAGTCATCCTGACTTTCCAGCATCTGTTTGAGTCTGCTGAAAATATTCTCGATGACCGGCAGGGTCAGCATGCCTGGCTGCTCGCTGTAGCCGGGAAACAGACGCCGGAACTTGCGCGAGGCCGCGAGAAAGTATATGGCATAAGCTGCTGAAGCTCTTCTGGCGCTGCCATCAGACTTGAGAAGGTCATACAGAAAGCTCAGTGTCTGCTGGTCCTCGGCAAGCCACAACCCAAGAAGTGCGTTGGCACAGACGCGCGGCGTCGGATCATTGAGCATCTTTTTCAACTGTTCCTGTTTTCCCGGGGAATCGAGAAGGATGAAAGCTTCGACCGCGTTGGCCCTGACCCGGTCATCATCATCAGAACAGAGTTTTCGGAAAAAATCTGCCAGCTTTTTGTCTCTGGCCAGGCCAAGAATGCTGACGGCTATCGATCTGATCTCGGGTTCACCTGTTTCTGAAACAAGTTTGCAGAGATATTCGCTTACTTCGGCATTCTGCTGAAACATGAAGGGGGAAAGCGCTTTGACCGCTTCCTGCCGCCAGACGCTTTTCTGGTCTTCAATATGTTGCCTGAGAAAACCGAAGCCTTCTTCGGAAAGAGTCAGGCCAAATGCCTGCAGGACGAGGAGAAGGCTGCGTTCGGAAGAATTTTTTATTCGTTCCCGGAAATAGGCGAGATTGGTGAAGCCGTTAACCGTGAAAAAATCGCTGTCGTCTGTGTTGCTGTCGGCATCGAATTTGATCGGTTTCATAAGCAGGTAATCACGGGCGGCAGTAGCGTAGGTCTGATCTGCTACCGGCGCAAATCCGTTTCCGTGGCCCGAAAAACTCGAGGCTTTGCGGGCTGCATTCAGCCTTGGACCGATTGCGGCAAAATCAGATCTGGCTCTGGTTCCGATGTGACCTATGACTATTTCGCCACAGCTCAGACCGGTTCGCAGATGAACCTCTTCTAGTCCTAGTCTGGAGCCCCGGTTGTTGAACGAATCGATGTTGTTTCTGACCATGAGTGCGGCAAACCCGGCCCGCAGTGGTGCGGGCCATGAATCATTGCGGTTGAGCGGAAAGACCGCGGTGATGAAGCCATCACCGAGTTTGTCGATAAGCCCGTTGGCTTGGGCGATGATTTCGGTTGTTTCGGAAAAAAATCCGTTGAGGGTGTCTACTGCTTCAGAAGGAGAATTGCGTTCGACATAAGTGCTGAAGCGGTGCAGTTCCAGATGCAGAACCACTGCTTCGATCGTCTTTCCGGAAAAATTCTTCCCGGCCAGGTTGGGTTCGTTCTCAAAAATTTTGCGGGTGATGAAGCTGCTCGTTGTTTCTCTGTCTTGAAGCAGAGAAGAGAGTTTGTTAAAAGAAGTTGCCAGCTCGCCAAGCTCATCTGAAGATTTGATGACCGCTTTATAACTGTAATCACCTTTGCTGATCGACTCTATCGATTTGAGTATCGTGTTCAGCGGATTGAGAAGGGTGGCTGACACGCCATATGCAATCAAAATCCCGATGATGATGAGCACGACACCCAGCGTCAGATTGTAAAGAAGCAGATCGCGGATCTGGTTATATTCGTCGAGAATGGTGAAGCCGGCTCTGATAAGCCCATAACGCTTTCCGCCGATAACAATGGGCACTGAAAGATCATAAACCGGGCCGTTGCTGCTTCTGGCCCGTCTGATCGACATTTCCGGCGAAAACAGGGCGCTGCGCGACCAGGCATCGGTAAAATATTTACCGTGCGTTTGCGGCTGGGTGCTTGAAATTATGCGGCCCTGATTGTCGAGAATCATGCAGAAGTCGATTTTGTCGAGCTTCACGAACTCCCTGAGTGCGTAATCGATTCCCTGAAAGTTGCCTCTGATGATATCTTCGCCCATGGAAAGCGCAATCATGCGGCCCAGAAGTCGTCCGCTTTCCTGTGCCTGCCCGAGACTTACCTGCTTTATCTGTATGGTTACCAGATATACGGAGACCAGCATTATAAAAACGATCAGCAAAGTGAAGACCACTGCGATCTTTTGCCGGAAACCGCTGGAAATGCTGTGAACCGAATTTTGTACCTGATTTTCAGATGTCACTCAGATACTCCTTTGCCAGCATGTCGAACATGTTTTCGTCTGGTTGACGGGTGGTGAACATGCCGACAAAAGCTTCGGACTTGTCAAGCTGGGTGCCGAACTTGATAAAATTGCCCACAACCGTCTGTTCGATCGAGTTGCGGGTATTGGTGCTGACAACGTAGACTCCGCCAGGCAACGGATGGCTTTCGTGGATAATTCTCATAGTTTTTCTGACTTCTTCAGGAAGTTCAAGGTAAAAATTGCTGGTGACGACGATGCAGTCGTATTGATCGTTCTGCAAACCGAGAATCGAGTCGCTGTAGTTTTCAGAAAACAATTCCTGTCTGAAAAAGTTGGTATGAGTTATCCCCTGCTTTTCAAGCTCCTTCATCGGCACAAGGTAGCCCGGAAGTCGGTCGCTGATCTGGTAGGCGATCCGGTAGCCGCGAAGGTCTTCGAGGCTGCGGGCCTGATTGCCGCTTTTTACCACGAAAAGGCTTCTTTTCGGAGGGTCGAAGTATCTTTCCATTACCGCTTTGATCGGGTATTTCCGGCGCAATTTGAGGTAATTAATTATGTTCAGGCTGCCAAAATCGGCAAGTCCCCTGGTTAATTTACTGACCAGTTCCTGTTCGTTGACTGCAACGTCTATTTTTGCTGTTTTTCCAGTTTTGTCGACAATGCGGTCGAGTTTTGGCTGCATCATTTCGATGAACTGCACAAGATCGCCGCGGGGCAGAGTGAAGGTAAAAACGATTTCCCGGCGGCTTTCGGGGTCGGAATCTACGGCATAGGGCGCATGATCGGCTATGCCGGAAAATACTTCCGGGAGGTTTTCGGTATTGCCGGTATACTCGACAAAGTTTTTCCAGAGAATTCCGATGGTGCATACTATGCCGGCAATGAGAAGAAATGCCACGCCGACGAATATCGATGTCTTATCAGGTGCAATTTTGCCGCTCATTAAAAATTCCCTGAAATAATGAATATCTCAGAATTTATCACAGAACAGGATAAAATGTACAAACTTTCCCGCAGAAAATTAGTATTTGTTACATTGACATGGCATTTTTTCTGTTATGATTAGAACATCTTAACTGATCCAGATCATTAATCCGGGGTGAAATTTATGATTACCGCTAACCGCAGAGGCGTTATCGGGTTCATGCTGACCATGGCTGTCGGAATTGCTCTCGGCGCGGCAACCCTGGTAGTTACCAACGAAATTGTCCGTGACAAGGAAAAACCCTCTGAAAATGCTACCAAACCTTCGCAGTCTGCATCGGTCAACGTCGAAAAGGCTTTTGAAGATTACCAGAAGGCCTATCGCGAATATCAGCAGGCCGCCGGGCTTGGCCGTCAGGATATCAAAAAATACAGTGATGCCTACCGCGAAGCCAAGCGTAATCTTGAAATTGCCATAATGCGCAATACCCCGGGCACCCAGGAAATGGATCTGCCTATTCTTACCAACAGCCAGAGTTCCAGGCCAGGAAGCACAGCCCAGACTTCCAGCAGTCAGTCTTCGAATCCGTTCAGCGTCGATACCGTGGTGATCGGCAATTCATCTGCAGCTTCTTCTGACGGTAACCCGTCGGCTTCCACCTCTGGAAATTCAACCGCCGCAACTGCTTCTTCAGGCGACAATGCCGTCGGCGTCACCGGCGAGATCACCGGCATGGATTATTACAAGGTCAAATCGGGAGATTCCCTCTCGAAGATCTGTGAAAAATTCTATGGCGCTTCGGGCATGTGGCAGCATATTCTCAAATATCAGGTTCCCACCATCGCTGCTACCCCCAATCTTATATTTCCTGGCCAGCTGATTGCTCTGCCGCGCGGCATCAAACCGACCGGCACCGCCACATCTGCCGGTTCCGTGTCGACATCGACCTCTACCTCTACTTCAACATCGACCTCTACTTCTTCCGGCAAATACACCACTGCTCCGGCCGGCGACGAATCATGGCAGGAAACATTCCAGAAGGATTACCTTGTCTCGGACCATACCCTTACCGATGCAAAAGCGATGACTGTAGCCGGAATCCAGAAATTTCTCGATTCGAGGGGCTCGGTGCTCGCAAAGCCATATAACGGTTCAACGCCGGCACAGATGATTTACAATGCCTGCCAGAAGTTCGGTATCAGCCCGAAAGTTCTTCTCACCAGGCTTCAGTGCGAACAGGGGTTGATCAGCAAAAAATCTGCCACCCAGAAAGAGCTCGACTGGGCTGTCGGGGTCGGCTGCTATGATTCAGGCAACTGGAACCAGAAATTCAAGGGCTTTGACAAGCAGATCGAGTATTGCGCCCAGACTTACCGCCGCCATTATGACGACGCCAAAGCCAGACTTGACCGTGGCGAAAAGGTCACGATGACTATAGATGGCCAGCAGATCAGCGTAAAAAATGCGGCAACCTATTCGTTTTACAAGTATTGCCCGCATATTCAGGGCAACAAACTGTTCTTCGATGTCTGGCGTGGTTATCGCAGCAAGTTTTAGTCTGCAAGATGTTTGAACAGCGCTTCGGCCCTCCTGGAATCCTCCTGGAGGGTCGCTGTTTTATCGGAGCTGAGAAAAACCATTATCTGAGTGCCTGAAACAGCTATTTGCGTAAATGTTTCACTGCATAGCTGCTTGAGCTCTTGCGCGTCGAATTCGCCGGTTTTCTGGTCGTAAAAAGTCATCAGACGACAGAACCGTTGCGCAATTGCGGCGTCAGGGTCGGCAAGATCGGGCAGATGTGCTGATTTTCGCCAGCCCGGGTGATATTCGGGCCTGTTATAACCTGAATTGATAGAAATTAGAACCGGGCCCGCGCTGGTAAGTGCAAACGAAAACCGTATCGGCACCGCCGCGATTTCCAGCAGCGGCTTGAATAGACTGGCAATGGTCAGAATCTGCTGCTGAAAACCATCGGGGAGTCTTGCCGGAAATGCCCGCCAGGCATGACGCAGGCGCATTGACTTGTCGAGGCCCGTTTGCGCGATAATTCTGATTTTGCCATTGAACCAGGTAATTTCGACTCTGGCTTTGGGAACGATGAATTCTTCGAGAAGAATACCCCCGGTTTGTTTTTCGCTGATTATTTCGAAGAATTCCGGCAGTTCTCTGAAAGCTTTCAGAACGAATGAGGCTGTTCCATCAGCAAGATTAACTGCACTTTTTATGACCATCGGGAAGTGATTCTGCTTGACCGCCCAGGCGCTGAGACGTGGAAATTGATCTGAAACGATGAAAGAAGGTGTTTTAAGCCCCCCGGCGCGGGCGAATTCCCGCAGTTTCCGGCGGTCGCTCAACAGATCATACTGTTGGCAGGATTTGAGCGTGGCAGGGGTTCGGTCCGCATAGGCAGGATCATCGCAAAAAAATGCCGGATCGCTGCCAGGGATGAAGATATTTTCGCAGAAACTATGGTAGTTGGAACTCATCGGCGCTACCTATCGGCTGAAAACTGCCGATTGTACACCATGATTATTCACGCATCTGTTCTTCGAGCTCTTTGAGTCTGGCTCTGGCCAGACGATTGTCTGGCTCTGAATTGAGGGTGCGATTGAGCCGGTCTATTTCATTGCGGCTGTAGCGGATCAGTCTTTTCAGAACATCGATGTCGCGTGAAATGGTGCGGTCATCGTTTGGAAGCTGGTTGGCGCGTTCCCAGTCGTTGAAGGCCTTGCGATATCTGCTCTTTTCAAAGAATATCTGGCCACTGAGCTTGAAAATGCTGAAGTTGCTCGGGTCATAGATTCTTGCCCGGTCCAGTCGGCGCAGAGCTTCGTCGTAACTGCCCTGGTAATAATCGGCTATTGCCGATTCGACATACTGCCTGGCCCTGGAGGCATTTACGTGTTTATCGCGTTCAGCAATGCGTTGCTGTTCGATGTCGCTAATTTCAATGGTGATCGAGGCTGGTTCAGGTTCGATAAATTCGGTTTTGATGCCCATGCTTGCCAGGTTCTGTCGCAGAGTTCCGAAATCGATACTCGTGGCAGACGGAATATAGGCAAAATACCGTGCCAGTGCTATTACCAGCACGACTATAGCCAGAACCTTTAGTTTTGGCTTGAGATTTTTCATCTCGGGCACCAGCCCTCCTGAAGGTTGATACCACGCTCAGACAGGTATGTATACCAGCGGCTTCGCTTTGGAGCGCTCTCTTTTGCAAAGCCACCATTTTTAAAACAGTCATAACTGTAGCCAAGCAGTGCCAGTTCGCGTCTTATTTCGGGGGTGCCGTTCTGAAAACCGTAATTGACCTCGTTTTCGAAACTGGTGTGAACGGGCCAGCACTTCCATGTCTTGAGTATATCCGAGTTTGCAGACAACGACAAGGGCGAAAGCATGATCTTCCATAGGGCGAGAGCCTTTATCAGGGCTATTTCGGCCTTCAAATCAGGAGAGACGGCCAGTTTGTTCTGGGTTTGCCAGGTGTGAGCCCAGCAGAGGGTTTCAAGGGGGGTGGACTGCGGTTCAGGATACCAGCCGCGTTTTAGATAATGTTTGAGTTCAACCGGGCTGAGATTGTTTAGTTCTGACCAGGTAGCCGGCATACTGCTGGCTCGTGACAGCTTGACGGCCGTTTTCAGTTCAGTCAGATCTTTGCCTGGGAGCTCGATGCTGAGAGTGCCGATTGCAGAAGCCAGATCGTCGACCAGTGAGTCGGAATATTCTCTTGACCGTTCATGCAGGGTGCGGGCTGAAGCCAGAGAAAAGTAATAGAGTGCATCGTAGTGAAGTTTGTGATCAGGCCATGTGGTCATGAATCTGCTGAAAATTTCGCTGGATTCCTGCCAGCGGCCGAGATCAAAGGCTCTTCTGCCATCATTGAATACATCCAGAGGCGTCAGGGCAAGGCCCAGGCTGCAGCAAAAAACCAGACTCAGCAGAAGTAAATTGATGTACCATTTTTTCATTTTCAGCCTCGCCTCTGTCTGATTCCTGATAGTCATGAATTATTTATCGCAAAAACAATGCCAATATCTGCACAGGCAAAATTATTGCCCTCTATAATTGATTATCGGCAGCAGAAAAAAAGATTGTTAGAAGATTTCAGGGGTACCGAAGACGCAGACGTAGGTGAAAAAAAAACTCGTTGTGGCTGCTAAAAAACGCGTGCGTAAAACGCACAATTGAGAAATGTGTGTTTTGCGCACGCGGTTTAGGGCTGGTTGTTCCGTTTTTTCCCTGAGTCGATTGCATAGTAGATTCAGGGGTATGGGAATTTTGCCCCGGTCAGGAAGCTTGCAAACTGTTTAGGGCTCTTTTCAAAAGAACTCCGGCCATCTGTTTGCGGTAGCTTTTCGAAGACCTGATGTCGCTTATCGGCCTGGCGGTATCGCAGGCAAGCGCTGCGGCCCTGACAATAATGTCAGGGGTGAGATCGCCGCTTTCAAGAAGCTCTTCGGCAGTTCGGCATCGCAAAACGGTCGGGGCTACAGAGCCAATTGCAATGCGATAGCGCTGTTTGCCGTCATTGAAAATGCTTATAGCCAGATTGATCTTTGAAATTGCATGGGCGCGCCGCTCACCGAGTTTAAGAAACTCGCCCTGCGTTTTTCGCAGCGGCAACGAGAAGGCTTCTATCAGTTCGCCCGGTTTCAGAACGCTGCGGCCGGGCCCGGTGAAGAAGTCTTCAATCGCGATGCTGCGCTGACCGTTGCTGCCGGCTATCAAAACCTGGGCTTCGAGAGAAAACAGGGCTGGAATCGTATCGCCGGCTGGCGAAGCGTTGGCGATGTTGCCGCCAATCGTAGCGGCGTTGCGTATCTGCGCAGCTCCAACCGACGAGGAAGCTTTCACCAGCACCGGGAATAATTCCTTTATAATTGGATCAGCAGCGATTTGCGTCATTGTGCAGCCACTGCCGATAATTACCCGGTCATTTTCCTTGCGGATGGTTTTATATGGCAGAGCGCTGATGTCGACCAGTGCTTCAGCCGCCGGAAACATCCCGTTGCGCAGTTTGACGATCAGATCGGTGCCGCCGGCTATCGCGAGATAATTTGGCCTGGCCAGCAGGTCTGCCGCTTCCTTTATGTTTGAGGGTCGGAAAAACTTGATGTCGCTCACTTGCCTGACCTCCTGGCTTCTGCCGCTTTGCTCACCGCTGCTTCGATTTTGCGATATCCGGTGCAGCGGCAGATATTTCCGGACAGAGCCTGTTTTATCTGGTGCGATGTCGGGCTTGCATTGCTTTTGAGCAGATTGTAGCTGGTCATGGTCATGCCGGGAATACAGAAACCGCATTGAACGGCTCCCTCACTGATGAAGGCGCTTTGAACGGCCTGCATGACCGGATCTTTCTCAAGCCCTTCGATGGTGAAAACGGCATCGGTTTCGATCAATGAAGCGGCCAGTTTCAGGCAGCTGTTGATCGGCGACCCGTTGAGCAGCACGGTGCAGGCGCCGCATTCGCCCTTGCCGCAGCCTTCTTTGGCTGCAGTCAGACGAAAGTTGCGTCTGACCATTTCGAGAACGGTCATCGTCGAAGAAACTTCAGTTTCAACCCTTTTGCCATTGAGGTTGAACACGACTTTAACGGTATTTTTCATACTTGTCGCTCCTGTTTTGTCAGTCGGCATGACTGCCGTATGAGGCGATGCCCCCAGGGTTGGTGGCAGCTGCATTGCATGCATCCATGCTCTTTTCGAGCAGGCCGGCCCCGTGGGTTGCATCGGTCGGATAAGTGGCTGCTCCGATCAACATGCCCAAATTATCCTTATTAATAAAATCAAGTTTTTCGTTCTGTTTTGCAAATGATTTTTGCACCCGCTGTGCGACGATCGCGGCTACTTTTACTCCGGTCTCGGTAAGAATTGCTATGAATTCGTTCTCGGCCTGCCCGCAGAACATCAGGTCGAGACGCCGCAGTGATTGTTTGAGTGCCTGGGCTGCGTTGCGGCTGACCGCCTGTTTCTGGGCCGCTTCAAGGTCGGCAAACCCGTTGATTCGTATGGTCAGAAGGCTCATTTCCTGCTTGTAGCGTTCAGAGCGTTCAACTTCGGTTTCGAAAGAATCTTCGAAGCACGCATGCACCAGCAGACCGGTATTCTTGTTTTTGTAGCGGGAATCACCGTCGCCATTGCGGACATTGTCGATCAGAGCCAGGAGTGTTTCGAGGAAGAGAGCTGTGCTGGCAAGTGAAACGGGGGGAGTCTGATGCTGCTCGCGGCTGGAAAAAATGCAGACAGTTGTTTGCCCGCTGGTAGGCTGAAGCGGCAGCACCGTCATTTCAAGTCTGGTAACCTTAGAGGTGAAGCTGATTTTTGCCTGGATTTTTCCGATTTCTTCTTCTCCGAGGCTGCCGGAATATTTTATTACCAGGTTGTCGCCCTTGAGAAAAAATCGGCTGCCGGTCAATGCCGGTGGAATTTCTCCGGCTGCGGCCAGTTGCCGGCTCTGGTTGCTCTCGATGCTGTAAAGAACTACGGTTTCACAGCCGGAGATGTCATGCAGCTTTGTCAGGGCTTTCCCGAGCAGGCTTTCGTCGATCTGACCGGCATTTCTCAGAACGGAGCGCAGCTCGTTGAGGTTCTTCGAGCGCCGGCGCGCATGCTTTTTTCGGGTGCGTGCCGGTCGGGTGCCAATGCCGAGAATGCTTTCACGGAAAAGCAGCACGGTATTGATGATGACCAGAATCAGCAGCAGGTTAGGAAATCTGAGATTTACGTCCCAGACTGGTTTTCGGTTCCAGATGCCGATCAGAAGCGCGCCGACAATTGCCAGATTGGCGAAAAGATAGGCGTTGAGATTGGTTTTTCCTGAGTCTTTCAACTTCATTCCTGTTCCGGGGCTGGTGTAATGCCATATGGCCGGCCCCATCTTTCGGCTGGAGTCTTGACGAAGAATGCTCTGCTGTACTATGCTTCGACGACAGGTATTATACACTTGCGTCAAACCGGGTGCAACAATTGCACCAATCGAGGCTGGAAACCAAGAATGAACGACAGCAGAATCCGTGGCGAGCCTTTTGAAAATTTTCTGGCGGCCGTGCAACCGGAAAAATGCCGCGATCTTTGCGGTTGCGGCGGTGCTCTTGGAGCTGTCTGCCTCGCAGCCATCGCGCGCCAGCCCGGAGTCAGTCTGCTGCTGACTTCTTCAGTCGAACGCGCCCGCGATCTTGCCAGGCAGGTAAGCACCTGGCTCGGTCCGGCCGGTCATCGGCTTGTCTGTATGCTGCCTGAGCGCGATTCCATTTATGATCAGACCGCTGCCGATCCCGAAATAATGGTTGCCCGTCTGGCTGCGATGGGCCTTGAAGCCCGGGGGGGCGGGCTTGTAATCGCCCCCGTTTCTGTTGCTCTCGAAAGATTTTTTCGCCCTGATCACTGGTTGGGTGCTTGTTTTGAAGTTCACATCGGTATGGATGTCAGACGGGATGACCTGATTGGCAAACTGGTTCGAGCCGGTTACCGCCGCACCAGCGTCGTCGAGGAACGGGCGACCTTCGCGGTGCGGGGCAGTCTGCTCGATATTTTTCCACCAGACAGTGAATTCCCCGGCCGTCTCGACTTCTTCGGCGACGATCTCGATTCGATAAAGGTTTTTTCGCCAGTTAACCAGAGATCGTTCGACAAGCGCGACCGGTTGCGTATCATTCCGGTCAATGAATATCTTGCCGACGAAGAAGAACTGGCGAAAGTTGCCGGCCGGGTTGAAGAGGAGATGGCAGTTCTTGACGAGCGCCGCTCAAGCCTGCTTGCCCGCCGACTCGAACATCTGCTTCTCAATCCAGATTCCCGCGACTACAAGGAGCTGAAGCCCTTTGTCGAAAAAGGCCA
The DNA here is from genome assembly GCA_964474705.1 of uncultured bacterium. GTDB lineage: Bacteria > Muiribacteriota > Ozemobacteria > Ozemobacterales > Ozemobacteraceae > Rifleibacterium. The sequence continues at coordinate 12,736 of CAYYUI010000060.1, forward strand.
TGGCTTCATCTGGGATTACTGGCAGGATTGCCGTATTCTCGTTGAAGAAAGCGATCAGGTCATTACCGCCGCCGAAGAGTTTTTTGCCGGCTGCGAAAGCCAGTTTCGCCAGCTGGCCGACATGACGCCTCTGCAGCCGCCTCAGTCTTATTATCACCCGCCCTTGACTGTGTCAGATATTTTGTCGGAGCGTGGTTTTGTAAGATTCAGTCGCTTCGGAACGCCTGATTCTGATACTTTTGACGGCATCGAGATTCAGCCGCCCCCGACCGACCCTTCGCGCGAAACTCTGTTGAAAGAACTCCGCCAGCTATCCGATGCCGGCTGGGCAATTGCCATCGTTATCAACGACGAAAACCGTCTCAACAATCTGCGCGGTCTGCTCGGCGAGCGTAATGTCAGAATTCACTCTTCTGTGCTGCCTTTTGGAATCAAGGCCGGATCGGTTTTGTTTCTCAAAGGTCACGCCCGGCGTGGTTTCAAGGATTTTCGTCGCCGCATTGCCGTTTTTGCCGAGGAAGACATCTATCTGGGGCCGGCCCGCGAGGCCCCGGCCCGCAAATATGCCACGAAACAGAATGTTTTCAATCTTCAGCAGATGGTTCCGGGAGACATTGTCGTGCATGCAGACCATGGAGTGGCGGAATTCAGAGGCATACAGACGATGACTGCCGGCGGCAACACCCGCGAATACATTTTGCTGCAGTATGCTGGAACTGACAGACTTTATGTGCCGACCGACCAGGTTCACAAGGTATCTCGCTATCTGGGTATGGAAGGCTATGTGCCGAAAATTCACAGCCTAAATTCCAAGTCATGGGTAACTCAGAAGAGCCGGGTCAGCAAAAATGTCGAACTGATCGCCAGAGAGTTGCTCGAACTGTATGCAAAACGCCATGCCAGCCAGGGTTATGCATTCAGCTCAGACTGTGATATGCAGCGGCAGATGGAAGAGCGGTTTCCATTCACTGAAACTCCAGATCAGATGAAGGCGATCGTCGAAACTAAAAATGACATGCATTCTGCTGTGCCCATGGATCGCCTGATCTGTGGCGATGTCGGCTATGGCAAGACAGAAGTGGCAATGCGGGCGGCATTCAAAGCCGTCTGTTCCGGCAAGCAGGTGGCGGTACTGTCGCCGACGACACTGCTGGCATTTCAGCACTATCAGACATTTCAGAAACGCTTCGAAGGGTTTCCGGTAAGTGTCGATATGGTCAGTCGCCTGCGAAAGCCGGCCGAGCAGAAGGCTACACTTAAAAAAGCGGCGGCAGGCACTCTCGATATTCTGGTCGGCACCCACCGTCTGCTTTCTGGCGATATAGCTTTTCGCGATCTTGGCCTGCTGATAATCGATGAAGAACAGCGTTTTGGCGTCAAGCATAAAGAGAAGCTCAAACAGCTCAAAACCCACATCGATGTTCTCACCCTGACTGCGACTCCGATTCCGCGCACCATGCAGATGGCCATGAGCGGTATCAGACAGATCAGTATCATCGATACCCCGCCTCAGGACCGCCGGCCGGTGCAGACTTACGTCGCACCATTCGACCCGGCCTGGGTCAAGCGCGCCATAATCGAAGAGTTGAAACGCGGCGGCCAGATTTATTACGTATATAATCGGGTCGAAACCATTGACAAGAAACTCGCATTTCTGCGCGAACTGGTGCCAGAAGCGCGCATCGCGGTCGCTCACGGTCAGATGAACGAAGATCAGGTGGAAAAGACGATGCTGGCCTTCGTGCAGCGCGAATATGATCTGTTGATCGCGACGACCATCATTGAATCCGGTCTCGATATTCCGAATGTCAACACTCTGATCGTCGATGAAGCAGAAAGGCTGGGGTTGTCGCAGATGTATCAGCTGCGTGGCAGGGTAGGGCGCTCGGCTCGCCAGGCCTGGGCATATTTCTTCTACACGCGCAACCGCCGTCTGACTAAAGAAGCCTCGGAACGCCTTGAAACCATAGAAGAGCATACCTCGCTCGGTTCAGGTTTCAAGATTGCCCTGCGCGATCTTCAGATCAGAGGTGCCGGCAACATTCTCGGCGAGTCGCAGAGCGGCCATATCGCCAGTATCGGTTTCACTCTTTATATGGAACTGCTTGAAGAAGCGGTGACAAGGGTAAGGAGCGGAAAATTGCAGCCTGAAAAAGTCGACGCCGCGATCGAAATTCCAATCACCGCTTATTTTCCGACTACCTACATCTCTGATGAGGAAACCCGTGTTGAGCTCTATTCGCGCCTGGCACGTTGCGCCGATACGGTCGTGTTGCACGAGATCCGCGCTGAATGCGAAGACAGATTCGGCCCGCTTCCGCAGGATTCTGAAGGACTTTTTACGATCAGCAATCTACGTATTCTTGCCGCCCAGAACGGCATCAGAAAAGTTTCGCGCGTCATCAACCATCTGCGCTTTGAATTTGCCGACAACCGGTTGCCGGATATCGGCAGACTGTTCAAGAGTGGTGCTCCGGTTCTCAGGCAGATTTATTTCGAGCCAAAAGATCGAAATTCTGTTAATCTGAACATATTGCAGGATACTTCCGATGCTGTATTCGCCGATGCCGGAGATTTTCTGCAGCTTCTGGATCAATTGAAGGAAGAAGATGAACACAGGGAGACCAACAATGGATCAGACTCTGGAGAAATTTTACAGTCTGCTGCCCGAAAGCTTGAAAAAGGTAGTAGCGAGGCACGGGCAACCGCTAGATCCCGCCACCGCCGAATATTTGGGTTCTGATCTCGATGCCTATCTGAAAAAAATCGTTGTCGAAAGCAGAACCAATGCCGGTATCGATATTGGTCTCATTCAACGAATGGTCGCGGTTTTTAAAAAGCTGCTGCAATCATTTGTGCGATTGCCGGAAGGTCATCAGTTCGTTGTTTCTGCTGCAATCAGGTATTTTATCGATTCAGACGATGCCCAGAACGATTTTGAAGAACCGTTTGGTTTCGATGACGATCTGGCAGTGCTAAATGCAGCACTGCTGGCGCTTGGCCGCGAAGATCTTCTCGTAGTTCGCTAAGGCCGGGAATACCAGGTCTGGTGGTTGAATCGGGTTGCCAGCCACTGCATCTTCGTATCGAAGAACACCTCGGTTTCGGGCGGCCTGATGTTGAACTGGTCACATGGATTGCGCCAGGCCGAAGTGCCCAGCAGACCCCACGACAGACCGGCACGTTCGGCAAGTTTCGGCAGGCAGTCTATGAGAAGGGTTGCACCACCGAACAGGCCCCCGCCTTTCAGGCAGCATTGGCAATCGCTTTTTATCAGAGAAGTATTGTAAAGCTGATATTCGCCGTCCGGCATGCCGGCCGGAGCCACTGCGTCAGATACGAGAATTATCTGGCTGCTTTCGAAGAGTCCATAGACAAATTTGATTATTTCCGGGGCAACGTGTTCGCAATCGCCGATCAGCTCTATGTTGACCTTGCGGTTGGCAAGCACGTGACTGAGCAGGTTCGGCTGGCGATGGTGCAGCGCCGGCATGGCATTGAAAAGATGGGTTACATGGCTCGCCCCGGCCGCGATCGCTTTTTCGGTCGTTGCCCAGTCTGCGTTTGAATGGCCCAGTGCGACGGTAACGCCGATGCGGGTTACCTCGGCTATGAACTCCAGGGCTCCCGGCAATTCCGGGGCAACCGTAATAATTTTTATCAGGCCATCCGCGGCTTTCTGCCATTTTTCGAAGCTGGCCATCGTCGGTTTCATCAGACAGTTTTCGGGGTGCGAACCCCGCTTTTCGCCCGCCAGAAAAGGACCTTCGAGGTAAATGCCGTGAAGCATCGGCAGACGCTTGCGACGGCGAGCTACGCTGGCGATGTCTGCAAGAGCCTGCAGGCGCTGTTCTTCCGGGCAGGTGATCAGGGTCGGAAAAACCCCGGTCATTCCCTTTGCCAGAAGCTGATCAAGCATTTCTTCAATCCGGTCTGCATCGCCAAAAGCGAAATCCCAGCCGAATGCCCCGTGAAAATGAACGTCGATGATGCCTGGCAGTTTATAACCGTCAATGACCGCATCGGCTGCCTGCTTGTCCTGTGGATGCACGAAATTTTTTCCGTGCAGACAGATAGGCTGGCGTCTGGTTTCAGTGAATAATTCTCCCATTTATCTTCTGCTCCATTTTTGTGTCTCTATTTCTTCCGCGTTGAAATTATAATGATTTTTCCTGGACATGCAAAGCCTGAACTTTTCGCCTGCAAGCTTGGCGAATCGATCGCAGCTGTGTGTTTATGCGAAATTCAATGATTGTAACTGCTTTGAAGTGGTCAGTCTGTAAGGCTGGTGAACTGCACCTGGCGCCTGCTGAACCATGCCAGTCGATCGAAACCGCATGATTTGAGCAATTCTGCCGCCTCGGCAAATCCTTCGCCAAGCGAGGCACTTCCGTGTGAATCAGAGCCGATGGTAACGATCTCGCCGCCGAGCTGTCGGTAACGGCGCAAAATGGCCGGGTAAGGGTGAAATGTGTCCAGTCCGTAGCGCTTTCCGGAAGTATTTATTTCAATGCCTTTTTCATGTTCGATCAGCCAGAGAAGCAGTTCATCGAGAAGCGGCAGCAGGTCGTCAGGAATCAGGGTGAGCTTGGTCAGACTGTATCGTCTGATGATGTCGATATGTCCGATGATATCGAAATCCGAGAAGGCTTTGACAGCCTGCAGCGTTTCTTCCAGATAGATCTGCCAGCATTCGTGAACCGAGGTATGCTCGCGATAAAATTCGCCGTAATAGAAATCGAGTTCGCGGGCGCGATGCATCGAGGCGATGACAAAATCGAACTGGTGGCCGGCGAGAAAATTACGGCAGCGTTCGGCATGTTTCGCCTGAATGCCGAGTTCTACTCCGACCAGCAGTTTCACTTCGGCATTCTCAGCGGCAAGGCGCCTGAGGTGCTCAAGATAGACCCCAGGTTCGAAAATCGAGTCACCAGGCACGAAATCGGCATGATCGGTTATAGCGAGAATATCGATCTGCTTCTGCGTTGCCGCGGCCAGTAACTGCTCGGGAGTTTCGCGACAATCCTGGGAATAATTGCTGTGTGAATGACAATCAATCTTCATTGCTGTATTTCCTTTGCTGGGGTGTCAGAGCCTGCGGTTCGCTGAGGGTGTCGATCTGGGGTTGCTGCTGCTCGCTCAGCAATTCTCCAGGCCGTTTGAACGGAGAAGCGACAAAATTGCTCCCGAATTCACCACGGTTGGTTGTGATCTTGAATTTGATCCAACGCACCCACCAGTCTCGCTTGAACATGCCGATAACCACGCGCTTTCGTTCGACCACCCGCAAAACCGAGCCTGGTTTTACGGTTACCGGCACCCGGTTGGCAAACCAGTCTTCGCCCATGACATCTTTCTGGTGTCCCCGCCAGGTGTCGGCGGTCACCCCAGAGATAATCAGGGGTTTGCGATTATCATCATTATAAACGTCCAGGCATTCGCGGATACTGTAATGGTTGTAATAAAGGCGCAGAACATCGGCCCTGGCTATCACCCGCACCGGCAGATCGTATGGTTGACCAGCGGCAGTTCCGGTTGCGGCAAGCAGCAGAATGCAAATCAGACTGCTTCTGATGTGCAGAAGCAGTCTGGTTATATTCGCGTTGCGGCTCTGGCCAGCGTCGACCCGGCGATCAGGCAGCGGCGCGGCTCCAAAACTCGCTCGTTTTACTGACATTCTTTTCGGCCGTTCCGCCCGAAGGCTGCTTTTCAGGAAGCTTTGATCTTTGCTCCGAGTTCGCGGCCCAGCTCACGGCATTTTTCGAGGTCGTCGCTGCCGGGCGAAAACTGGCATTTGTAACCGGGAATAACCACTTCGATGCCTGCTTCCTGCAGTCCGGCTTCGAGGCGTTTCACTGCTTCGCCGCTCCAGCCATAGGTGCCAAAGGTAGCCCCGATTTTGTTTTTAAAGCGCAGACCGCGCAATTCTTCAAGATAAAGAGCCATCGGCGGCAGAATGCCGTTGTTCAGCGTCGGGCAGCCGAGTACCACTGCCCGGGTTGAAAGAATATCGGTCATGACATCGGCCATGTCAGAAGTACCGGCATTATACATGCGATAGGAAACTTCCTGGTCTTCCAGGCCTTCGCCGATTGCTCTGGCCATTTTTTCGCTGCCGCCCCAGATGGTGTCGAAAATGATCACTGCTGTTTGTTCCGGAGTTCCGGTAGCCCATTTAACGTATTTTTCGACGATAGTGGTCGGGTTGATCCGCCAGCACAGACCATGAGCAGGCGCAATCACTTCGAGTTCCCAGCCGAGTTTGAGAAATTCGTCGATTTTTTTGAGAATCTGCTGTGAATATAGGGTCAGAATATTGGCAAAATACTTTTCGGCTTCGAACCACAGACCTTTCTGGTCAATCTGGTCGGTGAAACGCTCGGGGCTGGCATAATGCTGGCCGAATGCGTCTGAAGAAAACAGTATCTTTTCTTCGGGGCACCAGGTGAACATGGTGTCGGGCCAGTGCAGCATCTGGGCCTCGAAAAATTTAAGGGTACGTTTGCCGATGTTGATGCTGTCACCGGTTTTAACTACCTTGAGATTGCCTTCTGAACCCGGGTAATGCCGGGAAACCGAGATTTTGCCACCGCGGCTGACGTAAATTTCAAGTTTGGGGTTTCGGGCGAGCAGCCTTGGTAAAGAACTCGAATGATCAGGTTCGGCGTGGTTGATGACCAGAATGTCGAGTTCTTCGACTCTGCAGAACTGTTCGATATGATCGAACAGATCATCGCACTGCGAACTACGTACCAGATCTATGAGAACCTTCTTGTCGTCATTGATGAAATAAGCATTGTAGCTTGTTCCGTGGCGAATGGAAAGTTCATGACCGTGAAAGTGCTCTTTGCTCCATTCGAGAGCGCCAACCCAGTAAATATCTTTGCAAATCTGCTGTTTCAATTCTTTGCCTCCGGAAATTCATTCTGAACTTCGTGATTTTTTTACCATATAAAATTTAACACAATTCACATTTAAGTCAAACATATTGCACCGAAATTTGTATCATTTATGTTTGTCCTGGCCTTCGGTCGGTTCGTTCGCTCTCCTGCGACTCACCGACACTTGGCCCTCCTGGCCTTCGCCGGCAAAGCGTCGTAATCGTAGTCCTGGAATCATTCAATTATTTCATGGTTGCGCCCGAAACTGCCTTTGGGCGGCAATCGTTTTGAATTGCCATATTGACTGGACTGACAGCTAATTTTGCGTTAACATAGACAGAGAATAACAACGCAAGGGGAACTTACATGCATCTTCTGGTTATCGCTCTGCTGGTCATCATTGTGATCGTGCTGGGTTATGTGGTAAAGCTTTTTCCATTCATGACCTATATCAACTGCATTTCCGCCAATGTTCCCTGTTCGCCGGTTCAACTGATTGCCATGCAACTGCGCAATGTTCCGACCGATTTCATCATCGAAAACTACGTTAAGGCACGCAAAGCCGGTCTGCCCGTTCAGCTCGACCGCCTCGAAGTACATCTGCTTTCTGGCGGCAATATCAACAACGTCATCATGGCTCTCATCAGCGCCAGTCGCTCGAATATCGATCTGAATTTTGAGCGTGCCGCTGCCATCGATCTGGCAGGTCGCGATGTCAACGATGCCGTTAAGATGAGTGTTCAGCCGCGGGTGCTAAAAACTCCCGACATCCACGGTATTGCCAAGGACGGCATCGAGCTCATCGTGCGCGCCAACATCACGGTCCGCGCCAATCTGGTGACCATGGTCGGCGGTGCCGGCGAAGACACGGTTCTGGCTAGAGTCTGCGAGGGTATCGTCTCGGCGATCGGCTCTGCCGAAAAGCATTCGATTGTGCTCAACAAACCTGAAATAATGACGAAACATGTAATCGCTGCCGGTCTCGACGCCGGCACCGCTTTTGAGATTGTATCGCTCGACATTTCCGATATCGATGTCGGTCGCAATATCGGCGCTCATCTCAAAAACGCTCAGGCAGTCGCCGACAAAAAGGTTGGTGAAGCCCGCGCCGAAGGCCGTCGCGCGCTTGCCATGGCCCTGACCCAGGAAAACCGTGCAGCCGAGCAGGAAGCCAAAGCCAACCTGGTTCAGGCAGAAATGAAAGTTCCTCTCGCCCTCGCAGAAACTTTTCGCAAGGGCAAGCTGCTGGTGAAACGCAAGCAGAAGGCATCTCCCGCTGACCGGAGCGGCCTGGGGTTCGGAGACGATGCAGGCTGAAACCGAAATAAAACTGTCGCGTGAGCAGCTTGAAACGATGAACCGGCTGCACCGGCGCGAGCTTCGCCAGATACGCAACATGTCGGAAACCCAGTTTCAGGTGTTCCGGCGCAACTTTTCGTTTGGCCAGCTCGACAATATGACGAAAGCCGAAGCTCAGCAGCTTCTCATGTCGATGCTCGCTCTCAATCTGCAACTTCTCAACGATATAAAATAGCTTTTTCGCTCCTCTCATGAAGCACGGTCGCTGCACCGATTCAATTTTCAAGATCATGTATGCGGGTCCAGAACCTTCATTCAGGCAATCCGGCCGATAGCCGGGTCGGTGATTCGACTCAGCCAAATAAATAAGCGGGCTGTTTCATCTGGTTATGAAACAGCCCGCTTTTTCTCTTCAGCAGCTCAGGGGTTGGTGCCAGATGCCGGAATGACTTCCGGAGCTGTAATGCCTGCTGCTTCAGAGCCGGCCTGAACCTGTACTGACGGGTTCACGATGCTTTCGGGTGCGATGCCGGGAACAGTTACGTCGGTCGCTATGGCAGCGGCAGTTTCAGATGCGGCAGCCGCCGGGCTGGTTATAGCTGGAAGTGACGGCTGGTGGTTTCCCTGTAAAGGTGCACTGGTGATTTTTTTTGCCGGTGGTGGCGGCACTGGAGCATCGGAACCGGCAGTCTGATAAAGCATGACGCTATAGGCGATGTAAGCGGCAATGAGAAAAGCTCCTTCGAGTCTGACAATTTTCATGCCGGTATACATAAGGGGCAGCACTCCGAGTCCGACCACAAACATCAGAGGGATGTGAATGCCGAGCATATTTTCTGAAACGGTCAGATAATTGGCTTCAGTGGCCCCAGGTATCACCAGAGGCAGTGCTGCGGCACATCCGACAATGCCCAGAAGATTGAAAATGTTGGAACCGACTACATTGCCGACTGAAATATCTGATTGGCCTTTACGGGCGGCTACGATCGATGTTGCAAGTTCTGGCAGCGAAGTGCCGATGGCAATGAGAGTCAGGCCGATGACTTCGTCAGAAATCCCCATGCTTTGAGCAATAGTTACTGCGCCCCGAACTAGAGCCTCGGCACCAATGACCAGGCCGACCAGACCGCCAAAGAGATAAGCGATATTCCGGCCGGTTGTGGGTTTGGGTTCATCTGGCTCGTCTGCAGCCAGGACTTCATTTGCCTTTTCCTTGATTTCTTCGGCGATGGCGTTTTCGCGGCGGCCGATGATATAACTCATGATCGTATAGCCAAAAAAGAGGGTTAATAAAATGACGCCTTCAATCGGCGAAATCAGCCTGTCTGTATAGGCCATAAACCAGGCGATGCCGCTGACAGCGATCATGATCGGAGTTTCGCGGCGCACCATCTGTCTTTCGCAGGCGATCGGTTGAATCAGTGAAGCGATACCCAAAATCAGAGCGACATTCATGATATTGGAGCCGACGACATTACCAAGTGAAAGGGCTGGGTTGCCTTTCAGGGAGGCGTTAACACTGACGACCAGTTCAGGAAGCGAAGTTCCGGCCGCAACAATTGTCAGACCGACTACCATTCTGCTGACACCGAGATTGAAGGCCAGGTTTGAAGCGCCTTCGACAAGTTTGTCAGCTGCGTATGTCAGAATAGCGAGCCCGATTAAGCAGAGAAAAAGGCTGAATAACATGAGTATATCTCCTTTGGCTTGCGCTATTTTAATGTGGATTTTGTTGATGAGCAATTAATTTAAAAAAAAACAGGAGGTCTGCAGATTGCATACCTCCTGATCGCGACATGATACTGGTTTAGGTTTAACCCATGCCGGTTTCTTCAGATGAAGAATCTGATTGATTCGTGCTGAGCCCATGATTATGTTCCCACCATAAGTAGAACGAGATCGAATACAACCCGACGAACCAGACCCAGAACACGGCGAAATCGCTCCAGAATAACGGATACAAAGGTATCTTCGGGCAGAAAAACCATTCTAATAGTGCGAAATGCATCGATCTGAAGAGAATCGAATGTCTCAGGCGGGTGAAGAAATGGAGAGTCGAACCATACGATGGCTCAGATTCGACGAGCAAACAGGAAATGGCGAAAAGAATCAGCCAGTTAACGGCAGTCTGAAGCGCTGCCGCCGGAAAATGAGCCCCGAAGCTGAAATTCAGGCGAACGAGCGAGGGGATCATACCGGCCGCCAGAGCATGCCAGAGAATGAACAGCAGCAGCGGAAAAACGCCGAACCAGAGTGCGGCATCGACCAGGCCGGTTATGTGGCGATACCGCCCGATTGCATCATTTCCAAAAAGGAAAATGCTGATTGTATTGATGAAACTTCGGTGTCCCGGGAGACTGAAATCAGGGAAGACATAAACCGTGGTGCCGGCAAGCCTTGACTCGAGCGCCAGGTCTTTGCGGCTGAAAGATGCCCGCTCTACGGCTGCCTTGTCGTCGGAATGAAGCTTTTCGGCCATCAGGGTAACGAAGGTTTTGTTGTTGAAGATTTCGGCGATTTCCATGAATGTTTTGCCGCTGGCATCTTTCTGGTAGGGGTCGGCCCTGCTCGACAGCAGCAGTTCAGCGCTGAGAAAGCGCCCGTGCCTGGCTGCCAGATGCAGAGGTGCGTAGCCTTCGCTGTTGAAAATGTCAGTTTTGGCTCCGGCGTTCAGAAGTGTCTGCAGGGCGCTGATCTGGCCCTTTTTTACTGCCAGATGTACCGGAGTGTTGCCGTCGTTGCAACAGGCATTCTTGTCGGCTCCCGCCGCCATGAGCCTGGCGACGATGCCCGGGTAATTATGCTTTGCCGCTATATGCAACGGCGTCTCACCGATTCGCGATTTGAAATTCAGATTGATTCCGGATTGGATGAAAAGAGCGACGGCCTGCTCGTTGCCGTGTTTGCAGGCTTCGTGCATCGGGGTCCAGCCGAAGTCGTCGGAAATGTCGGCCCGGGCACCGCGTCTGACGAATTCGAGCAGAGTTGCTGCGCTGGCATGCCTGGCCGCGTAGTGCAGCAGAGTTTCGTTGCGGGGATTATGCTCGAAGGTCAGCCCCGGTTCATTCGAGAGAAACTGGCTGACCTGGCGGGCATCGGAGACGTCGATGGCGCCAAGAATGTTTTTCCACATGCGAGTTCTCCTGGAAGCGTGAATAAGAACAGAGCTTATCTGAACTGAACTTATATCTGTCATCTTCAAGAACCAGGAAAGAACCGTGAAAAGATCAGAAACAACAACCCGCCCCCCCAGGCTGATATTAGAATTTTCAGGGGGCGGAGGTCAGGGCAGAATATGTTTAGACCAGAGCACCGGCGCACGATGTACCGGCTGATTTAGATCGGAAGAATCAGGTTCATATCGACCAGATTCCCGCTTTTAGCCGTTCGGGGCATGAACGCGGGAATTATAAAATAACCATTCAGGATTGAGAACTTATGCAGAAACTCTCTACAGTCGTCTAATATAATTATATTTATTGCGCTTCATTTTCGGAAGTAGATTGTTGCGTGCCGACCGTGGCCTTGTTTTCAGCTCTTTCTGCCGGCAGGCCGTCGACCCTGGATCGTATGTCGCGGCGCTGATGAGCTGATAATTTCCAGGCGACCCGGTCGAGAAACTTCTTTGCCTGCGGCCTGGTCCTGCTGGCGACGTAATAACAATAATAGGCTTCAGCATGGTTTCTGGGTACACCTTCGCCGCTTTCCCAGGCAAAGCCGAGATTCAGCCAGGCATCGGCATCGCCCTGATCGGCCGCCAGACGGAACCATTTGAACGCTTCTTCAAAGTTCTTTTCAACCTGGTTGCCGGTGCGATACGCTTCACCGAGAATGCACATGGCCGTTGCGTCGCCCCTGATCGCCAGTTGACGGGAAATCTCGATCCAGCGGGCAAAATCACCGGCATTATATGCGTCGATTGCTTCCTGTCCTGTTTCAGCAGTTGCTGCAATACAGTGCAGGAAGATTGCGATCGCGATGAGAACCATCAATTTTGCTGTTAAAAGGTTACATTTTCTCTTCTGTTCAGACATATCTATTCATCTTGATCTGCCTGATTGCGGTTGATCGCGATCTGACGCCCGACGATGAAGGCAGCTGAAAGTTCCAGAAGCATCAGCAGGCGTAGCGGCGGCAGATAAGGTCCCGCCGTTGTAATGAACGTCGCAGGCAGCAATGTGAACCAGGCTGAAAACACCAGGCGCGATCTTAGGCTGTTTACCGGCAATGGCTCTGCCGACAGGAACCCGCAGGCAGCAGCGAGAATGATAAGAAAAGCTTCGAACGCGGTACAGCCCGTTTGAACCTGCATATAAGCGCCGACAATGCAGGAAAAGATAAGCATGATCCCGGCGGCAGCGGTGCTTAATCCGGAAAATCTCTCTTCTCCTTTTTTTGCTGTGAGAAATGAACATAGCCATATTCCGGCTATTGCCGAGTAAAGAGCGGTTGCGCTGCCCTTTGAAATGGCAAAAAGCGACAGGCAGAGCAGGCTGCCGACCCGGCTGATGTCGAAAAGCCCTGCTTGAAAGTTTGAGCGCCGAAAAAGCCGCAGCAGGGCGCAGACAATTACAACAGCAATATAGGGATATGGCAGGTCGAAAATGTCAGGGCGCCAGCTGACCGGCCCATCTTCGTAAGGAACCAGCAGACCTCCAGGTTCGCCACGAAAACGAAAAGACATGGCCAGAAAGATGACTCCGGCCATGCCTGGCCAGGCGGCCAATCGCAGCATTTGCCTTTCCATGCCATCGCCTGGGGTTGGAACACTATCGTTCTGCCCGTCTCCTGACGCATTCTGATTCATCAGTCTGGCCTCCCGTGCCTCGGAAAATTTTTTCTTCTGATTATCTTGAATAATACACCAGGACAAAGTCATGGTTTCAGCTTTTTTTTATGGTCTATAGATCACGATTGGGCAGGCCAATTTTGAGTCGCCGCCGCACCAACGGGTGATCAGGTGTTTTCGCCGCAAACGCTGGAGGTCGCGAATCTGGCTGTCTGACTGCGTTCGTTGAGATATAAGGCCAGCAGCATCAGGCTTCCCCCGGCAATGAGGGACGGTAGACTGGCGCTTTCCCCGAAAATTAACAGCGAGACGACAATTCCGAGCGGAATTTTTAGGTTGTTGAAAACTGCCAGAGTTCCCGGGCTTACCTGTCTTGCGCCGGCATTCCACATGAAGAAGCACAGGCCGGCGGCAATTGACCCAAGATAAGCCAGAATCAGCATCTGGCGGCCGGTAATGATCAGTGATGACCATTCCGTTCCAGCTGCCGCTGCCAGGGCGGTGATCGCCGCGCCTAAATACAGAAGCGCGAATACCTGCAGGTCGCCAGTCGCGCCATTTCCCAAGGTCATGATACGGCGGTAATAAATCTGGCCGGCGGCAAAACAGACATTTGAAAGCTGCATGAGAATGAACCCATGTTGCAGGTCAGCAGAAGAAAGCTGCCGGTATTGAATGATCAGACCGCCGGCCACGGCGAGCAGACAGTTTGCGAGCGCTGCGAGATTGAGTTTTCTTTCGGCGAGGTCGTTGGCCAGCGTGACGAAAAACGGTGTAAAAACCGTGAACAGAGCTATTTCATAAGCTTTGAGGTAACGAAATGCTTCTATGTAAAAGAGATACATCAGGCCATATTGCACAACGCCAGTTAGAAAGAGGCGCGGCACCAGTCGCGCTGGTATTTTGCCGGGCCGGAAGAATGGCAGAAATACAAGAAATGCAATTCCCAGTCGAAAGACCGTGATGACGGGGGAAGGTATTCCTTCCAGCCCGCCTTTGATCAGGCCAAATGAAAACGCCCAGATGAACGAGGTCAATAATAGATATGGCATGCGTTATCCCGCAATCTCACCAGATTTTCCACCAGGGTTTTCCGTCCAGGCGCTCAAAGTAGTGAATGACCCGCCGGCTCGAATTTTCGCGGGCCACATCCATGGCCGTCTCATCGTATCTGTTTTTGCATTCACGGCTCGCGCCTGCAGCGATGAGGCATTTGCATACTTCCAGACAATCAACGGCCGCCGCAGCATGCAGAGCGGTATTGCCGAATTCATCCTGGCTGCTATGGCTGGCACCTGCTGCCAGCAGGGTTTTCACAATGCCCAGATTGCCTTTGCCGGCTGCATGTATCAATGCGGTTCGTTTTTGCCGGTCCTGCTCGTTGATACTGCCATTGAAAGTCTTGAACAGCCTGTTGAACTTTTTTTCATCCATATCGAGAACGGCCAGATGCAGCCAGCTGCTGCCATTGATTTTTTGCTGCCAGTTCAGAATTCCGGCTTCGGCCAGGGCGCTGCGCATGTCTATATTCTTCCTGGCAAAAATGTTCAGCTTTTCCTTAGCCTGGTCACCAAGTTTGCTCAGACTTGCCCCCGCCTGCTGCAGAAAATTCAGAGAAATAGCATGGGGAAGATAATTCTGGCTCAGGTCACCGGTTCGCAGCAGCAGATCGAGCGGTGTCGAGCCTTCGTTGTCGAGTGCATCGATCTCGGCCCCGGCCTTAACCAGCAATCTGGTGTAGGGCTCGGTTTTACTACACGAGAAGCCGGAAACAGCTGCGATATGCAACGGCGTTTTCCCGGAATGGTTGCGGGCATTAACTCTGGCCGAATGGTTCAATAACAATGGAAGAATCTGATTGTTGCAATCTGCAGATACATGCAGCGGTGTGTCACCCTGTTCATCCGGCAGATTAACATCTGCACCATGTTTTATAAAAAAGGCCAGCATGGTGTGGGCATAATCGTTTGAACTGGCGGGCTCATCATGATCGAACCATGAAGCCAGAAGATGCAGAACGGTCCAGCCATTTACCCCTCTGGAATTGACGTCGACCTTTTCCGAAATCAGCCTGTCGATATCGTTCTTCGCATGGTAATGCAGAGCCCGGAAGTATGGATTCGAGTCATATATGTTTCTTTCGCTGTTTTTTGTGGTCATGCTTTCTCCTCTCAATTCTACAGGCGACACCCATACTTTTAATCCCGCCATGGATTTTTTTCAAGCATACGCCGCTTTCAGCTTTTCTTTGAAGACGGCTGCCTGAGGATTACTGCTCATTTGTTCCCAGTCAGGAGCAGTTCTGGGCGATGAATGTGATCATAGCGAATCGCTGTAGTACCCGACAGCATCTATCCTGATGCTGTCGAGTATCGCTGACTTCCTGTCAGCAAAAAAGTAACCCGACTGATGGCCGCGCCGGTGAAGTAAGTTGGTTTTATTTTTGCAGGATTCAATAATTCGTTATTCGGCAGTTTGTATCTGCTCTTAGATAAACCGCTCCAAAAACGGCCGTCGCCAAAAAGCCGATATTCGCCGGAAAATACAAAAGCCCGCTTTTTCAGCGGGCTTGCGGCTGGGGTGCAGGGAGTCAAAATCGGGCTTCTTTGGTGCTTTGGCAGCTAGTTTCAAATCTTGTAAAAATTTGTTACCACCAATTATTACCACCTGTAGAACTATGCTTCACCGCTTTCACCAGAACATCCCGCCGAGGTTTTAATTCATTATTCGGCAATTTGTATCTGCTCTTCGATAAACCGCTCCATGTCTTCTTTTTTAGGCAGTTCCAGCTTATATTTAGAAACAAACAACTGGTTATCCATGCCCGCAAGGGCATATTCGACCAGAGCATGATTTTTATCGGTGCAGAGAAGAATACCCAATGGCTGATTATCGCCTTCAACCATCATATTTTTGCGATACCAGTTTACGTAGGTATTCAGCTGGCCAAGGTTTTCATGACTGAATCGCTCAAGCTTCAGCTCCACCAGAATATGACACTTCAGAATCCGGTGATAAAAAACCAGATCGACGAAGAAATATTCGTCACCGATCAGAATTCTCTTCTGACGAGCTTCAAAACAGAAACCTTGCCCCATCTCCAGCAGGAAATTCTGCAACTTGTCGATTAACTGGTCTTCAAGATGGGATTCACCAATAACCTCGCTGGATTTCAGGCCCAGAAACTCGAATATATAAGGATCACGAATGGTTAACTCTGGCCTGGATTGCTCAGCCGCCTGATTTGCCAGTTCTGAAAGCTTCTTTTTATCGTGCGAAAGACCAGATCGCTCGTAATACAGGCTGCCAATCTGGCGTTTCAGTTCACGAACCGACCAGTTGCCACGAATGCATTCAATCTCGTAGAAAGCTCTTTTGGTATCATCTTCCAGATCGATCAATTGCTTAAAATTGCTGTAAGAAAGGCATGAAATCAATTTTTCGGGAGTATTCCGAGATAGTGCCGACAGTGTGGGCACTTTTTCTGAAATTGCCAGAACATCAGCCGGAATGAGCTTTCGCAATTGTGCCGACAGTGTGCGCACAATCTGTGGATAAACTTTATAAAACCTGAGATAGTCATAAAGCTGGCGACGATTACAATTGCTTACATCTGTAAGACCTCGGGCCAGTTCTGAGATCAATTTGTCACCATAGGCGGCTCTGTCTGAGCCTTTCAACTCGTATTCAGCAATATAGCACCCGATCAGCCAGTTTCGCAGGGTTAGTCCGGCATTGACAGCACGCGAAGTCTGTGCGGCAAGTTCCTGATGCGCATGTCTGATCGATTTCGTCAGATGCTCAAAAGTAAATTTTTCGTCTTTAAAAGGCTTCTTGCCCATTTGTGATCACCAGAAGAAAATGTATTTGAATATCAATACTACCAGAAAGTGCAGTCCAATTCCAAAGTGATGTCACAGCTTGTCATAGCCATAGAAAAAAGGTCGGGAACCTGGCCAGCCCCTTCAGAGGTTATTCACGAAAGCAATCCGGTCACAATAAAGAGCGTCCGGAACTAATTTTCTTTCAGTTACGAGCGGTATGCGTAAACACTCGACTCCAAAAACATATATTCAACCGGTCAAAAAAACACGTTTGCAGCACTCATAGCAATATTTTTACATTTCTTGCATTTGAAGCCCTCTTTCCCACGTCAAATCAGTTTTTGTCCGTTGCGCAGGTTGCGGCTTTTACTTCGCCGGGGCTCGTTTCGCACTCGCCCCAACCCGTCAGCCACAGGCCATAAAGATGGTCACTCATTAATTCAGAACTTGGCCAGCAGCAGCAAAGTACAAGTTTTGGAAATTTCCCGGCCAGGCTCATAACCCTTCTGATAAATCTGTCATCGCAGCCCTTGGCTTCAAGAACGGTTCGAATCATTTTCAGACCTGCGAATTGATCGCCCATTTGTTTCGCATGAATGCCCATCGCCAAAGCATTGGAAGCCATCTTGCAGATATCCGAGACTCCACCGTTAAAGTTGGCCCGAAGGTTCTGTTGAACCATTTTAAGGCGCTTCTTTCCTGAGCCGTTGGGTTTCGATGTCACAAAACCATCGTTAAAAGGCGGAAGTTGTTCGTATCGCATTATGAAACTCAGCTCGACAAGGGTTTTAAACTCAGACTTGTTAACTTTTTCGGCCATATAACTTCTCCTGGTGCAATTTGTGAAGATACTATTTGGTATATAGGCAGCCGGGGCGAATTAGACAAGGATCGTAACCTTGAAATTTTGCAAATCGCTTTCTAGTAACGGTTTTGAGGTGTAAAAAAATATTTTTTTTGCGTTATAAGCCCTTTAGAAGCGAATTCATCGCTTCAAATCCTATTTTTCAAAGGAGAAAAAGGCTTATGACCATGATTCAGACGATCAAGGACATCATCACAATTGCAACCGCTCTCGTAGACACCGTAGACAGGCTCAAAAAACGTGAAGAGAAAGTCCCGACAAGCTCAGAACCGCGCTCAGAAGACTGAAACTCAGCAGAAAATGGATCTTTCAACCAATTTCTCACAGCAGAAAATTTAGCTGTAAAAAATCGCGCACGTGCGAAAAGCTTGCCACTGGCTGTTCAGTGACTCCCGGCACAGATCTGTGCCAATTACCAGACGCAAATATTGCGTCACCACAGGCATTTTTACGCCTACCCAATCACAACTGCGCCAGATGGCGCTATTTAACCATTTCCAAGGAGAAACGCCATGGAACTTAGCTTTAATGCTATCAAAGAAAATAGACCTATGACCCTGCAAACCCTTGCAGAACATATCGGCACCGTGGAATCACACGACCGGCCCGATATAATCACGAATCTTTCAGATCTCAAAATGAACGACGACCTTAATATCGTTGTTCCCAGTGAAGGTAATTTTAACCTCACACCCTGGAGCCGCAGACAGATCGCAAATCTTCTCGGCATCCGCTTCGAC
>CAYYUI010000061.1:0-30377 GCA_964474705.1 uncultured bacterium
TTGAAAGATTTGGCAAAACCGAATAATTTGCGGGTTCGCTGCAATAACGGCAGGTATTCTGCGCCTTCAAAAACTTTGGCTACGAAGCTGCCGCCCGGCTTGAGAAGTTTCTCTGCCATATCCAGGGCCAGATGCACGAGCAGGGCCGAGTTTTCGGTGTCGGCAAAATGAACTCCGGTAGTATCAGGAGCCATGTCGCTTAAAATAAGATCGAGCCCATGAGGAGCAAGTTCGATAATGCGCGCCTGGTTTTCAGGGGCACGAATATCGCCTCTGATAATAACGGCACCCTCTATCGGAGCGATTTCAAGCAGATCTATGGCAATTACTTTTGCTTTGCCGTTGACCTTGCGCAGGGCATATTGAGTCCAGCTGCCTGGGGCGGCGCCAAGATCGAGAATTTTTTGACCAGGTTTGATCAGCTTGTACTTCTGGTCTATCTCTTCAAGTTTGTAGGCGGCACGCGATCTGAAGTCGTCTATTCGCGACTTCTGCAGGTAATGATCGTTGAGTCTGTCTTTGAACCAGGCTTTGGCCATATCAGTCAAGATGCTCTTCAGAAAGTCGGGTATTGATGATTCTTGGTGCCGGTCGTTCTTTGATGACGCCGATGTCCTGGATGTGCTTGATAAGCGCATCACGTACCAGAAGATCAATTTTCTGCCGGTCGGAATACTCACGCAGAATCGTGTAACCATCTCCACCGGCGGCAATGAAATCATTGAGGGCGACCTTGTAGACTTTTTCCGCCTGCAGTTCTTCACCAGATTCGGTTTCGAGCTTCACAATGCGTTTCATCGGTTTTTGCGACGGGTCAAAAGTGATTTTGAGGCCCGAAGGTAACAGATAGCCATAGTCAGCTCCGACAACCAGTTTTAGGCCTTCGGCCCTGATATTGTAATTGTCGAGGGCAAAAGCCTTGTCTTCGCCATCGATAGTTTTGGCAGGGTTCGAAACCGATCTTTCCAGAAGATCGCGCAGCTGAAAGCCTGTCATTTCGATAACTTCAAGGTAATTATCGAACGGTTGAACCATAAAAATGTCTTCTATAGTGATTTTACCCTTCTGAAGGGGCTGTCTCACACCGCCGAAATTGATCAAAGCGAAATCGGCGCCTGAATATTTCCGCATTGCATCGGCGATCAAAGACCCTTCTGGGGAATCGCCACCACTAACGCCGCGGTAAAGCCCAACTTTTGTTTCGCCAATCACTTTTTGCATCTCAATTTTAAGATCCTTGAGATAGCTGTCTTCCAGCTCTTTCATTTTCGGATCTTCACCGATTTCATCGAGATAGAGAGCCTGGGATTTGTAGGAAATTAAAGGCTGGGCCGGATTCTCGAGATTAATTCTGACGATCGAAACATGTTCCAGCGAACTGCCGCCGTGAATAATCGCGGTATTGAATGGTGGAGCCCGAAAAATTTCTTTCTTAAGGGCATGTGAATGACCGCCGAGAATCAGGTCAATGCCGCTGACCCGGCTGGCAAATTCCACATCTCCGTCAAAACCCAGATGCGAGAGAAGAATGACGAAGTCAGCCCCGCCTTTCCGAAGCTTTTTAACCAGCGGCGGAACGATAGGAAGCGGGTCGAGGAACTTAATATCCTTAACATTTTTTTCAAAGGAGATAGTAGCCGTTTCAGGGGTGTCGATGCCGATGATACCGATTTTGCGACCTTTGTGGCTTATCATTACGTAAGGCTTGGTGAAGGGCATCGGCCTGCCGGTCTCTTTTTCGACAACATTGCAGCAGACAACCGGAAAATCACGCTTTTTCATCTGCTCGACAAGACCCGTATAGGAATAATCAAACTCATGGTTTCCGAGAGTGACGGCAGCAACGCGCATTCTTGTCAGAAAATCGATCATTACCCCGCCTTTGGTGCGATCGACTATCGGTGTGCCCTGAAAAAAGTCGCCAGAATCAAGGTATAGCAGGCGGGCATCGGCGTTTTCCGGAGCTCCCCGGTATGAATTGATCAGGCTGGTCAGAATTGCATAACCACCTATAAGGGGTCGGGGTTCTTCTTTAACGACCGGATCCGGATGAGCCGCAATTGCTCCATGAACATCACTCGTGTGAAAGATTATAAACTCTGCGCTGAAGACTGCTGCTGAAAGCGCAAAGAAAAAGAATGTCAGCAGAGCGAAAATCCGGGTTGCAAAACCCCTTGGTGTGATACTAACCATTCCTTACTCCTTGAAAGGCTTCTTCTAAGAAGCTATGCTATTTTACCTGTTTGATTTCCTGGTCTTCGATCACCAGTTCGATCTGGCGTTTGTTGATTGAGATAAAACCGGCGTTGATGATATGACTGGTGCGTAGATCAGTGATAATGGCATCGGTAATCGGCAGAAAATCACGGGTCTGGCTTTCGGTATTGAGGATGTCTGACAGTCGACTGTTTTTTATCAGATGCAGGTTCCCCTGGATTTTATGTTGAGCGGTGAATACAAGCACTTTTAACTGATCTTTTTTTGATTTCATTTTTTATCTCCTGGCAGGATGATCTCGACAAATCTTCCTTCTGCTTCGGCCAATACGGTGCCATCTGGAAGAATGACCGAGGCGCGGGCAAAATACATGTTTTTTCGCTGCCCGACGAGGGTGGCGGCAAATTTGAGCGGAACGCCGACCGGGGTCGGTTTTAGATAGCGGATCTGCATGTCGGCAGTAACTACCATCAGCTCGTGCCTGGAGCCCATGACTGCATAGCCCATCGCTTCATCGAGGAGAGTACAAAGTATTCCGCCATGTACTATGCCTGCGTAGCTCTGATATGCCGGCCCTGGAGCCCAGGTGAAAGAACAGGTATGGCCTTCGACGTGCTTTTTGACCGGAATGTGAAGGCCGCCCTTATTACGGGGGCCGCAGACAAAGCAATGATCGTTGTCGATAAGATTGAGTCTCGACAGGTTCCGTCGTTCGATCAGTTTCCGTCCATTGGTCAGCGCTTCAAATATTTCTGGTCTGGCTACGGCGATTGGAGTTGTCAGAGAGCCGCGTTCGTAAAGAAGAACATTGTGTTGTTCAAGTCTTGTTTTAACGGTTTCGAGGCATGGAACATCAAAGGAACCATGGCATGGGTCACCGGTCAAAACAGGAAGAGAGCCGAGATCATTGAGACCGGACTCGACCAGTTCCGGAAAACGGTGAAAAAGATGCGGCGGCAGGGAGAGGTAATGAACAGGAAAAACCTCACGCAGTGCAGCGATAGTTTTCTGAATGGATGCAAATGGCAGAGGTGGCCGGTCTGACATTCTGCATGAAGGCGAGGGCTGAAATGGTATCAGTCTGATATCCTGAAGAAGAGGGTCAGCTGTGCAGAATCTGCCGATCTCAGCAATAAACTTCAGGCGTTCATCTTCGCTTTCTCCGATACCGACGACAAACCCAAGAGAGTAGGGGATACCCGAGGTATGCAGATTTTCGATAAATGCTTTTCCGGCGCTCGGATTCCGCCCTCTGGAGTTCTCAAGAGCTTCACCGGCATTCGAAAGGGCGGCACATACCAGATTCACACGAACTGAGCAGCCGGCGTTGACAAATCTTTCGAGCGAAAATGAATCGAGGTAGCCGATCTCAAGAACGGGTAGAACCTGTGCTGCCAGAGATATTCGACATACTTCGTTCAGATAGTCGGCGAAAGAGTTGAAGCCATTCTGATGCAGTGCGATCTGGATATGCGGAAAATCCTGCGGCGTCTCACCTGCAATAAAGATTATCTCGGTGGCACCCCGCCGCGCCAGATCTTCAACTCTGGCAGTAACCTCTGCAACAGGCAGAAGCGCATCATCTTCGCGAACAAAAGAACAGTAACCGCAGTTCTGGTGACATGTTCGCGTTAATTCGACATATGAACTGAAAATATAAGATATTGAAACACTGTTAGTCATGGCATAAAGTTACCATAACCCGAAGAAAAAATAAATTGCGATAATTTTTCTGGAACTTTAAAGGAAATATCCGGTCAAATCTGTTAGAAATCAGGAGGCAACTCTGTGCGCAAAATAGCAAAATACTGCATGATGCTTCTGCTGCTGGCTATTGCAAATATTCTGCCGGCTCAGAATTTTTCGATCGAAGCCCAGGTTGATCGCGACCAGGTTGGCTTTGGTGAATCTCTGAATCTGGTTCTGACCATTACCCAAAAATTGTCGGCCGGCGGAACCCAGCGAATCAGCGTTCCTGCCGTTTCCAGAATTCCTGGTTTCGATATTGCCTCGAGTCGGAGTGCCCAGAGTACAAGATTTATCAATGGCGAAGGTGAAACACAAAGCCAGATGCTCTATGAACTGGTTCCCCAGAAGGAAGGCAAACTCACCATTCCGGCATTTTCTTTCAAAGATCCTGAAGGTAATGAGCACAGCACCAGACCAATAGAAATCACCGTCGCAGCTCCTGACCCGGAGCCGGCTCCAGAAGCGGCGAAGCAGGAAGAGGCACGGCCGACTGCAAAATCCGGCGATTCCAGTTTCCGCTGGATGCTGTATCTTGGTCTGCTCCTCGGAATCGTTGTTGCGATTCCCTTTGTAATTTACGCATTAGCCGGTCGTTCTGCACGCTCAGGAGCAGATAGCGTGATGGCAGCGGAAAAAACGGTTGAGACAGTCGCGCCCCAAACTGCAGCGGCTGCTGCAGATATGGATAATGTTACTCAAAGACAGCGGCCGCAGATGAATTTCAA
This sequence comes from uncultured bacterium, assembly GCA_964474705.1. Lineage (GTDB taxonomy): Bacteria > Muiribacteriota > Ozemobacteria > Ozemobacterales > Ozemobacteraceae > Rifleibacterium. The sequence continues at coordinate 4,692 of CAYYUI010000061.1, forward strand.
TGATTCAGTCACAACCCTGAAGAAGCATTACCCTGATGTCGACGGCGAATTTTATCGTCGCTATTTTGGTATTTTTCGAGAGGCAGCTCTTTCCAGATCCGCCAGTCTTCAGGAAAACATGACTTCTGACGAGCTTCTGAAAAGAATCTGCGAGCTGTCTGCCGGAGATGGTGTTCTGCATGCTTCCAGGCGGCTTGCTGCCGATATGGATATGGTTCTTTATGCCAACGGGGTGCCGGCCAGGTCGTTTGCCGCCATCGACGCCGATGCCCGGGAAGTGATCAGAGCAATCAATGATTGACGGGAGTTTATGATGAATCAATCGCAGGAATTGACAAAAAGAATTGAAGAAGCCGGGCAGACGATCGAAAAATTACGCGTTCAGGCCCGCAAGGTGCTCGTCGGGCAGAACGATCTTCTCGAAAGCCTGATTCTGGCACTTGTTTCTGATGGCCATATTTTGCTTGAAGGTGTTCCCGGGCTTGCAAAAACCCTGGCGATCAAGGCTCTGGCCAGAACTGTAAAAACCGGGTTTTCGCGTATTCAGTTCACTCCCGACCTTCTTCCGGCAGATTTGATAGGCACCCGGGTTTTTGATCAGCGTACTGCTGAATTTCAGACCCACAAGGGGCCGATTTTTTCGAATTTTGTTCTCGCTGACGAAATCAACCGCGCACCGGCCAAGGTTCAGAGTGCTCTGCTCGAATCGATGGAAGAACGCCAGATAACAATAGAACGCGAAACATTCCGACTTCAGGAGCCTTTTCTGGTGCTGGCCACTCAGAACCCTATCGAAACAGAAGGCACCTATACCCTTTCTGAAGCTCAGGTCGACAGGTTTCTTTTCAAAGTGGTTGTAAAATACCCCTCTTTCGAAGAGGAACGCCTGATTGTGAAACGCATGGGGCTTGCAGAAAAGAGTCACCAGATTGAAATTGTCGATCCGGTTATCGACGCTGATGGAATCATCGAGCTTCGCCAGCTGGCTCGTGAGGTTTATGTCGACGACAAAATAGTTGAATATGTTCTGAGACTGGTAGACGCAACCCGCAATCCTGATAAATACAATCTGCAGCTCAAAAGCTACATCAGGTTTGGCGCCTCGCCGCGTGCTTCGATTTACCTTACCAGGGCAGCTCGCAGTCGGGCGATGATCGAAGGCCGCAGCTTCGTCAAGCCCGACGATGTAAAAGCAGTGATGACCGAGATTCTTCGCCATCGCGTCATTCCGACTTACGAAGCCGAAGCTGATGAAGTCGATTCTGACGAAATCGTCAGACGCATCAGAGAAGGAGTAGCGGTGCCATAAAGCACCGATAACATTCATGCTGCCAAAAGAGCTGCTTAAAGAAGTCCGCCGCATTGAAATCAAAACCGGCCACCTCGTAGATTCTCTCTATTCAGGCGGGTATCGCTCGGTTTTCAAGGGCAGAGGCATAGAATTCGCCGGCATCCGGGAATACTACCGTGGCGACGAATTCCGCTCCATCGACTGGAAGGTCTCTGCCAGAACCGGCAAATTTCATGTGCGTGAACACATAGAAGAAAGAGAGTTGCAGCTGGTTGTGGCTCTCGATCTTTCTGCTTCGATGGCTTTCGGTTCCGGCAGCCGCGAAAAAAGGGAAAGTGCCGTCGAGTTCGCAGCGGCCATGAGTCTTGCTGCCGAGCGCAACAACGACCGGGCCGGGGTCTGTCTGTTTACCGACCGGGTTGAAAAATTTCTGCAGCCGGCCAAGGGCCGCACGCATGTTCTGCGGCTGATACGTGAACTCCTGTATTTTATTCCGCAGCACCGCAAAACCGATCTAAGAGCGCCGCTTGATTTTCTCAATGCTACGCTCAACCGGCGCTCGATTGTTTTTCTCGTCACCGATGCCCTTGGGTTGGCTGCCTTTGAGCGGGAATTAAGGATCACAGCTGCCCACCATGATCTGATAATGGTAATGGTGCGTGATCCCAGAGAGTTCGATCTTCCGGATGTGGGCCTTATAGAAGTTGAAGATCCTGAGACCGGCGCCGAAACGATTCTTGATACTTCTGACCGGGCCGCGGTTGCCCAGTTGTTCGAAAGGCAGCAGCAGCTCGACAGAGATTTTGGCAAGAACTGCAGACGTCTTGGGCTTGATGTGATAAGACTTACTGCCGGTGAGTCGGTTGTGAAACCAGTTTGCCAGCTCTTTTCCGAACGCGAAAGACGAATGGCCAACGTTAAATAATTGAGGTGAACATGAACAGTCTTAGGGGTATCACGAGAAAAATCGATGCCATGCTGCTGATGATAATTGCCGGTCTGATTCTCTCTCTGGCTTTATCATACAATTATTACCAGACAAGGAAAACTACGGTTGTCGAGAATGAGGGTTTTGCCGCCAGTCTTCTGGCCCATGGTCTGCCCGCTGAAGCTGCTCAACTGCTCGAAGAGAACATCAGGCGCCAGCCCCTTTCCGATCGCAGCCTTAAACTGCGTCGTGCCCTTGTTGACATCTACATGAATGAGATCGGGGATTATGCAAAGGCATTGTCAGAGCTGGTTTTTATCAAGAATGCCGCCGCCGGATCTGCGGTGGCAAGCGGCACTGACGCAAGAATCCGCTATTGCCTCAATCGTCTCGGCCGCGTATACGATGCCGAAAGAATGCGTCTGTTATCTGAAGGAACCAACCCGGTTGTCAACAACGTCGCATCTGATACTGTCGTCAGATTTGGCAACCGTCATATGATCGGAGTTGATCAAATTCGTGCCAGCTTGAATTCTCAATCTGCTGCGGGTGGAATTACCCGGGTTGCCATCGATAGCGCAATCAGCGCTCTGACTCAGGAACTATTGCTTGCCAGGGCTGCCGAACGGGAAAATATAAAAAACGATCCAGAATTTCTTGCCAGAGTACGCAAGTTTGAAAACAGCCTGGCGATCAGCACTTACCTGAATAAGCATGTCTTCAAAGACAGAAAACTTGACGATCAGGCCAGGCAGCAGGCCCTGGCCGATGAAATCAACAGACTGGCGCAATCAGAAGCGATGCAGATCAACCGTGAAGTCATCGATACCGCATTTCCTGAAGTAGCTTCACAGACTCTTCAGGCACCTTCAGGTCAGAATATTCAGAGGTAAGAATTGCTTAAGGGCGAACAGGACAATCGAATCAGGTTATACAGCCTGAATGCAACTGCAACTGCTGTTGTCGCATCAGGTTCTGTCTTGCCGCCCGGCGAAGAGATTTTCGATCTGATGCCGCCGCAGTCACTGCCTTACCCGATCTGGCAGCTTCTCCTTCAGACCGCGGCGATTGTTCTGGCCTTCTGGCTTCTCTGGTTGTTCTACCGCTGGTTGACTGCTCCGGTGCAGAGACCTCGGGCAGTTTTGCAGCAAAGCCCTCAGAAACTTGCCATGCGGGCGATCGAACGACTCAAATTGTCGCCCGTGTGGCAGCAGAGGCAGATGAAAGAAATCTGTGAAACTGTGGCAGCTGTTCTGAAAACCTATGCCCATGATGGTTGCCGCATCGGGCTTGGGGTTTCATCGACTTCTGACGAATTTCTCGATTCGATGGCGGCGGCAAAGGTTTCGGGTGAGATAATGAAAACTGCCGGAGAATTTCTCGATATTTGTGACCGCATTAAATTTGCCGGGAAAAACGATAGTGAAATGACTCCTGAAATGCTTGTCGACAAGCTGGTGCTGCTTGTCAATCATCGGGGGTGGCCGGCATGAAATGGAACAGTCCTGAATTCATGCTGTTGCTGACCCTTATTCCGCTGGTCGGCTGGTATAAGCTCTATCTCGGCCGAACCTTGAAAAAGGGTGGCATCAGATTTGCCCAGGCTTTTGCTGCCGGAGGCATGCGGCAGAGCATGCGACAGAAATTGATGTTTATGCCCGATCTGCTGCGGTTGATCGCTTTGATGCTTATGGTTTTCGCTCTGATGCAGCCACAATATGGTCAGGAACATGAAAATGTCACCCGTCAGGGCATCGATATCATGATTGCCCTCGATGTCTCGGGCAGCATGGCAGCCGAAGATTTTAAGCCTGATCGCATCAGGGCCGCACAAAAAATCACCGAGAACTTCATTGGCGGTATCAGTGACCATCGTATCGGGCTGGTTATTTTTGCAGGCCTCGCATTGACTCAGTGCCCACTGACCATCGATTACGGGGTGGTCACCGAACTGCTGCGACGAACCAGTCTCGGCATGCTCAAATACGACGGCACTGCCATCGGCGACGCCATAATCAATGCAGTTTACAAGTTTGCTTCCGATAACCGCGAAAAGCGTGATAAGGTCGTAATTCTTCTCAGTGATGGCGAAAACAACTCTGGTTTCGATCCGCACGAAGCGGCAAAAATTGCCGCCGAAAAGGGAGTGCGAGTCTACACAATAGGAGTGGGCAGTATCGAAGGCGCGCCGGTTCCGGTGTATCAGCATGGGCAAAAAGTTTACGCCCGCAACCAGGACGGTTCGTTGTATATTCCGAAAATTGATGAACAGCTGATGAAAGACATTGCTTTCATCACAAAAGGTCAATATTTCAGGGCTACCGACAATAAGGCTCTCGAAGAGATATATCGCACGATTGCCACTCTTGAAAAGGGAAAAATCGACGTTAATCGTACCATTCAATATTCTGAACGTTACTACTGGTTTTTGGCGCCGGCATTTCTGGTGCTGCTTGTTGAAATTTACCTGCGCAGCCGGGTTTTTCAGAGGTTGTTCTGATGCTGATGTTCAAGTCAGGAGAATTGGCTTTCCTGCTGCTTTTTGCTGCCATCTGGGTGATTCTGCTCTGGAAACATTCTGCGGCAGGGCTCAGACGCCGCCGCCAGAATTTCGCCTGCGACCGGATGTTTGAGCGTATCGCCGGCCATAAGCCAACCCGGCGCCCGGTTTTTAAATGGTGCATCGTGATTGCCGGGCTGGCACTGGCCGGAATTGGTCTGCTGCGGCCGCAGGGAGGCTTTTACGAAGAAGCGATAATGGGTGAAGGCCTCGATCTGGTCATCGCTCTTGATATTTCCAAGTCGATGTATGCCGACGATATAGATGGAAACAGCCGTCTCGACGTCGCAAAAGCGATTCTGGCACGCATGGTAAACGGGTTACGCGATGACCGCCTCGGCCTGGTTGTATTTGCCGGCGAGACCATGATACAAAGCCCGCTTTCATATGACAAAAATGCGTTTCTGACTTTTCTCGAGCGTGTTAACCCCGGTCTCCTTTCCAGACAGGGAACGAATCTCGGTGGTGCCATTCAGACTTCACTCGACCGTTTTGATTTGACGGCTTCTCAGTCGCGGGCAATTCTGTTGATTTCCGACGGTGAAGACGAAAACCGTGACCGTCTTGAAAAGGCCATCGAAGAAGCAGCCCGCAAAAAGATTCAGGTTTTCACGGTCGGCATAGGCAGTGAGGCCGGTGGCAGAATTCCTGAGGGACGCACCTGGTTTGGCGAGGTTGTCTACAAACGCCATAAAGGGCGCCCGGTAATAACGAAGCTCAACGAAAGCAATCTGCGGGAGATTGCCGAACGAACCGATGCTTCATATTTCAGGGCTTCCGATATTTCAAGTGCTCGAGAGGTTATAGCAGGGCTCGATGGCATCAAACGTATCGCCGTAACCGGTGGCAGTCGTCTCGTCAGACGCGAACTTTATTTTTACCCGGTCTTGCTGGCTTTTCTGTTGCTGCTGCTTGAATGGATGATTTCAGAACGGATTCCCTATGAACGGGAAAAGGACCACTGGCTAAAAAGAATATGAACAGACTGGTAGCTTTACTGATTATTCCGGCCGTATTTATTGGCTCTGCAACGCTGCAGGCTCATCCGGCGTTCGATGTCGGCCGGGGTCTGCAGGCTCTCGAAGGTGGTGATCTCGAAGCCGCCGAAACTGAGCTGCAGAAGGCCAGGTTTGCCGATCCTGATAATCCGGTAATTAATTATGACCTCGGGGTCGTCAATTACCGTAAACGCAATTTCTCAGGGGCTGCCGCCTATTTCGCCGCTTCCGCTGAAAGAAATCAGAACCCAGAAGGCCGCTTTTCAAGCCTCTACAATCTTGGGAATTCTGCCTTCCGGGCAGGTGATTATTCTGCTGCGATCAGTGCTTATGAGAGCAGTCTGGAGATCAGGAAGGATGATAAAGCCGAATACAATCTGAAAGTGGCCAGAGAAAAACTGCAGAAACAGACGGAACGTCAACAGCAGAATCAGCAGGGCCAGCAGCAGAATCAGCAGGGCCAGCAGCAGAATCAGCAGGGCCAGCAACAGAATCAGCAGGGCCAGCAACAGAACCAGCAGGGTCAGCAACAAGACCAGCAGGGCCAGCAGCAGAATCAGCAGGGTCAGCAACAAGACCAGCAAGGTCAGCAGCAGAACCAACAGGCTCAGCAACAAGACCAGCAAGGTCAGCAGCAGAATCAGCAGGGCCAGCAACAGAACCAGCAAGGTCAGCAACAAGCCCAGCAGGATGCCGAAAACAGGTCGTCCGGACAGGAAGACCAGAAGGAAAAATCTGCCGAAAAGCAGCCGGAAAGTGAATCTGAACAGCAGAAGCCGGCAGGCGAAGACGCTCAACAGCAGCCGCAGAATTCCGGCATGCAAAACGCCAGCGATACTTCTGATCTGGCATCAGGAACACAGGAATTGACTGCCGGCAAAGATGGCGCTGATGACGAGAGCAGGTCGGATGATGTTCAGATGGCTGACCAGCAGAGCACTCAGAAAGATGAGCCTGAAGTCTCGCAACGCGCCAGGGCCCTTAAAAACACTAAAGTGAACCCTTATATGATCGAAAAGATTCTCAAAGAAATGGAAGCGCGCGAACGGGAAATTCAGCTGCGTTACCGCAATGATCAGCAGAGAAGCGAAGAGGCCGATCCGTTTGAAATGGATGCCGATGAACTGCGAAACTGGTTCGAAAACCGCCGTCGACCAGTTCAGAAGCCTACAACCGATGAACCCGACTGGTGAAATCAACTAAATAGTCGGTTATTTTTGCCTGGCGTGGTATCATGTGGTCAGAAAGACTCTCAGCAGACAGCTGACCAAGGTTGAAAATGAATCAGAAATCTTCTGGCATAAAAGATTTTGTCCGGACCGATATTTTTATTATTTGCCTGGTCCTGGCGGTGGTTCTCGCAGTCTTTGACAGCTGGAATCTGATTCTGGGAACCGGTCTGGTTTTTTCATGGCGCACTATGCTGGCTGCGGCAATATTGCTGACTGCGTGCCTGAAGATAGAAGATAAGTTTCCCTTTTATGCCGTGGCTTTTTCGGCCCCTAACCTTGCTCTGATTTTCATTCTTGCTGTGGCAAGAGGGCAGGCGGGTCAGTTTTTCATCGGTCTGCTGTCACATATTCTGACAATAGGCATTGTCTCGCTTTTTCATGCCCGACTTACAAGTTCATTCATATCAGAAATTGAGTTTGGCCGTCTGAAACGGGAATTGAATGACAGCCAGGAAAACGGTCTGGCCAGACTCCTGAATTTCAGCCTGATTGGTTGCATGAAAGAACGGCAACGGGTTATTTCACAGGCTTACCACGTTCTGCAGCAGGTTTTCCGTGTCGAAAAAGCGGTGGTGTTTTTCGCTGATTATCGTAACAATCAGCTGGTGCCTTTTTCGGGCCCAGGTCTGATGGCCGAAAAAAGTGTTGGCCCGATGATTGTTCCGGCCGATTTCTGGGACAAAAACAGCTATGACCCGGAAAAAGGCGTGTCGAACGTCATAAGTGGCCGATCGACTCTCCCATCGCTGCGACAACTTATACCTGGAGCCAGTCTGGAAGCTCAGGCGGTCATGCCATTGAGTGCTGCGGGAAAAGTAATCGGTCTGGTGGCGGTAATTAAGCAGAAAGTCGAAAACCGGCATTATCTCGAACCCCAGATGTTTGCAACCTTCGCCTATGTTCTGGCATCGGCTCTCGAGAATTGCCAGCTGCATGAAATGCGCATTTCACAGCTTGATACGGCAACGAAAAAATCACAACAGATCGAGGCAAGTTTCAGTAAATATGTTTCAAAAGCTGTTGTCAGTGAACTGGTCAATAACGAAAACCTTGCGGTTCTTGGCGGGAAAAAACGAACCATAACCATCATGATGGCCGATCTTCGCGGCTTTACACGCCTGACCGGAGTTTTGAATATTGAGTTTCTGGTTCAGCTTTTGAATGGATGGTTTGAAGAAGCATCGGCACTGATTTTAAAAAGCCAGGGAACCATCGACAAATTCATGGGTGACTGTATCATGGTAATTTTCGGGGCACCGATTTCAAAGCCCGATGATCAATTGCGCTGCGTCTATACTGCCTTTCGCCTGCACGAAAAATTCGAAACCTTCTGCCGCAACGTTAAGTTGCCGCATGGTCACAGTATTGGTCTGGGTATTTCAATTACCACAGGCGAAGCGGTAGTGGGAAACTTCGGTTCATCGACCCGCATGGAATACACCGCGATCGGTGAAACGGTAAATCTGGCAGCACGTCTGGAAAAGCTTGCCCAGGCCGGTGAGACTGTCGTTGATGCCAGAACTTTTAACTGTCTTCCCCAGGGGCACTTCGAATACAGTGTCGAAGAAAACATAGCGGTTAAAGGTATTGCCGACCAGACAATCTACAGATTGCAGGCTATCCTGAAAAATTCTGAACCCGTACCGGAGTTGCCCTGAGCATTATCCCCCTGTGTTAGATCTGCATCTTTTTTCACAAAGTGAAAAGAGGCGTTATGGACTGGGGAAATTTTGTGTACAATGAAAAAATAGGGGCTTAATAATGTTCGACAATCTGAAAAGTAATTTCGAAGGCATAGATTTCAATGATGTGAGACTGCTGATAATCGGCTGTCTGCTTCTTCTTTTGCCGCTTTTTTACATGATGTTTGTCGGCCGGTCAGCTGATGAGACCCAATCGCCAACCAGAATTTCCATCACCGATATGGGTAAGCAGTCTGCTTTCAACCTCACTTCGCTCAATGGGCCGGCGGGTAGAACCCGCAGTTCCGGTGCCGCCCCGACCGTTACTCCAAAAATTGAAAAGATTGACAACGAACTCGACAGTGCCTGGCAAAAGATTCAGGCTGTACCGAGAATCCATACTTTTCCTTCTGATACGCCGGTCGAAACCAGGCAGATGATCGAAGCCGAAGACGATCCGATGATCTGTGAAGGCAACTCTTTGCTCGATCGTTGCGAATTCGCCACCGCCGAAAAGTATTATCGGGCGGCGATCAGTGATGCCGGGTCGAACTATTTCAAAGAACTTTTTGCCTGGGGCGGTCTTATGGAAGTCTATCAGCTTCAGGGCGATGTCGAAAAATTCCGTGAGGCCTTCGGAAATTATGCCAAAGCTGCACAAAAACTGCAGCATGTCTATGGTCCGCTCGCTGATAACGTTGCCCGGGCTTATCAGATGTTCGATCAGGTGAAGAACATCGATTCTGGCAAGTTGCGTGAGTATCTGACCCGTATAAATCTCGAAAAGGGTACGAATGTCTCTTATGATGATTTTATCAAGGGCTTGAACAGCACAAAACAATGGTTTCCGGCCAATCTTCCGGAACCCCCCGGCACAATGCCGGAAATGATGCAACCTGGTAGCGGGGGATAAACGTATGTTTATTGACAAGCAGGTAAAAGGTGAGGTGCAAAATATGCTCCGACGGCAAGCAGATAGAAATGGTCGCAATGGTAACGTTCTTGCGATAGTAATAGGAATTCTGGCGGTTATATTCATCGTTGCCGTCTACTTCAGTTCGGCTACCATCGATCGAACTCGCCAGACCAAAAGAGCTCTCGGCGGCGATCAGACCGCTTCGCTCGCTGAGGCTGCCGTTAACCGGGCAATTCATATGATGAGCCAGGCCATGAATGATCCAAAATCGTTCGACAAGTCTGCCAACCTCAAAAGTCTCGCCATAATGCTGCGCTACCCCCTGCCGGTCAAGACTGCCGATGGCAACGAAGTCAGTGCCGAGCTCGGCAAGGACGATCTGCTCGACATATCGGTCATGGAAAAAGAAGGCGTGCCTTCGAAAGTCGAGATGACCCTTGCTGACCTCCGTGTCAAGCCGAAAGGCGAAGACTGGCTTGACGAGCTGGTAACCTTTGCCTGCGCCGATAAAGCTAAAGAATACGATGTAAAAGTGACGGTTGAAATCGAAAAAGCCTGCCGTATAAACGCCAAACCTCTTCCTTCCGGCAAATACGAAGTTCCCGGTATTGACTGCGAATTCTCGGTACGCAAGGATGTTCTCGGATTTCTCGAGAACAAGGGCATGCTGAATTTCATTCTTGAATTTCCTGACTGGTTGTCGCTTTTCAACTTTTCCATCCCGATCAAGGTCTGGGTTCCGATCGTCGACCTCGAAATTACTCTGGCAACCATCGATCCGGCACCGGTAATCGATCTTGCGGTCAAGCCTCTTACCAAGGGCACTCAGTTGGCCGATTCAATGAATTGCCCTGATGGAATTGGTGTAAAAGATTACTTCGTTGTCGATAAGCTTCTCAGAGCACTGTTTCACCAGTTGCTCAACAAGCCGAATCTTTATCCGGTAAAAATCATGTTCGATAAAGACTTTTTCATGCAGACTGCCGATCTCTGGCCGGGCGGAGTCAAGATTCCCGAAGACTACAGCCGCTATGTCGAAAAATATGGCAATATCAAAGTGAGTGCCGTAGCCCGCATCGATTTTAACGATGGAACATTCTCTGAAAGGCACGTGGAAGCCACAAAAGACTTTAAAGTCTCTGATTTTATGCCAATGGCGCCTATGTACAGCTTTTTCATGGCCAACACCACCAATGACCGGGTTAATTTCAACGATAACGGCGGTCAGTTTTATGTTAACAACAGCTCGGGACGCTTGTTGTCAAAGGCTGAACGCGAAGCCCGCAAAGAGCTTGCCGGCCAGGTAAGAGTCAATTTCAAGCCCGACGATTACAGTGATACAAACCCTGGTACCCCTCTGGTGATCAATACCTCTCTGATGGGGCATTATCAGGGCCCCAAGATGGCCGAAAACGGTGTCGGGGACGCAGCTATGAATCTCGCGGCCGGCGCTGATGCCCTTCTGATGCTGGGTAGAACCAAAAATGCCATTATTTCAAAGGCTTCTTATAACATCGATGGCACAATCAATTCAAAGAACGTTAATACCAAGAAGGGAAGCCCGCTGCCGAAAGAACTCAAGTTTTCCCGCGGCCCGGTACGCCACGGTTTTCAGCTGTCATCGGACATTTCTGATAAGCACGCCAAGATGCTGCACAAAGACCCGAAATATATTGAAAACCGAAAAACCTACCAGAAAAGCGCTCTTAAACAAAGAAACGATTCCTATAAATGGTGGACAGACGATGACCATAAGATGAAGCATGAAGACTATCTCAAAAAGAAGGCCGAAAGTATCAGCTTTCTGCCTGACCCGGAAAATCTCAGCTCAAATATCTTTTCTTTTGGTATCAGTATGGCGCACCGAGCCATGGGGGCATCACTGACCGACCTGACGAACGGGGCTGTCGTGATGGGGTCAACGCCGCCGGCCGATGCTTTTGGACGTATGAAACTCCCATGGATGGGCACCAGCAATAGTTATTACTGCCTGCCTTCGCTTGGCTGGGGTCAGAACAAAACACATCTTTTCGGTATCAACGCCTGGTATCCCACGATGTCACGTGATATCGAAGGCATGGTTGCCAAACGCTACCGCCAGTGGCATGTGACTATCGTCGGATTGTTCGCTAAAGACCGCCTGCCGCTGCTGCCTTTTCCGCCGCCCTGGTGCTTTCTGCCACCTATCCCTGTGCCCTTCTGGTTTGCTGACCAGATCATCAATAAATACGACTACAACATGTGGTTCATGAAGGCATACGACTCTGAAGACGATACTGCCGATGCGGGTATGTCGATGTACGATCCGGAATATACCGTGAATATGCCCGCCAATTACTATGCCACCGAACAGTATGCGAAAAAGTCGAATTATTTCTATCCCGATGCCGAAAGCTTTGTTAAAGACCTGCCAAACCGAATGATCACCATTGACGGCAAAAAAGCGCTGCAGTTGAGTGGTATTACCTTTATTGCCGGGTCTCTCGGTACCGACAGCAACCCGTATAAAGCCCCCGAAGGCGATACTCTTTATGTCACCGGCAAGGGCATGATCGTGGTTTCTGGCAATGTCAGCCTTGGCTGCAACATCAAATACGCCGAAGAGCCTGAGAAACCGACGGTTTTCAGTCTGATTGTCCGTAACGGCGGGTTGATTGTCACCAATGAAGGTGATTTCGTTATCGAAGGTTCGGTTTATACGAACAGAGGCCTTTATATCGGTTCGAATACCCGGCTGAACATTCAGGGAAACTGGGTTACGAATGAATTTGCCAAGCATCGAATGCGTGGTGAAGTCATGATCGATTACGTTTCTTCGAAGCTCCGGCCCTCACTTGGATCGCTGCATCCCAAGACAGGCAAATATGACCCGAGACGTTACAATCTTGCTCTTTCCCCGAGATGGAGCGCCTGGAAAGTTGACTGAGGAGAAAATGATGCGAGGCTGGTCTCTGGTTGAAGTCATGGTAGCGGTGGCGATCATCGTCATTGCTTTCATTCCGCTCGTAAATCTTATCAGTTCAAATGCAGTTTCGACGGTTAAGGTGGGTAATTATGCCAGGGCCTCGGCGCTGCTTTCCAAATTTCTTGAAGAAGTGAAGCATGTTCCCATCAAAAAATACCAGGAAGAAATACCTGAGCTGATGGCTGGTAACACGATAGAGGTGCCGGTGAAGTTTTACCCCGATACTCTCGCAAGCATTGAAGAATTGAAAAAGGAAAAGGAGTTCTGGCTGAAAACCTCGATGAAAGCCTCGAAAAATGAATATGAGCAGCTGGTCGAGATAGCCGTTTCCGCAGAAGTGCAATGGCATGAACGCGGCGATAAAACTGCCGGCAACGAACCGGTGCGAAACCTGCGTGATTTTGCGTTGATTTTTAACCCTGAGACCAAGTTTCAGTAACTCAGGTCTGGGAGGTGGCGATGACTACAAAAAACAGGTGCGGTATAACTCTGGTAGAACTGATGGTTGCTGCAGCACTGGCTTCTCTGGTGCTTGGCGGTGCCATGGGAATCTGGAGTTACGCACGTCGTAACATTGCCAGAACAACTACCCGACAGGTTCTGCAGCAGGATGCAGCCAGAATCCTGACTCAGCTGAAGGCCGACCTTAAAGCAGCCAAGGCCGATACATTCAAGGCCGCTGAAGACCCCATGAGCCTTGAATTTACCCGTTATGTCGTTGATAAAACCGATAACACCAAGCTTTCTGCAGAACAGACCGAACAGGTGAAGTATCTGTTCACCAAACCGACCCTCAGGCGAACTTTGTCTGGTAACGCCACCAAAACCCTCTCAAACAACGTCGAGATGGTCAAAATTTCTCGCAAGACTCTTACTGAAACCCAGAAAGAAAGTGAAGCATATCTTGAAGCAAAGGTAGATATTGCTCTTGAAATGGGAGACAAAGTTCCGGGTACCAACATCGAGGAACGCTACACCCAGCACACTTCAGTCGTGATCCGCGATGAATTCTACTCTCTCGTTAACAAAGACCGCCAGGAAGTTTTTGAAATAGCCAAAGAAGTGGCCGCAGAAATTGGCAAGCCTGCCGACAGCCAGTTTTTCAATGATACTCTCGATGCAGATTCGTTGAAAAGCTTGACTGATGAACAACTGAACGATCTCGACAAAACCCAGGATGTCAACCTCAAAGATGCCAAAGATGGAGTCAAAGAAATCGACGATCGTATCGGTGATGTCGATACTGGTAAAAAGTGGTGGCAGGGGCTGCTTTTCGGGCTGGGTGCCAACGAAGAGGGGGCTGAAGTCAAAGAGTTGCGCGACCGTCTGAATGACATTAAATGTCCGGACAAAGATATTCCGGCCAAGGGTTCGGGGCAGAGAGCCTCAGAAAAGGCCGAGAAAATCGCCGGAGAACTCGATGCCAAAATCAAGGAACTCGACACGGAATTCATGGCCGAAGCTTACAAAGGCCAGACCATTTTCAATGCCGGGAGCTCCAATGCTGAAGAAAAAAAGAAAGCCGAACAGCAGCGCCGCGCTTATGATATGAAGGTCATGGACAGACAGATCGAAAAGGCGATTTCCGAAATGTCTGAGGAAGACAAGAAGAAAGCTGAAGAAGCCGGCGAACTGCCGAAAAAGATGATCGACCAGTTCACCCGCACCGAAGCTGAGATTCGCAAAGAAATTGAGTCGTCCGGAATTGCAGTTTCTTCAAGTGAATTAGATTCGCTGGTGGCTAAGGAAGTGTCGGAAATGAATTTTCTCAGGCAGCAGTATGACAACTGCAAGCTTGAATGGATGGACACAAGCGATGACCAGAACAAAATCAAGGCCTATGACGCGGCCAAACAGCTGAAGAATCTTGCGGACAGCAAAAAAGAAACCCTGATTCTCAAAGAGATGGCTATCGATAATAAGGTCGAAATCGCGAAAGCACGTGAACTCAAAAAAGAAAGTCTTGCCGGCGAATCCTGATAATAACCCTCTTGTAAACAGATACTGACCATCGGCCCGGCCACGAAGCCGGGCCGTTTTTATGCCGGTAATTCAGCGACTCAACCACATTTGCCGGAATGGAGCAAGTATTTGATATCCAGTGCTGAAGCTGAGCCCTTGTCGATAGCCTTCGACGGACCATTTTACTGCGAAGCGTAAAGCGACGGGGCTGACTCCGGGCGAAATGAGTATTATTGATAACTGCATAAATAAAATTCCTTCTAATAAATCATAAACAGCAACCCGGCTGATATGCCGGGCCGTTGAACAGACTCTATTTTGTTTTTGCTGGATTCAATAATCCTGTGAGATTTCTAATGCCAGGTATATATCTGGCGGTGCGAAGGGGTGTGAGTGATGTTTCACAGAGAAAGCCAGCTCCTGTCTGATTGAGGCGGTTCTTGAACTTTTTAACTGCATACTCAAGGTTATTGAGGATATGCCTGGGTTATTGAATTGACTCGAGTCTGTAAGGATTTCTCTGCATAGAGTGG
This sequence comes from uncultured bacterium, assembly GCA_964474705.1. GTDB lineage: Bacteria > Muiribacteriota > Ozemobacteria > Ozemobacterales > Ozemobacteraceae > Rifleibacterium. The sequence goes on from CAYYUI010000061.1 coordinate 19,759, forward strand.
AACTGACGGATTGTACCTCCCCCCTTCTTTCTATAGACAGATGGCTTGTTGATTGCACTTACTCGTAATACTCAGACTCACCAGAAAAATCACGTCGGAGCATTTTTACTGCATTCAGGAATATTCTTTTGACAGTTACAAAGTTTCGGACAACTGATTATTCTGGATATTTCTTTATGCCTGTTAACTGTCTTTTCGAAAAAGTAGAGGACCGCAGCGAGAAAAAGGCGGGGTACGCAACGAAAAATTGAGATTCATTGCGCAGACAATCGGAAAAATCATGCCGTTGCGTACAATCGCCCAATTTCGCAGTTAACTTCGCTGAAACCCGAGTATGCGAATTGCAAAAGCGGTTGTATAATCGCCCCCATGAATTTGTGGCCCTGACAGGGCCTGGTCAAACAAATTCTAGGTTCGAAGTTCTATGGTTCAAAATTCTCAGGAGGAATTTAAAATGCGCAAACTTTTTGGTCTTCTCGTAGCTGTAACTTTCGTTTTCGCCGCTGGCGTTTCTTTTTCACAGGATGCCGCTGCTCCGGCTCCCGCCACCACTGAAACCGCTGCTCCGGCCGCCGCTCCCGCCGCTGAACCGGCCGCTCCGGCTGCTGACGCCGCTGCTCCGGCTCCCGCCGTTGCCGAATACACTGGTGTTGTAGAAGTAACCCCCGCCGATGCAGAAAACAACGAAACTGCAGCTACCATCATCCTCAACCTGGGCGAACAGACCCTGAAACTGGTTGCCGGCGACGCCGCCAAACTGGCTGAACTCGAAAAAGCCAACGGCAAAAAAGTAACCGTTAAGGGCACTCTGGTTCCCGCCGGTGAAGGTCACCTGATGGATTCACTGCAGGTTGCCGAATGGGCTGAAGCCGCTGCCGCTCCCGCCGCTACCGAAGCTCCCGCCGCTGCTCCAGCAGCCACTGAAGCTCCGGCCGCTACCGAAGGCAAGTAATTCTGCCGATCTAGGTAAAAAAAAGGCGCTCTGGTTTAACCAGAGCGCTTTTTTTGGGCTCTGGTTCCTGTATATAAGGCAGACGTAACTGGCAGATGTCAGTTATAATGCAAGGTTTAAGAAAAAATAATTGAAAAAATGCTTGTCAATCTGTGCCGGATATGCTATAGTATATTTACGCAATTATGAACTATATTGTCCGGGATCCGCAAAAGCCTCTTCGGGATAGAGTGAGTAAGTGTGAAATTTCTTAGGAGAACTATTTGTGATGAAGATTTACGTCGGAAACCTGCCCTACAGCATTCGTGATGCCGAACTCGAAGAACTTTTTGCCCCCTACGGCGAAGTTACCAGCGCCAATGTTATCATTGAACGCGAAACCAATCGCTCAAAAGGCTTCGGCTTCGTAGAAATGCCCAACAAAGCTGATGCTGAAAAGGCAATTGCCGAACTGAACAATAAAGAAATCAACGGTCGTGGCCTCAAAGTTAATGAAGCCAAGCCCCGCGAAGATCGTCCGGCTCGCAGACCTCAGCGCTACTAATCTAGATTAGCAGTTTAACCGCTGCAACCATTTACTGGTTGCAGCGGTTTTATTTTAGCCTTAAATGATTTTGCTATGATATAATGCAGCTGTCTTCCGGTCAGAATGGAGCTGATAACATTCTGCAATCTCTGCAGGCTTTTTGGGGGGTAGTTTTTGCCGGGCAGGGCAGGAAGGGCAACCCCGGTGATTGCCGGAGAATTCATCAGGTGATATAGCAATATTTGCCAGGTCAGGAGAGAGAGCTGATCATGTTAATAATCTTACTTGTTGCGCTGATAGTTTATCTCATAACTAACCATATAGCCAATGTCAGAAGCAGACTAGAAGAGAAGATTGCTGATCTGGAAAACCAGCTGCACTTTCTTAACGACAAGGTAAATTCTCTTAAAAAACGGCTTGAACGCCAGAACGCTCCGGAAAAAACCGTCGCAAAGGCGCAAAACGAACAGGAGGCTGATAAAAAAACTGCCTCGCTCAAAGACTATGTTCAGGAAACGCCGGCGGCAGAATCTCAGCCTGTGCCTTCACAGAGCGTTGCCGATAATGTTAAGCCGGAGGTTCCAGATCCATTCAGCAACTTGAGTTTCGATCAGCCTGCCCCGCCTTCAGAGACAACTTTGACCAGCGTAAAAACTCCTGAAGAAGAAAAGTCATACGAATGGCTGCAGAAGGCTAAGGCCGCCGCTATTACCGGCCAGAAACCCGCCGAAGAGAAGTCCGAAAGGCCGGTTTCTGAACAAAGCGGATTTACAGCTCAGGAAAAGGCTGAAGAAATAACTGGTGGCGGCAAAGCTGGTAAATCAGGCCTGACTGGAAAACAGTCTTCCGAAACTGCTGCCAAAGCCGCTGGTAGTAATGGCGGCGGGCCGGGCGGACCTGACAAGCCCTTCGATTCTGATTGGGGAGAAGGCTGGCGTCGCTTCAAATCAAGCGTTGACTGGGAACAATTCACGGGTGCCATGTTGTTTGCCTGGCTTGGCGGTATAGCATTATTCATCGGCGCCGGGTTTTTCGTTAAATACTCGATCGATAAAAATCTGATCTCACCGATTATGCGCCTGGTAATCGGAGCTCTCGTCGGTATTGGCATGATCGGTGGTTCGTTCTGGTTTGAACGCGGGCGTTTCGACACCATGCGCCAGACTTTCGCCGCCGGCGGCGTCGGCGTTCTCTACTCAGTTTTTTTTGCTGCGACTCTCTATTATGAGTATCTGCCCCGCCCGGCAGGTTTTATAGCTCTTTCGATCGTTTCAGCCGCCGCCTTCGTTCTGGCGTTGTTCCATCGCGGTGTTGCAATATCGGTATTAGGTGGGTTCGGTGCCTACATTACTCCATTGCTGGTAACTACCGGCCAGGGCGGGCTTCTGTCGTTGTTTGCCTATCTTGCCGTTGTCAATATCGGTCTTTACCAGGTGATCAGGCGCCTCGAGTCAAATCCGCTGCTGCTGTTTGCCTCGGTCGGCACGATGATGTCGCTTGCCTGCGGCACATTTCTCGGCCACAATACACCTGAAGCTATCGATATTTTTATCGCCTGGGCAACTAATCTCGCTCTTTTCGCAGTATTTCTCGATCAGCTGCACGCCCAGCCTCTGGTCAGCACATCGATCAGATGGACTGGCAGACTGCTTTTTGCTGGAATTGCGCTTGTTTCATTGCTGGTAACCTTCGGGTTCACTTCCAGCGCTCCAATGGCAATGCTGGCTGCCGCTGTCACCATAGCAGTCGCTCTGGCTTTCAGACAGCCGGAATGGCACGAAATGGTCACGCCCTATGCCGCGATAACTTTCATTGTGGCAGCCTTCTGGACCTTGACCCGATTCAATGCCGACAGTTCCCACTGGGCATATCTGGCATTTTTTGTTTATGGTCTGGCCGGCGGGGTCGGGCCGATTCTCCTGATTTATCGTCATGGGCTCAGCGATAGATTTCTCGGCTGGTTCAGAATTTTCCCGGTTGGGGTTGCCGTGCTTCTGTTGCTGACGATCGTTGCAACTCCAAACATGTCGTTCCTCTTCTGGCCGGTGACTATTGCCCTGCAGCTGCTTGGCATCGTCATCAGCATGATTTTTGGCGCTTTGCCGCAGCTGTTCGCGATGACTGTGATTCTGCTTCTGGCAGTCATCGTCTGGCTGACCGCCGGCTCGACCCTGGCGATTCCGTTCGCTTTCTATGCCTGTCTTCTGATTGCCGGAGCTCTGGTCGTGCTCGTGACCTTCTATTGCCTGGCAAAGGTTGCCGACTGGAGTGCAGCCCTGAACATCAACCCGGAAGTTACCGGTCAGAAAAATATGAACCCGGTAATGGTCGAATGGATGGCTTCGGCACCGATTATGGGCATTTTCATCCTCCTCGGGCTGGCATTTTCAATTCCAGGTCAGATAGACGCCAACCCCGGCATGCTTACTCTCGTCTGCTTCACTGCCATATCGATCGCTCTCAGTCGCAGATTAAACTTTGAATATATGGGTGCCATCACCCTCATCGCTGCAGCAGTTTCTCAGGCCTTCTGGGCACTACGCCCCGATCTGGCCACTGCCGGCCAGCCCTTTACCTCGATGCTCTGGTCGGGCATTCTCTTCATCGCTTCGCTGTTGCTGCCGTTTGTTATCCTCAGCGATTTTTCGCGAACCAGAAGAATCTGGATGAGCTGGTCAATTTTCGAGCTCGCCCAGGCGATATTCATCGTCTATGCGGCAGATCATATCTGGGCACGCGAGTTTTCCGGCTGGATTCCGGTTGTTCTCGCTTTCATGAAACTGCCGGTCGTGGCGCAGCTGGTTAACAGATTGCAGGGCAGGCCGGAACGCAGCAGTATTCTTGCCTGTCATGGCGGGGTTCTTCTGTTCTACGTATCCTTGACGCCTTTTCTGCTTCTGGAAACCGGCTGGCTGGGTCTGGTACTGGTTCTTGAGTCGGTTGCCCTGCTCTGGCTCAACCACAGAGTCGAACACAACGGTCTGCGGCAGGTCGCCTCGATCATGGCGCCAGTTGGCCTCTATCTTCTTCTGTCATGGCTGCCCCGCATGAAAGGCCCAGACAGTATCATCATTCTCAATCCAGCGGTAATGTCGGTTCTTCTGGCAACAGTCGCCATGTTCGCGGCAGTCAGACTGGCACCGCACCCAGATGAAAAATTGTGGCGCTGGAATATTCGCAGCTGGTTCACCTGGATTGCCGTATTGACCGGGTTCTATCTCGTGAATCTGGTAATTGCCGACGTGTTTACCGGTTCATGTGTCACCACCGGGGTCACGATCAGATTCACACCCGTTCATGGCGACATTCTGCATATGCTTGTCTATACTTCACTCTGGGCTCTGTTCGGCGCGATTCTCTGGCGCCGCAGCGATCTCGATGAGCCGGTACGCATTTTTGGTCTGATTCTGCTGTGTATTTCAGTATTGTGGCTGATTGCCTTTCCATTCAAATTTGGTTATGCCGTTGCCCAGATGTCGCCTCTGTTCAATCTCGGCATGCTCGCATACCTGCCGGTTATGCTCATTCTGCTGTATCTGTTTCTGACCGAGCCCTGGGGCGCGGAGTCTATAAGTATCAAGAACTTTTTCCTGGCGATGCTGCTCATCACCGGTTTTCTGTCACTGAAGGTCATCAAGGCGACCATCTTTCAGCCGGGTCAGCCGCTCGATCTATTTCAGGCGAAAACTGCCTCGATGGCAGTTGCTTCAGCGGCCGGATGGATCATTTATGGTCTGGCGATGCTGGTCTGGCCGAAACGTCTTGACCGACCGTTCCGAATTGCCGGCTTTGTTCTGATGACACTCGGACTGGTAAGAACAGTCCTGTTTCCGTTCAGAATGAGTGCTGACTTCGGGGCGATGACTCCATTGTTCAACAGGCCGACCGCTCTGTTCATATTTGCCATCGGTGTTCTCGTCTGGTTGACCTGGCGTCGCCAGGACGACCACTGGCCCTTTGCAACGGTTGGTTCAAAGCCTCTCTTTTCGGTCATGCTGGGGATGATGGTTTTCTTTGTTCTGAATGTCGAAATTGCCAGTGTCTTTGGTCAGAAGGAAAGGCCGTTCAGTCTTCTCACCCGAGGCAATCTTGCGCATCAGCTTGGCTATAGTCTTGGCTGGCTGGTTTATGCGATTGGCCTGCTGGCAGCAGGAATCAGGTGGAGCCAGGTCCGGGCCCGTCAGACGGCTCTGGTTCTGATTCTAATCACATCTGCAAAAATTTTCCTGAAAGATCTCTGGTCGCTCGGGCAGCTCTACCGCGTTGCTTCGTTCATCGGACTCGCAGTGGTAATGATGCTTGTTTCCTATCTATACCAGCGCTTTCTTTCGAATTCGGGGGTAAAATCTGATGAAAAGTAAAATTACCTGTGTTTCTTTTTTGCTGCTGCTTATTATCGCTGACTTAGCCGGCGCCGCCGAAAACTGGATGACCGCCGCTTCTCTTCAGGTTGACCAGATTGGTCTCATTGATGCGGTTCTGCCGCCCGAACTGCATAGATTTGTCAGCAGCCATGCGGCTAATTCAGGTCTTGATATTTCGCTAATCGGTCCCGACGGGAAGTCCAGGGCTATTGAACTCTACATGCGCAGCAGCGGCGGGCCTGAAACCATGACCGTTGCTGCCGAAAAGGAAACGCTGCTTGACGATGGCCGCATTCTCTGGGAAGCACCTTTTCCGGCCAACCATTTGTACCGAACCATGAGCTTTGCCGTTAATCTGACCAGCGCTGCCGGCAAGGTCGATGTCGAAGCACGCCTGGACGGTTCATGGCTGGTTATTGCCACCGGAACCCTCCTCAGCCCACAGGGAAGCGGTTCCGGAACGACGATAAACTTTCCTGAAGCTGCTTTTGACCGAGTCAGATGCTATTTTACCGGATTTGACAAAAATTTCCGCCAGACAACCATCTTTGTTCAATCGCTGCAGATAACAGGCAGAAAGACGGGCAGCGATTATGCTTATGCCAGTATAAGCCCGAAAATCGAACAGGCTTCTTCCGATAACGGTCTGGAAGCAAGAGTTTTTCTGCCCGGTTCCGGGCTGTTAATCGAAGAGATAGAAGTGGTCACCTCGGCGCAATTCAAAGGAAACTGGCAGATTGGCCGTGAGAAGCTCAATCTGGGCAGGCGTGAATTCGTGCCGGTCGATAGCGGTTCGCTGCAATCGATAAATGAAGGGCAGAAGCTGCTTATCAGATACCAGCGCCACTGGGGGCAGCGCGTTCTTCGGGTTCGCATGCAATCAGATGATTATTTCGGGCGTATCGAGCAGTTGAACGTCAAAGTCAGGTTGCCGCGTCTCCTTTTTGTTGCTGATCAGCCCGGTGAATACCGGTTTTTGACCGGCAGCGATCATCTGGTTGAAGTCAGGGAAAACCCGTTGAGCGATAAAGCCGGTGGTGGTCTGGCGCTGAGTTTTGGTCAGGCAGTCGATAATGCCGCATGGCAGTCGGAAAGCGTTCTCAAAAATTATTCGGCCCGTGGCGGCCCGTTTCGCAGTGAAGGCTATACCTGGCAGGCTCAGTTTGCAGTTGAAAAGCCAGGTTTCTTTCAGCTGGCCACCAACGAGCAGATCAATCTCGACCCTTATCCTGCCTCACTGCGTATTGTCAAAGATGAGACGCAGATTCCCTACTTTCTGGGCGGTACCGAACGGCGTGAACTTGAAATTCCTGCCGCAGCTGAATACGATAAAGCGGCAAATCGCTCAATATATGTGATTCGACTGCCTGAAAAGCTTGCCAGACCTGCAGCGATCAAATTCATAAGTAAAGGCATTTTCAAGCGTTCCCTGAAGTTTGAAAAGCATGATTACGGTCAGATAAGCTGGCAGCCATGGCGTGAATCAGACTGGGAAAACCGCAGCGACAATGAAACCGAGTTTACGCTCGGCCTGCAGGATTTTCCGGAAAATCAGAAGGAAATCAGGCTGACGATCGACCATGGCAGCAATCAGCCTCTTGAAATTTCCGGCTGCCAAGGTCTTTATTCAGCCCAGGATCTGTTTTTTGTCGCAGCTGAACCGGGCGTATATTCGCTTATGGGCGGCAGCAGGGAAGCGACTGCGCCGCAGTATGACCTGGCCATCGTCGAAGATGCCATAAGCGAGCTTGCACCCGAAAAGGTTCAGCCTGGCGTGATTGCGCAGCTCGCTTCTGAACCTTCAGCAGCGGCCAGTTCGACGGTAGCTTCCATAGAACAGGGTGCTCCGTTCAATGATGCCGGTTACAGCTGGGTGGCAACCTTTCCGGTTGCTGCCCCGGGTTTTTATCAGCTGGCAATGAATCTGAAAGCTGCTCTCGACAGCAATCCAGACGGTATCAGGCTTGTGCGCAACGGTCTGCAGGTTCCATATTTCCCGGGCAGGCTCTCAGAATCTGATATCGAGCTAAAATTTACCTCTGAATATGACCGCGAAAAGAATACTACCTATGTAAATCTTGCTCTGCCGGCTGCTTCAAAACAGTGGCGCAGTCTAAGGTTTTTCTCGGCGGGAGTTTTCAGCCGGAATCTGGTTCTTGAGATCCGCAAGCCCGGAAAGCTGGGCTGGAAAACTTTTAAAACCTCGACATGGGTTAACCGTAACGACAACTCGAGCGGTCACCTTATCGGCCTTGACCGACTGCCTGAAGGCGAAACCGAATTGCGGCTGGTGATCAGGCATGGAGATAACAGCCCGATAGAACTCAAGGCAATTAAAGCTCAATACCAGAGCAAGACTCTTCTGTTTCAGGCTAACGAAGCCGGCGAATACCGCATCTATGGCGGCAACTCAGGCGCAAAAGCTGCAAATTACGATCTGGCTCTGATCAAAGACAGCCTTCTGACCCGTGAACCACAAAGGATTCAATTGGGCGAACCCGCTGCATACGAAGGTGCCAGTCAGGTCGGCAAGCATATCGAAGAAGCCTTCAGCGACCGTGGCTGGGGCATCTACGCCGTGCTGGGTCTGGTGACCATTCTGCTGCTTCTGATAATCGTCAAAATCTTCCCTGAAGAAAAAAAGCCGGAAGGTGACGAGCCGCCGCCATCTCCTCCTTCAGAAGGCAATAACTGACAATTGTGAAGTAAAGCTTCTGCTTAATTCCGGGCCTTTTGAAAAGGCCTGCGAAATTTGTTGTTTCAATTTGAGCCGGGGCCAGCCATTGTGGCGGTCATGCTTGCGAGGGTCAGGGTAATTTCTCTTTCGTCAGCGAGGCTCAGCGACGTGCCGAGGTAGGTTAACAGGCGGCTGTCGGTGCCGCGTTTGGCATAGTCGAAGAGGACTGATGCAGTCCGGCTTGCCAGTGCTGGTTGCGAACTGATGAAATCTTTCATTTCCTGTCTTTGCAAATGTTTCAACAATTCAAAACCGATTTTGGGGTGAGGTTCACTTTTCCCCATGAAACTTATTGTGTTGCGGACAAGATGGAAAACGCACCACTTGTGATCTGTGCATGGGGTAAAAAACGCATCGTGAAGAGTTTTCAGACCATCTTCCTTATAAAAACTGGAATCAAATTCAAAGCTTTTGATAAAAAGAGTTGCATAAGAAGCTTTTCGGAAAGCGCCGCATTCTGTGCAAAACTCATCAGTATGGGTTTGCCCGAAATTAATCAGATGGCCAATTTTCGGAACAAAAAAAGCAACCACGAGCATAACGATCAGAAAATCAAATAAGAAAAAAGAGATTATAATACTTTTCTTCAATCTTTCAGGCCCATCCTTCATGCAGTTTTTTTCGGGCAAGTTTTATCCAGAAACAAGACAATTTATTCTTGATCAGCTGACAGGTCAACAAATATGCAGAAATGGCAGATGCATAAAGCAGGTGATAAAAAAACAGGCCCCTGAACCTAAGTTCAGAGGCCTGTTTACGATCGATCAGAAAATGTCGGGAAGTTCGCCCTTATTGTCTTTGCGGCGGGTCTGGGTTTGTTCGGGCCGGTTCTGGGTTGCAGTTCTGCTCTGTTCGCTGCGGCCGGTCTGCCACGAACGATTCTGGGTGTTGTGGGTGCGGGTCGTATTGCTGCGTGTGTTCGGGCTGCGGGTTTCCTGGTTCAGGGTTTTGCGGGGGGCCTGAGCAGGAGCAGCAGACGGTCTGCGATTGTTTTCGGTTCTGGTCGTGGTTGTGGAAACAGGGTTTCCGGTGCGGCGGGCCTGCTTTTCGGCGGCGCGGGTGCGGCAGGCAGCTTTGTAGGCGCGAATTTCCGCAATGCGCTGTGCCAGCGGGATTTCAAGCGCTTCAACTGGTTTGCTGCTGTAATCGAAGTTTTCGAGTTTAACCTGTTCGATGCGGGTTTTGATGGTGCGTTCGATCTGGCTGAAATCATACATTTCATCAGGTGAAACAAGAGTGTATGAATAGCCGGTCATGTTGGCGCGTGCGGTTCGGCCGGCGCGATGAACATAATCTTCAACGACATGAGGCACGTCGAAGTTGATGACATGCGATACGGCTTCAACGTCGATACCACGTGATGCGATATCGGTGGCGACGAGAACGCGCACTTTTCCGCTTCTGAAATCTTCAAGAGCCTTGGTGCGCTGCAGCTGGCTGCGATTGCCGTTGATGAAGTCAGTGGCGACCTTCTTGCGGTCGAGGAAAGCGGCGAGCCGTTTGGCGCGATGTTTGGTGCGGGTGAAAATGATGGCGCTGCGGATCTGGTGCTGGTCGATAATATTGATCAGCAATTCCTGCTTGAGATTATCATTTACTCTGAAGGCTTTGTGTTCGATACCGGTCGCGGTTATCTGCGGTCTTTCGATATCCACGGAAGCCGGGTTGTTGAGCATGTCTTTGGACAGGGTAACAATCGGAGCGGGCAGGGTAGCCGAGAAGAATAGAGTCTGGCGCTGGGTAGGCGGCAGAGCTTTGAGAACGCGGCGGATATAGGCGATACGATATGCTCCTTTATCCAATCGACCGCGTTGGCGCTCACGGCAAGGTATATGAGCCCCGCCGTCATAATGAGCGCTATGAGTATCCGTCCGCCGCCCCCGCTCTTCTTCCTGCGGCGCTTCAAACGGCTGCGATATTCCATATACACACCTCCCATGCTTTGTATATGGATATGTCGCCGCGGGCTCTAAAATGTTTGTTTGTACATTCCCCGTATGCTATAAAAAGCCGGCGGAGAAACTCTATCGTTCCTTCGCC
>CAYYUI010000062.1:0-29833 GCA_964474705.1 uncultured bacterium
TTGACTTCATAGCCTTCCATGGCGGCCTGCAGGGCGCAGATCGGGTCGATTTCGGTGACGATGACGCGGGCGCCGAAATTGCGCATGCTCTGAGCGCAGCCTTTGCCGACATCGCCATAACCGCAGACAACGGCGACTTTGCCGGCTACCATTACGTCAGTAGCGCGTTTGATGCCGTCGGCGAGACTTTCGCGGCAACCATAGAGGTTGTCGAACTTTGATTTGGTTACTGAATCGTTGACGTTGATGGCCGGGAACAGCAGCGCTTTGTTTTCCATCATCTTGTAGAGGCGATGGACGCCGGTAGTGGTTTCTTCGCTGACGCCCTTGATATTCTTGGCGATATTAGTCCATTTCTGGGGTTCTGATTTGAGAGTCTGCTTGAGAATGGCGAGCAGCTGAGCTTCATCTTCGCCATCGGCAGTTCTGTCGAGAACTTTGGGGTTCTTTTCGGCATCGACGCCGAGGTGAACCATCAGGGTAGCATCGCCACCATCGTCGACGATGAGGTTGGGGCCCTGTCCATCAGGCCAGATGATGGCTTCACGGGTGCACCACCAATATTCTTCGAGGGTTTCGCCCTTCCAGGCGTAAACGGGAATGCCGGCTTTGGCGATTGCGGCCGCTGCGGTATCCTGGGTGGAAAAAATGTTGCAGCTGCACCATCTGACATCGGCGCCCAGTTCTACGAGAGTTTCGATGAGAACTGCAGTCTGAACGGTCATATGAAGCGAACCCATGATTCTGGCGCCGCGCAGCGGTTTTTTCTTGCCGTATTTTTCACGGATAGCCATCAGGCCGGGCATTTCGTGCTCGGCTATTTCGATTTCCTTGCGGCCAAGCTGCCAGAGATCGATGTCTTTGACTTTGTACGGAAGTCTTTTGGTAGAGGTCACTTTTTCTTTCTCCATTGCGGTTTGCTTCATTAAAAAACAGCTCCTTGGTAAAGTCCCTTGAAAAGGGCATCAAAACAGTTTCAGATTATCTCACCCATAGTGACTAAAGTCAATTATCTGCCGGAATTTTGCAGGCGTTCGTCAGTTGTGAAAACGACCTGTTTCTGTAGTCCCCATTTTTCGACAGCCAGCCGCAGCTGGTGATATTGCCGGGCAAAATACCAGTCGCCATCCATGGTAACCTTGAACATCAGGATTTCCTGGAGGTCTTTAAGAAGGGGTACGGTTGCCGGACGGTCGTGGGCAAACATTTCGTCAATTTCTTCAAGCAGAGTATTGAAAAGGCTGAACTTTTCGTTTCCGAACTCACTGACGATCCTTTTCTTGATGCGCAGCCGCGCTTCGTTATAGCCGGTTGTGGCTTTGGCATCGCCAGGATGGCGATTGAGAATACGCCAGTTGTTGACCATTTTTCTGATGTTCACTTTCACCGGAATTTCTGCAGTCAGCTCATGCACAATCGCTTTGGCGATAAGGCTGAGAATCTGACTGCCGAAATAGGCGCCGATCGTGGTGCCAACACCTGGAGCGATAACCGAACCGACCATCGAGCCGAGCGTCGCCCCGGTTATGCTGACCATCGTGGTTGTTGCGGTTTTGAGAATGGTCAGCGCCAGATAGTTGAGAATCGAGCCATTGCCGATGCTTTCGCGGACCACCTTCCCGAGATTGTTGTTTTTGCCGGCCTGGTTGATCAGCTCGGTTCCGGCTTTGGTAAATGCCACCGTCGAAAAATTGCGGCAGGTTTCTGAGATCGCTTTCGAGAGAATGCCGATGTTCAGCTTGCTGCAGAATTCGGCAAGCAGATCGAAAGCCGGGCCGAGAGCTCCTGATGCTGTGAGGTGCGGAATAGTCTGCACCATTTTGTAAGCCATGCGGTCGAGCGAAAAGACGACTGTGACATCGAAATTGAAGGCAATCGCTTCTTTGGTCGGTGTAACGTCGGTCAGGCTGATGTCGAAAGATATTTCCTGGTTGCTGGTGATGAAGTATTCACGTTTGTCCGGCCTGAAGGGGAGCCTGCCGGTAAACAGAGCTTTGCCGCTTGCCGAAATGACGTAACGTCTGATGGCATTGTCATAAAAATGGCAGTTGACCTTGAGATCAATGTTGTCTGACTGGTCGAGGTGCGAGCATAACCTGACGACCGCACTGTCGATAGAGGCTGCCGCTTTTTTGAGACTGGTTTCGACAGCCGCGGAAAAATTGACGCGCAACCGGCCGGCGCCGGTTTCTTCTTTGATTGCTATCGCCGGGCTGAGCAGCAGCGAAAAAATCAGCAGCAGCGTGAACAGAAACGCTGAAGGTCTTCTCATTTTTACAACCGTCATAAATACCTCTTGAAGTCGAACTGATTGTACAATTATACAATCTCCAGCCATTTACGCCAGAGCAAAAAGTAAATCTGCGTCGAGGTCGGTCGTTGCTTTCAGGTCATTATGAATTTTTACCAATGAGTCCGGGCATTTTGATATACTGGTATAAAATCTGGCATAGCGGGTTAATGAATGACCACTGGTTCAAACACTGTTAAATGGCCTGAAAAGCTTGATCTGAACGACTGGATCGAACTTTCGCTTCAGTCTTCTGACGAAGTCAGTCGACAGATTGCTCTCGAAGAACTTGTTGCCACAGGGGTTCCTCCCTATATGGCCGGGCTGGTCAAAGATATTTCTGCCCGCGATGGTTCACCCGTCTGCCGCCAGCTGGCCCAGTGGGTGCTCAACCTCGAGCTGGCCCGCGTCGAACTCAAAGGTCAGCTCAAGGGTCTCGAAGTCACCCCGCAGGTGATTGCCGGCTTTCTTGCCGGTGCCGAACCTGCGAAAGCCTCGGTCATAACCCAGATGTTGCGCAAACCTCCGTCTGAAGAAGTTGTTCAGGCCTGGCGCAATTGCATCGCTTCTGAAAATGACCCGCGCATGATCGAAGCCGGGCTTACGATACTTGGCCGCTTTGGCACAGCGGCTGACTGCGATCTGGTACCGATGATTCTTCTGGGCAGCGATCCTGAAGTTATCTGCGCCGGGCTTTCGCTGTTGCAGCAACGTGACCCGGCTGCGTTTAAAAAGCAGGTAAAAGTCGGACTGACTTCAAAGTCTTTCAGGGTGCAGCTGCATGCAGTGCATCTGCTGCGCCAGGTCGACTGCGACGAAGCTCTCAGATACATTCAGGCGTTTTTTCTTCACAAAAATGCTTTGATCCGTCAAAAAGCTCTGCGTGAACTGATGCTGGTCAATTTCGAGAAGGTCGAAAACCTCTTTTTGCAGTTTCTCGGCCGTGAAATTCAGCCGCTGCTGCTGGTTAAAGCCGGTTTTGTCGCTGCTTTCAATCCCTCTGTCGAACTTCCACTTAAGGTTTACGATATTCTGATGCTTTCGACTGGAATAAAAAAACATGTTCTGCAGCTGATTCTGAAGCAGAGTATCGAAGCAGTTCAGGCAGCCGGAATTCTCAAGACCGGAGTTGAAGAATATATCGCCGGTCTCAAACAGCGCATTGCCAATCGTCGTTCCGAGCAGATCATCAGATGCGCCGTCGCAGATCTTGCCAGTGCCGACAGCATGATGCGCGCCTCGGCAGTCGAAAGGCTCAGTTCCTATATTGAGCACGAGTCAATCAGAAATATTCTCAAAAAGCATTTCGGCAGTGAAACTTCGCCTGAAATCAAGACTATGATTGAACCTCTGATCAGCGAAGAAAAAGTAATAAGCCCGCCGATGGCGAAGAAATTTCCTTCGCCCGATGAATTTGTTGCCCTTGAACAAAAAGAACAGCGGGCGCTGGTCGTTGGCATGAAAACTTCTGAAGACTATCTGGCAGGTCGTCAGACGCTTCTGGCTTTGCTGAAAGCTGATGTAAAGAAGGGAATTGTGCTGGAGATTCTTAAAACCGTCTGCCGGCTTGGTTCTCGTATCGATTCAGCTGCAATTACGCCTTTGCTTAAAGACAAAGATCCCTCGGTGGCTGCTCAGGCGGTAAAAACCCTTGGCAATATCGACATTGACGCGATGCTGCCAGTTCTCAACAGTTTTCTGGCTGCTGATGACCCGCGAATGAAAGCTGCCGCTCTCGAAGTTTTTCTGAAGGCTGACAAGGAAGCTGCGGTACAGTATCTGCAGTCGATGCTCAGGTCCGGTGTCATTGCCGCAAGGCGTATCGGGCTTTCGCTGTTGCCGCAGCTCGATTATCCATCGGCTGAACCTATGCTGTGGAAGATGCTGGTGAGCGAGGCAAACCAGGAACTGCAGATGCAGGCAGGATACATGGTTGCGGCTAACCCGACCCGCGAAGGCATGTTCCGGATATTTGCGTTTACACATAACAAAAACGGTGAACTCAAGCTGGGTTTTGAAGAAATATGGCGCGCCGCGCTGATTTCGGCGCAGAACACTTTTCAGCGCCAGCCAGAGGAATTCGAACAGGAATGCTGGGAAGCCTTCAAAGCGGACCAGGAAGAGAAGACTCCCGGTCGTGCCGAATATGCATTCAATTCGGTTATCGGCGATGATGATCTTGAATCGACTCCCATCAAGCCTGAAGATACACCTGTCGAAAAACTGTTTCTGCATCTGTTTGAATTCAAATGGCTGTATCTGGTGGGTGCCGTTATTTTAACACCGGTTTTGTGGCTTATGTGGGGCGGCTTCGACACCGCGAATACGATCAATAGAGCCGATAAGACTCAGACTGCAAGCCAGGCAGGCTTTTTTGGCAGCGAAAAGAAGGGTTCCGACAAGAAAACCCAGGTTGGCAGTGCTGACTGGGAAGGCACTCTCAAAAGTGGTGCCAGGGAACTGCTGAATGGCAAAGAATACACGGCTGCGATCAGAACCGGCCAGGATGAATGCAAAAAGTTCAAAGACAACTACGAAAAAGACTTTAATCAGTATATGACTGATCTGGCCAATAACCCGAATGCTTCTGAGGACGACAGAAATGCCGCCGCCGCCAACCTCAATTCAAATTATCACAATGCGATGAAAGCCTGGGAAGCCGGCAATGTTTCAGAGGCTGAAGCCTATTACGAGCAGGCTGCCAACGACCATCAGCTCAATTCATACGGAAAATTGACCGCCATTCAGCGCCTCGTGGAAATCAGCGAGAAGAAACAGGATCGAGAGTCCTGGATAAAATGGCAGGATCGTCTGATGAAGGAATTCCAGGCAATGCCGGGCAATGAGGCCATCAAGGCTTATACAGATTTCGGCAAGAATTTCTCGGCAATGATGGACGTCAGCAAACATCTGTCTTCAGGGGGCAGCCCCGATGAAATAGCCGCCGCCATGCGTGCTGCCGGAGAGAGTGAAGAAACTGTTCAGGAAAGCATCGAAGCCCTGAAACATATGGATGAAGATTTTCGTAAGTATTTTGAATCGCATTAATTGCGAGGCATTGTCTGAATGATTTACAATGAGGGTACAGCATTCCCTCGCAATGGAGAATCAGTGTGAACCGGAAATCAATACGAAATCGCGGGTCTGCATACTTGATGGCGCTTGGGGTTCTGGGCGTCCTGGTCATCGTCGGCATTACCATATCGCGGTTGACGGTTTCCGGGCGCTGGAACACCGTTTTTTCCAGCCATGAAAAGCGCGCCGAAGAGTGCGCCGAATCAGCTGCCAATATGACGTTCAAGATCGTCAAAGACAGCATGAACGATTATAATGCTTTCTGGAAGCTGTTTTCCGATCCGGATGCGCTTCTTAAGAGCTGGTTTATCTATTTTCGCCTGCCGGCGCCGATTGCCGGTGCTTATATCGATCCGGTCAGTTTCAAAAATGCCAAGGAAAACGGCGTCGATGTTCAGCTCGACCTTTTTAACAACGTTCTCTTCAAACCTCTGTATGAAGATGGCATTGTTTATATTTACGATACGGTTTCACCTGACCCCAAAGCGCCGCTCGCTCCTCTCAAGGGTATGTTCGATGCTCTTGGCGGCAGAGTGAGAGTCGTCTGCACTGCCAGAATCAAGAAAGCGTTCGGAATTCTCGCCGACAACCCTGATTATGTGGTTGGTGGCGTCGAAGTGCCTCTGCGCAAGGTCACTGGTTTTCTCGGTTCGATCTATGACAAGATCAAGATCGGCGCTGCCGATGTGGTGTCGGGTATCAACAAAGACCCGACCGGTGATTCCGATAAAGGGCCACCGCAGATTCCTAATATTGACCTTGTAAAGTTCCTGCCAAATAAGCCGCTGCTCAAGGCTCCCGATATCACCGGCTGGACGATCATGGTTCAGGGCACTCCTGTTCCGATCGGCTACCTGCTTCAGCCTCTTCTCAACAAAGTATTCGAAAAAATTCAGGAAAAGATTCAGCTGACACCTCAAGGCCTTGCCAAAAAGGTTTTTGGTGGTTCGCTGCAGCTGAATCTCGACTTCGACAAAATCAACAAGCGCATCGAGTCGGCGATTCAGAACTGTCTGCCGCCATTTCTCAGAGCTTTCGCCGGCAATGTCTCCTGGGATGTAACCGTCGAAAAGCAGGGCTTTTTCGAAGTTGTAACCGAAGTTGAATATTCGCCCAATTATCCGTCCGGTACCACTATCCGCAAAAAGCTGATCGCTCATCGCGAATTCAGGGTTGCCGACGTGCAGCCCATCGCTTCAGACTACACATTCTTTGTCGCCAATTCAAAACTTCTCTACGAGAAAGCTCTAGAAAACACCGACAAATGGGAAGGCAACGACCAGATTAAATGGAACGACGGCACCGGTGATATCGTTATTCACAATATGCCTTCGCTCAGTGCCATCTGGGATTCAATTCAAAACCTTTTCAAGCTTGATCTCAAGGAACTGGCGCGCGGAGTTCAGCTTCCGGGGCTGGTCAGAGTTAACGGCACCAAAGAAATGCTGGTGAAGATAACCATGTTTCCCGAGTTATCACTAAACCCAGCCCATCTGAAGAAAATGGAAATCGTTGCCCTGCTTCTGCCACACAAAGACGATGCCAAAGCATCCTGCAGCGGTGATCATCCATCTGGAGACGATGACAAGGAACACAATGTCATCCCCGGAATCGACAGTGTTTACTATAATTTCTGGGCTAATGGCAAACCCTTTGACTGGGGTTACTTCGGTGGTGGTGAACCGGGCAGCATCGGAGGCTACTGGTTGCCGATTCCGCCAAGGTTTGCCAGAACCCTGCTGTTCGGCAACTTTCATCTCGAGTTTCCTTTTTCATTGCGGGTTGAAGGTTATCTTAAAAAAGTCTATACCCATATCCGGCTGCTGCTGGTTAAAATCCTGATTCCGCCGATTCCCATCATCGGTTTTCTCGGCCTCGAAATTCCGATTCCGTGGTTCTGGGCCAAGGCCCATAAAGAGCCTTACGGTTTCTGCGGTTTTCCGCCATACAAAAACGATGATGAAGGCAAAACCGCCTGGAGCCCTGACGAGCCAGGCAATTTGCCGGCCAACATCTATTCGCCGACTCAGTATCTCAAGAAGGCCAGCTACTTTTATCCGTCTTCCCAGGAATTTAACCGCGATCTCGATAATCGCTGCATAATGTACAAAGGCAAGAAAACCTTTCTCTGCGACGGAATTACCTTCGTCAATGACAATCTCTGGCTTGAAGACATGCATGTCATGGGTCGGGGCGTGATCGTATCGGCTGCCAATATTCATCTCAAGGGAAATATCACCCGTGAAGACTATGATGGCAACGGTAATGCGACCCTGTTTTCGCTGATAGCCCGCAACGGAGCGATTGTCAACCATTACGGCGATCGGTCGGTTGCGGCCTGCCTTTTCGGCGATCGTGGGGTGATGAACCCGATCGGCGCATCGCTGACCGTGCATGGCAATCTGGTCGTTAACCGCTTCAACCGCAGCGAATGCCAGGGGGACCTGCACGTTTACTATCAGTCGAATCATTGCCGAAGCTCTCTGCTGTCGATGATCAGGCCCATATCTAAGTATGATCCTACGAGGTATTATGTGACTTTCAGTGCTCAGACAGCCGCCTTTCAGTTTGTAAAACCCGAAAAGAAAGAGTGACCCCGATGATCTGCAAACGAACCTCTACCGGCGTCACACTTGTCGAGATAACCATCGCTCTGGCGATACTGCTTCTGGCTCTGGTGCCTTTGTCGCGAATGTCCTCGAGTGATGCTACCACCGCCATCGAAACCGAAAAGATTCAGATGGCCGAACGTATTCTCGAAAGCATCAAAAGTGAGATTATGGCGATGCCTTTCAAAAAATACTACGAAAGGGCTGATGCTGAAGGGGCCGACACTGATTTTGCCGGGCCTTTCCAGCTTTCTGACGGCTTTTATCCGATAAGTCTCAACGAGGTTCTCAAAATTCAGACCAAATACAAGGATTTCGCAGTTGAAGGAACCTGGAGTTTTCTTACCAGAGAAGGAAAAGCCGATCGCACGATGGTGCAGGTCGATGTTGAATGTTCTTTCAGCCGGGCAGGTGGGCCGGCAGTTCTTCGCAAAAAATCGTTTCTGGTTGTCAGGCCATAGGAGAGCTATATGAAAAAACAGGGAATGACTCTGATAGAGATCATGGTGGCTTTTTTCATCATGTCGCTGGTATCGATCCCGCTTTATTACCTGTTGAAGGATTCGGCCAACAAACGTGCTCTCGTGGCCAGTCGTGATTACATCAAACAGGAAGCGAACAAGGTTCTGGCGCTGCTTGAAAACGATCTGAGTCAGGCGCGCAAAGGCACCTTCAAACAGGTCAGCGATGACGTTATCGAAATAAAGGTGCGCAAACCCAAAAAAGATGAAACTGAAGACGTGCCGTTGAGCTATC
Organism: uncultured bacterium; assembly: GCA_964474705.1. Classification (GTDB taxonomy): domain Bacteria; phylum Muiribacteriota; class Ozemobacteria; order Ozemobacterales; family Ozemobacteraceae; genus Rifleibacterium. Next base: position 8,731 of record CAYYUI010000062.1, read on the forward strand.
TATATGTGAAGCCCGATCTGATCAGACGCTTCGATGGCAAACAATGGCTGGTCTCCCGCAATGTCGAAGCATTCGATGTTTCGACTACACCCGATGGCCCTGGGCGTCTGGTGGTTAGTTTGAAGGTCAAGGCCGGTTTCGATGGGCTGAAAGAAGAAGAAGAGCCTGAATATTCCCAGGAAAAGCTCATTGTCATGCGCGAAGACAGTTCCGATGAGCTTGATAAGTTCTGGCGCGATGTCGGTGATGTCAACAAATTTTTCGCGACTCAGGGCAGCATAATGGCCGGGGTAAAGGCTGATGCCAAGAAGCTGGTGCAGGACTTCACCGGTGAGTTTGCCGCCGCCGGTGCCGATATTACTAAAATGACCGCCGGTGAGATTCTCAAAGTCCGCGACGAGCTGATGCGCGGACTCGGCGAAATTAAAACCGCGATGGGCAAGCTTGACACCGATATTCTCGGTCTCAGTGCCGATGCCATGTTCAAGCGCAACTGGCTTGGCAATATGTCAGATTCAAAGAAAAACCGTGCCAGAAACGTGCGCGAAGCTCTGGCGGCCATGAAAAACAAGGGAGATCTGAACTGGAACACAATCAAATCCCTTGGCGGCAGCGGTTTCAAGAGCGGCACTGTCAAGGAAATGTTCAATGCCAAATCTGAGCTTTTCAATTCAGGTCAGCAGATGGTTAAACAGCTTCAGGAATTCAAGTCGAAAACAACCAATGTCGCCAATATCGACCTGTCTGAAATCAACCTGAAAACCTGGGGGCTCTGAAAAAGGGTTTTGTCAGGCCCCGTTAACCCAACGTCATCTGCAGTTCCCGGCTCGAGATAATTTTAACGCCGGCTGTCTGCATTGCGGCAATTGCCCGGGCGCTGTCGCCGGCTTCGAGATCGACGCCGCGGCAGGCATCTTCGACGAGCCAGGTTTTGAAACCGAGTGAAGCGGCGTCGAGGGCCGTGTATTTAACACAGTAATCGGTTGCCAGACCGCAGACATACAGGTCGGTAACGCCCTTCTTTTTAAGCCATTCTTCAAGGCCGGTCGGGAAACGGCGGTTATTGTCAAAAAAGCCGCTGTATGAATCGACTTCGGCATTCATACCCTTTTGAAATACCTTGTGAATCTGCTCCTGCTTGAGATCTGGGTGAAAATCGGCTCCGTGTTTGCCCTGCACGCAATGTGCCGGCCACATGACCTGCTGACAACCGTTCAGATCGATTATATCACCGACCATACGTCCGGGGTTGTTCATGGCAAAGCTCTGATGTTCCTGAGGGTGCCAGTCCTGGGTGGCAACCACCAGCGGAAACCTGGAGGCCAGCCAGTTGGCGAGCGGTACCACCGCGTCGCCGTCGACGACCGCCAGTGCGCCTCCGGGCATGAAATCGTTCTGCAGATCTACCATTAACAGGGCTTTCATTTTGTTCTCCTCTGCCTCTATGCGGGCATTTGCTATTTTATTCGTTGACTTTGCGGTTCTCAGCGATCAGGCGCGTTTTCAGGCTGTGCAGCTTTTCTTCGAGCCCGACCGGATAAACATGTGGGTTAACAAACCTTCTGATCCCTTCGTGGAAAAATTTCAACCCGGCTTTAACTTTCTCTCTGAGTTGATGAATGTCACTTCTGGCTGCAATTATTCGACCCTGCCGGGCAACAGGAACGAGCATCTCGCTCACTTCGGCGTCCTCGGGAAATTTCTTGCGCCGGGTATGATCGTCAGGATCGATGATCATGCGCCGTTCTGGAACCCCTGACAGCTGATCGTAAATCATATCTCCGAGGGCTTCGCCGTTTTTAAAATACCTCAGAACCTGCAGATCACCGGGTGTGGTGATCTTGATTTTCTGTTCGGAAAGCTTGATGCGATGCTGCCACTTCTGGTCTGGATCGCGCATCGCTACCAGTTTGTATACGCCGCCGAGGGCCCCCTGATCATGGCCGGTTGCGAGTCTGGTGCCGACTCCCCATAGATTGATTTTCGCTCCCTGCTGCTTGAGACTGGTGATAATGTTCTCGTCAAGATCATTGCTGGCGCAGATGATGGCGTTACCAAACCCTCCCGCGTCAAGAATCTTGCGGGCTTCGATGCTCAGGTAAGCAAGGTCGCCTGAATCAAGCCTGATACCGTTGAGCTCATGCCCTTTTTTGCGAAGTTCAAGACCAATCTTCACCGCATTACGCACTCCCTCGAGAGTATCGTAGGTGTCGACGAGAAACATGCAGTTGTTAGGCATGGCCCGTGAGTATTCGCGAAAAGATTCTTCTTCATCGGCGAACGACATTACCCAGCTGTGCGCATGCGTGCCTTTGACCGGAATGCCGAACATCTTGCCGGCCAGAACATTCGAGGTGCTGCCACAGCCGCCAATGTAAGCGGCGCGGCTGGCGGCCAGGGCGCCGTTGATTCCCTGAGCGCGACGCAGGCCGAATTCCATGACCGGGTCACCCTGGGCGGCGATACAGATTCTGGCAGCTTTTGTCGCAATCAGACTTTGAAAGTTGAGAATGTTCAGCAGTGGCGTTTCAAGAACCTGACACTGAATGATCGGCCCTCTAATGCGCAGCAGCGGTTCTCCGGGAAATACCACCGACCCTTCGGGGACCGCGTCGACATCGCACGAAAATTTCATGTCGCTGAGATAGTCGAGAAAGCCGCGCTCAAACAGGGCTTTTCCGTCATTGCCGGTCAGCCCTGCCAGGTAGTCGATATCGGAAGAATCAAAAGTAAAGTTTTCGATGAGATCGATGACCTGTTCGAGACCGCATGATATGGTTAGCCCGCCGCCAAATGGATTTTTGCGGAAGAAAAGGTTGAAAATCCCTTCCTTTTCAAGGTTACCTGTCTTCCAGTAACCATAAGCCATGGTCAGCTGGTAAAGATCGGTCAACAGCGCCAGAGAAGGGCCGGGTATATTACCGTTTATTTTCATACGGCTGCCTCCTGATTCCTCTGTAGCCATTCTAACCCGGGTGGTAGAAATAGTCAAAAATCACCCCGCTCATTCCTGAATGGCGGTTGGCGTTGAAACGACGGGAACAAAATGTTAGAATTCAGCCTGAAATCATTATGTCACTGCAGATTAACAATCTTTCAAAAGCATTCAGCGTCAGAACCCTGTTTTCCGGGGTTACCTTCGCGGTCAACCCGGGGGAATGCGTCGCGCTGGTCGGCAGTAACGGTTCCGGCAAAACAACGCTGATGCGTATCATTCTTGGCTACGAGCATCCCGATTCCGGCTCGGTGACCTGTCCACGCGACAGCCGGATCGGCTACCTGCCCCAGGAAATATTTCTCGCCGATAACCAGAACTGGGCCCGTGAGAAAGAAACGATGACCCTGTGGGAACTCGTTACCCAGGCTTTCGACAGGCTGAAAGACATCAAGGCTCGTCTGGAATCGGTTGAGGCTGAAATGACCGCCGGGCGCACCGGTGCCGCCGTGCAGGATGAATACGAAAGGCTGATTGCCGAATATGAAAAGTCGGGTGGCTACACCTGGCAGGCGAAGACGATCAGACTGCTCAAGGGCTTCGGATTTCCTGAAAGTCGTTTTCACGACCCGCTAAAAACCTTTTCGGGTGGCTGGCAGATGCGCGGCTATTTTGTGCGCCTGCTTCTGACCGAACCTGATTATCTGCTGCTCGATGAACCTACCAACTATCTCGATATCTCGTCGATATCGTTTCTTGAAGACTATCTTGCTTCATATCCGGGTGGCATTCTGGTTGTGTCACACGACCACTATTTTCTCGATGAACTCGCAAGTTCGGTAGTTGCAATAGTTCCTGAAGGGTCACGCGTTTTCAGAGGCAATTATTCTGGTTTTCTCGAAGCGAGAGAAGTCTGGGCCCAGGAAGCACAGGCTGCCCAGGATCGGCAGGACCGCGAACGCCGCCGTGTCGAAAAATTCATCGAACGCTTCAGATACAAGGCCAGCAAGGCCTCACAGGTTCAAAGCCGTATCAAACAGCTCGAAAAAATCGAAACCATTTCCCAGGTTCGCGCTCTTCCGAAGCTCAGTTTTCATTTTCCCGACTGTGAAAGCAGCGGCGAGGTAGTGCTGCGCGGCGAAAAGATTGCCCGTGCCTATGGCGACAACAAGGTTCTCAAGGATGTTTCCTTTGTTCTCGACCGCGGTGACCGCCTGGCCATCATCGGTGAGAACGGTGCCGGTAAAACGACGCTGATGCGTATTATTGCCGGCGAGGACAATATGTGGCAGGGCCGGCTCGAAACCGGTTACCGGGTGCATTTCGGCTATTTCGCCCAGGATGAAGAAATAAGCTTCGAGGGTGATGAAACAGTTAAAGACCGGGTAATGCGTGAAGCGCCGCTCGACATGGTGCCGGAAATACGCAATCTGCTCGGAGCTTTTCTTTTTTCGGGCGACGATGTCGAGAAGAAGGTGCGGGTTCTTTCGGGCGGCGAGAAAAGCCGTCTGGGGCTGGCCAGAATGATGCTGCGCCCCTGCAACCTGTTGCTTCTTGACGAACCGACCAATCATCTCGATATCAACAGCCGTGAAGCACTTCTGAATGCTCTCGAAGACTTTACCGGCACGATAATTATCGTTTCGCACGACCGTTTTTTCCTCGACAGCCTGGCTACCAAGATTCTGGCGATAGAAAACGGCCGGGCGATCGTATACCAGGGAAACTACAGCCAGTATATGTGGGCGCGACAACGACGTGAACTTGCCGGCGAGGTCGATAATGAGATTGCCGGTGCTGCCGGAGTATTGATCCCAGACCGCAAACAGCAGGCGCGCGAAGATGTTAAACAGCAGAAACAGCTGAGCAACCGCCTGCAGAAACTTAAGCGCGAGATCGAAGAGCACGAAAAACATATCGCCTGCGTCGAACAACAGCTGGCTGAGGTAGAAGGCCAGCTCGCCTGCCCGCCTCCTGACTGGAATGCCAGCCGGGTTGCCGAAGTGGCACGTACGCATGCCGATCTTAATTCCAGACTGGAAGCGGCGATGAGCGCCTGGGAAGCTCTGCATCTCGAAAATGAACAGACGGTCGCAGAACTTTCAAGGCTCAGAGAAGGGAACGCCAATGGGGCAGAATGAAGATAATCCGCAACGCGGTGTAGTTGAGAAGAGCCGGGCAAAAACCACGCGGCCTTCGATGTATAAAGTGTTTCTATTGAACGATGACTATACGACGATGGATTTCGTCGTTGAAATTCTTGAAACGGTTTTCGGCCGTTCAAAAATCGATGCCACCAGCATCATGCTGCATGTTCACCGCAACGGCAAAGGGCTTGCCGGTGTTTTTACCCGTGAAATCGCCGAGACGAAGATCGCGCAGGTGCATGCGCTTGCCCGGGAAAACGGCTTTCCGCTCAAATGTGATATGGAGAAAGAATGATCAGCAAAGATCTCGACATCATCCTTCAGGCTGTAATCAACCAGGCCGCCGATGAGCGCCATGAATACATTACCGTTGAACATCTTCTTTATGCGCTTCTGCATGACAAGGAAGGCGCTGAGATTCTCAAGGCATGCGGCTGCAGCCTCATAGAGCTCGAAAAAGACCTCGACGAACATCTCGCCGCTCATGTGCCGCAGAAAGGTTCCGGCAAGGTTGAACCTGTGCCGACCCTGGCTTTTCAGCGGGTTATTCAGCGGATGATGATTCATGTGCAGGCTTCGGAAAAAGCCGAAGCCCATGCCGGTGACCTGCTGATCGCAATTTTCTCGGAAACCGATTCGCACGCGGTATTTTTTCTGCAGAAGCAGAATGTTACGCAGCTCGACGTTCTCAACTACGTTTCGCACGGCATTCGCAAAGTTGGTGACAGTGAAGACGGCTATACCGATGCCGAACCTGGCGAAGCTGAAGAAGGCGGCGAATCACAGGTCAGTGCCAATCCCCTCGCCAGTTTTACCGAGTGTCTGAATGACAAAGCGGCGCGCGGCGGAATCGACCCTTTGATAGGAAGACGGGCCGAGGTTTCCCGGGCCATTATCGTTCTCAATCGCCGGCGCAAGAATAATCTGATTTTCGTCGGCGAACCCGGGGTCGGCAAAACTGCTATCGTCGAGGGAATCGCTCTGCGCATTCACCAGGGTGAAGTGCCTGCAACTCTGAAGGATATAAAGATCTATTCGCTCGATATGGGCGCATTGCTGGCCGGGACCAAGTATCGCGGTGATTTTGAAGCCCGCCTGAAAGCGACGATGAAAAGCCTCGAAAAAATGCCCGGGGTAATTCTTTTCATCGATGAAATACATAACATTATCGGGGCCGGCGCTGTCAGTGGCGGTTCTCTGGATGCTGCCAACATTCTCAAACCCGCGCTGGGCAGCGGCAAGTTCAGGTGTATCGGCACCACCACCTTCGAAGAGTTCAAGAATTTCGACAAAGACCGGGCTTTTTCGCGCCGCTTTCAGAAAATTGACCTTTACGAGCCCAACGTCGAGGAAACGCGCCGGATTCTTCTGGGATTACGCCCGGTTTATGAAAAGTTTCACGGCGTAACTTTCACCAGAAAGGCTCTGCGTGCGGCGGCTGAGCTGTCGGCCAAATACATTCAGGAACAGTTTCTTCCTGACAAAGCCATAGACGTGATGGATGAAGCAGCAACCATTCTGAAGCTGTCGCAGAAGAACAAAGGGCAGCCGGTGGTCAGAAAAGCTCATATCGAGCGGGCGGTGGCGAGAATTGCCCGCATTCCGTCGCGGCGAATTTCGACTTCTGATCTTGATAAGCTCAAAAACCTTCAGACAGACCTGCAGCAGGTAATTTTCGGTCAGGATCAGGCATTAGAAGCGCTGGTTAGAGCCATCAAAATTTCCCGCGCCGGTATGACCGGTTCGACCCGGCCGGTCGGTTCGTTTCTTTTCACAGGTCCGACCGGTGTCGGAAAAACTGAAGTTGCCAAACAGCTCGCTAACTCACTTGGAGTTAACTTTCTCAGGTTCGACATGAGCGAATATATGGAAAAACATGCGGTGGCAAGGTTTATCGGCGCACCTCCAGGCTATATAGGCTACGAGCGGGGTGGGGCACTTACCGACTCGATACGCAAACACCCTTATTCGGTGCTGCTGCTCGATGAAATCGAAAAAGCCCACGAAGATGTGTTTAACATTCTGCTGCAGGTAATGGACTACGCGACCCTGACCGACAATACCGGCAAGAAGGCTGATTTTCGTAATGTCATTCTGATCATGACTTCCAATGCCGGAGCCCGTGACATGGCCAAAGGTTCGATCGGTTTTGCGCATCACGAGAACGACACCGAATGGAAAGGCAAGGCCGCCATCGAGAAGCTGTTTTCGCCCGAATTCCGCAACCGCCTCGATGGTATCATTTCGTTTGCCGCCCTGACCCAGGGAACGATGGAACTGGTTGTCGACAAGTTCATCAGGGAGCTCAACCTGCAGCTCAAAGAGCGTGAGGTCGTTATCGAGCTCGATGAATCTGCCCGCCTGTGGCTGGCAGCCAAAGGTTATGACCCGGTTCATGGTGCCAGACCTCTGGCCCGGGTTATTCAGCGCGAAGTTAAAGATGCCCTGGCCGAAGAGATACTCTTCGGGCGCCTCAACAAAGGCGGCAAAGTCACGATTACCAGACCCGCTGAATCTGCTGGTCTCGAATTCACTTATCCTGCCGCCGCCTGAGTTTCTCTCATCACACTGGCGCAGCGATTTAAGCCTGTCGCGGGCTTTATCCTTGTCATTCACTGTTTATCAGTTGAAGATCTCATGCTTCATCACTCCCGCTTATTCTTGTCGCAACATTGACGTCTGGAAAATTTTGTCAGGCGCTGTAAAATTATGGTTATCAAATTTCTGCGATGTGCCGATGTGACCCCCGGCGTCTTGTACGCCGTAAAAAGTTCACGCAGATCCTGTTTCCATTCGATTCAGGAATGCTGAGTGGGCGAAAAGGAGCTGGGTATGAAGAAAAATACCGCAATAGTCGCATTGGCAGTCTGGCTTTTGACCGCGCCGGCCTGGGCCCAGAGCTATTCCAGTTCGCAGACGCAACTGAAACGGAATGGCTTTTCGAGCTCGATGCAGAGCGTGATCAACCGGTCGGCCAACACTTACCAGACCACCCAGAATGCGCCCGAATATTATGGGCAAACTGAGATGTTGCCTCCGATAGCCGCTGACCCCGGAGTCGGAGGCTCGCCGCAGCAGATGAGTCTGCCGCCGATCACCAGATCGGAAGATGTCGGAGCGGTAAGTCTTTCCGACAACATTGCCAAGCCGGTGCCGATGGCCAAGAATGCCCGCAAGGCTCCGGTCGTTAAAAGCGGCCAGAAAAAGGCTGCAGCGAAGAGCAACAACGAGATTTTTTCGCAGGAACCTCTGAACCTGCCGCCGGTTACTGATTTGCCGGTTCCTTCGCGAACTGTTCTTCCGCCGCTTTACTCTGATACCATGATGACGGTTCCGCTGGAAGAAGCAGTAACCAGGGTACTTGCCTGCAATATGTCAGGTTTTACCGGGTTGATCCAGACGACTTCAGCTGATGTCAGCAAAGCCGGTTCTTTCAAGATGGGCTTTCACTCAAGCTGGTTTGATCTGGATCGTGTTTATGACCGGGTTCTCGCCAGTAATGAAAGTGGCGAGATGCTTGAATTGCCGATTTTCTTCAACTACGCCGTGACTGACGATCTTGAAATTATTTACCAGATTCCGGTAGTCGATTATACCATCAAGTCGCGAATTCTCTGGACCAAGGATATTTCCGAATCAGGCGCCGGAGATTCAAAGCTTGGCTTCAAATATCGTGTTTTCGATAACCCGCAGTATCAGATGCGTGGGGCTTTCGGACTCGGTTTCAAGTTTCCGACCGGCAATGATGATAAGGGCCTGGGAACCGGAAAAACCGACTTCGAAATTTTCACCGCTTTCAGCAAAAGTTTTGAGCGCGTCGTTGGCCATCTGAACCTCGGTTATGTAATGACCGGCGACCCCAATACCCAGTTTTACCCCGATGGCCTCGCCGACAAGTTTTATTACAGCTTTGGCATCGAATACCCGCATACCCACAATGTTACGGTCATGGCTGAAGTCTCTGGCGAAGACTGGGGCGCCGAAGGCATGAAGGTTGATGTTATTCCCGGCCTTCGCTATACGCCGACCGAAAACTTCGTCTTTGAAGTCGGAGTGCCGATTGCAGTCTCGAACGATCAGCGCTATGGTTATAACTATCGCCTGGTGCTGGGCCTTACCACATTTTTCCAATAAGCTGACACGACTATTGCGATGGCAGGCTGCCTCTTTGCGAGGTGGCCTGCTTTTTTTTATGCCCGCTGCCAATGAAAAAGCCCGCCGTTACCGGCGGGCTTACCAGCTTAACTTTTATATGTTCAGAGGCTTACTGCAGTTTTTCACCACATTCGGGGCAGAATTTTACCCCACCGGGTACTGAGGCATTGCATTTGCCACAGGTCGCGGTCTGCGGTTTGCCGCAGTCGGGGCAGAACTTCGCGCCCTGCTTGATCTGGGCGCCGCAGCCGATGCAGGCAACAGTGCCGGAAGCATTCGGTTTGCCACATTCAGGGCAAAATTTGGCATTGGCGCTCATGTTGGCGCCACAGCTGCACTGGACTGAAGGGCCGGCCTGTTGTGCCGGGGCCTGGCCCATATTTCCCATGTTGCCCATCATGCCCATTCCGGCCATTCCCATGCCGGCGCCGAGGCCGACGCCCATACCCGCTACGCCATTCGGATTGGCTGCGGCAGTATTCATGGCATTGAGGCGTTCTACGGTAGCGTAGGCATTGAGACCCTGATTGTTGATCGAACCCATGGCGTTGATTGCGTGCGCGTCAGCCATTTTGTCGGAAATCTTGTCGATGCGTTCCTGGGTCTTTTCGTCGAAATCGGTGTTTTCGATGCGGAAATCGGACATTTCGAAGCCAAGGGGCGCAAATTCAGGTGCTACGACTTCGCTGAGCTTTTTCGACAGTTCCAGGCGGTTCTTGTCGATTTCGGCATAACTGAAGCCGGCGGTGGCAAAGATATCGGTCATCGGCTGCAGAACGCGGTCGACGATGACATTGCGAATGGCACTGATTGGCAGAACTTCGATGTTGCTGGCGAATTCGGTGAAGAATTTGCGTACATCGGTGATGTGAAACGAGAAGTTGCCGAAAGCACGCATCCCTACGGGAAATTTGTAGACCGGGTCGGTGTATTTGACCGGGGCCTTGGTTCCCCATTTCTGGTTGACGAATTCGGTGATTCTGACAAAGTATACATGCGCTTTGTGTTCAGAGGTGAAATTCTGCATGATCTTTGTGAAGGTGGTCAGAAAGGGGATGTTGGCTGTTTTCAGCTCGAACATGCCGGGATAATCATGAATGGCGCGAATCTGCCCTTCATAAACGAAAATAGCGGCCTGCCCCGGATTGATGATGAGCTTGGAAGCATTCTTGAGTTCGTCATTGGTGCCGTTCCAGCGCCAGATAAGCAGATCAGGATCTGCATCTTTCCATTCAATTACTGAGCGGGTCTGATTAGCGAAAAAGCCCATTTTTTCCTCCCGGATTTAAAACTGATTACCGATGGGTAACAAATTTTAGTATAATGAAAAATATGAGGTATATCAATACCCGTTGTTTACCGGTTGAAAACTGAAGTCACAAAGCAGAAGACAAACTACATCCGTCATCAGAGGGAGAAATCTATGGTTAATGAAAGCATGCTGCTGAAAACACTTGAGGCAAATGACGCAGAAGCCGGATTGATAATGATCGAAGCCGGCGAAGATTTCAGAATCACTGATTCGACCGGGATAACCCCACAGCATCTTGCTGCAAAACATGGTATGAAATCGGTATTGGCCGCTCTTCTCGAGCGGGGAGCCGAAGTTGATGCTGCCAATATCGACGGGGTCACACCTCTGCATCTGGCCGCGGCCCGTGAAAAACCAGAAACTTTCATGATGCTGCTGGTGCATGGAGCCGACATGCACCGTACCGAACGCGATGGCTGGACCCCTTTGCACTGGGCATCTTTCCGCGGCTGCATGCCGATAATCGAGACTTTGATCAGCCTTGGAGCTGTAGTCGACAAGCCTGATAATGACGGCTGGACATCGCTGCACCTGGCTGCCCAGCAGGGAAAAGTCCCCGCCGTTCTGTCTCTGCTGAATGCCGGTGCCAATCGCGAACTAAAAAACGAAAGCGGCCAGACCGCTCTCGATCTGGCCGCTTCGCAAAACCATAGCGAAATTGTCACTCTTCTAGGTCAATGAGTTTGCTGTCGCTCTGATCTTTGACGTCGTCAGGGTTGATTCCGGTCAGGTCGCTGAACCCACCTGACTCAATCCATGAATCGAGCTGTTTGGCACGCATAATCAGGAACGGATGGCTCATGCGCGATGTGATGAACGCAGTGTAGGTCTTATTGATGAATGACTCGTCGGTAGCATCTTCATAAGACCGAATCTGGCGCAGAAATTCACCTTCATCCATTTCACTGTACAGCTTAGGTGAAGCAGCGGCCATTTTCATGAAAGCACGGTTGGCAATATGCTGATTTTGCACGCATATCAGCCCGGCCCGGTCAGCTGACAGTTCCGATTTGCGTTCCCAGTCGAACATTGCCATCTCAAGACCGGCGCTTATAAGGCTTGATATGCCAAAAGTTGCCCCGGCAGCTATGTCGAGAACCATCTTGAAATTGCGGGCCATGGTGCGGTAGAGAACGTGCCCGCATTTGATGTGGCCAAGTTCGTGTGCCAGAACGAAGAATATTTCTTCTTCATCCATCGCTTCGATCAAGCCTGAAGTCACAACGATGAATGGGCGTGTCTGCCCGTAGGTAAAGGCATTCGGAATCGGATGGGTCGTTACATAGAGCTCCGGTTCCTGCATGTCAAGAATTCTCGTGGCATATCGCAGGGTTTCGCGCAGCCTCGGTAACATTTTTCCTTTTACATGTATGTTGCTGGCAAGATTGCTGATGCGAAAAAACTGTTCGAAGCCGATTTCCATCAGCTTGGTTACCAGGAATTCAAAGCCGGGGATTGCCTGCAGGGCACCGATGGCCTGGCGGTCCCAGGGGTGCTGAAAACTCTCTGCCTTCAAATTGGGGAAGGTTTTGAAACGTCGTCTGGTGGTATTCTCCTGTGTCATGCCTCTCTCCTTGTCGGTTGAATTCCATTCCAGCATAAAGCAAACCGGGTGAATTTCCAAGCTACTTTAGTAATTCAGGCAATAACCGGTCAGGTCAATAACCCAGCCAGCGGATAATATCGCCGACAAGAGATACCAGACCGGCTCCGACAATAAGAATCCAGAGCGGTAACCGGTAATTTCTGGTGTCGACGACTATGTCTTCTTCAGTTTCCCTGTCTTCATCATCGTAGTCTGTGATCAATGCAGACCACTTTCTGATTCCATAAAAAAAGAAACCAATCAGCAGCAGAAACAGACAGAAGTTAAGAATGACGATCCACATGCCCAGATTATAGCCTGCCCCGGCTTGCAATTACAACCGGTCAGCTGGCGTTGGCGAGTTTGATCAGTTCTGAAATGGTTACGAACCGGTAACCCTGTGATTTGAAAACCTTGATCATGGTTGGCAGCATGCGGGCCGCCCCCGGGTGAATATCGTGAAAAAGCACGATGCTTCCCGGACCGACCGACTTCATTACCCGGTAAAGAATTCTGTCGGGGTCTTTGTTCTGCCAGTCGCGGCTGTCTGAATCCCACATGACTTCATGCCAGCCCTGATGGCTGAGAAGAGCTTTTACCCTTGAACTGGTGTGACCGAAGGGGGGTCTGACGATGTTGCACGATCTGGCAGTTACGCCGCTGATCAGGTCATTGGTGCGACGCAGCGATGCGAGACCATCGGCATTGGAACTTTTGGCGAGACTTCGGTGATCCCAGGTGTGGTTGCCGATATCATGTCCTTCTGCTGCGATTCTGGTCAGAATATCGGGGTAAGTTTCAGCGCGGCTGCCAACGACAAAAAACGTCGCATGAGCTCCCTCGTTTCGCAGAATGTCGAGTATTTCGGGAGTATGAGTGCTGTGAGGACCATCGTCGAAAGTCAGTGCTATGTAGCGGTCGTGTGGTTCCGCCCTGAAGCCTTTTACAATTTCGAGGCAGTCTGTGCTGGTAAGCGGGGTAAATGGCCTGCTGATATTCTGCCGGGCCCCTTTGCCGGGAATAGTGGGCGATGGTTCCGTTGCTTCTTCATCTGCCCGGGGTTCTGAATATCTTGCTGTTCTTGTGTTCTGCTGACCATTGGGAAACAGGGGATAGAAATCGATATTGCCGCTTTCTACGGGCGGTTTGTAGCTGCCGAGGGTCATAGGTCTCGTTCCGCGGCCAGTTTCAGGAAGCGCAACATGATAGCCCAGTTCGGCTAGCTGATTTATTGCCGGCTGAAATCCAGGGTTTCCCTTCAGGCATGTTTTGAAGCAATTGGCGGCCCCGGCCGGGTTACCTTCTTCCTTCTCGAGAAGGCCGAGATTGTAGCTGATCCAGAAAGAGGGCGAATAGGACAAGCCGGTTTTGAAGACCAGTCTGGCTTCCTCGCGGCGACCAAGCTGCTTCAGAGCTGAACCGAGATTATTGTATAGATGTATATAGCGTGGGTCCAGAGAGATACCGTGACGCCAGAGCCTGATTGCGTCATCGAGCTTGCCGGCTCTGGCATATATGATGCCGATCGAATTGATTGCGGCTATGTCGCGCGGATCCTGCCTGATGCGTTGGCGCAGCATTTCAAAGTCTTTCATCAGATCGGGAGGGTTATACTGGTCAAATCCGCCCGGAGAAGCCGAAATCTGACAAACTGCCGCCAGCATGATGAATAAAATTAAAGATGGAATCAGCTTTTTCATTTGCTAATTTATCGGCACGAACCTGTTTTTACTTGCTAAAAACTGCTGATTTTTTTCCCGAACCGTTTCTGAGCTGAACAATATTCTCCAGGCATTCCCAGATTTCATCGCCTAGATTTTGAGGCTTTTCGGAAACATTCAATTCAATTTTTCGGTTCGGGGCCATTTTTGCGAGGCACAACAGTGCCATGGCGCGAACATCACGCCGGCGGCCCTCTGGTTCATGCATCAGAATCTGCAACAGCGCCTCTTCAACCGAAGATTGCTCATCATGGGAAATCTGGAACAGAACCGGCATTCCCATCATGATGACGATGCGGCGATAAATAGGCTCTGAACTCATGCCTGATGCCCATTGCTGCAATTCAAGCAGCCGCCGGTGCAATATCTCTTCGGCTTCACCCATCTGCTCGATTGCCGATTTAAAATAGAGGGTGCTGATTATGATAGTTTCAAAAAGGGCTGAAGTGGGCTGCCCGGTGTAAAAAGGCTGAAGAAAGAAATCGGCGTTTACCGGCTCCGGGCTGTCATTCCATTCATATAATAGCGGCAGAATTTTTCTCAGGTTCATGAGAAACTCGGTGGAAAAATCGCTGATAAGTGCCAGAACAGCCCCAGCACACATGCTGGTCGTAATTCGCCCATAGACCGGTTGCCAGTCAAAGAAAAATGACCCATCTCCAAGCTGCATGGCGGAAATGTCACGACCGATATTGAGAAGTTGATTCTGGTCGATGTTAAACCCGCGGTTGTTGGCCTCGCGGTAAACGATGGCCAGCGGCAGGGCAGTGTGACATGAAAAGCAGCGGTTCTGGTTCTGAAAAATAGCGACTCTCTCTGTTAGAGACGATATTCGAGTTTCAATTGCTCTGACCTTGGCCGGTACCGCGTTGAAAGTGATGCTGGCTGTGCCGGAAACCCCGTCTGAGAAGTTTTCGACAATCAGAGGTCTTATGGAAAAAGAAGTGCCGGTGAGTCCGCCTGGTTTGAAAACCATATGCGTGCTTCCGGGCATGGCGGAACTGATGAACTGCTGCCCGGCGATTTCGAGCATTGCGGCTCGACATTCCTGACTCTGACCCCACAAATCTTCGCTTCTTAACGGCAGCTCGATAATATCGAAAGCAGATTCTTCTGCCAGCGTCACAGTGATATTGTCCTTCAGGCTGCTAACTGTGTATTCAGCTGAAAACGCAATGCCGGAAAATGACAGAGCCAGCACAGCCATTATCAGGGCCGGCAAAAGAGAACTATTTCTATTCCTCTTTTCGAATACCATATTTCTTCAGCTTGTAGTGCAGATTTTGGCGGGTAACCCCCAGGGTTGCGGCTGCTTTGGAATAATTCCAGCTGCAGCTGTCGAGAGCCTGAAGAATGAGCTTTTCCTCGATTCTTTCAATGGTCTGATCCAGCGGAGTTCCGGGGACAAAGTCTTCGGCATGGCCGGCAGTTTCAGAAAATCCGGCTTCAGTCGGCAGGTTTAGGTCAGAAGCCGATAATTTGCCGATTCTCTTCATGATAACTGCCCGTTCAATGCAGTTTTCCAGCTGTCTTACATTTCCTGGCCAGGCATATTCAAGCAGGGACTTGAGAAAGCTATCGTCAAACCCATTGATATTACGCGAATGACGTAAAGAGTAGAAGCTGATGAAAAATTCAGCGAGCTCCCTGATGTCTGAACGACGCTGGCGAAGAGGCGGTAACTCAATTTCGACTACCTTGATTCTATAGAGCAGGTCTTCGCGGAAGCTGCCGTTTTGAACTTCGCGATCGAGTATTTTGTTGGTGGCGGCAATGATCCTTACATCCGCTTTCAGCTGTTGATTGGAACCTACCGCCTTGAAACTGCCATCCTGAAGAACACGCAGGAGTTTGGCCTGATTCGAAACCGGCAAATCTCCGATTTCATCGAGAAAGAGAGTGCCGCCCTCCGCTTCCTTGAATAATCCATGTTTATCAGCATAGGCGTTGGTAAAGCTGCCCTTTTTGTGGCCGAACATCTCACTTTCAAAAAGCTGTTCCGGAATGGTGCTGCAGTTAACCGGTACGAACGGCAGATCACAACGGGTGGAATGCTCATGAATTGCCCGTGCTACCATCTCTTTGCCGGTGCCGCTTTCGCCGCTGATCAAAACTGTGCTGCTCGTGTCAGAAATCCCGGCGATCAGTTTGTGAATCTGCTGCATGGGCTCCGAGTTTCCGATGATGGTTTTCGATGGAACGGAAGTTTTCAGCCCCGGGGCTCTGCCGGTGAAAACCTGTTTAACGGCCTGTTTGAATTCAGACAGCTCAAAGGGTTTCAGCAGATAGTCACGGGCACCGAGTTTTATTGCGGTTACTGCCGTCTCGACTGATGAATAGGCGGTCATGAGTATGCAGGGCAGGTCTGGCTTGATCTTTTTGATTTTGCCAAGCAGGTCGATGCCTGAAAGCCCGCTCATGCGGATATCGGAAATCACCAGTTCAACTTCACGTCCCCCGATGAAGTCAAAACCCTTCTGTGGGTCAGAAAAGTCATAAACCTCGTAGCCCTCGATTTCAAGAGCCTTTTTCAATGCCTGCAGCAGCTTAACTTCATCATCAATCAAAACGATGCGACCCTTCATCTGTTATTTCTCCTGTTTCTGTAGCCTGGCAGCCGGAAGCATGATGCTGAATTCGGTGATTTGCCCTTCGATTCTCGCTGCTTCGATGCGGCCGTGATGGCCTTCGATTATCGCCTGGCAGATTATCAGCCCAAGTCCGGTTCCCTGGGGTTTGGTTGTAAATAGAGGCTCGAAAATATGTTCTGGAAGACATTCAAAGCCGCGGCCGTAGTCCTGAACCCTGATACAGATATGGTCAGGAAAAGTTTCCGCCAGAATATTGACTTTTCTGGTGGTCAGACCGCTCATGGCTTCAGCTGAATTCTTTATCAGATTGTTGAAAACCTGATATATGGCCTTTATGTCGATCATCAATGTCTTTTCGCTCTCGGCCGGTGGCGTGAAAGCAAATTGCAGATTGCTGAACGCAGTTTCGCTTTCCAGAAATTTTCTTATGGCGGTAAAAAAGTCAGCAAAAGTCATTGAAACCAGCTGTGCCTGCATCTTTCCGGTGTAGGTGCGCAGCGTGGCAATAATGTCTCTGCAACGGCGCACTTCTTCCAGAATGGCGTCAAAATCCTCAGGCGCGATTTTGCTGCCGGCAGCGGCTGCTTCCTTGAGCATTCCGGCTGTTACCAGAATTGTCCCGAGTGGATTGTTGATCTCATGGGCTATTCCGGCAGAAAAACGTCCCAGAGCCGCCAGCTTGTCCTTTTTTGCCAGTTCCTTCTGGACTTCGATCAACCGTGTCTGTGCTGAAGACAACTCTCTGACCATGCGATTGAAGCTGTGAGCTACATTCTCGATTTCATCGCCACTGTTCTGCATCGGCGGTTTGTCGAGAGGGATCTCTTTCCACTGACCATCGGCAACCTGTTCGATGCTGTGTTTCAGAGCACCCAGCGGTGCAAAAAGTCGTCGACCCAGAAAGTAACCGAGAATAAGCAGTCCGATGACTTCAAGAATTGCAAGGCGCATCATCAGCTGGTCGACGAGATCCCGCGATAAATTGGCGCGCTGTGCCGGATAACCGACCAGAATATGCCTGTCTTTTCCGGCAGCAAAAAAACGTATCCGGTAAAGGTTTTCCCCAGACTGAAACTGATGGGTGATTCCCTGGCCGGCCATTGTCTGCAGCAATTCAAACTCAGGAACAGGCCCGCCTTTGAGAAGAATGCCGCTGTTGTCGAAAATGCAGAAAAAATCGAAATTCAGCCGGGCCTGAGCCGGCAATCTGGCCAGGCAGATGGCAGCTTTGCGGTTGCCGGGCAGTTCGGTCCTGGAAAAGAGATAGCCCCGGTAAGAAAACGGCCCTGAACGCGCAATACGTACCGGCATGCCGGTGCTGGATTCAGGAATGGCAAACTCTGACTCGGTGAGGAGAATTGGCTGGGTGCCGACGAAAACTTCGAGCCAGTCAGCTCTGAGAGCGGCTCTGATTTTTTCCGCATGGCGCTGTTGCGTCGAATTGTCGAGCTGGAGAAAATTGTTGTTCGCAAGGGCTGTTGCAGTCTCTGAAGCAAGGCGGTCGAGAATCTGCTGCTCGGTCGTCAGAGCTGAGAAAATACCGGTTTTAATATTCTCGAGCTTGCTCAGATCGGAACTGTCCAGCGAAAAACCAAGACTCTGCGCTGCCCAGAAAGAAACGACCGATACGACCACGATCGTCAGCAGCGCAAACCCCAATGCAATTTTCAGCCTTATTCCCATGCAGAAACATTCTAACCGATTGCCGCCAGCCTGTACAATAAAAAACTGCCAAGCCCTTGAAAAAGCAGAAAGGGCTGCCGACAAGGTGCCTGTGTTGCCACAGGGCTTATCAGACAGCCCATCAGAAACCTGAACGGATCAGAACCTGGTCAATTTTGCAAAAGAGTCGGCCTCCAGGCTGGCTCCGCCAACCAGCGCCCCATCTATGCCTTCCTGTGCCATGTAAGAACTGATGTTTTCAGGTTTTACAGAACCACCATAAAGAATACGAACCTTCGCGGCAGTTTCATCGCCATAACGACTGTGGATGAATTCGCGAATCAGGGCGATCGCATCTTTTGCGTCTTTGGTTGTCGCGTTTTTGCCGGTGCCGATTGCCCACACGGGCTCGTAGGCAATGACAATACCGCGCAGATGCTGCTCAGAAACGCCTTTGAGGCCCTTCTCGAGCTGATTGAGAATGACCTGGTCGGTCAGGTTCTTTTCGCGTTCTTCAAGCTTTTCGCCGACGCAGAGAACCGGAACCAGACCTTTGGCAAAAGCTGCAACCACCTTTTTGTTGATGAGTTCGTCAGACTCACCGAACACCCAGCGGCGCTCAGAATGACCCAGAATGACGAATTCGCAGTTGAGATCCTTCAGCATGCCGGGAGAGACTTCACCGGTGAATGCGCCCTTTTCTTCGAAATACATGTTCTGGGCACCAAGAAGAACCTGACTGCCCTCACGACCCTGGTCGACAGCGTTGATCAGGGTGAAGGGTGGGCATACCAGAACGTCGACGCTTTTAAGATCGGCGATTTTTGGAAGCAGTTCGGCCATGAAAGCCTTGGCTTCCTGAGTAGTTTTGTGCATTTTCCAGTTGGCGGCAATCAGAGGTCTGCGACTCATTTTCCTGCTCCATGGGTAAGATTGTTGATGTTGCGTGAAAAGATTTCGATACCGGGCAGGGTCTGACCTTCAAGGAATTCCAGGCAGGCACCGCCGCCGGTGGAAACATGTGAAACCTTGTCGGCAGCACCCATCTGTTCAACGGCTGCAACTGAATCGCCGCCGCCGACCACTGTGGTGGCCTTCAGACCGGCCAGCAGTTCAGCAACTTTGCGGGTGCCGACATCGAATGGTTTGGTTTCGAAAACGCCCATCGGGCCGTTCCAGAGAACGGTTTTTGCCTTTTTGAGCTCGGCGGCGAAAGCTTCGATGGTTTTTGGGCCGATATCGAGGCCGAGTTCATTTTCGGGAATATTCTTGATATCTAAAGTTTTGGTTGCAGTGCCTTCTTTGATCTCAGTAGCGGTGACCACGTCAACCGGCAGCAGAAGCTTGCGGCCCGAAGCCTTGGCTTTTTCGATCAGTTTGAGAGCCAGTTCGAGTTTGTCGGCTTCGCACAGTGACCTGCCGATGTTGTAACCCTGGGCCTTGAGGAAGGTGAACGCCATGCCGCCGCCGATCAGCAGCGCATCGACTTTTTCCAGAAGGTTTTCGATGACGAGAATCTTGTCGCTGACCTTGGCGCCACCCATAATGGCAACTAGCGGGCGGTCAGGAGAAGTGGTGATCTTGCTGAGGTAATTGATTTCTTTTTCCATCAGGAACCCGGCATAGGCGGGCAGAGTGTCGGCGATGCCTGCAGTTGAGGCATGGGCACGGTGAGCGGTGCCAAAGGCGTCGCTGACATATATCTCGCCGAGAGAGGCCAGGGCTTTGGCGAAGGTCGGGTCGTTCTTTTCTTCTTCAGGATGGAAGCGCAGGTTTTCAAGCAGGGCGACGTCGCCATTTTTCATATGGCTGACGACTGCGATCGCTTTTTCCCCGATGCAGTCTTCGGCAAAGCTGACGGTCTTGCCGAGCAGTTTGCCAAGATGATTGACCAGTGCCTTGAGAGAATATTTCGGGTTTGGACCACCTTTGGGACGGCCAAGGTGGCTCATCAGAATGGCACGACCGCCATTGTCGGTGATGTGTTTGATGGTCGGAACAGCCATTCTGATACGGGTATCGTCGGTAATGTTGAGGTTATCATCGAGGGGAACGTTGAAGTCGACGCGAATCAGAACCTTGCGGCCGGCGAAATTGATGTCTTTGATCGTACGAAACATTGAAGCCTCCAGTTAAGGGGTAGAGAGAACAATTATAACCGAAAAAAAGAAAGCAGGGAACCCATGTTGATCAGGTTCCCTGCTGGTTGCTCAAAGTGTGCTGATTTCCTGCTTACTTCTTGCCGGCCATGTAAAGGACGAGGTCGACGACGCGGTTGCTGTAACCCCATTCATTGTCATACCAGGAAACGACCTTCACAAAGTTATTGTTGAGAGAGATACCGGCATCGGCGTCAAAAATGCTCGAGCGGGCGTCGCCGACGAAATCGGTCGAAACGACCTGATCTTCAGTGTAGCCGAGAATGCCCTTCATGGTGGTTTCAGAAGCTTTCTTCATCGCAGCTTTGATCTGATCGTAAGTGGCGGGTTTGTCGAGGCGGGCAGTCAGGTCGACGACTGAAACGTCAGGAGTCGGAACGCGGAATGCCATACCGGTAAGTTTGCCATTCAGTGCCGGAATGACTTTGCCCACGGCTTTGGCGGCGCCGGTTGATGACGGAATGATGTTCTGGGCTGCACCGCGGCCGCCGCGCCAGTCTTTGGCAGACGGGCCGTCAACGGTCTTCTGGGTGGCGGTGGTGGCGTGAACGGTGGTCATCAGACCTTCGATGATGCCGAAATTGTCATGCAGAACCTTGGCGATCGGAGCCAGGCAGTTGGTGGTGCAGGAAGCGTTTGAAACGATGTCGATGCCGGGTTTGTAAGAATCTTCGTTTACGCCCATAACGATCATTGGTGTGTCATCCTTCGAGGGGGCTGACATGATGACTTTTTTGGCGCCGGCAGTGATGTGCTTGGCGGCAGTTTCCTTGGTCAGGAAAAGGCCGGTTGATTCGACGACAAATTCAGCGCCGACTTCGTTCCACTTGAGGTTG
>CAYYUI010000063.1:0-29074 GCA_964474705.1 uncultured bacterium
TCCGTGCCTGTTTATTATTCATTAGAGGGAGCTTTAATTGTGCTGTTATCGATAATTGTCCGGTTGATTTTCATCTGTCTCTCTGACTGAAATATCGTAATCATCCCAGTCGGGCCAGCATGGTGATACATTTCTTTTAAAACCTTCGAGGGCACTGCGGGCTTTTTCTTCATCGTCCCAGGTTTCGATGTCGGTCTCGCTGCAGACATCACCTTTCGATATGTGCAACCTGACAATCACCCACTGCTTTTTTTTCTGCTTATTCATTTTTGAAACTCCGGTCTGATGTGGCGTATGCGCATGGCGCACGACAGCGCCGCTACGATGCAGAAAATACCGCCCACCTGAATGGCGGTCTCAGTCGAAGTTCTGGTTGCCAGCCATCCCATGAACAGACCACCGATCGGTGACATGCCCGTGAACGACATAGATGACAGGCTCATGACCCGGCTGATTTTGTCGCGCTCGGTGATTGTCTGCAGCAGAGTGTTGCTCGATGACCAGCCGAGAACGATGCAGGCCCCCATGAAAGCAGCGAACGGCATCGCTGCCCACAGGCTCCGACAGTGCGCCAGAGCGATGGCCGCGATTCCATACACTGCAAAAGCAGCAGGCGGCAGACGCTGAATTCCATCGAGGCGTCTTCGCGACGCCAGACCAAGAGCCGCCAGAATCGCGCCAAAACCCATGGCACCGGTCAGGTAACCGAGGGTCGTTGCCCCACCGCCCAGCATGCGGTCAGCAATGACCGGAAACAGAACCATATGCACCGACATGCCCATGAAGCTCGAGACTGCCAGAAGGGTCAGCATCGGGTTTATCAGATTATGCCGGCGAGAGTAACGTAACCCTTCGATGATACGGGTGCGAAAATTTTCATCAGCCTTTGCCTGTGGCGGGTTGCCGGTATTTTCGTCGGGCAGATGCATTGTTGCCAGCACCCAGGAGAAAGGAAGAAATGACAGACTGTTGATGAGGAAACACACACCTTCACCCCAGGTGGCGACGATAAGGCCAGCAATGGCCGGGCCGACCATCCGGGCCATGTTGAAGCCGGTCGAGTTCATGGCAATTGCGTTCGCCAGCATGCGGCCGTCTGCGAACATTTCATTGATGAACGATTGCCGGCCCGGCATGTCGAAGGCATTGGTCATGCCGAGCAGCAGGCTGAGAAACAGCACCCACCAGACGTTGATGTCACCCCTGAAGGTAAGAAGCGCCATAACCATGGCCTGCGAAAAACCGATTATCTGCGAAGCCACGAGAATCTGCCGGCGGCGGCCACCGTCAAGAACGGCGCCGGCGTATGGCATCAGCAGAAAGGAGCTGAACCAGCCGACAAAGGTTATCACTGCCAGCCAGTTGGCAGAATCGGTAAGACGATAGACGAGCCAGCTGATGCCGAGACGCTGCATCCAGGTTCCGAATGACGAAATCGTGTTAGCGACGAAATAACGCCGATAATGCGCCGCCTCGAAAGCGATAAAAATATCTGTGAATCTGGCTTTCATGTTTTTCCGGGAAGCATTTGCCGGTGCAGCGCCACAGGGCCCTGCACTGGCATTATTATCTCAACACACGGGTCAGACGCGTTTTTTGGCCTTGAGAATCTTGACCATCGAGTTCACGACATGAATACCTTTGGTACCACGGCCGAAACCGTCGTCCATGCCGCATTCTTTGGCGATGTCGCGGGTCACCTGGGTGCCGCCGCACATGATCATGACTTTGTCGCGAATACCTTTTTCGCGGCAGAGTTCGTCAAGCTTGCGCATATTTTTGCGGTGCACATCGTTGTGGCTGATGATGGTGCTGATGAGAATTGCATCGGCGCCGGTCTCGATGGCGGCGTCGACCATTTTGCCGACCGGCACCGAGGTACCGAGGTAATGGTATTTAACGCCGTATTTTTCGATACCGCCGTGCTTGATGTCGAGAATTTCGCGCAGACCGACCGAGTGTTCGTCTTCACCGACGGTGCCGGCGACGACCTTCAGGCCGATTTTCTTGATTCCGGCGCGAATTTCTTCTTCGCTGAGCATTTCTTCTTTCGGCGGAATCTTCAAAGTGGTGCGATCAATGGCAAAGTCAACCTTGCCCTTGACTTCGACGAAAGTGCCTTCGCTCGGGTGCATGACCTGGGTGTTGATGACTTCGGGGTCATTGAGACCCATCTTTTTTGCCATTTCCATGGCGGCGACGCGGGCCACTTCGAGTTCTTCGGGTACGAACAGCTGAATCAGCACGGTGCCGTCGCCGGCCCATTCGGCTTCGGGCTTGATCATTTTACCTTTGCGGTATTCAACGGTTTTCTGCAGGCGCAGATTGCAGTTATCGGTCTGGTCGATTTCGTCGATATAGGCAATTTTGGTCGGGTCGCAGAGAGTGCAGCCTTTGATCGGGTCGCAGGGCTTCTTTAAACCGGCCGGCAGTTTGTTGTGGCCGAAAACACTGCATACGGGGGCCATATAGTCGGCATCACGCTCGACGATAGAACCGGCGCCTACCCCACCTTTGCCATCGCGGGCGATACCGTCGCCGTTACGATCGGGGTATTTGGCTGAATCGACGAAAAAGCCCTTTTCGACGGCGGCAAAGTAACCACCGGTTTCGGCCATTTCTTCGAGGAAGCAGATCGCGCGTTCTTTGATATCGCGAACCATTTCGCCAAGGGGACCGTCTCTGTCGAGCTTGACCAGCTGCCTGAAACCGTCGAGGGCAACGAGGGTCTGCTTGGCGGTTTCGATACCGCGAATGTTGTTATAGTGCCAGGGAACGTTGCGGCCTTCATCGGGGGTGATGGTGCTCTGAATGTCGGCGCTGGTCAGCGCTGAAATCATGGTATCGATGCAGTGGGTGCGGGTCGCTTCTTCGATGTCTGATTCGATATAGCGGGTGTTCTGCTGGGCGCGGAACTTGAATTCACTGAAAATGTCACGCAGGGCAACGGCATAAGGCAGGTCATACCAGATCTTCGGCGACGGCGGTGCACAGGGTGGAACGGTCGACAGGCCGATCTGGCTTTTCGGCATACCGACTTTAACCGAGAAGGCACAGTTCAAGCCGTGCTGCACGAGCAGTTCAGGCATGACCGACCAGCCCTCTTTGGCAGTGGCGTTGGCGTTATGAGCGCCATCGATCTGGAAAATACCGGCGTCGGCCATTACCTTTTTGGCGCTGGCGGCGTCGGTGAATGAGCGGTACATGTTGACGTTGCGGTAAAGCACGTTGTATTGCGGGTCCTGGTGGGCGCCGTTGATGCCTTCTTCAGCGAAGAGAACGGCAACTTCGGGGCCAGCAACGCCTGAAACATAAGAATGGAAATTGATCTTGCGGCCAACTTCATCTTCGATAAGGTCGCAGGCTTTGCGCGAGGCTCTGATCTGTTTGCGCGTTATCGGAACGCCGCCGACGCCTTCGGGAGTGCCTTCGAGCAGACCGTCGATATGGCTCTGGCCAGTGGTTCTGATGACCATGATATGATCGGCACCATGCCAGGCGGCCATACGCATACGTCTGATATCGTCTTCAAAACGCCCGGAAGCGATTTCGGTGGTGATAACCGGCATCGGCTGCGGGTCGATGTTGTTGAAATATTTGGCAGCCGGCAGCGGCACTGAATTGGTGAGCGGCCTGCTCATTTCTTTAAAGTGAAACTTCTCGACTTTGTAACCGCCATCGACCTTTTCACGCCAGGTCCAGCCTTTGCGCCGGGGGTGATAATTTTCGAGATCGTTGAGAATTTCTTCTACGTCGATTTTCTTTTTTATATCAAGTTTGTTCATGTTTTCTTTCCTTGGTGGTCGGTATCAGAAAAGGCCCTGAAGCGCATTTTTGTCTTCATTGATACGTTTGGCAGCTGCGCGAAGGTCGATGCCGAGTTTCTGCGAAAGCTTGAGAACGACATGACCGGCACCTTTGCCGAGCAGACCGGCTTCGTTGACCTTGCTGACGACGCCCTGAGAAGTGACGCTGTCGATGCCCATGCGCAGCAGAACCGAGCGTTCGATCGACATGGAAGTATATTTGCGGCCATATTCAACCATTGGCTCTACCATCTGGTTGCAGAGTTCCCAGAAACGTTCCTTGAGCTGCTCATCGCTCATGTTTCTGAGCTGCTGGCGGCGTGCCTCGAATTTTTTGATTCTTTCTTCACTCATACCTTCATATTCCTTTCAGAAAATACCTGAAAAACTCTCAGATATCCTAGCCTTATAAGCAAAAATAATCAACTGCTTTACGACCAGTCGAACGATCAGGGCAATCCGTGGCTGAATTCCTCTAATGCGGTCGGATTCAACATTATAGAGTAACGCCGCTAAAACTTAGTGGCTGATTCGCATGGTCAATGTTACAATATCTGGTAAAGTGCTGGGAAAATTATTGACTTTTAAAGCACGTAAATCCCGGACAATGCTTGGTTAGAACGGAAACAAAGATACCTGCAACAATGAAACTCGGCAATGAATCAGTTTTACGGGAGATTCTCGAACAATCTCTTGCCGGTTACTGGGATTGGGATATTCCCTCGGGCAACGAATATCTGAGCCCTTCATTCAAGAAAATGATCGGCTACGAGGATCACGAAATCGAGAACCGGGTCGAATCCTGGCAGAGGCTTATTTTTGCAGAAGACCTGCCACTGGCACTGGAAAAGTTCGACCAGCATGTCGCCAGCAAGGGTGCAGTTCCCTATAAATTAGAAGTCAGATACCGGCATAAAAATGGCTCGACGGTCTGGGTTATCTGTTCCGGCAAAATGATTGAATGGGATGCTTATGGAAAGCCCTTGAGAATGGTGGGTTGCCACATAGATATCACTGAACGCAAACAGATCGAAGAGGCCCTGGCGGCAAGAGAACGCCGCTTTTCACAGCTAATCAGGAACTCCTTTGACACTATTGTCATTCTTGATCGTGAGGGTGTTCAGAGATACATAAGCGAAGGTGGGGAAAAGGTTCATGGCTTCTCCAACGCCGAACTGCTCGATCTTCCAGTTATTGAAAAAATGATCCATCCAGAAGATCAGGCACATGTTCTTGCCGCCTTTCACGAGATTTTCAAAACAGGAGAAGGAGGAGTTGAATATCGCCATCGCCACAAGTCAGGCGGCTGGGTGCACCTCGAGGCACGCGGCACGAATCAGCTCGACAATCCCGACATTCGTGGCATTATCATCAATGTCCGCGATGTCACCGAACGCAAAAAGGCTGAATTAGAGCTGCGGCAAAACGAAGAGAAACTCCGCACCTTTTTGGCTAACCAGCCAGGTGTGGCCTTCGCTGTCGACAAAAATGGCATTTTCACGCTTTCAGAAGGCCAGGGTTTAACCAGATTGGGGCTCAAACCTGGTCAGGTTGTCGGGTTGTCGGTATTTGCTGTTTATAAAGACATTCCAGAAATCTGTGAAAAGATCGAACAGGCGTTGAAAGGAAATGTCAGGCAGTTTCAGGCCACCGTAAACAAAGCAGTTTTTGATGTGTGGGTCGGCCCGATTTTCAACATCGAAGGAATGGTCGACGGTGCCATTGGCATCTCAGCCGATATTACCGAGCGGAAACATACTGAAGAAGCGCTTGCGAATGTTCAGAAACTCGAATCGCTCGGCATTCTCGCCGGCGGTATAGCCCATGATTTCAACAATCTCATGGGTGGAATATTCGGTTATGTTGATCTGGCGAGCGAAGCCAGCAACGAACCAAAAGTTAAGCAGCATCTTGCAAAAGTCATGCAGACGATTGACCGGGCAAGAGCCCTTACCGGTCAGCTTTTGACCTTCTCCAAAGGCGGTTCTCCAAAACTCGATGTTGCGCCTCTGTTCCCATTTGTTCAGCAGACCGCCCAGTTTGCGCTCAGCGGTTCAAATGTGTCATGCACCTTCAATATCGCCGAAGATCTCTGGCCGGCCAGTTTCGACAAGAACCAGATCGGCCAGGTCATCGACAACCTTATAATCAATGCCAAGCAGGCTATGCCGATGGGTGGCACCATTTCCATTTCAGCCGGCAATGTCAAGATTGCCGATACAGAACACCCGGTTTTGAAAGTAGGAAACTATGTACGTTTGTCTGTGACTGACACCGGAGTTGGCATTCCCAAAGAACTTCAGAAACGAATATTTGACCCGTTTTTTACCACCAAAGCCAGGGGGCACGGGCTCGGGCTGGCGACCTGTTATTCCATTGTCAGGCGTCATTCAGGCTCAATCGATGTCTATTCCGAACCGGGAAATGGTGCAACCTTCACTGTCTATCTGCCGGCCATCGAAAAATTCGCTTCAACCTCAAATGACGAAAAGAGGCAGAATCACTTTGGAAGTGGAACATTTCTCGTTCTTGATGACGAACCGGTCATTCTAGAGGTAATCGCTGCCATGCTGAAAAATTTTGGTTATCGGGTAGTCGTCACCGCAAACGGCGAGGAAGCCGTTGAATATATTGCAGCAGGCCTCAGCAACAACAGATTGCCGGTTGCCATGCTGTTCGACCTTACGGTTCCGGGAGCAATGGGCGGCAAGGAAGCAATTGCCCTTATCCGGAATATGGGAGTGAATATCCCGGCTTTTGTAGCCAGCGGCTATGCTGATGATCCGATTATGAAAAATCCTGCCGCCTACGGGTTCACGGCCAGTATCGGCAAACCATTTCAACGGGCTGAACTTGTGGCAATGCTCGAAAACACTATGCCGAAAAACCGACCGAAAGACTTACACAAAACTGATGCCATTTCGGCTTAACCTGCTGAAAAACGGCTCGCATGGCCATACAAAACGGATCGTAACAAATTTCTACCGACCGGTCCCTTTGTTATTGATAACTGCAGAATGAAAACCGGGTTTTCTGACTTCTTACGAAGAATAGTCTAGGCGAGGACAGAAGGCGGGATTACTTTTTCGGAAGCTTGTGAGCGAAGCGAATCGCTGAAGAAAAAGTAACCCGACTGATGGCCGCGCCGGTGAAGTAAGTTGGTTTTATTTTTGCAGGATTCAATAATAGTCATACTGGAAATAAACTGGCTTTTTTCGGTGTGAAACTGAGCTGTTACCTGACTCAGTCAGAAAATCAATGCTTTCTATGTTGTAAAATTTGCGTTACTATGACGGCATGAAACAAAAAATGTTCTTTTTGAGTGGAATTATTTTATTCGCAGCTGTCCTGCTGTTGCCGGGCTGCCAGCAGCAACCGAGACTGACCTTCATGGTTGGCGGCGCATCGAACGAACTTGCATTCTTTGAGGGCCTGCTCGCTTCGTTTACCGCCGAAACCGGCATAGAAGTATCCATGATCAGGCAGTCCAGCGACCCGACTCAGCGCAAACAAAGCATTCTGATGGCTTTGCGCGGGCATAGGCCGGACCCGGATGTAATGCTGATCGATGTTGCCTGTATCGGGCAGATTGCCGCTTCAAAGTGGCTAGAACCGCTTGAAAGCTATGGTATAAACCGGCACTGCTATTTTACCAGCATCATTGAACTCGCTGACACATACGAAAGCCAGTTGATCGGCCTGCCCCTGTATATAGATGGCGGCCTGCTCTACTATCGTCGTGATCTTCTGCAGAAACACGGGTTTGCCGGGCCGCCGCAGACATGGTCTGAACTGCGACAGATGGCCGAAAAAATTGTGCCGGTTGAACGTGGGCAGAACCCAAATTTCTGGGGCCATGTCTGGCAGGGATCACAATACGAAGGATTGATCTGCAACGCCCTTGAATTCTTCACTTCGGCCGGTGGCGGCTTTTTTAACGGTACCGCGACACCGGTTCTCGATCAGCCTGCCAATATCGAAGCGCTGCGCTATATGAACGAACTGATTCATAAACAGCCGATTTCGCCACCAAACACCTTTACCGACATGAAAGAAGAAGAGGTCAGAATGCACTTTCATAACGGCAACGCCCTGTTTGAGCGAAACTGGCCCTATGCCTGGGGTTTGCACAATGCCGCCGGTTCGCCGGTACAGGGAAAAGTCGGTATTGCCCCGCTGCCCGGCTTTGTCGCCGGCAAAAGCGCATCGACGCTCGGGGGCTGGCACATCGTCATGTCGAAATTCTCCGATAAAAAGCCCGAGGCCGCCAGTCTGATCAAGTATATGACTTCGGCGCCTGTGCAGAAAAAGCTGTCACTTAAACTCGGCTGGAACCCAGGCCGGGCTGATGTTTACGAAGACGAAGATATTCTGGCCGCAAATCCGGCCCTTAAAGATCTCAAGCAGGTTTTTAAAAATGCCGTGCCAAGACCGATCATTCCTTATTATTCGAGTGTTTCGCAGATTCTGCAGAAGCATGTAAATGCAACTCTGGCCAATCGTGCTACCCCCGAAGAATCGCTGAAAAAGGCACAAAACGAAGTGCAGGAGATGATAAAAAGTTATGGCATCAGATAATTTTCTGCAGCAATACGAAAAAGGTGAGGTGCGCACTGCCTGGATATTCATCGCACCCCTGCTGCTGGTAGTCGGCGTGTTCGTGCTGTTGCCGGTTCTCGGCACCTTTTATACCAGTCTGTTTCTCGATGTTTCATATCTGCCCGAACAATTTGTCGGGTTACGCAATTACATCGATCTGCTGGGGTCTCCCGACTTCTGGCAGGCATTGCGCTTCACTCTGGCTTATACCGTGGCAGCAGTCACTCTCGAAGCCTTTTTCGGCGTGATGTTCGCGCTGCTGCTCAACGAGGCATTTCCCGGGCGTGGCCTTCTCAGAGTTGTGATATTGATTCCGTGGGCAATACCCACAATAGTATCAGCCCGCACCTGGCAGCTTATCTACGAATATACTTACGGTGTCATGAATTATCTGGTAGTTAACAGCGGCCTGGTATCTGAACGCATAAACTGGATGGGCACCGAGTTTGGCGCGTTCTGGGCGCTGGTTTTCGCCGATGTCTGGAAAACCACGCCGTTCGTCGTGTTGATACTGCTCGCCGGTCTGCAGGCGATCCCCGAAGATATCTATCAGCAGGCAAAGGTCGATGGTGCGGGCCTGTTTAGGCGCTTTTACAAGATCACACTGCCATTGCTCATGCCGGTTCTCGTAATATCACTGATTTTCAGAACCATCGACTCGCTGCGCATGTTCGATCTTGTCTACGTGCTGACCGGCGGCGGGCCTGGCGGATCGACCAGAACCCTCTCATTTCTTGGCTTCGAAGCCTTCGCCAACGATAACTTCGGCATGGGTTCGACGGTATCGGTCGTCACCTTCATTGTCGCATTCGCGATAACACTTGTCTATCTGCGGGCCGGCAAGTTTTCGGAGCAGCTCAAATGACCAGAGAAGAAATAATCAGAAGCTGCCTTATCTTCGCTACCGGCCTGTTTCTGCTGGCGTTTACCCTTGGGCCGTTCATCTGGATGATCTGGATATCGCTGGCTGATCGCGCTGATTTTCTGGTTACCGGCAAGGTCGAATATTCGCTGAGCAACTATCGACAGGTACTGACTGCACACTCACTGCATTTTCTGGATTACCTTTCGAACAGCCTGTGGATATCGACTATAACTGCAGTTATCGTCACTCTGTTTTCGAGCATGGCTGCTTATGCGGTTTCGCGCATGCGCTTTCCCGGCCGCCCGGTGGTTCCGCTGCTGATTCTGGCCATGTCGATGTTTCCGCAGATCAGCATAGTCGGCTATCTTTTTGAAATGTTCTCGAAAACCGGTCTGATCAACTCGCACATGGCTCTGATACTGCCATATATAGCCTGGACAATTCCAATCGCGCTATGGATCAACATGAGCTACTTCGCCCAGATTCCGTTGGATCTCGATAAAGCCGCTCTGGTCGATGGTGCCGGCCGCATGAAAGTGCTTTATAAAATCATCTTTCCCCTGGCGCTGCCTGGCATCTTCTCATCGGCGCTGCTGGTGTTCATCGCCTGTTTCAACGAATTTCTCTTTGCGATCATGCTGACCATCGATTATACCGCGCAGACGCTGCCGGTCGGAATCGCGCTCTTTCAGGGCCTGCACGGCGAAATTCCGTGGGGCAATCTGATGGCTGCGTCAGCAATCGCTTCGGTGCCGCTGGTAATTCTGACCTTGATTTTCCAGCGCTATATAGTTGCCGGCCTGATGGGCGGCGCAGTAAAGGGATAACCCGGAGGTCTCGTCATGCAAGCTACAAAAATCACGATAAAGAGTCTGGCAAAAAGCTTTGTCACCTTTCGCGGCAAAGTCGATGTGCTCAAAAGCATAGATCTCACGATCGAACCTGGTGAATTTTTTGTGCTGCTCGGGCCTTCCGGCTGCGGCAAAAGCACATTGCTCAACCTGCTGGCCGGCCTCGAAAAGCCGAGTGGCGGCGAACTCTATTTCGATCAGGAACTGGTCGCCGATGCTGTCGGCAAGTTCAGCGGCCCGTTTGAACGCGATATTTCGATGGTTTTTCAGAGTTATGCTCTCTACCCGCACATGACCGTCGAAGAGAACATCGCCTTTCCGCTGACCAACCTGCCGCAGGTGCCGACACCCGAAGTCATGCAGGCAAAAGTAAAAGAAGCGGCAGCCCTGCTGCAGATCGACCATCTGCTCGACCGCAAACCGGCCGAACTTTCGGGTGGACAACGCCAGCGTGTGGCGATCGGCCGCGCCATAGTGCGCAACCCCAGGGTTTGCCTGATGGATGAGCCATTGAGCAACCTTGACGCAAAACTGCGCAACGAAATGCGTGCGCATCTCAAGGATCTGCAGAAAAAGCTAGGTGTGACCACGATCTATGTCACTCACGATCAGCTTGAAGCCATGACGCTCGGGCACAGAATTGCCATCATGAACAATGGCGTGTTACAGCAGGTCGGCACCCCAGTCGAGATTTACCGGGCCCCGGTCAACCAGTTCGTGGCCAAATTCATCGGCTCACCGACCATGAACATGCTCAATGGTGAGCTGAGCGAAGAAGCCGGCAACCTGTTCCTGCAGGCTGATTCGCTCAAAATCAGGCTACCGGCTGAGACTGCCAGTCGCCTCAAAGCCAGAAGCCTGAAAAAAGTGACACTGGGCGTACGCCCCGAAAGGCTTTATGTAAAAGCAGAAGGAGAGCCAGATCTGGCTCTCCCGGTTAATGTAATCGAGAACGTCGGGCCTGAGTATCTGGTTTATTCATTTCACCAGCAGGGCCAGATCGTGGTAAGAACGGCTGATGAACCGGTCGGCGACCGACTCGGTCTTTCGCTCGATGCCGGACATCTTCATCTCTTCGACGAACAGGGCACCAGAATCAATCTATGAATAACCAGGAAAGTCTAATTGGAATAATCAGACCTTTGTTGGCTGGAGTGAACTTATGACCGAATCAACCGGAAGAATGTTTTCAATTTCGAGAGCAGCATGTACTTTCGGGGTGCCGCGAGATGCCTTTGATCGTATTTTCGGAGTTTATGATAAAATTGCAAAAGGCCAATTCGTTATTTAGTAATCAAATAGAGACAAAGCCTGCTTGCCAAACATGGGACAAGGTCAGCAAATCTTGAAAGTCCTGGGCTGAATATAGTAAAAGTAAATAGAAATCCATCAACTGCAATGTGTCTGTTGGAATATAAATCATGTCAGAAGCAAATTTAAAAAGAATTGCCCTAATCGCAAATGTCATTCTCAGCACTGTTATCGCATTATTGACGGCTTTTCCTAACTTTACTCCGGCGCGCAGCGTTCCTGGTGGTGAATGCTATGAAACCTGTCGCAACCTGACAATGATGATCGGCAATTATAATGCGCAGATTGCAACTGGTGACAAAACAAAAACGGCGTTGCGCGTTTTTACCGAAACCCCTGAAAACATCGCTTTTCTGAAAAATGAACCCTCGATCGCCATTAAGTTTCACCATAGTTCAGAATGTTTATATGGTACAGTTGGCGATCTTTCAGAGAATGGCTTCATCGTTTGCAGATATCATGGAAGCTATTACGATATGCCGGAGCTGAAAAATCTCGAAGCAACCTTTTTCATCGCTGATAAAGGAATTGTTAAGATAAAGGGGTTACACAAAGCAGCTGAGTTTGCGGAATCTTTTGGAAATGAGCTGAGATTCTACGCAGTCGCAATTGTATTGGTTGTCTTCATTTTGGCTTTCTCGGTTTTTTCTGCTCTGTTCAAGTTCTTCTGCCGAAAAGTATTCGCTATTATGAGCAGGTGATTTAAACCCTCACTACAGTAGTTACAAATGCGGTTGTGTTTTATAATTGTCATTAAACCGCTTCATTTCGAGACTCCAGCAACTATTTAATTTTGAGGAATTTTTTTTGAAAAAACTGCAAAACCTGTTCAAGAATAACAAAAAGTGGGTTTCGGAGACGGAGAAAAACTCTCCCGGCTTTTTCAGGCAGTTGTCGCTGAATCATGATCCCAAGTATCTCTGGATCGGATGTGCCGACAGCAGGGTACCGGCAAACGAAATCGTCGGATTGTCCCCAGGGGAACTGTTCGTCCATAGAAATATCGCGAATCAGGTTATTCATACTGACTTTAATTGTCTTTCAGTCATTCAATACGCAGTCGACGTTTTAAAAATAGAACATATCATTGTTTGCGGTCACCATGGTTGCGGTGGGGTAAAGGCTGCTCTCGACACCAGTTATCACGGCCTGATCGACAACTGGCTGAGAAACCTTCAGGAGATAATCAGGCTGAAACAAAAGGAATTATCCAGATTTGAAAATCGCGATGATTTGCTCAAGCGGTTGTCGGAAATCAATGTCATACGCCAGGCCCTCAATGTCGGTGACACCACGATCGTTCAGGATGCCTGGAGGCGAAAACAGAAGGTGACGATCCACGGCTGGATTTATTCGCTGGAAAATGGCCTGCTGAAAGATTTACAGATATGTGTTTCATCTCTGGCAGATTTGTTGCGACTTGAAGAAAGATTCTTCGAGGATAAATAGTCAACTGCCCTTAATTCCCATCAGCAGCTATAGCCTGTGCCGTCCTTCGTTAATTCCAGCATTGCTGTCTTGCAGGGATTCTAATCAACTGGTCGGGAGCACTCCAGTTTTTCCTGGGTTACTGATCTGGTGACGTTTTTGATTCATTCAGTGCTGATGACGTTTTATGGCCAATTATAAAAAAAAAATTCATGCTTGCCAAATGCTACAAAAAAGGTATAATATAAGTATCGATTGTGAAACTTTTCGCTTTCACAAAATTTCTGAGTTGAAGGGCGCAAGCCTGACACCGAGGAGATAAACATGGCTTCTTCGTCTGCTAACAACGAGCGCCGGCTTGGCGTGGTGGCAGTCATTCTCAAAAGCCCCGACAAGGCGGTTCATGAGTTCAATGACATTCTTCACCAGTTTTCAAGCCTGCTGGTTGGCCGGATGGGCATTCCCTACAAGGAACGCGGCGTATCGGTCATTTCGCTCATCGTTGATGGTACCAATGACGAAATAGGAGCCCTGACCGGCCGGATTGGCCAACTCCCCGATGTCAGCGTCAAGGCGGTTCTGACTCGAATATAGCATCGAAGGGGGCCTCATCATGCACATGGTCAACGACAAACTCTCAGCCTCAGCCTGGGTAAACAACGTCATCAAGCCGGAAGAATTTGAAAAATATCTTGTCGGCGGCAAAGATTTCATCGACGACGAAAAGATCTGGAAGCAGATCAACGAGAGCGCCGAGCCCAGTTCTGAACGCGTGCGCGAAATTCTTGCCAAATCTTTCAGCATCAAGACCCTGGCTCCTGAAGAAGTCGCCGAACTGATGAAGGTGCGCGACCCCGGCCTCTGGCAGGAAATGTATGACATGGCAGCCAGAGTCAAGCATAAAATCTATGACAACCGCATCATAACCTTCGCCCCGATCTACTGCGGCAACTTCTGTGTCAACAACTGCCTATATTGCGGCTTTCGCTCGGACAACGACAAGGAAAAGCGCACCAAGCTGAGCCTGGCGCAGGTTCGAGACGAGGCTGAAGCCATTGCCGGCCGGATCGGGCACAAACGCGTCATTGCCGTATACGGTGAACACCCCGAAACCGATGCCGACTTTATTGCCGAAAGTATCAAAGCCATCTATTCGGTCAAGGTTAAAACCCGCAAGGGCCATGGCGAAATCAGGCGCGTTAACATCAATGCAGCGCCGTTCAGCGTGGCCGATCTGCGTAAGTTGCACGAAGTTGGCATCGGTACCTATCAGGTTTTTCAGGAAACCTATCATCATGAAACCTACAAAAAGCTGCACCCGGCCGACACCATCAAAGGGAATTACCCCTGGCGCCTCTATGTACATCATCGCGCCTATGAAGCCGGGATCGACGATGTCGCGATCGGCTGCCTTTTCGGCCTCTATGACTGGCGGTTCGAAGTTCTTGGACTTCTCTATCATGCAATCGAACTGGAAACCAGGTTCGGTGTCGGTCCTCATACCATTTCCTTTCCGCGAATCAACCCGGCGAGTGGCTCACCGCTGCCGGCCGACCCGACTTACAACAAGTATCTGGTTTCAGACGAAGATTTCAAAAAGATTGTTACTCTCCTCAGACTTGCGGTGCCCTATACCGGCATGATCATCACTGCCCGCGAGCGCCAGGAAGTCCGAGATGATGTCATGTTCTGCGGCTGCACTCAGACCGATGCTTCTACCAACATTGGCATTGGCGGTTACTCGAAGAACACCGGCCGTCAGGAAATAGACGAACAGCAATTCATGCTTGGCGACACCCGTTCTCTCGAGGAACTGATTCGCGATCTCGCAAAACGCGGCGTCATCACCTCGTTCTGCACCGCCGGCTACCGCTGCGGGCGCACCGGCGACCAGATAATGGATCTGCTGAAAAAGGGCCAGGAAAAGCATTTCTGCAAGCTCAACGCAATTTTAACTTATCGTGAATGGCTCGATGACTTTGCCGGCGAAGAAACGAAAAAGCTTGGCGAGGCGGTTATCCGCAAAGAGATCGAAGAGGTTCAGAAAAAGACACCATCGGTCTTTTCGAAAAAGCTCTACGATCTGACGATGCAGTATTACGAAAGGATCAAAAATGGCGAACGCGATCTCTACATTTGATCTTGAACGCCTGGCCAGGACTTACGACATCAGAATCTGGGTGTGCAGGCGCATGGGGCGGCGCTGGTCATTCATCGAAGGCGCCGGCCCCGAGCGGGTGCTTCCCTCTGAACTCGTGTTCGAAAACGCCGAAACCGGTGTCTTCGTTCAGGGGGAAGACTATAATCACAGCGCTCTGATTGCCGATATCACAACCCTGATGATGCCCAAAGCAGTCTGTTGAAACATGCCGGCCGGGGCGGTGCCGAAAGGCTCCGCTCTGGCTTTCAGCTGAGAAGGCGCAACCCGGTGATGCCGCTTATTATGAGCGTCACACAGAGCAGACGATATATATCGAAGGGTTCGTGTAGAAAAACGACCCCGGAAAGAACGGCACCGATTGCGCCAATACCTGTCCAGACCGGGTAGGCTATGCTCACCGGCAGGTCTTTCATGGCTACCGCCAGCAGCACGAAACTGAGTATCAGGGTTACCAGGGTAAAAACAGAAGGTATAAACTTTGTGAAACCTTCTGAATATTTGAGGCCGGTTGCCCAGAGCATTTCAAAGATTCCGGCAACAACGAGTATGACCCATGACATGACGATGGCCTCCAGTGGCAGTTTTCTGCATTATAACACAGCCAGCGTTCCCCTGCAGACTTCTGAAATCATGATTCAGCGGCAAAACCATGCCGCTGGAAAATTATCTGAGAATGTTTTATCATAAGAATTATGGTAGTTTTGCATATTCAGGCATACCTTATGGGTGTCGCCCGGCAGGTCGTCCACAACAGATGAAAACCCTCCTGGAAGAATTCACAAAACGGGCGGCAGTGCTGACCGCTGAGCCAGGCATACTCGAAAAAAGGCCATCGTGGCAGGCGGTTAAGGCAGGCGCCATAAGCCTGGCGCCCTTTGCCGACAATGCCATAAACGAACTCATCCCCGAGCATGCTCTCTGCTTTATCCTCGCCATAGCTAACGCTGGAAACAGGCGCGACCAGCTGTTAAAGGAGCTGCTTAAAAGATCTCTTGCCGTCATGCCAAATGATGCATTTGTAAAATTGCTCAGCAAGTTCAGCCAGACCGAATTAAAAGACAATCTGCTGCCCTATATCTACGAGCCCGGAAACCGCGGCGCCGTTGCCTGCTACCTGGCCGCAAAACTGAGGGTGACTCTAGCTCCCGAGGCTTTTCAATATTTTCTCAAATCAAGAGCCTGGCCGGAAACCGACTTGATGAACCTCAGCATTCTGGTAAAACCGGAAGAAGCAAAAGCCCTTTGCGCCCACCTTGAAACATTGATCCCCACCATAACCCCGGTTTCAATTCAGGATGGTTTTACCGAGTTTCGCAACATTCTTTTCAATCATCTCGCAACCGAACCTGTTCCGCCTGAACTGAGCGTAATTTCAGCTCCCGGTCAGAATTCAGGACTCACGGCTCCAGCCTCCGCTAAACTACCGCAAAAATCAGCTGCAGAACAGGTTCCCGACCATGAGCCTCTCCCCCAGGGCGGTATTGCAGTGGAACGAGCTCATGCAAAACAAAGTTCCGACACTTTGCCGGGAGCAAAACAACCGCAGGCCGCCTCTTCCAGACCAGGCATTACAAGCACCCAGATTTCACTACAGGCGTTACCAGAGAACTATCAGAAACTTCTTCTTCCCGTCGGAGCGGTATTTTTTCTATTTACTGCCGGAATGCTTTATTTTACATGGTATTATAATGACCCGCTGGTAGTGACCACAAAAGAGACACGCACCGGCAAGGCACCACAACAATGGGTCGATTCGGTTACCAATCGCCCGGTGACCGCAAAATTTCTGGCTGCCGACAAAGATTTCCGCATGGGAGAACTCTTCTTAACCCGCGACATGTTTCAGGAAGCACTGAAACTTTTTGAAGATGCCCTGGCACTCGATCCGGATCATCTGCAGGCGCTTGCTCGCACCGGGTATTGCCGCATGAAGCTTGGTGATAACAAAAAAGCGGCGGAGATTTTCCAGAAAGTGCTTCAAAAACAGTCTGGAATCGAAAACGTCAACCTCTATCTGGCTCGCATAAGCATCGCCGAGAAAAATAAAGAAGCAGCCGAAAAGTATTTTCGCGCCGAATTTGCCCTTGGCGGCGATCTTGCCGTCGGTCTTGAATTGGCTAATTTTCTTGCCCGCCAGGGAAACCAGAACGAAGCCATGGAACTGATCGCTACGCTTCAGGAGAAAAATCCCGGAAAAATGCTGGTCCTCGCGCCTGATGAAGGAACGCAGGCAGAATCAGGGGGCACGCTCCAATGAAACGACGTGCCTTGTCGCTCACTGAAGTTATTCTTGCCCTTGCCATTGCCGTAATGGTGATGGTGCCGGTTACCAGTATGTTTTCGACTTCGGGTCAGCAGGTGCAGAAGAGCCGAAATTTCAGCTTCGCTGCGGCACTGGCGCGACGCATTTCCCAGCATCTGCTGGTAATGCCTTTTGACGAAATAAATGAAGTGCCGTTGCCCGGCGTTGCCATTCACGACACTGCCGATGATGCCTTTTTCAACCCGCTCATGAATTTCAGCGACACCCAAAGCGGCCAGAAGCGGGTAACCGAGACCGACACCCCAGCCCTTTACGGGTTCCTGGTGCAGAACGATTTCAAGTATGCGCTTTCAGTCAGCAATGTCAGTTTTGGAGCCGGTGATGAAATAAAGAGCATCTCGATTCTCATCACCTGGAAAGAAGCCGGCAGAGACATGATTTATCGCACCCATGTTTATGTTTCTTCAGTATAAAAATAGAAAAGCTGCAGGTTTTACCATGGTCGAAATCATGGTCGGCGCAGCCATTCTCGCAATTATTGGCGGCATGGTGGCGCACTGGTTCGTCATGCAAAGACGCTATCAGGCCCGCATTCTTGCCATCAGTGACGCACAGCAGAGTATCCGCCAGGCATCCTGGAACATGATTCAGGAATTGCGTACGGCCAGAAACCTGATTTACCCGCGTCTCAACTCCGACAAGTCTATCAAAAGCGACACCAAGACCATATTCAAAAATTTCGGTGGCGATATCGTCTGTTATTACCACTTTCCAGATACCAGAGAAATTCGCAGATGCCTGATTCCCAACGATGGCGGTGCCCCGAATATTGACGTCAAACCAGTTGCAACCGGCATCGATAAAGTGGCTTTTACCGCACACGATATTGGCAACCGCCTTCTCGGAATTTATTTAGAATCAGGAAACACTGTCGGGCTGGAATCCGTATACTTAG
Organism: uncultured bacterium; assembly: GCA_964474705.1. Classification (GTDB taxonomy): domain Bacteria; phylum Muiribacteriota; class Ozemobacteria; order Ozemobacterales; family Ozemobacteraceae; genus Rifleibacterium. Next base: position 18,240 of record CAYYUI010000063.1, read on the forward strand.
TGAACGAGTAAAATATTCAGGTGAAATATGTCTGAAAAAAACAGGTTTGTAGAACAAAAAGCAAGGCATGGAGTGGCCATGGTCATGGTGATCGGCCTGGTAGCGATCATGATGCCGGTTATTTTCATGCTTTCACGCATTGGTGGTTCGCAAACCCAGCTGGCGATAAAGTATCACGAAAATCTTGTCGCTGAAACCGTTGCCTTTTCCGGCTGTAATGCCGGTTTATCCAGACTTCAGGGCAACCTTCGCGGCTACCAGGATTTACCCGACGAATCTTCCGGTGAAAACAAATTTGCTCTGAATCTGAGACCGACCGGCATGGGCTTTTTCGGTCAGACATTATATTTTATGTTGACCAACTCACGTATAAAATCACATAACTATACCTTGATGGCAGAAGCAGAGCAGTTCAAGCCTGATCCGGCACCCCCGGTCCTCGTTATCGCCCACGACTACTGGAACACGGTCGAACCTTACGAGATAAGTCTTATGGCTGACGTGCTCAGCATGCAGAATTATCGTGGCATCGAACTTCTGCGCCTTGAAGAAACCCGAACTTTTGAACGCAAATCGACGACCGAGCAATACAAAAATGAAATGCAGAGTAAAAAGATCAGGCTGCCCGCCGAAATTCAGCCATCCTGGGATAAAATAGTGACAACCCTTGTTGACGAAAAGCTTTCGGAGTAAACTGGTATCAATCTGTTGTGATAAAGGAGAGGTATATGAAAAAGCTTCTGTTGCTGCTGGTGATGTGTCTTGTGTTTATCAACCTGCCGGCCATGGCTGAAGACGAAGAAAACCCCGCAATCGAGAAAGAGGTCAAGGTAGATGTCGATGAAATAAACCTGCGCCCTGCCCTCGAAATAGAACAGGCGGTCATGGAATACATGTTGGCTTTTGAAGCCTATCAATCGGCAAGAAAGTCTAAAGACCCAGAAGTACGCGGCAAAATGGTGCAGTATATGAAGCAGTACCGCGAAGCTTATGCCCGTTTCCTCAGCATGATGCGCGAAGACAAGCTCTATGAGCCGCAGAAACCCAAAAACCCCGCTGGGCGCTACAACAGAAAGCACGAAAAAGAAAAGGGTGCCAAACGTGAATGGGATAATTCTTCCGCCCGCGAAACCCGCGCCAAAATAAGAAAAATGGTCGAATCAGGAGCATCGCCCGAAGAAATCAGAAAAACGATTAAGGTGAGCCTGCCAACGGCTCCCAGATCGAAAGATCCCTCGATCTGCGTCACTTCTCCAGGGTCAGATGGTGGGCCTTTCGCTGGTGGCAATGATGGCAAAGAAGGGTCTATTGACAAGGATCGTGATGATCATCACAACCATCACGATCGCCCAAGAAAACCATGACCTGCCGCTCCGAATCCAGATGTCCCTGAGCCGCAAAGGAACTATCGCAGCAGCGAACCTGATTTTTTCAGGTTCGCTGCTGCTTCTGGTTTTTCTGTTCAGCAACTTTTTTGCCGGTATCGACAACTGGTTGCATGATATCTGGCTTTCGACACGACTTCGTTTCAACAGTATGCCCGGCAGCCATGCTTCTTTTCTGCGCCGCCTGGCTCCAGTTAATCCGGTAAACGAAGAGATTACTCTGATTCTGATCGATGACCGCTCGATTCTTGGTATTCGAGGCCTGTTTCAGGGTGATCGTGATGTCTACGCCGAGGCAATTCGCAAATTAACCGCCCATGCACCACGAGTTATCGCCCTCGATGTTTTTTTTGCCTCACCGTCTGAAGTAACCCCCGGTTTAGACCAGGAACTGGTTGACGCGGTCAAGGAGTCAGGTCGGGTAATCCTCAGAGCTTTCAGGCGCGATGACCGTCGCATGACTCCACCGTTTCCGGCCCTTTCGCGTGCCACTATTTCCGCACCAACCTATTTCAAACATCACCGCGATGAGGCAATCCGCAGTGTTTCCATGGCCTTCACCAGTGAAACCGGCAAGTCGACCCCTTCTTTTCAGGCCGAAACCTTCAGACTCTTCAAAGGCCTGGAGCCGCATCTGGTAACCATTGCCCCCGAAGCCATGTATTGCCAGCTTCCAGAGGGTCAGATCGCCATTCCCCTCGTAAATTCAGAATACATGCTTCTAAATTACGATCTGCCGCTGCATGGCTTCAGAACATATTCATTTTTTGACCTTATGAATGGCGGAATCCCGGAAGATGCCATCAAAAACAAGGCCGTTATCATTGGCGCAGCCAGTTCGATGACCGAAGAAAAGTTCTACACGCCGATCAGTGGCAATGAATATTCACCTTACCTGAACGCCCTAGCTCTACGCAATATGCTGAACCAGACCTGGCTTGAACCGCCTTTCACTTTTCAGGGTTCGATTCTGGCAGCCATACTCATTCTTCTTTTCATGTTCATTCTCATGCATTTCCTTCAGCCACTCGCTTCGCTGCTAGTTACCGTTGCCTGTGTAGTCGCGTTGCTCAGCGGTTCTTTCGTTTCGCTCACCCTTTTTGGAAAACTCTTCGACGTTGCTGCGGCGGTATTTTCAGTCACTGCTGCCCTGATTTTTTCGATCGGGCACCGCTATTACCTTGAACTTTCCGAAAAAATGCGCATTAAAACAGCATTTCAGCATTATGTTACTGCTTCGGTAGTTAACGAGATTCTCAAAAATCCTGCTAAATTGAATCTTCATGGCGAAGAACGCAACCTTACCATCTTTTTCTCTGACATCGAAGGCTTTACCTCGCTGTCAGAAGGTATGTCGCCTCTCAACGTCGTCAGCCTGCTAAACGAATATCTGACTGCCATGACCGAAATTATTTTCAAATTCGACGGGCTGCTCGATAAATATGAGGGAGACGCAATCATGGCAGTTTTCGGTGCCCCCGTCGATCAATCAGACCATGCCATCAGGGCCTGTCGCTGCGCTATTGAAAACCAGAAAGCTCTGGCAAAACTAAGAGAGAAATGGAAAAAAGAAGGAAAGCCTGAAATCAGGGCTCGCATCGGCATCAACACCGGGGTTGTGGTCGTTGGCAACATGGGCTCGACAATGCGCTTCGATTACACCGTCATCGGCGACAATGTCAATCTTGCCGCCCGCCTTGAAACGGGCAACAAGATTTTCAACACTGAAATACTTGTTAGTCAGGAAACCGCTACTTTAGCTGAATCTGCCATCATTTCCCGACGCCTCGCCCGCTTGAAGGTGGCAGGCAAAACCAACCTGGTCAATGTTTACGAAGTTCTTGCCGACCGCAGCGATCCAGATCCCGAAATCATCAGAATGGCAATTGAAGCAAAAAATGCCTATGAATCAGCTGCAGATAATCTTCTTGAACGTAAATTCGTCGAATCCGAAAAAATTCTCAAGGATTATCTGGCCGGACACCCCACCGACCGCCAGGCCGCAACCCTGCACAACCGGGTAAAGGGTTTCCTGATCGTGCCCCCTCCCGCCGGCTGGGAAAACGTTGTAACTCAGGATATTAAATAGGACACTTTTCCCTATTCAATTACCTGGATTCCCGCTCACTCATAACGAGGCTGGCGGTTCAACCCATAAGTTTTCCCAACAAGAGACAGATTCGTACATATACAAAATGGTATTGAAAACTTCGCCTGAACCTGTCATTCGTCGGTTCGTTCGCACTCCGACGACTTACCGACACTCGGCCATCCCTGGCCTTCGCGAGCGGTGACGAGGCAATCGCATTCTTTAAACGTACGATTGCTTCGTCGCCCAGCTCCTCGCAATGACAGTGTGAAAGTGTCATTGCGAGGAACGAAGAGACGAAGCAATCGCCCCGAAAAAGAATGATATAAGTTGCTCACTAAAAAGCGAAATACTCCTGAAACCCGCTTCTGCAATCAAATGGATTACTACTGGGAGCATAGCGACGAAGCAATTTCATCGTTTTGAGTAATTTTCAGTGAGCTTCTGTCCAAGTAATTCCGAAATGCTTGTCTTTTTGATGAACAATTCTGGCATGGGCTTCACCTCGTCAGGCGTTGGCGGAAATCGTATGTTTACACCGCAGTTGGCGGCAACAAATTCAAAGTCACTTAAAAAGCCACTCCAGACAGAGAACAGCCGAGTTTATTTTTTTTGTGTAACAGAACGTTTGTCGGCATTCCTTTTCTTGAGCACTCTCAGCCTGAAAATCTGTTTCTTATAATTTAAATGCCATGCGCTTACACTGTATCCCACAAGTTAATCAAGAAACAACCAGACTTCTGCAGATAAATACAAGGAGAGAATAAGATGACAAGAACAGTTTCTAAAAACATCCTGGGAGCACTGTTAACCATGGTTTTATCAGTTGCTCTTTCTGTCTGCGCAATTGCAGACCCGTCAGAATTTTACGGGCAGGGAGTCATGCTTCAGGGGTTTGGCTGGAACTGCCAGGCTCATGGCGCACCTGGCAACTGGTATAGACTCATCACCGAACGTGCAGACAGCATCAAGCAGCTTGGCATCGATTTTGTCTGGTTTGCGCCGGTTTCCCGTTCTGTCAGTCCACAGGGCTATCTTCCCGGTGATTATTACGATCTTGGCTCAGACCAGAATCCAACATTTTATGGTAATCAGAAGCAACTGTCGGAAGCACTTAACGCTTTGAATGCACGCAATATTTCGCCAATAGCGGATATAGTCATTAACCACCGCTGCGCCGGCGAACAGGATCAAAATGGTATCTGGAACATTTACCACTTTCCTTCCGGCAAGGCAAAGTGGGAACAATGGGCGGTTGTCAGCGGGCAGTTCGGCGGAACCGGCAACCCAGACAGCGGCGAAAGCTACCATGCTGCACCGGATATCGATCATAGCAATTCCACCGTACAAACCGACATCATCGAGTGGCTTAACTGGCTGAGAAATCTCGGTTTTAAAGGCTGGAGATACGATTATGTCAAGGGTTATGCCGTAAAGTATCCAGGCATGTATGACATTGGCTCCGGGGTAGACTTCTCGGTTGGCGAAATCTGGAGCAACATGAGCTACCAGGGAAGCTCGCTTAACCCTGATCAGAATCATCACCGGCAGATTCTGGCTGATTGGCTCGATCAAAACGAGAGCAAGTCAGCCACATTGTTTGATTTTACCACCAAGGGAATATTGCAGGTCGCTGTTCAGGGAGAATACTGGCGATTAAAGGATTCTGAAGGGAAAGCCTCTGGTCTGATCGGCTGGTGGCCAACCAGGGCGGTTACATTTATCGACAACCATGATACCGGCTCACAGCAAAGCCATTGGCCTTTTCCGCAAGACAAGGTAATGCAGGGTTATGCATATATCCTTACCCATCCCGGCATTCCATGTGTTTTCTGGGAGCATGTGTATGACTGGAAGCTGTATGAACCGATTCAAAAACTTATAAAAATAAGAAAGCAGAACAAAATTCACAGTGGCAGCGAGTTAAAGATTGTTGCCGCAGAACAAGGGCTTTATGCGGCCATAATCGATGATCGCATCGCTATGAAAATTGGCTGGAAAGAATGGAACCCGGGTGCAGGCTGGCATGTTCTTGCGAGCGGCGATCAGCACGTTGTCTGGGGCAAAAATCTTATTTCAAGGCATTGATGGGAGGTATAACCCGTGAAAATTAAACTTCTGTTTGTTCTAATTCTTCTGCTGAGTTCTGTTGTTGTTTCTTCTGCCGATCAAAGCATCAATCTTGTCGGGTGTTTCAACAACTGGGACCTGAAATCTTCTTCGGGAACCATGATAAAAAATGGCGATATCTGGATGGCAGAAATCTTTTTGCACATTGGCAATGTAGAATACAAGTTCGCTGCCAACAACTCATGGAAAATTAACTGGGGAGATGACAATCACAAAACCGAACTTCCCCAGAACTCGCATGCAAAAAGGTCTGAAGGCAATATAAAAGCAAGTATCCAGACCAGTGGCAATTATGTTTTTGCTTTTAACGACAAGACCGGTGAATACTGGCTGGCAAGATCAGAAAACCAGGCTGAGCCTGTCCCAACGCCGCAGCCACCTGCGACACCGCCTCAGTCCGGCATGGATTTCAGAGAAGAAAGCATTTATTTTTTAATCACTACAAGATTTTTTGATGGTGACACTTCAAACAATTTTTACAACAGAGACAGAATCAAAAAAGGTGACCCGCACTGGCGCGGCGATTTTAAAGGTCTGATCCAGCAGCTCGACTACATCAAAGAACTGGGTTTTACTGCAATATGGATAACTCCACCCATCGAAAACAGAAGCGGGCTCGATTATCACGGCTACCACGGCTATGACTGGAACAAAATTGACCCCAGACTTGAATCTCCGGGCGCAACCTACCAGGACTTGATTAATGCCTGTCATGCCCGAGGCTTAAAGGTTATTCAGGATGTTGTCGTGAATCATTCTTCAAATTACGGAATTCGCGGAAAAGTCTGGATAGACCGCCTGCCGATCAAGTATTTCCGTGAACCGGGCATGACGCCAAAATGGCCATATAAAGACAACATCGGCAATTATGCATGGGAATTCAGAATGGATGATGATAATCCTGTTGCGCCAAAATGGTTCAGGGAAAGATTGACCAGAGACCCGGAAGGCATCGAACCTCTTCTCGACCCCACAACAGGCATCATGTTGCCCACAACAAATATCAGCCCCAACCGATTCTTTGGCATCGACCCAAAGGCCCTCTCTCCTGAATGGTATCACCTTGACGGATTTATTGCCGGCGGCGACTGGGAAAATCCCTGGCCACTGCAACGCAAACATATGGCAGGCGACTGCATTGACCTCGCTACGGATCGACAGAATGTTAAGGATTATATCAACAATGCCATTCGAAAATACCTCGACATGGGTGTTGATGCCATAAGAGTCGATACCGTTAAGCATGTGGATCGCGATGAACTGCTGACTTATGTGAATAACTGGAAAGAACACAAACCCGGTGTGTTTGTGTTTGGTGAGAATCTGGTAAAAGGTCACGGTTGGGGCGATCTGGGCGGAGACAATGGCCCTTCGCAGATCAGACCCTGGTGGTATACAAGGCTTGGTAATGACCCCAAAGACCCCAATTCAGGGCCGGACTCAGGTTTTTCAGTGCTTGATTTCTCTCTCTTTTCAACTTTCAGAGATAACTTGAGCAGAGGGAATTTCGGCGGCATCGGCTATGTTTTGAGCATGGACTGGATATACGGCAATGCCAGCAATCTGGTCACATTTTTCCAGAATCATGATGTCGGGCCCGACAACGATTTTAAATTCAGATACGGCGGAGAAGACAGCAACGCGGCCATTTCCTATAATCTGCTCTGGACAATAAGAGGAATTCCCTGTCTGTATTATGGTGAGGAAATAGCCTTTAAAAAGGGAGCCCCGCAGGATGTCGCCGGCAATAATGACACGCTGGACCAGACTGGCAGAGCATATTTTGGCGGCCATCTCGAGACCGATAAAATTGAGCAGACAAAATCGCATGCGCTCTGGGGCCACATTCAGCGCTTGAATCAGATCAGAAGAGCCGTTCCGGCTCTGCAGAAAGGTGCAATGCAAAAAGTGCACGAATGGGGCGCAGGCATGAGCTTTGTCAGAGACTGGGAAAATGGCAACAGCTACGTTGTTGTAGGTCTGGCTACCGGATACGACCAGAATTTTACCGTGACCGGCATCAGAAACGGACTCTACCGGGACGCGATTACCGGAACTGAAATAAATGTGACTGGCGGAAACATAACATTTAACGTTAAAAATCATTCGGCCGGAATCTATGTTCTGAATGGCCCCGGGAAAATCGGCAACGATGGGCATTTTCTGCGCTAAAGCCCCTATAAAATTAACACCAGACCAGGCTACAAGCCTGGTCTTTTTTTTATCAGGCAACCATGCTGTTCAGCAGGGGCTGCAAAATGCACAATTTCGTGAGTGTGGTATAATCATTAGACCTGATCTGCCAGTAGACTTCCGGCCCTGAACAAATATCTGATTTGCGTGCAGGCAGCGAAAAATTTCAATGCCCGAACTCAACAAAAAAAGCGGAAAAGTTGCATCTGACTGCATCCTCTTCTGGCGAGAGCTGGTTTCAGAGGTTGCTAAGTATATGCATCCCGGAGATTATATTTCGCACAAGGCTGCGGCTTTTCTGCATGGGATCACCAGCGAAAGCCCGCTGCTGATCAGCGTTATCAGTCAAAAGCGGCATCGTAACCGGGTTCTTAATGGAATCGAAATACGGTTTGTCTACAGAAAAGATCTTGATAAACGTTTAAACAGCCACATCTGCCATATGTTTTCTGGCATTGCAGTTGCGAAACCTTTGCTGGCATGGCTTGATATGCTTAACGACCTTGACTTTGCCTTTGAAATGGATAAGCTGGCAGAGATGGCCCAGACCCTGGCCGGCACCGCCTGCCATATCCTGGGGCTCGCAGGATTATTCTCTGATTCGGTGGTTAAAAGAGCGGCTTTTTACCTGGCATGGAGCGGGCGGCTGCAAAGTTACTCAAAATTTGCAGATGAGCTTTCAGATTCGGCGGTTAAGCTTGATCACAGAACAGCAAATGATGAATTACTCTGGGAAAAACCGCTTAAAGTGTTTTTTCCAGCGAGAATTCTTGAACTCAAGCCAACACATTATGCAGGAAGAAATAAAGAATGGCTGATATTCAGAAATTCGCCTGGTTACATAAGTGCCCTTAGAAAGCAGAAGTCACTGATTTTAATAAATGACAACCCTGAAGAAAACGCGCTTTGCAATTTGATTGTTTCTTCGAGCCCGGTGCATTACCACGACTTTTCTTCATGGCTTGCTGATATGGGTCTGAAAATTTCAGACCGAGATTTTCAGGAAAATGAGATAAAAAACATTGGTAAATGGCTCAAGCCATTTGCCGGCTCAACCGGGCAAAAAGCCATTCTTCTGGAAGCCTACAGAGCTTTTTCCAGCCAGATTCAAAATGACGCAGATACCTGCTGTGGCGCCATGATTGTCGCGCTTGCAACAAACAGTCATGAACTCGTGGAATATGCGGCATATAACTGGGGGGAGTTTCTTTTTTTTCATGGCAAATCCGGTTTGCTGGCGCTGGCTTATCGTATGCTCGGAGACTACAATTATGGGCATAAACTAAGGGCAGTGATGGCAACAGCACTGGTTGTCCGTGGACTCATTGCTGAGGCAGTTAAACTATGGTCGACAGCCGAGAAGGTATCTGTTGAACAGTGGGGCTGGACGTGCCTTGCAGAAGCAGCTACAGCTTATCGTTCAGGTAAAAAAGAGCAAGCCAAAGCTTATTACCAGAAGGCCATTGAAGCTTTTTCAGGAGAGAAAAACCAGCGGATGGCAACGGTAAGCCGGTTATACCTGGGAATCGTGTACCTCGGCGAAAATGATTACGAAAAGTCCAGGCAGTTATATGTTGAAATCTTAAAATGCCAGACTCAAAAAAGCCTGCTTTCTGATAACTTTCTGGGAGTTCTACATGGAAACCTCGGAATAATAGAATTCAGGCAGGCAGCGTTTAAAAAAGCTGCCGCCAATCTTGAACTTGGAGCGCGGTTGAGCCAGAAAGTCGCCAATCAGACGGCGCACATCATGATCTTGTTTTATCTGGCTCTGACTGAGTTTTATCTTGGCAAATTTGTGAGTGCATATCACATTGCTCAGGAAGCATGGAGTATCAAGCAAAAAACAGCAAGCACTTTTATGCGCTCAGAACACCCGGCTCAGCTGGCGTCTTTCGCCCAATACCTCGGAAGATTTGAAGAATCCGACTACTGGATAAGCAAGCTTGCCAATAAAAACAGCTCCGAGGAAGTGGTGATAAATCTTGCAAAAGCTCGTGGACTGCTGTTCAGGCACAAAATATCGGAAGCAGTCAACCTTCTCCTCCATACCAGGAAGTATTTTGACAACACTGTTAACCCGATCATTGTAAACCGCGCTTTTGTCCTGCTCGCCCTGCTTTCTAACGATCACGCAAAGCCGTACATCAGCCCTGCCAGGCTTACTGGATTTGAAAAGGGAACTGCCGAACATTTATATTCAGAGTTAATATCGCAATTGCTAGAAGCGCCTTCAAATCCAGATAAATCAAAACTAGAACAAATATTTCACAATTTCAATTCTTGCAAAACGTTTGATCCAATGTGGTTTCTGGTGTTTGCAAAAGTTGCAGATTTAAGATTATACAACGCCCAGAAATATTTCATCTGGCAATATGCTTATTCATCATCTTTTATCAGAGCATTCGCCAGAAAGTTCTTTAAAGACTCTGACTATGCGACAGGCCTGATTGAAAAAATGCCGGCCGATGCTGAAGGAGAATGCATAAGCCTTGGGGAAGACAAGATTGAATTAATTACCCGGCGCGAATACAATCAAATCACAGAAAACGAAAAAGCGTCCCACCCATTTTTCTTTGACGGCATCAGCGGAAAGATATATATATTCTCGAACCGGATGAGCTTGAAAAGCAACTCTATGCAGGCCAGGCTTTTGTCATTCATGCTGCAAAGCCATTCCAGAAGAGTGCTGCTGAAACTGGCATACGAATTCGTCTGGAGATCGAAATACAGCGAATTCGATGACGATGCGGTTGTAAAAACGACTGTAGCCAGAATTAACAAGCTTATCAGCAAGCACAGCGCCACACATCTTATCAGAATAGTTTCAATACAGCTCACAAACTATCTGGAAATACAGCTTCCAGATCAATGGCATGCTTTTTTACCCTGTAATTAGAGACTGAATGACGGCGATTCGTTGCCCCGAGTTATGCCGGTTAGCGAAATAATAAAGATATTGCCCAAAAGTGGCCGTTTACAGGCCTTCCAGATAGAAAATTGAATCGCCCACCTCTTGAATCTGAGAGGGTTTAACC
>CAYYUI010000064.1:0-28098 GCA_964474705.1 uncultured bacterium
CCGACGATGGTCACCTTGCCGGCGTTCTTTGCCAGTTCGAGCACCCGTGGCAGGGTTTTGTCGACAAAGGTCGAACTGCTGACGAAAACCATCTCGCTTTTTGGAATCAGGTATTCAACGGCGCTGAACGGGTAATCATCTTCTTCCGGGATTTCACCGGCAATGATCTTCAGGTCGCAGATCGGTTCAAAAAGCTTGCTGATATAGGGAAAATGCCCAATGACCGTCACCGTTTTGCCGCGCACCTCGTGCTGACCCATGATAAACGGGTCGTAGACGCGGTCTTCGATATGCTGCGAAGCATCGATTGCCACTCCGGCATCCCGAGCGATGTCGATATGGTTATAGTAGGCATTTATGGCGGCGTGGCCGATCGAGGCTTCATAAAAGTTCCATGATTTTATGCATTCGGCAACCTCGCGCAACGGGGCACCCTCAAGATTTCTGGTGAATTCAGGCTTGCGGAAATCATAATTGCGCGGTTCGGAAATACCGATGCAGTTACGGCTCCTGACGTAGGTCAGGCTGCTGCCGCGCACTATTTCTTCGGCGGTCCAGTCTGCCGGAATGCCGGCAATCAGTCGGTCATAGATTTCCCACATGCTGTCACACCTTGCCTTTCAATATTTCCCGGTTGATTTCGCCGCCGTGCCTCAGGCAGTTTCGCAGTCTGAACAGGGTTGCGTCAAGGGTTTCGATTTCATTCAGGCATTGCCTTTCTTCGTCGGAAGTGACCATGACACTGCTGATGCCGCCGTTCTTTATGACGACCCGCCGGTTGGCGCTGAGCGCGAGCAGGGGATCATGAGTTGAAATCAGCACGATTTTCTCTTTGCGTGCCAGAATTTCGATGGCCTGACGTCGGTCGATGCCGGCGTTTTCAATTTCATCAATGAGAACGATCGGCGATGAGCTCATGTAGGCAGTGTCGGCAATCATCAACGCCCGCGATTGCCCGCCGCTGAGCTGGGTAACTTTGGTATCGAGCAAGAACTTTTCGCCGGCCAGATCGTTGGCGCAAATGAAGCAGCGGTCGATCGTCGCGGAAATGTCGAATGACAGGCGGCTTCTGGCGTGCATTTCTAGGAATTCCCTGACCGTCAAATCCATGACGAAGTTCATGTTCTGTGAAAGTTGTGCAATTAAATGCCCTTCATACTTGAAACGTTCTTCTTCGCTGAGTTTTCGCCCATCCAGAAATACCCGGCGACCGGTGGGCGTGTCGCCATCTGCCAGGCACTCTATATCGGCGAGCAGGCGGCTTTTGCCCGAACCGGTCGGGCCGACGATGCTGATGACCTCGCCGACCGATATGGTCAGTTCGGCCAGTTCGGGCTCTCCTGATTTGCCGTGGCCGCCGGCTATCGTCAGACATCTGATGTTTATGCCCTGCTCAGCGGTTCTGGCAAAGGTGGTATAAAATTCACAAAAATCACGCACGATGGTCTCGCGATCGAGGCCGAACTCGGAAATTGCCTCTGCATCGACTTTATCGAGGGCGGCATGCAGGGGCAGATTCCAGTCGAGATCGACGATTCTCAGGTTCAGAAAAAAGTCGCGGCAGACCGGGTGCTCTGCCAGCAATTGCCCCAGGGGAACTGACATTACGGTTTCGAGTGTCTTTCTGCTGCTCAACTTTTTTTGAACTCCATTTTTTTCATGGTTCCCATCTGGTATTCGTTGCCGATTCGGATCTCGCCGGTGCAGTAAGAACAGACAGCTGCCGGAGTGGTAAAGCGCAGTTTCATGTCGCGCAGGCCGTTGATTTCACGGGCATTCTGAATCTGCCCGGCCAGCATCGAAGCTCCCTGCCCGGTGATGCCGTTGATGAAAACGATTCTGGCCGCCGTATTGACCTGACGGATGTTGAACGCGAACACCTCGCGTTCTGCCTGCGAAACTATGTCGCCTTTGGTGACCACGACAATATCTGCCATTTTCAGCATCGGACCAATTTTGCGTGGTGTGTTGATGCCGGAAAGATTGTCGATGACGCAGAGCGAGAGAATTCCCTGAATGTAAGGGGAACAGCGGTTACATAAGCCGGCGCTTTCGGTGATCAACAGGCTGAAGCCGGACTTGATGCCCCATTGTACCGCTTCTTCGATATTGCTGACAAAAAAATGATCGGGGCAGAGCTTGCCCGAAAAGCCAGTTTCAACGCGAATGCCCTTTTCCTCATAGCGAAGATTGTCGAATGAGGTCAGACAGTCGAATTTTACGACGCCAATCTTGTCGATGGCGGTGGTGCTGGCTTCGATCAGCTTCAGAATCACCGAAGTCTTGCCGGATGAAGGCGGACCGGCTACCGTGATAAGCTTCATTTTCGGGTTTCCTTTAAAAGCAGGGCCAAAGTTATCGTGAATTAAAGCGTCTGTTCAACACCATAGCACAATTTTTCGCCCCGAAACTTCACAGACTTCGACTGGTATGCCATAAGTCTCGCTGAGCAGCGGCCCGGTTAAAACATCGTGAAGAGGGCCGATCCGCTGAACCCGCCCGGCGCGCATCAGCACCAGGTGAGTGGCGATGGCGGCAGCGATTTCAGGTTCATGCGTGGTCATCAGAATGGTGACGCCCCGGGCGGAAAGATTACGGATAACCTGCAGCAGGCGGCTTTTGTTAGCCAGGTCGAGGTGGGAAAACGGTTCGTCGAGGAGCAGCAGGCGCGGTTCCTGGGTCAGAGCTCTTGCAAGCAGAACCAGCTGCATTTCGCCACCGCTCAGGCAATTGACCGTGCGCGCTGCGAAAGATGCCAGGCCGCATTGATCGAGAGCTGAAAGCGCGATTTCAAAGTCTTTGTCGCCTGGCATTTCAAGAAGCCCGAGATGCGGAGTGCGACCCAGAACAACTGTTTCAAGCACGGTGTGCTCGAAAGCGCTGCTTTCGCGCTGCGGTACAAGGGCCATCTGGCGGCCAAGCTCATTGCGGCCCCAGTTTCCTACTTCCTTTCCGTCGAAAATTATGTCGCCCGCCTGTGGCTGCAGCCAGCCAAGCGCCAGATTCAGGAACGTGGTTTTGCCGGCTCCGTTCGGCCCAAGTATTGCCGTTATGGTTCCGGGAGCTACCGCCAGGTCGATGCCGCGTGAAACCTCATGGTCACCACCAGGATAAGTGAACGACACATTTTTGAAGGTCAGAAGATCCTGTTGCATTTTCTGCTGCCTCACTATTGCGGTCGATGCAGAGCACCCGAAGTCATGAGAACCATGAAGCCGGCAGCTCCGACCAGCGAAGTCAAAATTCCGAGAGGAATCTCACCGGCCATGATACAACGCGCCACATCGTCGCAGCCGACGACCAGGCATGCGCCCATAAGCATTGAAGCCGGCATCGCCCCACGACAGTCGGCTCCAAAGCAGCGGCGGGCCAGATGCGGTATGATGAGTCCAACCCAGCCGATCATGCCTGCTATTGAAACCACTGCTGCCGTAGCGGCAACCGCGGCACACAGCAGAATAGCGCGCTCGCGGGCCGGTGCCAGACCCAGAGAGAAAGCGGTCGTATCGTCGAGCCCGAGAGCGTTGAGGCGCCAGCGCATCAGCTGCATCACTGCCAGAGAGACGATGACCACCGGCAATATCGGCAGCAGTCTGCTCCAGGTGATGCTGGAAAGACCGCCGAGCAGCCAGAAGGTGATTTCCGGCAGCTGGCTGAGCGGGTCGGCAAGATACTTGAGAATGCCAAGCGCCGACGAAAAAAGGGCCGAAACGGCGATGCCGGCAAGAACCAGTCGCAGTATCCAGCCGCCATAGCGCATGCGGGTCGCCAGAGCGTAAGAGAACAGCAGCCCGGAAACCGCGAAGAAAGCTGCGAAAATCTGCACCATGAAAGCCTGATTGCCGAGAAAAACGATGCAGAACGCCGCACCAAAGGCCGCTCCCGGCGAGACGCCCAGAAAGCCGGGCTCGACGAGAGGGTTGGCAAAGATCGTCTGAAAAACAGTGCCCGCCGCCGCCAGGGTCATGCCGACCAGGGCCGCCGCGATCAGGCGCGGCAGTCGCAGGTCCCAGAACAGGCGCCAGGCCATGGTATCGCTTTGCAGCAGCTGCGGCGACATAAAATATGGCTGCGGATATCGGCCAAGAAAGAGGGAGATAATAATCAGCAGCAGAAGCCCGACTGCGAGAAGCAGCAATGGCTTTGATTCAAGCGGCTTCGACATGCGTTTTCACCCTGTTGGCCTGAATTGGTTAGAGATTTCCGTGCAGAGCAGGCCGAATAACTTTCTCGATTATACTATCACTGACGCCATAAAAGTCTTTGAAGAAACTGTTGACCTCACTCTGTATGTTGAGCCCTGGAAACAGATCGGGGTGCATTTTGCCGGCAAGCCAGATCAGGCCAAGCACCCAGCGCGGGTCGGGCTGATCCCAGCTGAGCAGGTCGCCCGGAAAAGCGAGCAGGTTGCCGCTCTTTACGGCGCGCAGAGCCTGCCAGTGTTCGTCGGCAAGCAGGTCGGCAACAACTTTGTCTGATTTGTCAAAGTAGGAGACGATGAAGATTTTGTCAGGGTCCCAGGCGGCAATCTGCTCGAATCCAATTTTTGTCCAGCCCTGGCCGAGCTGAATTCCTTCCCATAAAGGTTTGCCGCCGGCCATTTTAACGAGAAGAGTCTGCATCCAGGCGGCTGGTGGTACATTGAACGATATCGAACCGTCGC
The DNA here is from genome assembly GCA_964474705.1 of uncultured bacterium. Classification (GTDB taxonomy): domain Bacteria; phylum Muiribacteriota; class Ozemobacteria; order Ozemobacterales; family Ozemobacteraceae; genus Rifleibacterium. The sequence goes on from CAYYUI010000064.1 coordinate 4,664, forward strand.
GGGAACTGTAATAGAGCATCAGAACTTTGGGTTTTTTTGCAGTATCGATGCCTGACAGGGCGCTGGAAACCCGTTGCAGTTTTTCATTTATCAGCGTTCCAAGAGACGCAGCCCGCGCTTTCTGCCCCAGAAGCTTGCCGAGTATGGCAAGATCGCGGTCAAATTCTTCAGGGGTTTCAAAATCGACACAGACGACTGGAATACCGAGAGCTTCGAGTGATCTGCCCAGGTTTTCGGTGCTGGCTTTTTTCATCAGAACCACATCTGGTTTGCAGGCGGCAATCTGTTCCGGGCCCGGTTCACGGCCAAGAGTGGCTTTGGCTGGGTATTCAGGGTCGATGGCTGAAAGAAAGGAGGCCATTCCCTGGCCGTCATTGCCGGTGGCAACGACTTTTGACCATATCTCCGGAAACAGATATACGGCATTGAGAACCATGAATGCCGCTTTGCCGGTTATCACTATGCGTTGGGGCAGGGCTGGCAGTTCAACATCTTTGCCGCGGCCATCGGTGATGACCAGCTTTGTGTCGGCCTCAACGGTGACAACACTGGCAATAGCTCCTGCCGGCTCCTGTTTCTGTTGAATTTCAGATTCTGCAGCGAATCCAAAGACAGGAAAAAGGAACAAAATTGCGCTGAGCAGACCAAAACCCAGGTAAAGTTCAGTTATATATGCTGAGCGTCTGAGAGAGGCCGAAATGATTATCCAGGCATGTTTTATTCGAAAAGTCATTGAACTTCCTCCCGGTACATGAATTTTTAATATAGATAAACAGCAATATGTTGTCAATTTTTATTCACAATCAAGTGAGATTTAAAGCAATTTAATGATATTTAATGTGATCTTTAAATGGCGAATGGTTTGCGTGAAACCTTTCTCAGGGTCGGTGCCGGTGTTGCAGTTTATTGCAGGATTGAGAAATCTAATCTTGAAATGAAAATTCCCTTTGTAAATCGATTATCGATAACAGCATAATTAAAGCTCTCTCTAATAAATCATAAACAGGCACGGAGAGAAGACGGGTGCTTTTTCGGAAGCTTGTGACGAACGAAGTGAGGGTTTGCCATAGGCAAAAGCCAGCTCTGAGCTAATCGCTGTAGCACCCGACAGCATCTATCCTGATGCTGTCGAGTATCGCTGACTTCCTGTCAGCAAAAAAGCAACCCGGCTGATATGCCGGGCCGTCGAACAGACTCTATTTTGTTTTTGCAGGATTCAATAGTAGTATGTGCTACCATAAACTATTTACAGAATTTATTTTCGCTGCAAACAATTTGCAATGCCTGTGCATGCAGGTTCTGATAAGGTAACAGATGCCGAAAACTATTTGATGACAACATTCGCCAGGCAAAAAATAATGCTTCCGGAACATGATTTCTTGGGGGGCAAATAGGATTCAGGTGCTATTAAGCACAACTTAAAATAAAAATATCTTGTATGGATGGCGCTGAGGTGCTACTATGCGATGGAAAAATGGTTTCGCAATGGTTTGAATAATAGCATCTGAATCAAGGGGAGAATTATGTTTAAATGTTCACATAAGTTGGCTGGTCACGCATTGATAGCTTTTCTACTTCTGTCGCTGCCGGTTGTCGGCGCAGAACCTTCAACAGCATCGTCGACCGATAGTGAAACCCTGACTGAAAAAGCCTACCGGCTGCCTGATCTGTCAATCGACGCTGAACGTGCTACTTATCAGGCATTGATTTCCCGACCTCAGGATGAAATCGATGCACAGACCATCAAACTCAAGTCGCAGCGAAATCCGGTCAAAATGCTGCAGGCCATGAATTCTTCAGTAGTGCTTGGCGGCGGCCTGCGTGGCGCAACGGTTACTCCTACCATGCGCGGATTTGACGGCAAATATACGACGGTCACTGTAGATGGATGCCCAATTAACACTGGCTGGAACGGAACTTCACCTCTTTCAGGGTTTCCGCTTGCCAGAATGCAGAAAATTACCGCTGTGCCCGGCGGTGCCGGTTTGGTTTATGGTGCCAACAGCGTTGCCGGCGCCGTTAACTTCGTATTGCCGACCGCCCTTGATCTTGAAGGCCTTACTTTCACTCAGGAAGTCGGTGGCGAAGGAACCAGACACCAGGAATTCATCTATGGCCGGGTGGCGCACCAGAACGAACACCTGTTTGCCTTCTTTATCGACGATTATGAGGGTTCACGAGTATTCAAAGATTTCAGCAATGCCAAAAAGCCCGCCGACAACCTCGGAACGATAAATAACCGCAATGACAACAGAATGTTCATGTACCGGGGCAAACTCGAGCTTGATTGCGGTCTGGTGCTCAAAGCCACGGTTCTTGAAAATCAGGGCTCGATTTCATGCCCATCATATTATGAAAGATTCGCACCCTGGAACATGTCGTTGTGCGACTACAAGGTCGAAAAAGATTTTGGCAGAAGCAATCTGTCTTTGCGCTATGCCAAATACAAGGATTTTTCTTCAACCTATGCTTATGCCACTACCGACAAAGAATTGATCAACGGCACTCTCAATGCCGCGGGCGACTGTCTCGTCAAGATGGATACCATGGAACTTCTTTATAACATTGAAGCCAATGATAAAAACTATGTGACCATCGGTGCCATCAAACAGGAAATCGAAGATATCGGCCACGGTTTTCAGACCGGCACCCGCAAAAAGGTCGATACGACCGGCTATTTCATCAATGATTCGATCCAAGCCACCGATAAGCTGAACCTCAATCTCACCGGCCGTTCTGATAAAAATTACGAAGGCGATGCCAAAACTTCGTGGTCGGTCAGCTCGAACTATGATATTACCGACAGCACCAGTTGCGGAATCGGTTTGAGCCGAATCATCAGAAACCCCAACATGCAGGAACTCTATCGCGACAAAAATCGTGGTAACCCCGATCTGAAAGCCGAAGATGCCGATAATCTGGAATTCAGGCTCGGTCACAGATTCAATGATGACTGGCAGGCGTCGCTGGCCTGGTTCAAATCAGACGTAGAAAATTACATTGAAGCCGACGCCAATAATAAATTCCAGAACGTTCAGGAAGCAGAAATCGCCGGCGTCGAACTCTCGGTTAATGGCAAAGTTAACGAAAAATTTGCCGTCTGGGCCGGTTATACCGATTTCAACAAAGCTCAGAACAGAACCAAAGATATCAGACTTGTCAGTAAGCCCGAATTTAGAGCGGTAGCCGGCACAAGCTATCATTACAACAAGCTCAGTGCAATGCTTTCGATGTCACATCAGGGTGACACGAAGGCAATCGGGGCAACCTACCCCGAAGTCGATTCTTCAACCCTGCTCGACCTGAATCTGCGCCATCAGGCGACTGAAGATTTCGCCCTGTATCTTAACATCGACAATCTCACCGATCAGAACGACGTGCAGCTCAGTCAGGCAACCGGCATTGCCGCTTACGATAAAAAGAACAACCTGAATCTCAATCAGAGCGGCCCGATCAATTACGAACCCGGCCGTCTGGTTTCAGTCGGCATGGAACTTAAATTCAGGTAATTGGCGATCAGAACCTCTATTAGCAGCGCTCCAAAAGAGAGCGGGCGAGGGTGAGAGCTTCGTCGCGGTTTTTGATTTCGCCGCTGAACTGGGCCTCTTCAAGAGCTTCAAGAATGCGCCTGATTTCAGGGCCAGGTTTGATGGCGAGATTCTGCATCAGGTCGTTGCCGTTCAAAAATGGCGGCAGCTTCGGGCGCTTAAGCTGTTCGTAAAACTGTGTCATGATCTGGAAAATGCCGGCATTGAACTCGGCCAGTTCTGTGTCGCCGAGCGAACCAAGCGCTGAACTGCGATCGGCCATCGAGAGCAGGGCGATACCGAGGCCATCGCGGCCTGTTTCCGAATAGAATCTGAACAGACGTTTTTCATTGAGGCCCTGCTGCAGCATTACCCCGGGGCGCATATGGTTTTTGACCAGTTTCTGCAGATAATTGGTTTCGTTAACCGAAAGACGCAGACGTTCGCCGATGTCTCTGGCCAAGGCGGCGCCTTCCATTTCGTGGCCATGAAAAATCGTTTTACGTGCCTCATGATCGTAGCGCTTACATGGCGGTTTGCCGAGATCGTGCAACAGACACCCCAATTTGAGGCACTGGGCAAAGGTGCGAACCCCAGAAATCGGCTCGTGCAGATAAGAAATGAAGGCCGGCCACCAGGGAAACTCCTGCCCTTCCCTGAGCAGTTTCTCGAGATTCTGCAGGGTCAGCAGGGTGTGCTCGAAAACATCGAGGTGATGCCATTCATTCTGCTCGACGCCATGACAGGCATGCAGCTGCGGCAGAACCACGGCGAGAATACCGGTTTTGTCCATCAGGCGCACCCAGCGTGTGCTGTCGGCAACGCTGAGCACCTTGAAGAATTCGTCACGAATACGTTCGCCGGAAACGCCTTTAAGCAGGGCTGCCTGGGCAACCACCATGGCGTGCAGGCTGCCCGAAAATTCTGCGTCAAAAAGAGCGCTGAACCTGAAAGCGCGCATCAGACGCAACGGGTCGTCAGTGAAGAGACGGTCTGAGCTGGGTTCGATTTTACCGTCGGCAAGGTGATCGATGCCGCCGAGCGGGTCATAGAGCTCGATATTGCCGGCTTCGAGCGCTTCAGCTCCTGACCCGAAAAGCGGTGCGGCAATCGAATTGATGGTAAAATCGCGCAGACGCAGGTCTTCTTCGATAGAAGGCGCCCTGAATTCTGAGATATCAAAGGTGTAGTGCCCGTCGTTAACGGCGCTGACCACGCGCACCACATGCCGCTCTTCATCGAGCACGACAAAACCGGCGCCGGTGGCTCTGGCGAATTCGCGGGCCGCGCCAATCGGGTTGAAACTGGTAGCCAGGTCGAGATCGGGCACCGTTGTGCTGCCGCGCAGCAGATCGCGGATACTGCCGCCGACCAGCCAGACCTGCCGCTGCTGCGAGGGTCTCAGGAAAGATAGAATCTCTTTGAGCATTCTGACCTCAAGTTGCGGCAGTGCGATGGTTTTCACGATTGTTTCCTGACCGGGGTATCAGCCCCGCAATTTCTGGTATTGCCCTGAACGGTTAAAACGTAGGGGTTCAACATGTTGAACCCCTACGTTGATAAACACGTCTGGCGATTGCCTGTAAACCCGTTATTCAGGTCTCTGGAAGAAATTGATATCGGGTTTGCGGGCGGCCGTGGCTTCGTCAAGGCGGCGCACCGGCGTTTTCAGCGGAGCGTTCTTGAGGTTTTCCGGTTTTTCGGCAGCTTCACGGGCGATCATTTCCATGGCTTCCATGAAGCAGTCGAGAGTGCCTTTGCTTTCGGTTTCGGTAGGCTCGAACATCATCGATTCTTCGACGATCATCGGGAAGTAGATGGTCGGAGCATGGAAGCCGAAATCGAGCAGGCGCTTGGCGACATCGAGAGTTTTGACGCCATACGGTGCCAGCGATTTTCCCGACAGCACGAATTCGTGCTTGCAGAAACGATCGTAGGGCAGATGGTAAGTCTTTTTGAGCCTGGCCATCATGTAGTTGGCGTTGAGAACCGCATAAGCCGAAGAGTTCTTCAGGCCCTCGCGGCCGTTGACCATGATGTAGGCGAAAGCGCGCACCAGAACGCCGAAGTTGCCGATCGAGCCGAGCACCGGGCCGATCGATTCGCGGCACTTGGTCTGCAGTTTGTACTTTTTGCCGTCGAAAACAACGCGCGGGTTGGGCAGAAAGCCTTCAAGGTGCTTCTTGACGCCGACCGGGCCGGCTCCTGGGCCGCCGCCGCCGTGCGGAGTCGAGAAAGTCTTGTGCAGATTGATGTGCACGATATCGAAACCCATGTCGCCGGGGCGGGTCCAGCCCATGATGGCGTTGAGGTTGGCGCCGTCATAGTAGAGAAGCCCGTCGACCGAGTGAATCAGGCTGGCAAGTTCGCCGATATTTTCATCAAAAAGGCCGAGGGTGCTGGGGTTGGTGATCATCAAACCGGCAACATCAGGTGCAAGTTTGGTTTTGAGGTCTTCGATATCGATGCTGCCGCGCTCGTTCGATTTGACGTTGATGACTTCGTAACCGACCATCGAGCATGAAGCCGGATTGGTGCCGTGACCACTGTCGGGAATCATGATCTTGGTCTTGAGGTTGCCCTTCTTCTTATGGTAAGCCTTCATGATCAGCAGGCCGGTCATTTCTCCATGCGCGCCGGCGGCCGGCTGCAAGGTCATTGCGTCCATGCCGGTAACTTCAGCCAGCGACTCTTCAAGGGTCTTGAGCATCGAAAGAGCGCCCTGAACGGTTTCTTCAGGCTGCTGCGGGTGAATGTGGGCAAATCCGGGCAGGCGGGCCATGTTTTCGTTAACCTTCGGGTTGTACTTCATGGTGCACGAACCGAGCGGGTAAAAACCGATATCGACGCTGTGGTTCAATCTGGAAAGGCGGGTGAAATGCCTGACCACTTCAAGCTCTGAAAGTGATGGCAGGGGCATTTCCTGACGCAGAAAGCGGGTGGGAATGTGGTCGGCCGGGTCGAGTGCCGGAACATCGAGTGCCGGCAGTGCATAACCGCGGCGGCCGTCTTTGTGAAGATCAAAAATCAAGGGTTCAGCCATTGATAAACCCTCCTAACATGTTGCAGTAATTGTCGATTTCGTCTTTGCTGCGTTTTTCGGTAACGGCGATGAGCACACAGTCTTTGAGGCTGGTGAACCAGTTGTCGAGCGGAATACCTGCGAAAATGCCTTTTTTGGTCATGCGGCCGAGCACCTTGCGGGCGTTGGGAATCTTGATGACCATTTCATGGAAGAAACTGCCGGTGAACGGGAAGGTTACTCCTTTCACCTTGGCCAGCTCGCGTTTCATGTAATGTGCCTTCTGGAAACAATGGTCGGCGACTTCTCTGATACCGTCGCGACCCATGACGCTCATGTAGATCGTGGCGTTGAGAGCCATCAGAGCCTGGTTGGAACAGATGTTGCTGCTCGCTTTTTCGCGTCTGATGTGCTGTTCACGGGCCTGCAGGGTGAGAACGAAGCCGGTTTTGCCGTCAATGTCTTTGGTTCTGCCGACGATACGACCGGGCATGCGGCGCAGCAGGGCCTTTTTAGCAGCCAGGAACCCGAGATACGGGCCGCCGAAGCTCAGCGGAATGCCGAGCGGCTGGCCTTCGCCGGTGACGATATCGGCACCCAGCTTGCCTGGAGCTTCGATTAGGCCGAGGGCGATCGGGTTGGCGCTGACAATGCTGAGAGCGCCGGCATTGTGGGCGATTTCCGAGATGCGTTCGATATCTTCGATGCTGCCGAAGAAGTTCGGATACTGCATGACGACTGCAGCAACCTTGTCGCTGATCAGTTCCTGAACGCGCGCCGGGTCGACGGTGCCGTCTTCGAACGGAACGGTGACGATTTCGACGCCGAGAGCGCCGTTCAGAGTGGTGATGACGCGCCGGTACTCAGGGTTCAGGGTCTGCATGACCAGCACCTTGTTGCGACCGGTCTGGGCAGTTGCCATATTGATCGCTTCAACGTTGGCGGTGGCGCCTTCATAGAGAGAAGCGTTCGATTGATCCATGCCGGTGAGACCGCAGATCAGGCTCTGGTATTCGTAGATGCACTGAAGGGTTCCCTGAGATACTTCGGGCTGATAGGGGGTGTAGGCGGTGAAGAAGTCGCCGCGCAGCAGTATGTGGTCGATCACAGCCGGAATGATATGGTCGTAAGCGCCGCCGCCCAGAAAACAGACGTTCTTTTCGACTGTTTCGTTGGTTTCGGCGAGACGCGAGACCTTTCTGGTCATTTCGGGTTCGCTCATGCCTGCGGGCAGGTTCAGCTCGCCCTGCAGTCTCAGTTCAGGCGGAATTTCCGCGAAGAGGTCGTCGATGGTTTTGACACCGATGGCCCCCAGCATTTCCTGAAGTTCATCAGGAGTGGTGGGGATATAAGTAGCCATACATAGCTCCTGTTGCGATTATTCGCAGATTTTCTTGTAGTCGGCTTCAGAAAGAAGTTTGTTGAATTCGGCAGCATCGGCAACCTTGATTTTGCAGATCCAGCCGGCACCCATCGGGTCTTCATTGACGAGAGCAGGATTGTTTTCGAGATCGTTGTTAACGGCAGTCACTTCGCCGGTAAGCGGAGCAAAGAGATCGGAAACGGTTTTGACCGATTCGATGGTTCCGAAAACAGCGCCGAATTTAAGTTTGGCACCTTTGGCAGGCAGTTCGACGAAAACGACATCACCGAGCTGGTGAGCGGCGTAATCGGTGATTCCGATAGTCGCAGTGTCGCCTTCAAGTTTGGCCCATTCGTGTTCTTTGGAAAATTTAATACTCATAATTTCTCCTGTTCGGTCTTAAAATTTATAAAAGGGGAATTTTTCGCAGATGGCGTTGACCTTGGCTTTGACAGCAGCAAGGTTGGCTTCATCTTCAGGTTTGGCAATCGCTTCGTCCATGAGGGCGGCGATCTGCTTCATGACATCGGGAGTCATGCCGCGGGTGGTGACCGCAGGGGTGCCGACGCGCAGGCCCGAAGTGACGAAAGGTGAAGCCGGGTCATTCGGAATCGTGTTCTTGTTAACCGTGATACCGGCGTGGTCAAGAGCTTTTTCAGCCGCTTTGCCGGTTATATTCTTGTTGCGCACATCGATCAGCATCAGGTGATTGTCGGTGCCGCCCGAAACCAGTCTGAATCCGCGTTCCTTGAGAGCTGCGGCCAGTGCCTGGGCATTTTCGATGACGCGCTTCTGGTAATCTTTGAAGCTGGGGTCGAGGGCTTCTTTGAATGCTACCGCTTTGGCGGCGATGACATGCATCAGCGGGCCACCCTGCAGGCCCGGGAAAATTGCCTTGTCGAGGGCTTTGGCCCATTTTTCTTTGCAGAGAACCAGGCCGCCGCGCGGTCCGCGCAGAGTCTTGTGGGTGGTAGAGGTTACGAAGTCGGCATAGGGAATCGGCGACGGGTGCAGGCCGGCTGCGACGAGACCGGCGATGTGAGCCATGTCGACGCACATGACGGCTTCTACTTCGTCGCAAACCTTGCGGATGCGTTCAAAGTCGATCTGGCGGGGGTAAGCAGAAGCGCCGACCATGATCATCTTCGGCTTCTGTTCGCGGGCCAGACGGGTCAGCGCATCGTAATCGAGAATTTCGGTGTCGTCAGTGACGCCGTAGGGAACGACATTATAAAGCAGACCGCTGAAGTTTACCGGGCTGCCGTGGGTGAGGTGCCCGCCGTTCTGCAGGTTCATGCCGAGAAAGGTTTCGCCCGGTTTCATGACGACCTGATAAACGGCCATGTTGGCCTGACTGCCTGAGTGTGGCTGCACGTTGGCGTGTTCAGCGCCAAAAATTTTCTTTACCCGGTCACGGGCAAGGTCTTCGGCCTGGTCGACGACTTCGCAGCCGCCGTAATAACGTTTGGACGGGTAGCCTTCGGCATATTTGTTGGTAAGTACTGAACCGAGAGCTTCGAGAACTGCTTCTGAAACGAAGTTTTCTGAGGCGATGAGCTCGATCTGGCTCATTTGACGCTTTTTCTCACGGTCGATGATTGCGCTGATTTCGGGGTCGAACTGTTTGAGGGTCTGCATAATCAACTCCTTGCCCTGGTATAAAATGGGGTTTCAATAACTTTCGCGGGGTAATTCTTGCCGCGGATCTCGATGTCGAAGATAGAGCCGATGGCGCTGAGGGTCGGCGGCACATAACCGAGACCGATATTTTTCTGCAGGGTAGGGGCCATGGTGCCTGAAGTCACTTCGCCGACCTTTTTGCCGTCTTTCATGATCGGGTAACCGTGGCGGGCAGCCGGGCCTTTGCCGAGTTCGAAACCGACGAGGGTTTTGCCGACGCCCTGATCTTTCTGCTTCTTCATGACGTCGCTGCCGTTGAACGGGCCTTTGGCGAATTTGACGGTCCAGTTCAGGTTAGCTTCAATCGGGGTGGTTTCGTCGTTGATGTCATTGCCGTAGAGCATCAGACGGGCTTCGAGACGCAGAGTGTCGCGGGCGCCAAGACCGATCGGTCTGATGCCGACGTCTTTGCCGGCTTCCATGAGCGCGTTCCAGATCTTTTCGGAATGCTCGGCCGGGTAGTAGAGTTCAAAACCGTCTTCGCCGGTATAGCCGGTGCGGCTGATGATTGTATTGATGCCGCATACGGTGCCGGTGGTAAACCAGTAGAACTTGATGGGTTTAAGGCGCTGGCGGGTGAGTTTCTGCAGAATCGCTTCGGCGTTCGGCCCCTGAATAGCGATCAGACCGGTTTTGGCTGATTCGTCTACGAGCTTGACATCACCGGTCAGCTGGCTTTTTATCCAGTCGAAGTCTTTCTGAGTGTTGCTGGCATTGACGACGAGCATGAATTTTTCAGCGTTGAAACGATAGATCAGCAGGTCATCTACAATAGTGCCATCAGGGCGGCACATCGGAGTATAAGCGATCTGACGGTCTGACAGGGCTTCTGAATCCTGACAGCAGATCTTCTGAAGGTTTTTCATGGCATCAGGGCCGGTAAGCCAGAATTCGCCCATGTGAAACAGGTCGAACAGACCGCTGTTGGTGCGGACTGCGTTGTGTTCTTCGATGATCGAAGTATACTGAACCGGCATATACCAGCCGGCAAAATCCACCATCCTGGCTCCTGATTTTTCATGAACTGCACACAATGGGGTTTTATTCATCATTCTCTCCTTGCTGTATTTACGAAAGCCCGGTAATATTACCGTTTTCGTCAACGTCGATGTTCTGGGCAGAGGGCTCCTTGGGCAATCCGGGCATGGTCATGATTTCGCCGGCGATGGCGACGACAAAACCGGCTCCGGCGCTCAGGCGCGCCTCGCGGATAATGACTTCAAAGTCACGCGGCCGTCCGAGCAGATTGGCCTGATCAGACAGCGATGACTGGGTTTTGGCGATGCAGACCGGTACTTTGCGAAAACCGATCTTTTCAAAAGTATCAAGGGCGTCTTTGGCTTTTTTGAGAATGGTCACACCTTTGGCGCCATAGCAGCAGCGGGCGATTACGTTAATCTTCTCGATGAGGGGCATTTCGATCGGGTAGAGAAAATCGAATTCATTGGTCTGCGTGGCGATGGTCTTTTCGAGCTCGGTTGCCAGATCTATGCCTCCGATTGGCCCCTGCCCGTAAATGTCGGAAACAACCGCAGTCACGCCCTTGGCGCGCACCGCTTCAACGATCCAGGTCAGCTCTTTTTCTGAATCAGTGCCGAATTTATTAACCGCAACAACGCATGGAACCCCGAAATGTCTGACGTTTTCGATGTGTTTGACCAGGTTTTCAAAACCCTTGGCGAGGGCCTCGATATTCTCGATGTCGAGCTGCGATTTTGGAATGCCGCCATGCATCTTCAGCGCTCTGACGGTTGCAACAATCACTGCCGCCGCCGGTTTGAGGCCGCCGAAACGGCACTTGATATCGAAGAATTTTTCGGCACCCAGTTCAGTAGCAAAGCCGGCTTCGGTAATCACCACGTCAGCGAGTTTCAGAGCCATTTTGGTTGCAACCATGCTGTTGCAGCCGTGGGCAATGTTGGCGAACGGCCCGCCATGCACGAAAACCGGAGTGGAATAGCGGGTCTGCACCAGATTTGGTTTCATGGCTTCTTTCAGGACTGCACACATGGCACCCTGGGCTTTGAGTTCCCGGGCAAAAACAGGTTTGCCGTCAAGATTGAAGGCGACGATGATGCTGCCCAGACGCTGTTTAAGATCGGCCAGGTTATCAGACAGGCACAAAGCCGCCATAACCTCTGAAGCGGCAGTGATATCAAAGCCGGTTTCGCGCGGTACTCCATGCGCCGGGCCGCCGAGACCGGTGACGATATTGCGCAATGCCCGGTCATTCATGTCGATAACCCGTTTGAACGGCGCTGATTTTGCATCGATACGCAAATCGTTGCCATGTTGAATATGATTGGCAACCAGGGCTGTCAAAAGGTTGTGCGCCGAGGTAACGGCATGAATGTCGCCGGTGAAATGCAGGTTTATCTCGTCCATCGGCACCAGCTGGCTTTTGCCGCCGCCGGTTGCCCCGCCTTTGACACCAAAAACCGGCCCCATCGACGGCTCACGCAGACAAAGCATGGTTTTGCGCCCCATGGCTCTGAAAGTGTCGGCCAGGCCGATGCAGGTCGTGGTTTTGCCTTCGCCGGCCGGAGTCGGCGTCATGGCAGTAACGAGAATAAGTCGCCCATCAGGGTTGCCGGCGAGGCGACGGCGCGTTGAAAAGCCGATTTTGGCCTTGAAGCGTCCGTAATGCTCGATTTCTTCGGGCAGCAGGCCCAGTTCGGCGCCGACTTCTTCGATCGGTCTGATTTCTTCTTTGATACTGATTGTTGATTTTTCTGCCACAGCGGTGACCTTGATTATGCCGTCAGGTTATTCATTTTTCAGAAAATATTCCATCATGGCGTTGACACCTGCACCGGTCTGTTTCAAATAACCCTTTTTCTTCAGGATCATTTCAAAAAGAGCGATAGTGCCCAGCAGATCACGTTCGCCAATCGCGCCAATCGTGGTTATTCTAAGCAGAGTGGCGGCAAATTGCTCCTGGCCGCCGGCGATGAGAATGCCATAGCGGTTGCGCATTTCACTGACGATATCTTTCGGCGCTATGCCTTCGGGTACATAGAATACGGTAAGAACATTAGAAGTCGCCTTTTCTTCAGTGAAAAGCTTGATGCCGAGAGCTTTAAGACCAGCCCGCAACCCGCCGGCCAGTTTGCCATAATGTTTGATGCAGTTGTCGAGCCCGATGCGATCGATTTTGCGCAGCGCTTCCTGGAGGGCGAACATCACGTTGATGGCCGGTGTCCAGGGGTATGCCGGAATCGCCTGTTCCTGATCACGTTTATACAGCTTGAGATCGAAGTAATAACCGTGGCATTTAACGGTTTCGACCTTTTTCCATGCTTTGTCCGAGAGAGCGACCATTCCGACCCCTGGAGGTGCGAGAAAGCCCTTCTGAGATGCCGAAACGGTTACGTCCACATGCCATTCATCCATTTTGAATGGCAGGGCGCCGAGGCCCGAAACGCCGTCGACAATCAGAATCTTGCCCTTGTCTTTGAGGAAATTGCCGATCGCTTTGATATCGTTACAGATACCGGTTGAAGTTTCATTGAAAGTGACGGTGATTCCCGAAATTTCCGGGTGCTTTTTCAGCGCTTCATCGATCTGCTCGATGGTGACCGCTTTGCCGTCTTCACACTTCAAAACCACAGGCTTGAGCCTGAAAGCTTCGCATATCTGGGTGAAACGCACGCCAAAAACGCCTGTTTGAACGGTTAAAACGGTTTCGCCTTCGTTGAAAAGGTTCGCAATAGCCGTTTCCATGCCGCCTGTGCCTGATGAGGTAGTAAGATACAGGTGCTGGGTGGTGCCGAAAAACTTTTTCAGCAGGTCGACACATTCTCTATAAACAGGTGCGAAATCATTGGTGCGGTGGTGTCGCAATGGTCGGGCACCGGCCAGCAGCACTTCTGAATCAAGATGAACAGGACCCGGGGTCATCAGCATTGTGTCAAGCAGTTCCACGTCTAACTTCTCCATTCAATTCCTTGTTGTAATTATCTTGAACTTCGACGTCACAGCCAGGGGCCGGGCGGGGAAGCTTATTACGGAAAATTTTGCCTCGATTTCAGCGTGTTGGCCAGCAACATAGCTATCGTCATCGGCCCGACGCCGCCTGGAACCGGGGTAATGACTGCGGCCCGCTTCGCTGCTTCGGCATACTCGACATCGCCGACCAGTCGGTAACCACGCGGTGATCCGGGGTCGTCGACCGAATTGGTGCCGACGTCGATGACGATTGCCCCTTCTTTGATCCAGCTGCCTTTGACGAATTCAGGTTTGCCGATGCCGGCAACGACAATGTCGGCCTGGCGGCACAACCCCGGCAGATCGCGGGTGCGGGAATGGGCGATCGTTACCGTGGCATTTGCATTGGTCAGCAGCGCCGCCATCGGTTTGCCGACAATGTTTGAACGGCCGATTACCAGAGCGTTCTTTCCTTCGACCCTGATCGAGTTGCGCTTGAGCATTTCCATTACGCCAAGAGGCGTGCACGGAACGAAGGTATCGACATTGAGATGCAGATAGCCAACATTGGTGGGATGAAAGCCATCGACATCCTTGCGTGGGTCAATTGCCTGCAGAGCTGCAAATTCATCGAGATGATCAGGAAGAGGCAGTTGAAGAAGAATTCCATGTATCTGGGCATCGCGATTGAGCTGATCAAGGGCATAAATCAGATCTGACTGAGTGATACTGCCGGCCAGGAGAATTTCGCGCGAATAAAACCCGGCGGCTTCACAGGCCTTCTTTTTTGACGAAACGTAAACATGCGATGCTTTGTCATCACCGACTATTACAACCGCAAGCCCCGGAGGTATCCTGCCTGCGGCTACCATTTCCTTAACCGAAACGGCTATTTCGGCGCGAATCTGCTCAGAAAGCTGTTTTCCGTCAATTACCGTAGTCAAGTGCGGCTCCTGCATATTTGATTTCACGGGGAGTATAACGCCGCGGCAGATTATAGGCAACCCCTTTTATTTTCCTCTTTAAAAGCCTGCAGCAGGTGATTTTTGAATTTATGCACTCAAGAATAATATTAACTGGTCGCGTGAAAAAAATCACAACCAGGAGGAGAACCGTGCGCAAACGAAAAAAAATTATAAGGGGTCACAAACCAACGCTGGTCGGTTCATACTTCAGGGTTTCACCGAACATTCTATATCCCTTTTTTTTGCAATCGAAGCGATTTCCATCTTGATAACTGTGAGATAATTCTGTGTCTTTGCCTTTCGCGAAGGTCGCGTTACAGCGAGAAGTTCCACATAAAGCCAATTATTGATAACTGCATAATTAAAGCTTCCTCTAATAAATCATAAACAGGCATTGAGAGAAGACGGGATTGCTTTTTCGGAAGCTTGTGACGAACGAAGTGAGGGTTTGCCATAGGCAAAAGCCAGCTCTGAGCTAATCGCTGTAGCACCCGACAGCATCTATCCTGATGCTGTCGAGTATCGCTGACTTCCTGTCAGCAAAAAGGCAACCCGGCTGATATGCCGGGCCGTTGAACAAACTCTATTTTGTTTTTGCAGGATTCAATAAGCAGGCGTATTCTCGCAACCCGGGATTAGCCCAAAGTTTTGCCCACGGAAAGCAGAGTAGACACTTAATGGTCGGCGGCAGCCAGCTCAGACTGCATCGATGAGAGCGTTTTTGTAATCTCGGTTTCGTTATCAAGGTTAATTGCTGCTGTCAGATCAGTGAAAGATTTTGCGTGTCGTCCATTTTTAAAGTAGGCAAATACTAGAGATGCCGCCTGGCTGGCCAGTTCGGCACGCGTATCGATGAATTTCTGCATCGAGTCTTTGCTGAAGTTTTTGAATGGTTCATAACCAGCGGGCGGGTGAGGCTCACTGTGCCCCTGATAAATTACACTACCGCGTGCCAGATGAAAAACGCACCAGCGATGCTCTTTGCATGTCGGCAGAAACCTGTCATGCAGCACTTTCAGACTGTTCTGGCCTAATGACTCATGGCTCAGGGCAATACTTCGGGTGAACAGGGTCGCGTAGATGCCAGATCTGAAGGAACCGCAGTCGACGCAGAATTCATTGGTGAAGGTTCGGCCAAAATTGACCGCTCCGCCAATCGACGGCACGAAAAAGGCAATAATCAACAGCATGATCAATGTGTCTGCAAAAAAGAAGAGTATGATAATTGATTTTTTCATGATGTGTTTCCTGGTGTGACTTTGCAATATTAACTCTGTGACAGAAAAGCATATTAACCAAAAAGTCTGGATATTTCAATCGCTACATATAAGAAATGCAGGGCAAACACTTACTTAATTGTCTCTCTGTGTAGTTTCATGGCGGCCAGACGATTGCATAAGCGTAGTTTGTTTTTGCCAGGATGGTGGAAGCGGCGGCAATGACTAACCTGCTTGACACGCTTCACTCCTTGCAATGGCACTTTCACGCTGTCATTGCGAGGAGCATGGCGACGAAGCAATCGTACGTTTAAAGAATGCGATTCCACAAAACACCTTGTTATCCCTGACCTTCGTGAGGAGTTCTGCTTAGAGAAAAGGAAGCAGAAGTCGTTGGTTGGGCAATTTTCCCGTTAATTGATTTTTGCGGGCTTCGTGGGTATTCTACGTGTATAATCTCGGTAATGATATGAAACGTTCAATCAAGGAGTTCGAAATGAAGAAGAGAATCCTGCTGGCAGCACTTTTGGGAGTTGCTTTTAACGGACCCGTTGGTGCCCAGGCCCTGAACCCTTCGGCCGGTCAAAACACAGCTGCGCCCGTATCAGAAAAAGCGCCTGAAGCATCTGTCCTGAAGGCAGCCTCCGTGCCAGCCGGAATCGACGAAAGCCGCGAACCTTCCGATACCTTTAAACTCAAGCTCGATGGTCAGGAATACCGGATTGTTGCCGACGAACCAGTCGATGTCACCTGCAAAGGAGAAAAACTCCAGGCTCTTCTTACTGTCGAACCCTACAAAACCTTCAGCTATGGTGGCATCGAGTTGAAGTATCCTCGCCATTTCACCTTTGAAGCAGACCTGAATGACAAGGATGTCAGTCTTTGGAACCTTTCTGGCAGCCAGTTTGTATTGATGATTCAGAAATATCCGGCAGAAATGGATCACAAAATTATGGCCGGCATGCTGCTGCCACGTTTTGGCGAGAAAAATTCGGGTGTCGAGCCTTGCAGTATTGAACTGAACGGCGGTAAATCTGAAGGAACCAGGCTTATGACGACCATTGGCGACAGCACCATCACCCAGGAAATCTATTCTTTTAAGGTCGAAGGGGGATCTTTGTTGCTGATTCTTCAGGATACCATTGGCCAGAAGGGCGAAACATCAGAAGAAGGCCGCAAATTCAGAGAGTTGCTGAAAGATACTTTTAAAATCAATCCGGCCGGCTGATGTGCACCAGAAAGAGAATCTTTCATCAGCAGAAGACAGATTGATCACTGCATCAATAAAATGCCTGCTGATAACTCGGGCTGTTGACCGACTCTGTTTTGTTTTGCAGGATTGAATTATGAACGAAGAAAGTATCAAAGGCTGTATTCTTGGCACAGCAGTCGGCGATGCCCTTGGTCTGCCTTACGAAGGCCTGGCACCGCAACGGGCAAAACGCCTGCTCGGGCCGGTCGATCGATATCGCTTCATATTTGGCTACGGTATGGTTTCTGACGACACCGAGCATACCTGCATGGTTGCTCAGTCGCTTATCGATGGCAATGGCGATGTTGAAAGATTTGCCAGATCATTTGCCTGGCGCCTGCGCTTCTGGCTGCCAGGACTGCCGGCCGGTGTCGGTTTTGCTACCCTGCGCGCTGTCTGCAAACTCTGGTTGGGTTTCAATCACGGCAACAGCGGTGTTTTTTCCGCCGGTAACGGGCCGGCAATGCGCGCGGCTGTTTTCGGTGCGGCCTTTGACGACAATGCAACCATCAAATCATATGTAACCGCTGCAACCCTGATAACTCACACTGACCCGAAAGCCCTGTATGGGGCTCTGGCGGTGGCTCTGGCTGCCCGCATGGCCAGACAGCATCAACGGGTAGAACCTGGTGCCTACCTGACCGAACTCAAAATTTTGCTCGAAGGCAAGGGCGAAGAACTGGTCGCGCTTGTTGAATCATCTGCCGCATCTGTGGCGCGCGGCGAAACAACCCGGCAATTTGCCGCTGCTATGGGTCTGGAAAGAGGCGTGAGCGGTTATGTCTTCCATACCGTTCCGGTTGTCATTCATGCCTGGCTGCGCCATCAGCGTGAATTTCGCAATGCTCTTGTCGAAATGATCGAATGCGGCGGCGATGCCGACACCACCGCAGCGATCCTGGGCGGCATCATAGGCGGTGCCGTCGGTCGGGCAAGTATTCCCGGTGAATGGCTTGCCGGGTTGGCAGAATGGCCGGGAACCGTTGCCTGGATGGAAGACCTTGCCGCTGCTCTGGCTAACACAATTCAGGGCGGTCAGGCACGTAAGCCGGCTGAACTCTACCTGTTTCTTCGCCTGCCCCGCAATCTGCTGGTGCTGGGTTGGGTGCTTCTCCACGGTTTTCGCCGACTTTTGCCTCCTTATTGACTTCCGGTGCTGAAGATTCTAAAATTGCCCAATATAGAGAGCGAACTTAATGAGGTTTCAGGAGTCTATGATGAAAAAGGTCGTTTTTGTTCTGGTTTTTTCTGCTTTGTTAATGGTTCCGACGACTGACGCTCTTGCCGCTAAAGGCAATCGTGCCAAAGGGCAGGGGGGGGCAAAGAATGCCGAAGCCATCAAAGCAAGACTGCAGGAACGTAAACAGAATCGCCAGGGAAGCGCCGGAAAAGGTGAAGCTCTGAAAGAAAAACTGCAACAGCGCCGACAGCAGCGAAATGCAGACCCTGAAGCCGCCAAAGCCCGCCGCCAGGCTCTTAAAGAAAAATGGCAGGCATTACGCCAGCAAGGCGGCAATGGCGAAAAGTTTGCGGCCCTCCAGGAAAAGATTAAAGCTTTCCAGGAAGCAAAAAAGGCAGGAGATCAGAATCTCTATCGTGAAAGAAAAACAGCTCTGCAGCAACAGTGGCAGGCAATGACTCCCGAAGAACGCCAGCAGATCGGCCAGCAGATTCCAGAACTCAACGAACGCATGAAGCGTCTTGCTGAGAGCGGCCCCGGCGTCGATATTTCCGGCACCAGAACCGGCCCCAAAGGACATACCCGGACTTATGAAGGGCAGGTTGATCGCAGCGGCAACACTCTTACCTACGAAGGTACAGTCACTGGAGAAGGTGGCCAGCAGTCTACCGTGACCGGCACCACTGTCGTAGAAGAGGGAAAAGCCAGCTTCAACCGTGAATGGAAAGGCCCGAAAGGCAAAAGCGCCAATGTCGCCGGCACTCATACCAAAGATGGCAACGTTATCACAACCGACAAAACAGTTTCCGGTGAACAGGGTGCAGATGCGCATCTTACTTCGACCCACACTGTTGAAGGCAATACCGTTACTACGACTACCACAACCGACAGCGGCAACACCCTTACCCGTGAAGTCACCGGGTCGGTAGATGAAACCGGTCTGCATACCGAAGCAACCGTAACCGGCCCCCAGGGTGAAACTGCTGAAAGCTCAGGGGATTGGATGTTCGATTTTCTTGAAGACTCGGAATACTGAATCGATAATTCCCGGGAATAAGACGGGTTCAACCTGAAAAATCAGCCTGCAGCACCTGCTAACTGTCGACTGCAGATTCTGGCGCGGGTGCTGCTCCTATTTGTTAAAGCAGCACTGCTGTCTGATTGTATATAATCGGCTCCAGGATTGCATTGCCATCGGAGCTGTTTTTTTGTTTCCACCAGATTAGAAAAAAAACTGTAAAAATTCCTTGACATTGGTTGGGTTGGTACATAATTTTCGGCCCCATGAATCGCATCGGGAAAATTCAGGTTGCAGGACCTGGTTCGCTGCGAGATAGCAAACTCTGGAAGGAGCTGTTAATGGGATATCGAAAACGCGACCTGATTGGTGCCATATTGGCTGTCGTTCTGTCTGCAGGTACGGCTGCAGCCTCTGATGATATTGTGATGCACGGTCTCGTCAGTCAGGGATACCTGAAGACAAATAATAACAACTATCTTAACAAGTCATATGATGGCAGCACCGAGTTCAATGAATTCATTCTGAACTTCCAGAAGAACATGGACGAAAAAGTTCGCGTCGGCATGCAGCTGATTTCACGCGACCTCGGCAGCGAGGGCAATAACAACGTAAAAGTCGACTGGGGCTATGGCGACTATCGTTACAGTGATAATCTTGGTCTGCGACTCGGGCGGGTCAAAGTTCCGTTCGGCCTTTACAATCAGTATCGTGATATCGACATGCTGCGCACTCCGGTGCTTTTGCCGACCGGTATCTACATGGAAGACTATCGCACTTTCCTGACCGGCTTCAACGGTGGTTCTGTCTACGGCACCATTCCGATGGACAAGGGCAGTCTGGATATGGAATTGGTCGTCGGTGGCGCTGATATCGACCCGGATGCCGGGGTTGTTAAAGAAGTGGTTGGAAATATCAACCGCATGTTTGAAGCCGGCGCTACCGCCAAACTTTATGCCGGTCTTGCCGCCAAAGGAACGCCTGCACCACAGCTGGCGGCTCTCAAGGCTGCCGGGGTCGGCGTTGCCCATAGTGGCGAACCGGAACGGGATACGACCTCAAAAATCTGTCATTCTTCGAAACTCCTCTGGAATACCCCGATAGAAGGCCTGAGAATAGGTGGTACGCATACTGATGTCGACACTCAGACTAATGAAAAAATGGTTTTCCAGCCAATCATTGTCCCGATGCCGGCTCTGACAACTCTCAGGCCGGGTTATTCGGTTGATGTCGATGCCAACCTGCGCTTCAAAGTCGATATCGGTTCATTTGAATACAACATCAACAAGATCACGCTGGCCGGTGAATTCATGGCTGCGCATCAGACCCTGAACTA
The DNA here is from genome assembly GCA_964474705.1 of uncultured bacterium. Classification (GTDB taxonomy): domain Bacteria; phylum Muiribacteriota; class Ozemobacteria; order Ozemobacterales; family Ozemobacteraceae; genus Rifleibacterium. Next base: position 25,151 of record CAYYUI010000064.1, read on the forward strand.
TACGGTCGCCCCACCGGCGGCTATAGCCTCCACCACAACCGGCCAGGTGTCGATGACATCGCAGGGCTCTTATCTCCAGGCTGTTTATCGTCACAGCGACAAACACGAATGGGCATTATGCCGCAGTGACCTGTTCTCTGACAAAAACAACAAACTGCCCGAACAGAGCCACAAAGACACCAGCGTTTCCTTCAGGTATAACATCACCAGTGACTGGAGCGTTAAGGCAGAATATCACTGGTTCATCGGTACCGGTCAGCTGCAGACTGAACTCAATCCAACCGGCGCTGAAGAAAAATGGAACATGGTTGCTCTCAAGACCACCTATAACTTTTAAGCGCAGGAAGGAATCAATATGAAAAAATCAATAGCATTCATACTGACATTCATTTTCATGTTCTGCCAGATGGCATTCATCGGTCACGCCGAAGGGGAAGAAGTGCTGGTGATCGTAAATTCAGGTGTTGCTCAGGGCGAAATATCTGCCAAAGATCTCGGTAATATTTTTCTCGGCAAGAAAAGCTCGTGGGATGGCGGTATGAAGACTGTCCCGGTGACGCTGGAGGCTGGCGATGCTCATGAAAAATTTCTGAAGAGCTATATCAAAAAAAGCAGCTCACAGTTTTCGACCTTCTGGAAACAGGCTGTATTCACCGGTCAGGGCATTCCACCAAAATCTGTAACTTCTGAAGCAGATGTGGTAAAATTCGTAAATGAAAATGCCGGTGCGGTGGGGTACATTCTTTCTTCAACCCCGCACGATGGTGTTAAGGTAATTGCGGTAAAATAAGATGATTAATGCCGTATAATCGCGGCAATGAGGTGTCGAGATGACGAAATGGCAGTTCGGTGTGTTCGCGAACTGCCATTTCCTTTATTCAGGCAGCTCTGTGTTATGTGAATTGAATATCAGGAATCTTTTTCATCATGCCTGGCTGATCATCTTGGTTGGCTTATTGAGTATGCAGGTTCAGGAGCGCTTATGAAAAGTAATTCGATTATTTTCAAGATGTGGCTGGGTATTTTTTCGATAATAATTGGTTATGCTGTCTCAATGGTTACTTTCAGTCTCTCGACCGACATGGTTCTGGCAGAATTGGTCACCACAGCTGACGCCAGATTCCCTGCCTCCAGAATCAGTCAGGGGCTTTTGAATGGGTTTCAGAATCTGGTCAAGCAATACAACGATGCCGTTCTACTTGGCGACACAGCAAAAATTGAAGATGCCAGAAAGGCTTCGCAGCAATGTCTTGCTGATACGGCAGATATTCTGCGTTTGCTCGATGTAAAACATCCTGACTATAAAATCTATGTAGATCTGCAGAAAGAAATGCTGGCCTACGAAGAAGCGGCAGTAAAAACTTATACGCCAATGGCCGAAGGCGAAAATAACGACAATCTGGTGAAGCAGGCTGCTGCTGTAGCTTCTCAAAAGACTGCCATTGAAGAAAAGCTTGAAAAGCTTGATCTGATGACTTCAAATCAGCTTCTCGAAAAGTTGAAGAGCATCAGTCTCTATCTTTCCGAAAAGAAAAGATTCAATCAGGGCCTGTTTGTGGTTCTTCTTGCCATCGGCATGCTGCTTGTACATTTCATCATGCGACATAACGTTACCACACCCCTTTACGAAATCACCGGGGCAGCCAGGGAAATGGAGCTCGGGAATTTCGGTGTGCAGATCAGCTATGCGGCAAATGACGAAATGGGAACGCTTGCAGACGCCTTTCGCTCGATGGCGGTTTCGCAGCAGAAGAAAGCTGAACTTGCGGCTACCATCGCCGGCGGCGATCTGACCTCAGATGTTAAGCTTGTTTCTGATAAAGACCAGCTTGGCAAAGCCCTTGCCGAAATGAATTCAAGTCTGAATCGCATTCTGCACAATATCAATGATACTTCCGGTCAGGTGGCAAGTATGGCTCATCAAATGTCTTCAGCCAGCACTGCTGTTTCGGATGGTGCGATGCAGACGGCTTCTTCCCTTGAAGAAATTTCCAGTTCCATCATTCATATTGAATCGCAGACCAAGACGACAGCCGAAAATGCCGTCATTGCCAACCAGCTCGCCGAAAATGCCAGAAAGACAGCCGAACAGGGTAACCAGCACATGCAGGAACTGGTGACTTCAATTGCCGGCATTCAGGAATCAAGCAAGCAGGTTGTAAAAATCGTCAAAGTTATCGACGATATTGCTTTTCAAACCAACCTGCTGGCCTTGAACGCTGCGGTAGAGGCGGCCAGAGCCGGTCGACACGGCAAAGGCTTTGCCGTGGTCGCCGATGAAGTCAGAAATCTTGCTAACCGCAGCGCCAAAGCTGCCCAGGAAACCGCCAGCATGATTGGTGATACTGGTTCGCGGGTCGAAAACGGCGCTAATATTGCCGGCAAAACCAGTGTTTATTTAAAGGAAATTGTCAGCACTGCAGTCAAAATGGTTGATCTGAGCACCGAAATTTCTACTGCCTCGAAAGAGCAGGCTTCATCGATTGCCCAGATTGTTCAGGGGCTGAACCAGATTGACTCGATTACCCAGAACAATGCCAGCAACGCCGAAGAATCTTCGGCAATTGCCGAAGAACTTTCCGGCCAGTCGGCTGAGCTAAAACAGCAGCTGAGCCGTTTTAAGCTCAAGGGGTAATTTTACTTTTTACCGGCATTGGCGATAATCTCTTTCGCCTTGTCGAGCATGTTCGGGTAGAGGTTGTCCGGCGACATTCCCTTGCCGAGTTTTTTGAAGACCATGTAGCGGGCGCACATCGTATTATCGCCCTGGCAGTATTTTCTTTTCAATATTGCCCCAAGACCTTCGTTATCAGGCATTTTGTCATTGAAAAAGGGACACCCGCTCAGACATTCACAGTTTGGCATATTGAATCCTCCATTAATCTTATTATTTTTTCACTACTGTCCGGTTTAAGACCACGATAAAATCAGTTGCTTCGGGATGCCAG
>CAYYUI010000065.1:0-5722 GCA_964474705.1 uncultured bacterium
GTTAATCTGCCAGAAGAAAGCAATGATTATTCTCAGGTTAAAAATTGATTTTGCAGCAACCGGGCCGGCAAAATTGCCAGCTTTCAAAGGCTCTGCCCTGCGCGGTTCTTTTGGCCAGGCAATGCTTCGTCAGATGCAGACCCAGAGCGGCAACGATCTTCTAAAATGCGCTTTTAAAGATTTTTTTCTCGGGGATCGACAGCAAGATGACACACGCTTTAAAAGCAGCAAGGTGCCGCCGCACCCATTTGCCTTTTTTTCTGCCGACCAGCGCGAAATGCTTAATAAAGACGAAAAACTTTCATTTGAATTTTCACTGTTCGGCAAGTCCGTAACTCATTTTCCCGTTTTAATTGATGCTTTTAAAGAAATGGCACGCTTTGGGCTCGGTGTCGACCGATACCAGTTTGAATTGCTGCAGATTTCGATTTTAAAGCCAGATGGCCACCAGGAAATGATCTATCACGATAACCGCTTATACCCCGGGAAACTTAACGGTGCATCCTGTCACGTTCTTCTGCCACCTGAGCCCAATAAACATAATAAATCTGACGGGACGCAGAAAATTAAAATCGAATTTCTGTCGCCGGTTAAATGGTCGCAAAACGTGGAAAAAAACACGCAATTTGCACCTGATCATTTCCTGAAGGCAGTTCTGAGGAAAGCTTCATTGCTTTCATATTTCTGGGAAAACGATGAATGGAAAGATTTTGACTTCGGATCTTTTATTGATATGGGCCGCAACATAAGCATCAATAACTATGAACTGACCTGGAACAACTTTTCACGTTTCTCATCGACACAGGAAAAAAAAGTGCCTCTCACCGGCTTTACAGGCAATCTTTCGCTGGCTGAAGTTCCATCGGTTGTCGCAGATTTTTTAAGGCAGGCACAGATCATGCCGATCGGCAAAGGCGCTGTTTTTGGCCTTGGCCGCTTTGCTATAATTTGAAAAAAAGGCCTGGCGTTGAGGCCAGGCCGAATAGACCTTTACAGGTCGCAAACTCTCACTTTCCCTTTTTCCCCTGCAGGGGAATCCGTTCATGCCGCTTCAAGGCGACCGATTACCCTTGATACCGCCGCCAGATGAAGTTTTACCTGCACCATGCCGTTCAGACGCTGCAAAGTTTCTTCAAACTGACTCTTCTTGATGATGCAGTTCGCAGCAAAATTCTGCAGAGATTCGGCTTTGCAGGTTTCGTTGTTCAAAACCACAATTGGCAGAATCTGTGTGTTATTTTTTCTGCCGAGACTGGTGCTGAAAAGATTCTTCAGTTGATCGACACGGTAAATTACCTGTTGCCAGCCACTTTTAACCTTAACCAGCCGGTTTTTAAGATTGCGTAACAGCCAGTGACCAAAGCCATCGGGCCTGATTTCACCAAACAGATTTTTTATTTCGATCACGAATACGGCTTTTTCTGTGGCAACGATTGCATCCGTTTCCAGTCGGTTGCGGCCAACAACGCGGTTAAACCATACTTTCCAGCCGTTTTTGCGGCAGCATTCTTCAATCAGTTCACCAGTTTGACGCTCACCCCAATTACTTCTTTCCATCGCTTATTTCCTTTTTGACTTTTTTTATGGCGGGCCCGAAGGCCCGCCGCCCGCCCCTTAGAAATACACGGGGCAGAGAGGGTCGAGGTCATCGTAACCATCGACGGGGAAGGGGAAAACGGGCACGACAGGTCCGAAGCAGCCTCCGGTTTGTGTTTTCATAAAAGCCTCCTTTAAAATTAAATTTTCAATTACATTCAAATGCGAAATTTATGGGAGGCATTCGGACAACCAAGTTAAAATCGCTTGTTGCCGCTTGGTGGCAATAAAAAGTGTACATGAAAAAAGGCTGCCCCCACTTTAAAAAGAGGCAGCCCGATTAAAATTTCCGGTTAATTCTGCTCGATTATTTGCCTGATCCTATCCCAGAGACCGGTTTCAATGAGTTTCTTATAGGTCCGCCAGCAGGTCGAACTCGACCCAAATCTTGCCGGTATCGACTTCCAGCTCTTACTGTTCTTTTCATGCCAGAGTATGCCTTCGACCGTCATGCGGTAATTGGTCCGGTTTGGTCCTGATGGCAGTTTCGGAGGCAATATTTTCTTTATCTTTTTCCATGCCTCATCACTTACCAGGCCTTCGGTCTTCTTAATTGAAGGCATTGAAGGGGTGGCATGTTGTGCCGCTGGTTTTTTAAACCTTTCCGGCAGATGCGACAGGTCAATTATTTCTGAAAAATTTCTGGTTGCTGAATTAACACACTCTGAAAGCATTTCTTCAAGTTTGCGGTAGTTGCCGCTTTCATAGTCGCATTTGCAGAGAAAATCAACCAGTTCGCCGGTAATTTTTCTGATCTGCCTGGTTTCAGAGTTGCCTTCTAACAGGGTCTGGTTTATTGCCGGCGTGGCAAGACAGAATTTGATAAGCTCGGGAATATCATCACGGCGCTTGTTCATCGGAGGAATATCTATCTTCAGCTGAAAACGGTTGAGCAGATCAGATCTGAAATTTCCCTTCCTGACTTCATCTTCGAGATTTTTGTTGGTTGCGGCAACGATATAAAGCTTTAAAGGCCCGATTTCTTTGTCGAAGCCATCAGGTTTCACTTTCAGGTTGCTACGGTCGAGAAAAGTGAGAAGGCGGGCCTGCAATGGCAGGGGCAGGTCACCGATCTCATCGAAGAAAAGCATGCCGTAGGTCGCATCGAGTGCAGCGCCAAGTCTGCCGGTGATGCTGGTAGCTGAGCCCTTAAGGCAGCCAAAGAGCTGATTTTCAAGCATTGTTTCTGAGATGCCCGAAGAATTAAGGCTCACAGGCTGATCAGCACAACTGATTTTAAGCAGTTTGAAGATCAGTCTCGCCAGCAGGGTTTTGCCGGTTCCGGTTTCGCCGGTAAGCAATAAATTGGGGGGAGAATCAACGGATCTATCATTGGAAAAAATATTTAACAGCTCAGGCGGGATGGTTTTGTCAGCCGAAAAAGCTTTTAATAATTTATCTTTTGCAATTTCAATTTTTTCTCTTGTAAGCCCTTTTGGCGCGGAAATAGATTCACGATAGATCAGCCTGATTTTCATTCTCAGGTCGTGCATAAAATCACGCATTTCGCCAAACCCGAGGGTTATAAAATGGTTCGTGGAAGATCTGAATTCCTGGCTGAGTTCTATGTGTGCTGGGTGCCGGGCAAAATCTTCCTGAATCGCGCAATTTCTTTCGATGAGCTCCCTTTCTTCGTGGCAGGCCGCCGCCAGCTCCTCTATAAGGGCAGGGCCTTTATGTGTAGATGCATACAACAGCCGCATGACCCTTGAGTAATCAGAACACCAGCACTGTATGGCATTTTCGTCAGAGGGTGAATCGAGATAAAAAATCATTGCGGTTGGAAACTTGTGGGTATTGGCGCGCAAAGACAATTCACTGACGATTTTCGCGGCTTCGCTTTTGTGTTGTCGCCAGTCAATAAACCACACCAGGCCTTTCGCCACAGTCTGGTCATAGTAATCGATTGCCGGAAACCATGAAGGGCGACCGGTTTCGTCGGTTAATCTGAAGACACGTTCAAACCCTGCATTGGCAAATTCATCACAGTCGCTTACACAAATTATGTTCCGGTGCATGTTATTCCTTTTCTGCAGGTATGCATTTCTGCGGCTTTTCTTTGCCTTTGCCACGGTCTAAAAATCTTTTGAATGCTTCGTTGGCTCGCATTGAAGCAAAAATTCCGGTAATTTCCTGCCGGTCCCATTGGCCGTATTCAATAAGCAGCTCAAGGGTTTTCTTTTTAATTTTCGCAGTTTTAAGGCTTTCTCTACCATTCCCCCGGAAAAAATCCGGGTTCGTTTGACGAATTATCTTTGCTGCCAGCCAGAAAGCGTGAATGGCAGGGAATTCCCTGTGTTTCTCGGGCTCACCGGCTCGCCCGGCATTTTTCGGCTTGAAAAGCCATGGCAGATCGACGACGCTCTGGTTGGGCAGAATTATTCGCGGGTGTGGTGCCAAGTTGATCCATCTGCTGATCAGGTCTTCTGCAAAGCCAGTTGCCTCTGCAAGGTTCTTTTGCATGATAAAACGCTTTGCGAGCCCCGGAAAAGGCTTCTGGCGGTCGAGACAATAAAGATATTTCTGCTGCGCTTCGACCCAGTAATCGACACACTTGCCGCAGAAGCTTTGCCACTCTTCAAGAAGTCCCAGTTGCATATTCGAAAGCACGTCTGTTCCGGGGTCAATTACCAGACTTTGCCTCAGTTGAGAACGATATGCGCCTTCTGCCCTGGTAATTATAAACTCCGGGGGTTCGGCAAGATAGTGACCACATTCAGTTTCAGAGTTCAAACGATCTTCCTCTTCCTGATCGTAATCATCATCCTGGTCGTCGTGGCTCAGATCTGTCTCGGCCAGGTCATGCTCATCCGGTTCAGGTTCGCACCAGTCTTCGCATTCGTCTGCCCAATCATCAGAGGCGTTTGATTGGGCTGCAAGTTTGGAAAGCGTTTTAAGCGCCGCTTCAAGTTGCTTATTGCGAGAGATTACTGTCTGTTTTCCAGTAATTGTCTCGCCGCTCGGTCTTTTAATTTTGCCTGTGCCGCCGGCTTTAGTCATAATTATTTCCCTTCTTCAGTCGCCGGAAAATTCAGTAACAGATGTTTGGGATGATGAGCCTCTGCGAGCGGTTCTTCGCAATTTACAAGCATCTCTTTTAACAGTCTTATAAAGTTTTCTGAACCGGAGATGCCGTATAAACCGTAGCGAGGTGCCATTTTCCTGATGCTGCGCCGAACCGGCAGTATCTGGTCACCCTCGGTACGTGCGGCCGCCAGAAACTCAAAAGCCAGAGGCAGCAGGCCGCCATAACCATCAAATGTCTGATAACGCGCAACAATACCATCGTGCCCCAGGAAATGAATACCCTGTGTATTCGCAGATTCACTGTCTTCTGAATCTGACTTATTCTGAGCATGTAATGGCATTGCAGCCCTGAAAATATCCATCAGACTGGTTGGTGCTGCTTTTGCCGATTTCTTTTTCCGGGAACTGGCAGTGTGTTTTTCTTTCTGATCAGTATTTTTGCTCTCTGCCGTGCCCGCGCCACGGTGAAAAGCTTTCATCGCTTCCTGGGTGCCGCGCTCGCCGACCGTTTCAGCGGCAAGAACCCCGATGTGGGTTCCCGGTTCAAACTTCTGGCCGGTAGAGGGGTCATTGCCACAGCAGGTGCGGCAGAATTCTGCCACGCCACGACCGGGTAACCGGCAGGTGACCGGTGAGCGGTAGTAGCCAGGGGCACCGCTTATTGCGATTCTGCCGGCGGTTTTGCCTTCAGGCAACTGAATACCTTCGGTAGCACCGCAATCATCAATATTGCTGACCTGCCATGGAAATGCGGCCTCAACCAGCATGCGGGTAAAGTGCCCGGCCAGAGCGGTGGCAAGTTTCTTTTTCACCATGCCATTTCGGCCTTCGCGGCAGGCAGACCAGAAATCATCAGGGTTGAAGCCCTGCAGAAACCGACCCTTAACCTCTTCAGGTTCGCGCATTTGCGGTACCAGTTCAGGATCAGAAAAAAGGCAGTCTATTTTCCCGGCCATGACCGTCATCTGTCGCAGGTCTGAACATTTGCCATCTTTGGCACCCGAAACCGGGATATCGAAAAAGCTCGAATCAGACCGCAGTCGACCGGCAAGTTCGACAAGCTTTTTCTGAATTTCTGAACTTTTTTGCGGGGAGTTAC
>CAYYUI010000065.1:5822-7429 GCA_964474705.1 uncultured bacterium
GCAGAAAAGCAGTTCTGCGCAAATGAAACTCTCTCTTCAAGCTCTTTTTCAGCCTGAAAACTGATTGGCATGTGAAAAGCCATGGTATCGCCATCAAAGTCGGCGCCAAAAGGACCGCACAGAAGTGGCGACAGACCGATTACTGGTGGTTCACCGCTCTTTTTACAACCCGGCCACTGTTTGATCCGGCACGCATTCAGGCTGTATTTGTGCAGCGACGGGTTACGGTTGAGCAGGCAGGTGCCGGCTTTGAAGTCTTTCGAAAAACAGGCTGCGTAATGGCTGGGCAGATAGACTTCGCATGGGTTGAGATCTGGAGCTGGTATGATAACTGCGCGACCGGAACAGTCGAGGCGTCTGCCCAGCAGGCTTTTGCGAACCAGGCCCTGTTTGCCAAGCAGCAGGGTTGAGAGATAGTAGTGATTTTTGTTGACCGGCCTGATGACTTTTATTTTTGCAGGCTCAGAACCTGTAAGGCCGGTAATCCGGTCATAAAGTTCCTGAATTTTTTCATTCTTTTCGCGGACCTGTTTAAAAAAGGCCTCATAAAGCCTTATGAGATAAGGCTTTTCAAAAGAACAGCCGCCTGCACCTTTCCTGCCTGAGCTGCCTTTGCGGTTTGCAGCGACCGGAAAATCAAGCGCCGGCGGTACCGCAATAAAACTCAGGGGTTTGCCTGTCAGAGAGTTGACCGGTCGTAAATTTTCTTCAAGGCTGAAGACACTGCCATCGGCACCGCTGATCTTATCAAAGTCGAGCAGCCTGAATTTGTCAGGCCAGCACTCCTGCGCGGCCGACTGAGGCTCAGAAGTAAATTTCCAGGCCATTTCACGGGCATAGTTTTCGGCTTCTGCGACAGATTGCAGGGGTGCCACTCTGCCGTTTACCGGGTTAACCCGAATACCCATTGCAAAAAGGTAGTGGAGAAACAGTTCAAACGATCTGTGCCTGCTACTGTCGCCGCCACGCATTCGTGCCGACTTCAGCAGCGTCATTTCTTTCAGATTATTCAGGGCGCCGTGAGCGAACATGGCCCACATTTCCATTTCGCCCATTCTCTGACCGCCGTCAGAGCCATTTTTTACGCCATATTTCTTTATACTTGCCCGGGGTTGACCGTTGAGGCCCTTGCCTTCATCAAGACGACCCCTGAGCGTAAGTTTCATCCAGGGGTTATGATTGAGGCGGCAAAAATATTGTATGCCACCGGTTACCCTGATGTTTTTGCCATTCGGCAGTTTAAGGTCGACCTGACCATCTTTGCAGCCGGCTTTTTCAAGGCAGTTGACGATATCTTCGGCCAGATCGGGCTTATCGATTGTCGCAAAAGGTCTGGCAAAGACTTCAAGCCGGGCAAAATCGGCGGCAGAAAGTTCACTCAGCAGGCCCAGCTGTGTTTCAAAAAGCTGACCCAGGTTTTTGCGCGAGAGAATGCCATTCGGGTTGAGAATAAGGTCTGGCTTGACAGTTCTGCCATCGGGCAGCTCGATGGTTGGCAATTCGTCGTCGCTGAGAATTTTTGCAACCACACCTTTGTTGCCATAGCGACCCATCAGCTTGTCGCCGATTCCGACCGGCACAATGGCGGCAAAGGTCACATAGTTCAT